>CAYRFM010000043.1:44119-67475 GCA_964423555.1 uncultured Holophagae bacterium | reverse complement strand
GTGCGGGTGCTGCGCCGCTGGCGGGGCGGCCTGTTCGGGCGGAGTCTCGGTCTGCCAGCGCTCCGGCGGCGCTGCGACCGGCAATGCGGCCGGCCGCGCCGCGGCCTGGGGCATTGGCGCTGCCTCGAGGGCCGGCGGTGGCCAGACCAACGCCTCCTGGGGTTCCTCGAACAGCTCCTCGACCTCGTCCGCGGCCGCCATCGGCCACTGCGTCCGCGCCGAGCGCCGTTCGTCCGGTCGGGCTGGGCCGTCGCCGACCCTGACGCCGTGGTGCTGGATCAGGTTATCGAAATAGGTGCTCATCGCGGCCATCCAGGATCATCGCTCGGTCGGTGCTCCGCCCGCACCAGCGCCAGGTAGGCCTGGCGCCGCCACTCGGGCAGCGCGAGAATCGCCTCCTCGCTCCAGTGGTAGTGCGAGGCGAGCAGGTGGATATCGTGGATCAGGCGCTCGCGCTGGGCTTCCAGTTCGTCGAGGGCGAAGGCCTCGAGATCGAAAGGGTGGCGCGAGGCGCGCTCGCAGTAGGGACAATGGGTGTGGACCGCAAAATCGAGCAGCGGATCGGCCTCCGCCAGCGTCTCGGCCAAGGCGGGCCAGCGGCTCAGAATCGGCGCCGCGCGCTCGCGCAGCGCCGCCTCGAGCACCAGTTGGCGCACCAGTGCTTCGCGAGCCTCCGCCTCGTCGGCATAGGCCGTGCTCGACCACAGCGCCAAGTCCTGGGCCGTCGGCCGGCGCAGCGCGGGCGAACCGGGCAGCGCGATCTCGGCCAGGCCCTCGGCCTCCCGCTGGAGGGCGCGCAGTTCCGCAAGCTCCAGCTCCAGCTCCATCCGCTGGCCGCAGTCCTCGAACGGGCAGACCAGCGTCAAGTCGCGCCGGGGCCGGTCCGCCATCGCTAGCACCAACAGGCACTCGACCCGTTTGCCCAGCTCCAGCTCCGCCGCGAAGGCGAAGTCGCAGGGCCGCCCGGCGCCATCGCAACCGCAGAGCTCCAGCAGCGCCGTGGTCAGCGGTGCGCGGGCGCTCGCGAAGTCGAGGCGCAGATCTTCCGCGTGGGTGCCGAAGCGGCGCAAGCGCTCGGGCACCCGCACGTAGGCCAGGCGTTGTGGCAGCGCGGGGAACATCAGCGGTTCCCCGCGCGCTTCCGCGCGGAGTTGGGACATGGTCGGTTACCTCGGTCGACTTAGACGGCAGCTTTCTCGTCCGGTTCCTTGGTGTCGGGGTCGCGTTTCCAGCCGTTCATCTCGATCTTGAGGTGCTGGATCGCCACGGCGTTGGCATTGGCGTCGAGATCGGGCAAAGCCTGAAACTCGCTGACCCAGCAGCGGTAGAGGAAGTAGCGGATGGCGACCTGACCGCGCTCGTTGAGCACTTCGAGGGTCAAGTCCTTCTTGTAGTCCAAAAGGTTCATGATCGGATCGCCGTCGTAGTCGTGGATCTGGGAGGCCCAGGCCTCGAAGGCGGGATCGTGGGTCACGCCCCGTTCCAGGGTGATGGCTTCGTAGCTGGTCCGGCCAGGTGACTTGGAGTCGTGGCTGTTCTCTCCGCCGCTGCGGAACTTGACGACCTCGGTCGTGCGCTTGAGCGCCGTCACCTTGCTGACGCCCATGACGACGTCCTTTTCGATCAGGACCCGGAACTTGAAGTTCTTGTAGGGATCCACCCGATGGGTGTTCTTGTAGAATCCGTTTGCCATCTCGATATCTCCTTACAGCTCGCCGGCCATTTGCTGGATTTGGATCACGATGAATTCCGCCGGTTTGAGCGGCGCGAAGCCCACCTGGATGTTGACCATGCCGAGGTTGCGGTCGGCCTGGGTGGTGGTCTCCTTGTCGCATTTGACGTAGTAGGCGACGCTGGGGGTCGAGCCCTGGAAGGCGCCCTGGCGGAAGAGGTTGTGCATGAAGGTGCCGACGCTGAGGCGGATGCGCGCCCACAGCGGCTCGTCGTTGGGCTCGAAGACGGCCCACTTGGTGCCGCGGTAGAGCGACTCGCCGATCATCAGGGCCAGCCGGCGGATCGGCACGTACTTCCACTCGGAGCCGAGATCGTCGGAACCGGCCAAGGTGCGAGCCCCCCAGGAGACGTTGCCGCTGGGGAACTTGCGCAGGCAGTTGACGCCGAGCTTGTTGAGCACGCCGTTCTCGCCGTCGGTCAGGTTGAGCTCCAGGTCGATCGCGCCGAGCAGGGTGGCGTTGACGCCAGCCGGGGCTTTCCAAACGCCGGCATCGTTGTCGGTGCGGGCGTAGAGGCCGGCGATCATGCCGGAGGGACCCATGGTCTTCTTGATGCCGGCATCGCTGTAGACGATCTTCGGATAGTAGACGGCGGAGTGGTCGGTGACCACGTAGGCGCGCAGGTCGTTGACATCGGAAGCGTCGGCGACCGGGCGGTTCTTGACGGTCCAGCTGTCGGGCGCGTCGAGGATCAGGAAGGCGCGCTTCTTCTTGCAGAAACCGGAGAAGGTGGTGGCGATGGTCAGGTAATCGCCCTCGGTGATATCGCGGTCACCGGGGATCAGCGCCAGGTTGAAGAGGTCGACGGCGTCGAGCGCGTAGATGCCGGTCTGGTCGGCCTGGCTGCCGAGGTAGTCGGCCACGGCCAGGGGGTTGCCGTCGTCGTCGCGGCCGTTGGCGCCATCGCTGAGGAAGCTGCTGGCGGAGGTGGTGCCGAGCGCGTAGCGGCGGGTGTTGGCGGTGAACAGGGCGTCGACCGCGGCCACGCTGGTGAAGGTGGCGGCGGTATTGTTGGTGCCGCTGGTCGCGATCAGCGCCAGGTGGTAGCCCCAGACCTCGGCGCGAGCCGTCAGGTTGGCCTGGGCGTTGATGTGCTTGGCGAGGATTTTGAGTTTCTCGCGCACGCCGTCCGTGCCGCCGTTGGCGTCCCGGTACCAGGGATGGGTCGCGCCGCTGGTCTGCACGATATTGCTGCCGTTCTTGACCAGGTTGACGCTCGTGCCCGAAACGGAGACGGTGGTGAAGGCGTTCTGGGTCTGTTTGGCGAGGACGTTGATGTCGCCGCTGAGGAAGGCGGCGTTGGCCACGGGTCGGAAGTTGCGGTAGCGGGTCGGCTCGATGCCGCCCTGGTCGATGCCCAACAGCATGGGGCCGGCGAAGTCGCCGGACTGGGCGCGACGGACCTTGACGCTGACCTGGTCGGCGGTGTCCGAGGTCAGGCGCAGGACGCTGCGGTCGGTGTCGACGGCTTCCCAGCTGGCCTTGATCTTGAGACCGGCCTGGACGGCGTTGAGCTGGGTGTTGATGCGGGTCTGAATATCGTCGGCGATATTGGTCAGGGCGGCGCCGGCGATGTTGGCCGGGTCGAGATGGAGGTCGATGTCGTAGTAGGGCGAGCCGTCGACGCTGAGGGTGAAGCGGCTCTTGCGCTGAACGGGATCGGCGTGGTGGACCATGGCGTTGAGCGCAGCCAGGAAGGCCGGCAGCGCGCTGGTGTCGAAGACTGTGCGGCCCTCGCTGTAGCCCGTCTGGATGTTGCCGGCCAGGTTGAGCGCCGCGTCCTTGGCGAGCGTGATCAGGGTCGAGCTCTGGCTGACGAAGACCGGTGCGTAGCGCACGTGGTTGGGGTTCATCGAGAGGTTGGTGTGGGTCTCGCTGGCGACGACCTTGCCGGCCTCCTCGTAGGTGACCTCGAGGTTGAACGTCTCGTCGGGGGTGGGCGTGTTGTAATCGACGGTCAGGTAGACGTTGTTACCCCAGAGCCCGCCGTCGCGGGCAGTGGCGACGAGGACCTTGGCGTTGGCCAGATTCTTGAGCGTGGCCGTGGCCTTGGCGGCGTTGTGGGCGATGCGGATCACGTAGCAGTCGGTGCCGCCGTTGTCGAAGAACTGTTTGACCGAGGCACTGAGGTCACTCTTGGGGTGTGCGCCACCGAAGTTGCGCTGAAAATCGGTGTAACTGAGACAGCGGACGGCGCGATCGAGCGGGCCCTTGGCGGTCCGGCCGATAAAGGCCGCGATCGACGTGGCGACACCGGTGATCGTGTTTACACCGCTCGGAACTTCCTGGATGTAAACGCCTGGGTAACTGGTCTGGACAGGCATGCTCCAACCTCCCTTCGCTAAGAAAAATAGAGCCTTGGACAGGGACACGGACAGAAGAGGGACATGGCAATGCCGGGCCATGGGCCCACATCTCGTACGGTCCGAGAATCTGGGAATGCAGTGTCCCCATCTTGCACCAGTGTCGACGCGAATGCAATGGCTATTTTTGTGAGGACGAGCACACCCAACGCCGTGTATTTTCCTAGAACACGAGTTCCCAGCAGGATCCGCAACGGAGGCCCGACACAAAGCTCATGCACGGGCCGAGGTTCGAGTTGTGTGCGGCCGTGGCAGGGAACACGACTGCTCCGCGGAGCCAGGAAAAATGCGGTCAGCCGCCCGGCTTGCCTTCCCGGCAGGGAACACGAAGGTTGGGCGAAGCCAGGAAAGTGGGGTAAGCCGGCTAGGCGGGGCCGCCTAGTCGCAGGGAACACAACTGGTCCGCGAAGCCAGGATAAGTGCGGTAAGCCGCCGGCTTGCCTTCTCCGGATGGAACTCGAATGTAGGGCGGAGCCGGCGTAAAAGTGTTGGCCTAGCCAACCTGACAAAGTCGTACTAGGCGCCCCCACCGACTTGCCTTGGCGGCAGGGAACGCGAATATAGGGCGGAGCCGGCGTAAAAGTGTTGGCCAACCTGACAAAATCGTACTAGGCGCCCTGATCCCCGTTTGGCAATCGGATCCTGACTGCCACAGCGCAAATTTGGAATTTGCGCTACAGTTCCGCTTGATCTGGTTGGTCGGGTCTTGTCTCTCCCCCAGCTCCGCCAACGAGTTCCCTGGCAAACGGATGACGGACGGTCTAAGCGGGCCAGGACCTTGCCATCCACGGCCGAGAGGACCACGCCAGTGAAACGCGTTTGGTCGAAGGTGTGGCCTGGGGCCAGGGTTTTTTTAAAGGGTTTAAAAAGGTTCGTATGCTCAAGGTCTGAGCGCTGGTGGCTAAAGGGGGGCAAGGCCAACCTAGCGCTCAGCCTCACCATCCGCGCGTGCGACGATATGACGCATGCGCAAGTAGACAACCATATCGACGAACAGAGCTAGGCCGTGGAGTGTCAGCGCACGATCGAGGAGGCCGTAATGCCCGTAATAAACGATGCCCATTCCACAGGGGGCAAAGATCAGCAGGGTCGTGATCGCGCGGCGAGCCAGAATAACGCCCCCCACCAGAACTAGGATGTTCACCGCCAAAAAGACCTTGTACAGAAGGTCCGCGCCGGACGTCTCCCGCCGCGAGGTGTCCGTCATGATAAAGACAACCAACACGAGGGCCAGAAAAAGATGAGTCCATTTGAGTAGAAACGCGGCGCGTTTCAGCAAAAGTCGAGTCAGCGGAACCTGAAAAGCTTCCTGATACGTCATGGAACGCCTACCTTTGAGAAAAGATCTGTGAACTCGCGCTTGAGCAAGGTTCGCTCACCCGCTCTTAGAGTCCCTATGATTGTCGGCCAGGCGGTTGTGAAGGACAACGTAGATCATCACATGGGCGCCGAGCGCAACGACGTTGTAGCCGGCGACGAAGCGGAGCGTGCCGCCCATCAGCGCGTAGGCGGGCGCGAACACGCCCAGGAGGGCCAGCAGCCCTGGGTGGAAGCTCGCCTTCCTGGCGCGCAGATGGCAGATCACGGTCGTCATCAGAATGCCCAGGGTCAGGGTACTGCCCGCAGCATCCAGGTTCTCCACCCCCAAATTGAGCGAGACCGGCAGGTACAGAATCGCGGCGGTCAACGCCAGCGAGCTCAGTTGGATGGCCAGTAGGGCCTTGCGCAGGGCTTTCAAAACGCTCATAAAGATGCTTTCCCTTAGGCGCTGACCAGGGCTCGGCCGGCCAGCACGGCGGCCAGGCCGAGGACTAGGTTCAACAGGACATTGCCGGCGGCCAGCCACCAGGCGCCGCGGTCGACCAGGTCCAGGGTTTCGAAGCTGAACGTCGAGAAGGTCGTCAGCGAGCCCAGGAAACCCGTCACCAGCAGCAGCCGCAGAGGGGCGGAGAACCAGGGGCGGCTTAGGGCCAACTGCATCAACAGGCCGATCAGCAGGCAGCCGAGGACGTTGACCAGCAGCGTGCCCCAGGGAAAGGCCCGGCCGGCGACCTTGATCAACCAAAGCGTCAGCAGGTAGCGCGCGATCGCGCCGACGAAGCCGCCCAGGCCGACGGCCAGAAGCTTGTCCATGCTCGTGTCCATCAATTGGCGAAATGGACGACGACGGTCGCCTTCTCGCTGCCGGGGATGCCGTAGTAGTTGGCCGTGAAAGTGCCAGATTCCTTGATCGGCACCCAGGCCGACATGCTGCCGAGCGAGATCAGGTCGCCCTGCTTGAGCTGGATCTTCTGGACCGCCAGGGTGTCGCGCAACCAGGCGACGACCTTGATCGGATGGCCGAGCAGCAGGTCCGAGAAGCCCTGGCCGACGGTCTTGCCGCTGGCGTCGAGGATCTCGATGCGGATATGGCCCAGAGCTTCCATGGTCGCTTCGTTGGCTTCGAGCTTGAGCGGCTCGCCCATCACACCCAGGCGCGCGCCAGCGTTGGCCGCCACCAGGCCCGGTGCGGACAGGGTCGTGCCCTTCTTGAACAGCAAGTCCGGCAGCTCGATGAAGGGGATGATCGCGTCCAGCGCGGCCAGCAGCTCCGCTGGCGTCTTGGCGCTGTTGATCGCCTCCGAGCCGACCCGCACGATCAGGTCGCCCTCCAGCAGTGGTAGATTGCCGAAGTGGACGGGCAGGGTCGCGCCCGACGGCTTGAGCATCTCTTTCAGCAGCACGCCGTAGACCGGACGATCCAGGCCGAACTTCTGCTGGGCGCCGGGATTCGTAAGCGCGGCCTTGTAACCGACGGCCGGACCGTGTTCGCTCTGCAAGTGCGCCAGGAAACGCCGCTGCACCGACTCGCCCGTCGCCATGTCGTGGGGAAAGGACAGCGCCAGCGGCTGCTTGCCGTCGAAACTGCGGATGAGTTCGTCCAGATAGGCCTCGGGCGACTGCGCCCGCGCCAGCAAGGTGAACCACAGTACCGCAATCATGCCAATAACTTTCACGGAAAACGCTCCAGAAACTCGTGGTATAAAGGATGAACAGCGGGAAACTCCAAAAACGGAGCGCTCGCGCTCTTGGTTCCTGCATTGTAACACGCCTGCGGCTGCACACGGCACCCAGCCGCGGCCGCGCCATGCCGGCTTTCTGAACCTAGGAATCGCTCATGCCCAGTCCCGCTGTTTTGGTCTGGATACTGCTCGCCTCGATCTGGGGCTCGACCTGGCTGGCCATCAAGCTGGGCCTCGACAGTCAGCTCCCGCCGTTCACCCTGATGTGGAGTCGTTTCGCCGTCGCCGGCTTGGCCCTGGGCCTCTTGGCGCTGACCCGGCTCTCGCACCTGCCGCAGGAGCGCCGTACCTGGGGCCTGATCGCCCTGACCGGCAACATGGTCTTCACCATCAACTATATCGGCGTCTACTGGGCCGAGACGCAAATATCCTCGGGCCTGGCCGCGATCGTCTACACCACCCTGCCGCTGATGGGCGGCGTCATCGCTCACTTCATGTTGCCGGACGAGCCGCTCAGCTTCAACAAAGTCTGTGGGGTCGGCCTGGGTATCGTCGGTGTCGTGCTGATCTCCACCGACAAGATCGATGTCGGCGAGGGCAACGCCCTGCTGGGTATCGCCGCGATCCTGGTCGCCGTATTCTGTACCGCGCTCTCCTCGACCATCATCAAACTGCGCCTGCGCCACATCGACCCCGTTATTCTCACCGGCAGCCAGATCTGGCTGAGCCTGCCGTTCATGATTGCGCTGGGCCTGTACCTCGAAGGCTCGCCGCTGGGGATGACCTGGACGCGGATCGGCGTGGTCTCCGTGATCTACCTGGGCATCCTCGGCACTGCCGTCAGTTTCGGTCTGCTCAATTGGCTGTTCCGCCACATGGCGGTCACCAAGACCCAGCTGATTCCCCTGGCCTCGACGATGATCGCCGTGCTGCTGGGTTGGTGGGTTCGCGACGAGCACCATGGCCCGCTGACCTGGGTCGCTTCGTTCCTGATCCTCTGCGGTTTGGCGGTGGCAACGCGCAAGCCCAAGCAAGTGGCAGCGCCACAGCCGTTAGCCTGATGGCGGGCGGCAGGATCAGGGCGTAACGCACCCTGGCACTATTTGGCTGCAATAACGCCAGGGCGCAACGCACTCTGGCACTATTTGGCTGCTATAACGCCAGGGCGCAACGCACTCTGCCAATATTTGCCTGCTATAACGCCAGGGCGCAACGCGCTCTGGCAATATTTGGCTGCTATAACGCCAGGGCGCAACGCACTCTGCCAATATTTGCCTGCTATAACGCCAGGGCGCAACGCGCTCTGGCAATATTTGGCTGCTATAACGCCAGGGCGCAACGCGCTCTGGCACTATTTGGCTGCTATAACGCCAGGGCGCAACGCGCTCTGGCACTATTTGGCTGCTATAACGCCAGGGCGCAGTGCACCCTGGCACTATTTGGCTGCTATAACGCCAGGGCGCAATGCACTCTGGCAACGTGGGTGCACGTACATGAACCTCACGCCAAAACTTTCGCCTACTTCGCGTCGTGCAGAATAATGCCCAGGGTTTGACGATGACCGGCGCGAACCGTACTGACGCCGTGACGCATGATTAGACGATGAGTGCCGCGCAATCCTTTGGCAGGGCGCTCACGCACGGCGAAGATGACGGCGTCGCCCTGGCGTAGCGGCACGACCTCGACCCGGCTCTGCATGCGCACCCTCTGTTCGGTCAGCACGAATTCGCCACCGCTGAAGTCTCGGCCCGGCTCGTTGAGCAGGACCGCCATTTGCATGGGGAACATCAGCTCGCCGTAGAGGTCCTGATGCAAGCAGTTGAAATCTTCCGCGCCATATTTGAGCAACAGCGGCGTGGGTCGCAGCTGGCCGGCCGCGTGGCACTCGGCCAGGTAAGTCGCGTGCCGCTCGGGGTAGCGGGTGGCCTGGCCTAAGCGCTCGTGCCAGCTGTTGGCCAACGGCGCCAGCCGGGCGTACACGGCCGCGCGCAGCTCGACAACCCAATCCGGTAAGGGGTAGGCAAAATAGCGGTAGGCCCCGCGACCGTAGCCGTGGCGCTCCATGATCACCTGCTTGCGGTAGAGCGCCTCCTCGTCGTAGAGCGCGGCGATGCGGGCGCATTCGTCGGGCAGGAGCAGGCCCTCGAGCATGGCCCAGCCCTGTCGGTCGAGCCGAGCGAATAAATCTGCCCAGTCGTAGCACGACAGCTTGGTGTCGGCGGTCTGGTCGAGCGCGGATGCGGTGTCATTGATCTGCATGGTCACTCCTTGGCGGTCAGGGCACTTCAGCGCGCCCGGCGGAAGGTCAGGTTAAGGCGTTCGCGGTGGGTCAACGGATGGTCGCCGTCGGCCAGGGGCATGACACCGTGATAGGCGAGCCGAGCTGGACCGCCCCAGACAACGACATCGCCGTGGTGCAGGCGATAACGGCTGACTTTGTCGCTGCGCTTGAGACCACCGAACTGGAAGACGGCAGGCAGGCCCAGGGAGACGGAGACGATCGGCTGGCGGTGGTCGCGTTCGTCGCGGTCCTGGTGGAGCGAGAGTTTGCTGGTCGGGCGGTAGCGGTTGATCAAGCAGGCATCCGGCTGGAAGCCGGGGTAGCCGGCCGCGGCAGCGGCGGCGCGGGCCAGCTCGAGGAACGGCGCCGGCATCGGCGGCCAGGGTCGCTGACTGTGGGGGTCACAAGGATCGTAGCGATAGCCACTGGGATCGGAGACCCAACCCAGCGGCCCACAATTGGTCATAGCCACGGACATGGTGTAACCGCCAGGGGTGACAAGGTGGCGAAAGGGCGCGACAGCTTCGACTTCGGCGATGGCGGCCACCAGGGTGGGTGCGGTCGCCAGGGCAAAACCACGCAGCAGCATGGCGCCGGGCGCCAGTTGCTCGCGCCGGGGCAAGCTGTCCTGAAGGTCGGCAAACAGGCTCTCCAAGCGCTCACCGCCCGACCAGATCGGGATGGAGCTCGGGCCGGTAACCGGCCATCAGGACGGCCAGACTCGAGGGCGGGGTGAGCAGGCCGACGACCGCGCGCGGCTCGGTGACGGCGCCGTAACCGCCCTCGCCCCAAGGGTAGAAGCCGCCACGCCAGGCCAATAACATGGCGCCGTCGGCGAGGATCATGGCGCCGTCGGGCAGTTCGCCAAGCGGCACGGGCAAGGGGTGCAGGCGTTTGACGCCGCGCTCGAGTCGTTCCTGGTGGAGGACCGCATCCATCTGCGGCGCGCTTGGCGGCTCGCCGCCCTGGGCGACCGCCCAGGCGGCGCGAAAGGCCTCGGCGCGCTGGCGGCGACAGTAGAAGCAGGGGCGGTGGCCGGCGGCCAGGGCCGTGGCCTCATCGAGAAAGAACAGTTCCGTCCAACTGCGCGCCGCCATGGGCGAGCGCCGCACCTCGCGCCAAGCCAGCGCGCACGTGATCCAGGCCTTGGAGGACCAGCGTTTGCGGGTCAGGGTGCGGGTCGCCGGGTCGTGGAGGATGCCGCGGTTACCCGTAAACAGGCCACGCTGGGGAATGGCGACGATCTCGCCCATCGGGGTCACGCGATTTTGTAGTGGCATACGGCCTTCCCTCGGCGAAGCTGGACCCGTTCTCAGGGTCCGCAACGCCTAAGATAGCGCTGATCGCCGCGGTGAACCACCCGAAACTTGCGCTGTCCTAGAAGCCGAGATTGCGACCGGCCAGGCGATCATCGACTTCCTGGGTGAAGTTGGACGCCACTTGGAGCGCTTTTTTCCAATAGTGCGGCGCATATGCCTTCTTGCCCACATTGTAATGATAGTCGCCCAGCCAAATCAGGCCGAGGACCTGCAAGTGCGAGGGCAGGTTCCGATCCTTAAAGATGCGCTGATAGAGGAATTTGTAGTCTTCATCCAGGGTCTTGCCGCGGCCGAGGATGGCGGGCGCAAGAATTTCGGCCTTCGCTCGGATCAGGCGCAGACTGAAGTTGTCCGGGTCCTTGGCCACCGCCTGGTCCATCAGCGAGAAACCCTCGAGCACGGTGGTCAGTTTACTGACCAGTGCCACCTCGGGCAACTTGCCCCGCGAGGCGCGCGCCAGGCCCAGGAAAATCAGGGTTTGAGGGTCCTCGGGCATTGCGGCGTAGGCCTTGTCCAGCAGGACATTGGCGCGGCGCACCAACTCGTAGCGCTCGGGCGGGGCGACGAGGGAGGTACGCGATTGGAACAGCGAACCCAGTTCGCGGTTGGCGATCGCGTCGTCCGGATTCAAGCGCAGGCGTTCCTCCAGATTGGCGACATCGGCGTCGTCGGGTCGCGCTTGGGGGAGCTGGTAACCGGAAGGCGCGGCGGTCTGGGAGGTGCGCTTGTGGAGACCGCCACAGCCGATAATCGCCAAACCGGCTAATAATAGAGCAGTTATACGGAACTTCATTCGTCAAAGCCTCGGGGGGTCAGGCTCGGTCGAGCAAACCTACACAGAGCTTAACGATAAATAGACCGGGGAGTTTAATTTTTGTACGAGGCATCCGCTCAGCGAGGCAACCACAGATCCTGGCCGGTGATCCGACGGGCGATGGTGTAGACGGCCTTGATCATGGCCTAGCCAGAAACTCTCACGCGAAGTCGCGAAGTCGCGAAGAAAGGATTTCAAGAAGGTCGTCGTTCCGTGCCCGATTGCGTGCGAGCTAGCATCTGCTCAGCGAGGCAGCCACAGATCCTGGCCGGTGATCTGACGGGCGATGGTGTAAACGGCCTCGATCATGGCATAGCCCTGTTCGGCGTCGCGGTTGCGGCCGTCAAGATCGAAGCTGCTCAGGGCAAAATGGTTGCGGTTCGCGCCGTCGACGATTTCGAGGTGAAAATCGAACTGGTCGCAACAGGGGTTGCGCAACGCTTCCACACGATGAGCGACCGCGCCGAGATCGATCAAGCGGGTGCGAATGGCCTCGTAGTTGTGAATGAAGTAGGTATGACCGCCGACCGTCAAGGTCCCGCGATTGATCGTGATCTCGCCGACCAGACCGCCGTAACCGCCGCTGTAGCCGACGACGATACGGTCGTCATAGCGCTTCTCGGGCATGGCCTGACTCATAATCGGCACGCCGCCGCGGGTGCCGAACAGCATCGTGGCGACGATCGGCTTGGAGGCCACGATCTCGAAGTAGGAGCCGGGGTCGGCGACCAACGGCAGGCCGGAGACGTCGAGCAAGCTGCGCTTGAAGGCGCCCAGCGCGCTGACCAGCTCGCGCTCGAAGACGATTTGGCCGCTGGCATCGATTTGGCGGAACAGGACCTGGGTCTCGGGTTCCTGGCTGACGAGGGCCAGGCCGGTCCAGAAGTCGGTGGGGTCCAGGTAGCCGAAGTCGTAGACGCGCGCGGGTTCCTGGTGGCTCGCCACGGTGACAGCGTTGCCACCGGCCTTGACCCGGTAGCGCGCGGAGACGCTGACCAGATCGGCGCATTCGAAACTGAGGTGGGTCGGCCACATGCTCAGCTCCTGGCCGCCGAGAATGCGGCTCTCGCCAGGTGCCAGTTCCAGGTCGAGGGTTTGGCTGTGGTCGCCGTTAAAGAGCTTGAGTCGCAGGGGTTCGGTGTTGGCGGAGCCGTTGCGCAAAACCAACTCGCTGGTGAAGCCGCTGTCAGCGGCGGTAAAGTGGGTGATCTGGCCGGAGAAAGCCAGGGGACAGGCCAACAGCAACATCAAAACGCGCATGAATCACCTCCGTGAACAGAGCAACGCGGCGGAATCAAACTTCACCGCACTAGTGTAGCAATTCACGTACCAGACGACAAGGCCGCGCGGCGTCTGGCACCGGCGCGCCTGATTGGCGATGGCGGGTTAGGAAATGCCAACGGAACGCGCCGTGAGCGCCCAAAAAACAGCACGCCCCGACGTTCCCCCACCCTGCCGGCTCCGCTATAATGCGGAGGACGCCTATGCGCGGGGAGGACCATGGACACGCATTACCGCATTACGGAGCTCAAGGTTCCCCTGGATTACGACGAAGCCATGCTCGCGGACGCGGTGCTGGCACTGCTCGGCTGCCCTGCCGAGGACTTGCTGGCGTTGCGGATCGTGCGACGCTCCGTGGATGCCCGCAAGAAACCCCAGGTCTGGTTCGTGATGCTGTTGGAAGTGCGGCTGGCGCGCCCCTTGAAGGCGGCATTGGCCGGGGTGACCGCCGTGACCCCGGAGGCAGCGCCCGAACCGCCACAGCTCCTGCACAAGACCTTGCCCGAGCACCTGCCGGTGATCGTGGTCGGCGCGGGTCCGGCAGGCTATTTCGCGGCGCTGACCCTGGCCGAGGCGGGCGTGCGCACGATCCTGTTAGAGCGCGGCAAGCCGGTTGAGACGCGCATGCGCGACATCGGCCAGCTGCGCAGTCACGGCAAGTTAGACTGTGAGAGTAACATTTGTTTTGGTGAAGGCGGGGCCGGCGCCTATACCGACGGCAAGCTCTACACCCGCATCAAGCACCCTTACGTGGCCTGGGTCATGCGCCGTCTCGTCGACTTCGAGGCACCGCCCGAAATTCTCTACGAGGCGCATCCCCATTTAGGGACCGACAAGCTGGTTCGCCTGGTCAAGCGCATGCGCGAGCACTTGATCGCCAAAGGTGTCGAGGTGCGCTTCTCTACCCGGCTCGCGGCGCTGAGCCTGGCCGACCGCCGCGTCACCGGTGTTCGCCTGGCCGACGGCGAGACGCTGCCCTGCGCCCATGTCCTGCTGGGCATCGGCCACAGCGCGCGGGACACGCTGGACCAGCTCTGGCGCGACGGCGTCCACATGGAGAGCAAGCCCTTTGCCGTCGGCGTCAGAGTCGAACACCCCCAGGAGCTCGTCGATCGCAACCAGTACGGCGACCCCAGCCACAAGCGCGTCCTGGGCGCGGCGGCTTATGCCCTGACCCATCAGATCCACGAGGGCGGCGGGGAACGGGGGATCTACTCGTTTTGCATGTGTCCCGGCGGCTTCATCGTGCCCTCCCCTACCGAGCTCGAACACATGGCCATCAACGGCATGAGCAACGCCAACCGCTCGACGGCCTTCGCCAATGCGGGGATCGTCGTTCAGGTCGAGACGGCCGACCTGCTGCGCGAGGGCTACGAGAAAACGCCGCTGATGGGTATCGCCTTCCAGCGCGCGCTCGAGGCCGCCTGCTTCAAGGCCACCCACCAAGCCTACGCCGCGCCGGGCATGCGCATCGCCGACTTTGTCGCCGGCCGACCCAGTGGGCTTTTGGCGCCGACGAACTTCCGCCCGGCCATCGAAGCCTGCGACCTGCGCGAGGTGCTGCCGCGCTGGATCTGTGGACCCCTCAAGGCCGGCCTGGAGAACTTCAACCGCAAGCTGCGCGGCTTCACCTCGGCGGAGGCCAATATGCTGGCCGTCGAGAGCCGGACCAGTTCGCCGATCCGCATCACGCGCGACGAGGAGATGGAGAGTGTCAACACCTCTGGCCTGTACCCGATCGGCGAAGGGGCAGGCTATGCGGGCGGAATCGTGAGCGCGGCGGTCGATGGCATCAAAGCGGCGGAACGGGTCGTGCAGCGGCTGCTTTCCGGGTGCTGAAAAAGAAAAAGCCCGCGTAAAACGCAGGCCTAAAGCTACTTAACCGGTCAGAATCACGCCGTCTCACTATCCATGGGGTGAAAGATGGATGTATTCATTCGGGCGAGAAACGTGAAATCCAGTCTCGCAGATGAACAAGCCAAGGTTAAACCAATGATCGCTCTCTGTCAATCGGATTCTTGAAAATACGCAGGATTTATCAAAAAACCTACGCGCCGATCAGGCACTACACCGGCCCGAGCCTTGCCCAGCGCGCGTTCGCGTCGCGCGCGCGGACCATGGTGACACAGAACCTCGCTCCTCTATATAATGGACCGACCCCTTGGGGCAACGTTTTGTTTGGAGGATCACCATGCGCGCATGTGCATTGCTCTTGATCATGTGGATGGCCTTATTTCCAGCTGGCGCCAGCGACGCCCTACCCGTCGATTGGGATCAGCGCATGGCCGCGATCCTGACCCGCTTTCAGGTGCCTGGCGTGGGCCTGGCGATCGTCAAGGACGGCCAGGTGGTGCTGGCCAAGGGCTATGGCGTGCGCGAACTGGGCAAGCCGGCAGAGGTGGACGAGCAGACGCTGTTTGGGATCGCCTCCAACACCAAGGCCTTCACCGCCGCCGCGCTGGCGATCCTCATCGACGAGGGCAAGCTGGACTGGGACGACAAGGTCGTCGACCTGCTGCCCAATTTTCGCCTCTACGACCCCTACGCCACCGCCGAGCTGACCGTCAAGGACCTGCTGGTCCACCGCAGCGGCCTGGGTCTGGGCGCCGGCGACCTGCTGTATTTTCCACCCAGTGACTACAGTGTCGAGGAGATCGCCTATCGCCTGCGCTTTATCAAGCCGGCCAACAGTTTCCGCGCGACCTACAACTACGACAATGCGCTCTATCTGATCGCGGGGCTGGTGGTCGAGAAGGTCAGCGGCATGAGCTGGCACGCCTTTGTGCGCTCCCGCATTTTCGATCCGCTGGGCATGAAGCGGGCCTGCACCCGGATTCCCGACATGGCGAAGGACGCCAACCACGTCATGCCCCATGCCGTGCTGGAAGGCATACTTCAGCCCGTGGCACTGGAAGGTTTGGACAGTGTCGCCCCGGCCGGTGCCATCAACGCCTGTGTGGCCGAGCTGACCGCCTGGGTCAAGGCGCAGCTGGCCAAGGGCGCCCTGGGCGACGGCGAGAACGCGCCGCGCCTGTTTAGCGAGGACCGCAGCCGCGAGATGCACACGGGGGTCACGCCGATCAACAGCGGCGAGCCGCCCGCCGAACTGGCCGCCTCGCGCTCCAATTTCCGCGCCTACGCCCTGGGCTGGGACACCCGCGACTACCGCGGCAAGAAGATGGTCTACCACAATGGCGGGCTGCTGGGTCAGATCTCCAAAGTATCGATGCTGCCCGAGCTGAACCTGGGCGTGATTGTCCTGACCAACCAGCAGGCTGGCGGGATCTGCGAAGCGATCACGTTCCAGTTATTCGACCACTACCTGGGCGTGACGGACGGACCCGATTGGGCGGCCGCCTTCGATACGGTCATCAAGCGCCGCAACGAGGAACGTCAGGCTGAGGAGAGCGCTCGCGACGCGGCCCGGAACGCCGCTGTCGGGCCTTCCCTGCCCCTGGCCAGTTATGTCGGCACTTATACCGATGCTTGGTACGGCGATATCGCGATCGCACTCGAGGGCGAAAAGCTGACCATGGCCTTCTCCCATACGCCATCGCTCAGCGGTGCCATGGAGCACTACCAGTACGACACGTTCCTTGTTCGCTGGCACGACCGCTCGCTGGAGGCCGATGCATTTGTGACGTTCTCGCTGACGCCCGAAGGCAAAATCCGCGAAATGCAGATGAAACCCGTCTCGGCCAAAACGGACTTCAGCTTCGACTTCCAGGACCTGCTGTTTCATCCGGCGCCCTGAGGCGCCTGTTGTGAGGGCGGGGCAGCCACTGCCCCGCTAGACCGAAGCCGTTTTAGCTCAGTTCTCGGCGCCGGCGGGCATGGTGGCCTCGCAGGCGTAATCGGTGGGCAAGGGATTGCCGGATTCCTTCTGCTGCCAGTACTCCTTGCAGTACTCCCACCAGCGGCTATTGGATTTTTCGACCTGGTCGAGGGCCAGCTTGCCCTGATGGGTCTTGAGCTCGAGCGATTCGGCGGCGATCAGCACGCCGACCTTGTCGGCCGTGAAGGCCAGGGTCACGGGCGCTTCGGGGAGCTTGCCGCGCTGGGGCGGATAGCCGTGAAGCGTGTTGACCCGCAGCGTCTTGCGGAGGATGCTGTCGACCAGGGCATCGTCGTTGAAGCCAAAGCGCCCGCGATCGATGACAAAGGGGTCGATCTCGTCTTCCTCCAGGCGGTTGTGCCAATCACCGGGCAGTTCCCGCGAGAAGTCGAGGAAGCAGATGGATTTGGGCTTGTGGAACGTCATCGCCATCACACCAGGAGGCGGTTGATCTTCCCGGGTCATGCGTGAATACAGCTGAACCCCGCCAAATTCCAAAAGAATGGCGCGCGGCAGCTTCGCCGTCCACCAGCGCCAGTAGCCGACTTCCGAAACGGCCTTGGCGAGAATCTCAAGAGACTTTTTTGTATCTTCCATGTTACATGCCCGTAATCCGACTGATTCCCGCATCGGTCCATCATGTTACCACAGAACCCGAAATGCGACGGTCAATAGCTTTGGTGCCGACAGAACATTTTCCCCAGGCCATCATGCTTTACTGAAAACGATTGGCGCGCGGGATCCTGTATCGGGTCATCGCCCCTGGCCGTCCACATTGTAACGCAAGAAAAGGCCTGCGGGAACTGCCGGGTGCGTGATCTCTGTGGCAGTTTAACCCAAAAATGAAAAAAGGCCGACCCGGCAGTGGTCGGCCTTTAGGTTCCCTGGCACGTGAAGCATGGCTCCGTCGACTTGCGCCGAACGGAGGCGTCACTCACTATAGTCTTCGCGAATAACCGAATGGTTCACTGGCTGTGTCCCAATATCGCAGATCTGTGCTAGACTTGCCGGGCTATCCAGCATTGGGCCAAGGCTTTGGAGGACATGTGAAACACGACGAATTCGTGCGCTATGCCATGCTCGACCCGGAGTTGGTCAAGGCGTTTTTCAAGAGGTTTCTCGGTCACCTAGAAGACCACGTTGACCTGGACGGCTTGAAGATGACCAGCGAGAGTTTCATCGACGAAAAATTGCGCAAACTACTGACAGATCTTGTCTTCCTGGCCCCCCTGAAAGACCGGAGCGAACTTCACATCTCCGTATTAATGGAGCACAAGAGCGAAGGGGCCGCCCGTCACCCAGGCATGGTGTTCCAGCTGCGCGCTCAGGAAATGGCGTTCTGGCAGCGCTTTGTCCAGCAGCACCCAGGCCAAAAATTACCGATTGTTCTTTTGGTCGGGCTCTATCATGGACGCCGTCCGTATGCGGGTCCCAAGACGCTGGCCGAGACCATGGACGGCCCAGAGGATCTGATCCCGGACCGCTGCAAAAGCGAAGATGTCATCATGATCGATTTGGCCCAATTGCCAGGAGAAAGCCTCAGAGAAGACAAGCTTTCGCTGTTTCTCAAGGTGCTCAAGCATATCTACGATAGCGACTTCATCGACTGCTTCAAAGAGCTGACCCCCACCCTGCAAAAGCTCTCTCGCGATCATCGGAAAACGCCCTTCCTGATCGCACTCGTCACCTACCTGCTGAGCTCGGCACGCCTGGAAAACATGACCGAATTTAAAGAGATTGCGTTAAAATCATTTTCAGAAGTGGTTGGAGGTGCCTTCATGACTTTAGCCGATATGCTCCGAGACGAGGGCCGACAAGAGGGGATCCAAGAAGGGAGTCAGAAAATTGCGATCAATCTTCTCCGCGAAGGTATGGATCTTCGGACCATCGCAAGAGTGACAGGTCTCGATGCAACGATGCTCAATCAGCTAGTGCAAAAATCGGTCTGAGGCTGCGTTCTGCCATACGCTCGGTTCCTCTGCGGGCGAGTGAGCTCAGCTTATAGTTTGATCTTATGCCATGCATGGCGCGCTCGTCACCTACCTGCTGAGCTCGGCACGCCTGGAAAATATGGTCGTTGAGGTCCTTTATGACTTTAGCCGATATGCTCCGAGACGAGGGCCGACAAGAGGTCTCTCTGAAAATTGCGATCAATCTTCTTCGCGAGGGTATGGATCTTCGGACCATCGCAAGAGTGACAGGTCTCGATGCAAGGATGCTCAATCAGCTAGCGCAAAAGGCGCTCTAGTGATGCGTCCATTTCATGTTGTGCTCCCACCGCCAAGAGGAGCACCATGAGGGCAGCTTAAAGCTTGATCTTTTGCCAAGCACGGCGCTGCCACAGGGTTGCGAAACAAAGGGTGAACAATAGGCCATAAAGTGTTTGCAGCGCCATGATCGCCTCCAGCCCTGCTTGGGCGCGCACGCCAACCACATAGGCCGCTGGGAGGAAGAATCCCCATTGGAGCACGGTGGCGATGGCCATGACCCGGCGATTGTCGCCAGCACCCAAAAGTGCGCTCAACAGGACCAGGCCGGTTCCTGCCAAGGCGCCGGTCAGGCCAACCAAGCGCAGAGGCAGGATCGCGGCGGCGATCTCCTGGCTGCTTTGAAAGAAGAAGCCCAACAACCAGGCCGGTGCCAGCCACAGGGGCAGAGCGACCGCGGTGTTGACCAGCAGGGCGAACAGGCCGGTGTCCCAACCCCACCGCCAAGCGCGCTCGCGCTCGCCGGCGCCGAGGCTCTGACCCACCAGGGTCGCAGCGGCAACGCCGATGCCACTGGCGGGAAGGCGCAACAGATCGAGCAGTCGCAACAGCACGTTGGCGACGGCGGTGGCATAGGTGCCGACCTTGCTGACAAGCGCGAAGAAGACCAGCATGCCGAGACTGGTGAACAGGTTTTGTAGACTGACCGGCCAAGCCAGGGCGGCGATCCCGTGCAGGGTCGCGCGGTCGGGCCAGCGGCTCAAGTAGCCCTGGCCGCGAGCCAGCTGCCAGGCCTGTAGCGCATATGCCAGCGTTGCCATCAGCCCGGCGAGTGCGGTCGCCAGACCGGCCCCGGCGGCCCCTAGCGCCGGGAACCCCCAGTGCCCGAAGATCAGCAGCCAATCGAGCAGCAAATTGAGGACATGGCTGGCCAACATGGTGCGCAGCACGATCCGGGGCCGAGCGGTGCCGTTAAAGAAGCTCTCGAAGGTCATCATCATGCCGAAAGGGGTGTTGTTGAACATCAGCATGCGGAAGTAGTCGGTGGCGACGCTCTGGACGGCCGGCTCGGCACCGAGCAACGCGAGGAGACGCGGTGCGGCCATCCAACCGACCAGGGTGACCGGCAGACCGACAAGCAGCGCCAGCACGAGCCCACCGTTGAGGCCCTCGGCGATGCGCGCGGTTTGTCCTTCGCCGCTGCGGCGGGCCGTAATGGCCTGAACCCCCGAAGGGATCCCCATCAGACAAGCGGCCACAAAGGCAGCCAAGAACGCTCCCTGACCGACGCCGGCCAGTGCCGTCTGACCCAGACGGCCGACCATGCCGGTGTCGACCAACATCATCAGGTTGAAGGAGATCATGCCGGCCATGATGGGAAAGGCCAGCGCGGCAATGGTGCGAAGTCGGCGAGCAAGGGTCATGACGTCGCGCTGCGCGCGGCTACTTGCTCCAGCAGGCCGCAAAGCGCTGCGCGCAGGCCTTCGGCCCAGTTCGCGATCGTGCTGGCGCGGTGGATGCGCAAGCTGTAGAGCCAGCTCAGGGCCAGCTGATCCTCGGCCAGGTGCCCGTTGACGATCAGCAGGTAGGAGACCGGATCGTCGGGCCGCCCGCAATCAACGGGCTCGGCCGGAGAGAATTCGGCGAAGGGCGCGCTGGCAGAAATTCGGCCACGGTAGTTGAAGAACAGGTCGCTACCGGGACAGGCGCGCAGCGGCGCGACCTCGGGGTCATCGACGAGATAGCGCAGGATGCCGTGGCCCAGGCCGGCATGAGGCGCCTGCAGTTCGGCGGCCAGTTCCTGGAGCCAGGCTTCGACCGAGCGCTGACCGCGGCTCGCCAGAACGAGCGGGATCTTGGTGGTCAATGCACCACAGGTACGGCTCAGGTCCAGGTCATCGATCGCGTCGCGACCGTGGTGTTCGACGTCCAGCCGCAGGCAGTCGCGATCGTGGCCGCAGAGCACCTCGACCAGGGCCGCCAGCAACAACACCTCGAGGCCCAGTCCAAGCGCGCCAGCCAGCTGAACCAACTCGCGCGAGAGCTTGGGCTCGAGGTCCTGGTGGAGGAATTGCATATCGCCCACGGAGTGGCGGCGCTCCTCGAAATCGCGGCATAGCGGCAGGTGGCGCAGGCGCCGGGGGGCGAGCCACCAGGCCTTGTCAAGGCTCAGTTCCGGGCTGTTCAGGTGGGCCACGAGGCGCTCGCACCAGGTGCGGTAATCGCAGCTCACCGGGGCGAGACGTGGCTCGGTGCCGGCCTCGAACTGGCGGACGAGCGTGCAGAGGTCGTCGAGCAGGATCTGGTAGAAGCTGTAAAAGTCACAGATGGCGTGGTGAACGGCCAAATGAACGCGCAGCGGTGCCTCATCCGCGAGGATGAAGACCTGCAGCCGCACCACCGGTCCGTCTAAGATCGAGAGTGAGCGATGACCGGTCATGGCGAGAGACAGGTGGCGCTCGGCCCGTTGCGCTGGCGGGAGAGGGCGCAGATCGTGGAGCTCGAAGGGCAGATCGTCACAGGGCGCGATGCGGGCGCTGGGCCGCGCATCGTCCAGTGCCAGGCGCAGGCGCAAGACCTGATGGGTCGTCATCAGAGCTTGGAGAATCTCGGCAAAGCGTTGGGGCGCGAAGCGGACGCGCATGTCCATGGCCTGGCTCATCAGCCAAACATGGCGCGTGGGATCGAAGTGCTCGAGGAACCAGTGCAGATGGGGCGAGACAGGCAGGGGCCCTGTCTCGGGGCGCTGGGTGACACCGACCAAAGGCTGGGCCAGGGCAGCGAGGTGCTGCAGGCAGGGTTCGACGAGGACGTCGCGGGGCAGCAGGCGCAGGCCGTGTTGGGCGACCATGGCGACCATGCGGATCACGGTCAAGGAGTCGCCGCCCAGCTCGTGGAAGCGGTCGTTGCGCGAGATGCGCGGGCGCTGAAAAAGCTGACCCCAGACGGCGGCCAGGACCCGCTCCGCCGAGCCGCGTGGGGCCTCGTAGTCGGCGAGTGCGGCGGCGACAACGGGTGCCGGCAAGGCGCGGCGGTCGATCTTGCCGTTAAGGGTCAGAGGGAAGCGCTCGAGGAAGACGGTGAAGGTCGGCAACATGTACTCGGGCAGCGACTCGCGCAGGTGCCGGACCAGCTCGTGGCGCAGGCGGGCACGCAGGTGGGGATCGTTGTCGGCCAGCACGCCGGGTCGAGCGACGACATAGGCCACCAAGCCAGGTTGGTCCGGATGAACCTCGCGCGCGACGACGACGGCCTCGGCGACGTCCTCGTGGGTGAGCAGGCGTTTTTCGATCTCGCCAAGCTCGATGCGGTAGCCGCGCAGCTTGACCTGGAAATCGGTGCGCCCCAAATAGTGAAGCTGGCCGGCGGCGTCGCGTCGGGCCAGGTCGCCCGTGCGATAGAGTCGGCCCCCTGGGAGATGGCTGAAGGGGTCGGGTATGAAGCGGTCGGCGGTCAGCCCTGCACGGCCGCGGTAACCACGGGCCAGACCCTGGCCACCGATGCAGAGCTCGCCCGGCACACCTGTCGGCACTGGGCGCCCCTCGCCGTCGAGCAATTGCAGGCTGGTATGGGCGATCGCCTGACCGAGGTGGACGCAGGGTGCGGAGCCGGCCTCAATGGCGGCGACCGCGGACCAGATGGTGGTTTCGGTCGGGCCGTACAGGTTCCAGAGGCGGTGGCCGGCGCCGAGCAGGCGCGCCGCCAGGGCTGGGGCCAGCGCCTCGCCGCCGCAGAGCGCGGTCAGAGGTCGAATCGGGCCGGCTTCGAGCAGCATCGTCCAGGTCGCGGGCGTGGCCTGGAGCACATCGACGCGGTGGTGTTCGACCAGGAGGCGCAGGCGAAAGCCGTCGCTGACCGAGTCCTGATCGGCAATGGCGCAAATGCCGCCGCAGACGAGCGGCAGGTAGAGCTCGAGCGCCGCGATATCAAAGCAGGGGGTGGTCACAGCGAGCAAGGTCTGGCCTGGCGCCATGCCCGGCTGCCGGGCCATGGCGGCGAGGAAGTTGAGCAGCGCGCGCTCGGCGATCTGCACGCCCTTGGGCCGGCCGGTCGAACCAGAGGTGAACAGGATGTAGGCCAGGCGCTCAGGCATGGGCACGAGTTCCGGCAACAGGGCGCGGCGCGGTCGGGCGTCGGGGGCAATCACCGGCGGCGCGCCGGGCGGCAACAGCGCGAAAGTGGCGGGTTCGGCGATGACGCAGGCGGGTCGGCCGTCCTCGAGAATCTGGGCCAAGCGCGCACTCGGATAGATCGGATCCATGGGGATATAGCAACCGCCGGCGGCGAGCACAGCCAGCAGTGCGATCGGCAGGTCAAGGCCGCGCTCAAGGAGCACCGCCACCGGGACCTCTGGACCAACGCCGCGCTCGCGCAGACAGGCGGCGAGTCGGGCGATGCTTGCCATCAGACCGGCGCGGGTGAGGCGGGCCTCCCCTGCCAGGACGGCGGTCGCCTCGGGCTGCTCCGCAGCGCGCGCCGCCAACCAGGCGATCAGGCTCGAGGCCGGCGGCGGTGGGGCTG
>CAYRFM010000043.1:0-44109 GCA_964423555.1 uncultured Holophagae bacterium | reverse complement strand
CTGGCCGCGAGGGCCTCGACCAGGCGTCGGCGTTCCTCGGCGTCGAGTAGTTCGAAACGCCGCAGCGCTAGACTCGGCGCGTGCGCGGCCTGCTCGGCCACGCATGCGAAATGACGCCACAGGCGGGCGATGGTGTCGGGCAGAAACAGGTTGCGGTTGTACTCCACCACGCCGACCAGGGCATTGCCGCGCTCGAGCAGCGAGAAACTGAGGTCGTATTTGGCGGTGCCGGTATCGCAGAGCAGCGGCGTCGCCTGGCAGCCAACCAGATCGAAGCTGAGCGCGGCCTCGCTCTGAAGCGTGAACAATACTTGGAAGAGCGGCGACAGTTGCGGTTGGTGGTCTGGCACCAGCTGATCGACCAGCAGTTGAAAGGGCAGCTCGGCATCCCGTTGGGCGGCCAAGAAGTCGCTCTGAACCTGCGCGGCAAAGGCGGAAAACGAAAGTTCGGGTTTCGGCTGCATGCGCAGCGGCAGCAGATTGAGGCAGAGGCCGACCAGCTCCGCCAGCTCGGGCTGACGGCGATCGGCGGCGACGGTACCGACGACCAGATCACGCTGATGGCTGTAGCGCGAGAGCAGGATCGCGAAGACGGCGAGCAAGGTGCTGAAGGGGGTCGTGCCCCATTCGCCGGCATTGCGGCACAGAGCGGCATAGATGACGGGCGGCAGTTCGACGGGCAACTGCGCGCCGGAAAAGCTGAGTACGGCCGGCCGCGGAAGGTCGCTGACCAGGTCGAGTCGTGGCGCGCCGGTGAGGCGTTGGCGGCAGCGCTCGAGCGGTTCGGCCAGGGCGCCGGATTGCCACAGCTGGCGCTGCCAGTCCGCATAGGCACGGTACTGCACGGGCGCAGGCAGACGCTCGACGGGGCTGTCATTCAAGGCCTCGTGGTAGGCCTGGGCGAGGTGGCGCAGGATCACGACCAGGCTTGGTCCATCGACCACCAAGTGGTGCATGCAGAGCCACAGGTAAGCTCGGTTCTGCCCGACGCGGACGAGCAGCGCGCGCAGCAGGGGCGGGCGTGCAATGTCGAAGGGACGGCGCATTTCGGAAGCGCCCAGCGCTTGGGCGACGGGTTCGGCATCCGCCAGGGCGCGCAGGTCGACGACGCGGAGCTGGCAGCTGGCGTCAGCCAGGCAGGCCAAGGGCTGGCCGTCGATATCGGGAAAACTCAGGTTCAGCGACTCGTGGCGACGGCGGACGTTTTCCAGCGCCTTGGCCAATGTGGCAGCCGCTAACGGACCTTCGAGGAGGTTGCCAAGGGCGACATTGTAGACCACTTCCTGGCTATCGAGGCGGTGAATGAACCAGATCCGCTCTTGGGCGGGCGAGAGCCTGAAGTGCTCGCCCAGGGCTAGGGGCGCGGGCGCTATCGCGGGCAGCGCCGCGACGGCGTGCAACGCCAACCAGCTGGCTAACTCGGCGACGCTTGGATGAGCGAAGAGGTCGGCGGGACCGACGCGCTTGCCGCAGGCGCGCACCAGGCGGCCCGCCAAGCGAGCTGCAAGCATCGAGTGCATGCCCAGCTCGAAGAAATTGGCAGTGGCGGAGATCTCGGCCAGTCCCAAGAGTTGGGTCAGTTGCTCGGCCACCAACAGCTCGATTGGGCCACGCGGCGGGCGCGGCGGTTGGGCGGTTGGACGAATGGGGACCAGCGGCGCCTCTGATTTGGCGTGCAAGTCAGGGGGCGCGGCGTCCTCAAAGGAGCCGAGCAGGGCGAGCGGTTGGGCGCCCAAACCAAGCAGCAGGGCTGGCATGCGCTGGAAGCGCACGACCAAGCGCCCCGCGCTGAGGGGCGAAACCTGGCTTGGATCGTAGTCGAGCGTACCCTGGCAGCGCTGGCCGTCGGTTTCGAGGTCGAGGGCCAGCGCAAAGCGGGGCTTACTGCCGGACAGGGGCAGCGGTTCCAGTTCGGTCGAAGCGAGCGCAAAGCGCACCGGCGGCACATTGCGCAGCACGAAGGCCACGCGCCAGAGGTCATCGCCGTCGCGGCGGCCTGCCTCGCGCAGGTCCTGGGCCAACAGTTGCAGCGGCAACTCCTGATGCTCGAGCGCACCGAGCAGAAGGGCGCGCACCCGGTCGGCGAGCTGGGCGAAGGAGGTCGCCGATTCGCCCCGCAGGTCGAGCGGCAAGGGCAGGGTGTGCACGAGGAAGCCGACCAACTCGGCCCACTCGGGGCGGTCGCGACCCGCACTGGCGATCGCCAGCACAAAGCGCTCCTGATCGAAGCTGCGTGCAAGGACCAGGGCGAAGGCGGTCAACAGCAGCATATGGGTCGTGAGCTCTGGGTAGCGCTGACGCAACGCGGTCAGTTCGACGCCATCCAAGGCCAGGGGCAGCCGCACCAGCGAAGGCGAAGCGGGTGGCGACGGGGGCAGCGCGCGCGCGAGGTTGAGGGCGGCGGTCTCGACCAGTTGGGCACGCCACCAAGCGCGGGCCGGGGCCAGGGCAGCCAGGCGCTGGGGCGCGCGCTGCCAACGGGCAAAGGCCAATGAGCTGGAAGCAGGGACTGCCCAAGTAGGGGTGCGACCCGCAAGCATGGCCTCATAGGCCCGGCCCCAGTCGCGCATTAACAACGCTGCCGACCAAGCATCCGAAATGATGTGGTGGTGGTTGAACACCAGGCAATGGTGGTCGGGCGCACGCAACAGGAGGCAACGCACCAAGGGCGCAACAGTCAGGTCGAAGGGCCGGTCGGCCTCGGCCTGTATCGCCACCTGGGCCGCGGCTGCGGCTATGTCCAGACGCAGCGAGCTCAGGTCCACGACCCTCAAACTCAAGCGGGCGTTTCGGTCCAGTTCCTGGCAGGGCGGGTCGGTGGTCGGGAAGCGCGTCGCCAGGCTTGGGTGGCGTTCGACCAGGGCGGTGAGTGCTGTCTCTAGCGCGATCGCGGCCACTGCGCCCTGAAAGCGGAAGGCGACGGGCAGATTGTAACTGCTGGAGGGGCCCTGTAAGCGGTCCAGGTACCAGAGACGTTCCTGGGCAAAGCTGAGAGATGCACTGCTCTCCTCCCTGGGCGCCACAGACGGAGCCGCCCAGGCGATGCCGGGCGCGGCGTCGCGAGCAAGCTGGGCCGCGAGCGCGGCAACCGTCGGCGCATCGAACAGCAGCCGCAGCGGCAGATCTCGCCCGATGCGGCGCGAAAGCGCTGCGATCGCGCGGCCGGCATCCAGCGAGTGGCCGCCGCGGCGGAAGAAATGGTCGTCGGGTCCGAAGTCATCCTGGCCGAGTACCTGGCCAAAGACTTCGGCCACTTCACGCTCCGCCTCCGTGAGGTGTCGGGCCTTGGTCGTGACCGTTACCTGCGGCAACGGGAGCCCATCGAGCGCACGCCTGTCGATTTTGCCGTTGGCGGTCAAGGGGAAGGCGTCGAGCACGACCATGACGGCCGGCACCATGTACTCCGGTAAGCGGCCAGCGAGCTGGGTGCGCAGGGCGTCCGAGTCGAGCAGGGCCCTGGGCCGGGCGCGCAGCCAGGCGACCAGCTGCAGGTCACCGCTTGGCAAGCGCCGCGGCCGGACCGCCGCCTGGGCAACACCGTCCAGGGCCAATAGTGCGTTTTCGATCTCGCCGGGCTCGATGCGGTAACCGCGCAGTTTGACCTGGAAATCGGCGCGACCCAGGTAGAGCAGCCGCCACGCCTGGGACTCGGCCTGAAAACGCGCCAGATCGCCAGTGCGGTAGCGCCGTGCGCCAGGCTCAGTCGCATCGGCATCGGGAATGAAGCGTTCTGCCGTCAACGCCGGCCTGCCGAGGTAGCCGCGCGCCAGACCAAGGCCGCCGATTGTCAGCTCGCCCACGGCACCCAGGGCGACTGGCAAACCGTCGCGATCTAGCAGCGTGCAGGTGGTATTGGCGATCGGGCGCCCCAGTGCCAGCGGGGTCTCGTCGCCTGCACCGGGCGCCTCGAGCACACGCAAACAGGTCGACCAAATCGTCGTCTCGGTCGGGCCGTAGACGTTCCAGAGCTCGCCCCCGCGACCCAGCAGGGCCCGCGCCAGCTCGGGCGCCAGAGCTTCACCGCCGCAGAGCATGCGCAGTGGTCGCCGCCATCCCGATTCGGCCAGCAGCGTCCAGGTTGCCGGCGTGGCCTGGAGAACAGTGGCCTGGACGTCATCGAGCAGCGCCGCCAAGGCGAGCGGGTCGCCAGTGCAGGTGCGATCGGCGACGATCAGGCGAGCGCCCACCAGCAGCGGCAGGAAGAGCTCGAGCGCGGCAATGTCGAAGCATGGTGTCGTAACCGCGACCAGCGTGTCTTGAGGGCCGAGGCCAGGCGCCTGAGCCATGGCGTGTAGCAGATTGGCCAGAGCTAGCTGAGGAATCATCACGCCCTTGGGCCGCCCGGTCGAACCTGAAGTGAACAGTAGGTAGGCCAATTGCTCCGGCAGGACCATCGGCAACTCGGCTGCTGCGCAGGTTTCTGTAGCCGGAAACTGCTCCAGCGGCAAGATCGGCCAGGTGCCGACGAGCGCGGCCCGGGCACTGTCGCAGATGACAAGCTTGGGGGCCGCGTCCTCGAGCATGATCGCCAAGCGCTCACGCGGATAGAGCTCGTCCAGTGGCACGTAGGCAGCGCCGGCCATGAGTACCGCCAAGAGCGCCAGCGGCAGGCGTGTGTCGCGGGGCAGCAGCACGGCCACGCGATCCTCGCGGCGCAGACCACGCCGGCGTAGCTCGGCAGCCAGCCAGAGCGCGGCTGCGGCGAAGTCGCCGTAACTGTGAGCCGGCTTCAAACCGTGGGCCACCGCAGGGCGATTGGCCGCCATTAGCGCAGTGTTCAGGAACCGTTCTGCCAGTGGTGTCAATCGGTTGACGGGCACAGCCTCGCCTTGCCATGTTTCGAGGAAGGCGCGTTCCGACTCGGTGTAATTCGGCAGCTCCGCCAGTGTCGCGATCTTGGGCAGTGTCCGCAGTAGCATCTCAAAGCACTGGGCTTGGCGCTTGATCGTGTCGCATGATAACAGGTCGCTTGCATAGTCCCATTGCAAGCGCAAGGCGCCCTCGTCGACGCGGGCCTCGACAGCCAACTCGAACGCGCAGCTACCGGTCTCAGTGAGCGCGAGCTCTAGCCGGTCACTACCGATCAAAGGGGTCTGAGAATAGGGCACGTTTTGCAGGATTAGCATCACCTGGACCAGCGGAGGACGGCTTTCGTCGCGCTCGTAATCACAGCTCTGGACCAACCGCTCGAAGGGAACCTCGGCGTGGTCCAGCGCCTTGAGCAACGCGGTGCTGCCAACGCGCAGTGCCTCCGCGATGTTGGCATGGGGGTCGAGGGGCTGCCGCAGCACCAGAGTCTCGATGAAGAGGCCAATCAGGCGCTCAGTCTGAGGCGCTCTCCCTGCATAGGCGGTTCCGAGCGCAAGATCGAGCTGGCCACTCCAGCGCCAAAGCAGGACCCGCAAGGCCAGCTCGAGTACCGAGAACAGGGTCGTATGGGTGCGCTCGGCCAGTTCCGTAAGGGCGTTCAGCCAAGCCGGCTCGAGCCGGTGCGTGAACCGCGCGCCGCGCGTTGTGGGTCGGGCTGGTCGCTTGTGATCACACGGCAGCTCCGGCAGCTCCAGCCCTGCCAGCTGGCGCTGCCACCACGCAAGTTTGCCGGTGTCGATCCGCGGGCGTCCGGCCAAGGCGAAATAGTCCGTTGCAGGCAAAGGTGGCGGCTGCGCCCTGCCCATCTGGGCGGCATAGTGGGCGCGGAGCTCGTCCAAAAACACGCCGATCGACCAGCCGTCGCAGGCCAAGTGGTGGAGACAGCACAGCAAATGGTGCGTACTGGGGGTTTCACGCAGCACCACCGCCCGGAAGGGGGCCTGAGCAGCCAAGTCGAAGGGCCGCAAGGCATGTGCCACGGCGAGCTCACGCAGTCCCCGGTCGCGGCGCACGGGGTCCAACCCGCCTAGGTCGACCAGCACGGCCATGGCGGGCAGCTCACCCACCTCCTGAAGCGGGGTATCGACGCTAAGCGGATAGCGGCTGCGCAGCGGTAGATGTCGCTCGCATACCGTCCGGATGGCTTGGGTCAGAGCCAACAGCGCAACGGAACCACCCAATGAGATTTCAAGCGGCACGTGGTAGGCGCGGCTGTTTGGCTCGAGCCGCTGAAGGAAATGAAGGCGGCTCTGGGCGGCCGTAAGCGGCGCCCTGAGCGGCGTGGCAGCGCGTTGAGGCGCTGTCTGCTCACTGTTCTCGATCGAAGCCAATATGTCGCCAAAGCGCGGCAAGCGAAAGATGTCTCCGGGCGAGAGACGGAATTCGCCTGCTTCCCGCAACCGAGCGACGAGACGCAAAGCTGCCAATGAGTTGCCGCCAAGCGCGAAGAACTGGTCGTCGGGAGCGGGCGTCTGGTCCAGATCGAGCACTTCTTGCCAGCAGCGCGCCAGGAGCGAAGGCTCCCTCGTCGGATGAACTGCTGTCTGCAAGACGCACCGCGCTCTCGGCCATGTGTCGAACGCGCCCTCGACCCAAAGTGCCGCCAAGACTTGGCGATGCGCCCGGCGCCAGGCCCGCGGCAGGGTCCGGGTGGCGGGCTCCGCCTCGCCACTGAAGACGTGATCTAAATCGCCCTTGCCGCCCAGGTAGGCATGCATGTGGCGGCACAATTCTGCAATGTCGCTGCAAACCACGGCCAGTCGGTACCGTTGCGCTCTGCGGGCGCGCAGCGTACGCGCTAAGCGCCCCGCATTGATCATCAGCGACGACTCCTTGGGTGCGCTGGCCAACCAAGCTAACTGACTGCGAAGCTCGGGCCACGACCTGGCCGAGAACACGAAGACGCGCTGGCGCATGGGTCCCTCCTTCAGGGTACCGGTGCTAGCGCATAGCGCCAGCGCACCGCCCAGGCCTCGCCGTTATCATCGACTTCAATCCCATAAGCGCGGCCATTGCGGAACACCAGGCGGGAAAAGAAGCGGCTGGCAAAACCAACCATGGCGTGGTTAGGGAGCTCGGCTTGAGCGATGAAGCGGCCTTTGCCGTCGAACAGGTCCGCGCGGTTGATGCCCGACTCGAGGTCGACGTCGTGTACCACCAACAGGCGGTCGTCCTCTAGCGCGATGAGTGCGTATATCGGGGGCTGAGCCGGTGAAAGCTCGGCTTTGGCGTAGGCCTTGCGCACGACGCGGTCGTTGATCCCACCCATGAGGAAGTTACTAGAGGTGACGCCCAGGACGAGGTCGACCCAACCATCGACTTGAGCGTCGCTGCGCAAGATCGGTTTGTAGTCGCGACCAAAGCTGAGTTGCTCGCGTGGCGGCTGGCCCTGGGTGGCGCGGGTGATGGTGTAGGCATTGGTTAGGGCCGTGTAGAGCTGGCCCTGACGCCCGAATGCAAAGACGCCATTGCCCTTGAACATACCTGTGAAATGGCCCGCCAGAAAATTGACCCAGTACTGGCTGTCTTCGACCTTGGAGAAATCAAGGCGCGGTAGCTGGACACTGGAATAATCGCGGACCAGCTTGAAGTCCGTCGTAAAAAGCCCCGACTTACCCAAGTCGCCGTTGGGGGTGGCCGGGTCGTAATAGAAGTACTGACCCGCCATGAAGCGATTGTCGGGAGAGATCGCGAGCGTGCGCAAGACCTTGTGTTGTTCGCCACCAAAGGGTTGCTCAATGACATGACTGAAGCGTCGCTCGGCATCGAAGTAGAGCAAGCGACCAAGCCGCCCACTCTTGAGATCGTAGGCAACGCCACGGCCATCGGCTAGCACGGTGTAACTGAACAGACCCAACAGTTCGCCTGGGCCTTCACCTTCCTTGGCCAGGCGCTTCAAGAAGCGACCGCTGGAATCAAAGACCAAAATGCGATTGTCGCGGCGATCGGCGATGTAAATCAGACCTTGAGCGTCGACATCGAGATTGGTCGACGGCAGTGCCCATACAAAGGCATCGCCGCCAACACCTCCGCCAAAGCGCAGCTCCTCCTGAAAAACCAGTTTTCTGGCGGAAGGCGGCGCAATCGGGTTGCGGACATAGGGCACGCCAGCCAGGACTGGCAAAGCGAGCAGGCAGACGAGGGACAGGCCGGGTCTCATCAGGACACCTCAGGAAGCAGGTGGCCCGCCAGGCAGTCGAGTCACCTAATTTTATTTAGGCAGATTAGCATAAGGGGAACTTGCGAGGCAAGCGCCTTCAAGACACTCTGTGCTGCCGCACACGCTCTGCGCATGCCGAGGCGAAGTCTGGCACCTAGCCGCGAGTCGAGCGCGCGTTTTTTGCTTCCCATTGCTCCACCGCTTTTTGCAACGGAGGCACCATGGAGGCTTTGCGATAGCCGCGTTCGCCAGGAGGCAGGACGCGTGTATCCCCACCGATCATACCGCTGCGGATCAGGCCGATGACGTCTTCCAAGTCATACAGCATCCCGCCGCATGCAGGGTGTTCTACCGTCCAGCCTGACCCGGCGAAGGTGGGCTCTACATCAGCTGCGGCTAGCTTGGCCTGGCAGTTATGCCCAGCAACTTTATCCAGGACGAACTGGTGAGCGCAGACATTACAGGTGGTTTTGATCTTACCTTTCGGAACACGCTCCCAATCGGTGACAGAGCGCTTGTCACAGGACGGGCAGCGAATTTCGATATCCATCGCTTCCTCCTTCGGGCAAGAACCAAAAATAGCTCGAGCATAGGGCAGCTTCTGGGCTCACGCATCGGGGCGTGTTCTTATCTCGTCGGCAGTTCGTCTGGCAGCTGAAGCGGACCACAAAAAAAAGGAGGAAGAGTTGTGCCGACTCTTCCTCCTGGTGTTCGAACCACTGAATTGGAAAGGTAGGAGATCCCCTTTTCCATCTGTGCTGATTTGGGTGTGCGCCTGAGTTCAGCCAGTTAACGCACGCACCTAAACATGAGCAACCCTCATGCCAACCAGCGAAAACCGCCAATGTCAACGGTTTGACCGACCCTGACGCTGAAAACGAGCCTAACCCCGATCCGCGAGAGGACAAAACGACGCCATCATGGGACAGTAGCCCTGCCACTCTGTCGCAGTTCCAAATCAAAAAATCCCTCAATAAAAATAAGAACCTTGAAGCATTAGCTGCGTAAACATCCATTTAGTTGCTTTTGGCAACAAACTGCATGCACGGAGAAAGAATTTGGAAGCACAGATCCACCAAGGCCTCGTCCGTTCGATCCGACAAGCCTCACGAGAAATGGTCCGTGAATTAGGCTTGCTCGAACTGCCCTCCATGACCATGCCCCGTTGCCACGCCCTGATCGAACTGGCCGATCGCGGCAGTTTGACGGTCGTCCAATTAGCCGAGTTGCTGCGGCTCGACAAATCGACGACGAGCCGCGTCGTCTCTAGACTTGAGAAGGAAGGGCTGATCCAGAGCCGCACCAATGCCGCCGACCGCCGCCAGAAGCCGTTGTTCCTGACGCCCTCCGGACAGCTCGAGGCCGAAAGAATCCACCAGGAATCCGACCTCCAGGTCAGCAACGCACTTTCCACGCTTTCGGATCGCGAGCGCCATGTCGTCCAGGAGGGGCTGGCAGTCTACGCTAAGGCGCTCGCGCGCGCGCGTCGGCGCAAGTCGATCCTCGTGCGCCCCATCAGGCCCGAAGATAACGAGGATGTGGCGCGCATCATTCGTGCTGTGCTGACAGAATATGGTGCCAACAAGCCTGGCTTCGCGTTCATGGATCCCGAACTGGACTACATGTACCAAGCCTATACCAAGCCCGGCAGCGTGTATCTAGTCGTCGAATGGGAAGGCAAGGTCGTGGGAGGCGGCGGCTTCGCCCCCCTCAAGGGCGGGCCTGCGGATGTGTGCGAATTGCAAAAGATGTATTTTCTAGAACAGACTCGGGGTCTTGGCTTGGGCGCGCAAATTCTCGATCATAGCCTTGTGGTGGCCGCTCAGGCCGGTTATCGCGGCTGCTACCTCGAGACGCTCGCTCATATGGAACGGGCCGTCAGGCTTTACCGCAGTTTCGGTTTCGAACCTCTGCAAGCAGCCATGGGTGCAACCGGTCATTGCGGTTGTAACACATACTACTACCGCGAGCTCACACCAGTGCAAGAGACTGTTTCCGCGTGAATTAGCTTTCGAGCAAGCGACTGAAATACGAGTCCAATTCCTCGGCCAAGCGATGCACTGCGGGCAACTCCAGCATGAAACCGATGTGACCCGAGAGCTGATGCTTGTAGAAGACGAACGACATACGCAAGTGAAGAACCTGACGTTCATCAGGCCTGAGGGTACAGGCAAGCACCTCGCTGGGTGTGCCCATATGCAGCATCGGCACTTCGGTCTGGATCTCGACGGCAATCAAATTGGCCAACGCAGAAATACACGCATTCAGCACGATGTTGCCAACCTCGCACATTGCCTCCCCTTCCATCTCTGAAAGGTGCTCCAGAGGAATCGTCTCGCGAAGCATCAGGCGCACGAGCTCAAGACTTTCACCATGGGAGTACAGCATCAGTGCTCGACCCGAAAAGGGTCCGGAAAAGTTTTCGCTCACCCCACACACGCGATCTCCCGCAGTAGCGAGTATCTCTTCCTCTAGTTTCAGGACTGACTTCAACTCGACCAGGGGCACAGTCAACACGATTTCTTCGCCCCCGACCAATTCGCTGAGGGCGCAAGCGGCCTGACCGACACCGATGTTGAACGCTTCCTTGAGCAAGTCGAGTTGGATTTCGGTTAACATCATCAAAGGCTTATCTCGCTGAGGAACTGCTTGATCTTCACAGGCGTGATAGGTTTTGCGAGAAAAGTCACGCCCATATTGGCGGCTCGTTCGCGAATGATGTCCTGGACGTTTGCAGTGCACAAAAGGATTCGCTTCGGGTCAATCCGGTCCATCACTTGCTGGATGAAATCGAGGCCATTCATGCCGACCATGTTGTAATCGACAATCACCAATGAAAACGCTCCGGCGTTGCCCTCTACCCGCAGCAGTCCCTCTTCCCCGCTCTCGGCTTCAACGATTTGAGCCTCTGGATGAAGTCCCTGTAACCAATGCCGAAGCATCATCCGTGAAGTTTTTGAGTCGTCCACTATCAATATCGATATCATGCTTCCACCAAGCTCAAACTACCTGAGAACAATCCAATGGTTACATCGGCAATCTTGATGAAATCATAAGTCGAAGCGCCAAATCCCCATGGCGTTCCAGATAATCCACCTCAGGAGTAATACCCCGCGGGCTCCGTCAAATACATGACCCAGGCAAATCCGATGCCGCCCAAAAACAGAATACCGAAGTAGAGCCAAAAGTGATGATGCCAGCGATGGTGGCGAGCGTCGTAGAACAGCACGTGAAAACTCGCACTGAGGATGAGGCTGGTCAGCAGCATATTGAGGACGTGGCTTTGCATGGGATTCTCCTCCCAAAGCGATTCGGGCTCCCTTGGGCGTGCGTATTCTACCACAAGGAAACCCGAATCGATATCGTGGAATCAGCTAGCTCAGTCGGGGCACACCGTATTGACGATGGACACGTAGGCAAGTATGTTCTGGCTATTGGGCCATTGCGTACTCGCGCTTGTGACAATCTGAAGGACAGCTTGACCTTGGCTGATGCCGATCGACTCATTGACGGTGACGGGCAAAATGCGCTCAACACCACCATGAGAAATCCGCACGTAATACGTGTGCAAACCCGTGACGCCGGTGATGAAGGGCACCACCGCGCCGACCGAACCGGTGATTGGGCTGGTCCCTTGGCCGCTCCACAGAGCACCCAAGCTTTGATACCAGACGAAGGTCAGCTGCGAGAGCGGATAGGGCGCCCAGTCCAGGAGTGAAAGCGTGGGATCATCGCAGCCGTAGAGTGGGAAGCCCGAGCGATTGATACCAAATACGTTGTCATTGAGCAGCTGATTGGTCTCGAAGTTGAAGTCATTGAGTTCCCAGTGCGTCGTGGCGGTGGGCGGATCGGTGTTGGCGAACAAGAAGCGCAGCTGGATTTCGCCCTCGTTTTCGGGGAAACCACTGGCCAAGGCGTCCGGTAGGTTCACACTGACCTGCTGTGCCGTGTTGTGGTTGTTCATCCAAACCTGCCTACCACTCAGATAGGACTCGGCAGCGCTGGTGAAGGTGCCGTCGTAATAACCACAGCCGCCGCAGAAACTCGTGATCAGATTGGTCCAGGTCGAAGGCCAGGCGGTGCCAATGCGATGCGCCCGATACTCGACCAAGCCACCCGAGACGTTTGGGGTAAATTGAGCCAGGTGCTCAAAGTCGACCACCGTGCCGAGGCCTAGGGGGAGTGCAGGTGATTGCAAGCGGTAGAGATCTTGAGCATTCTGTGCCGATAGGCCGCCGACGCCGACCCAAGGGCCTGGCACTTGGCTGTCGTAAGACCAGCCTCTGCTACTGCCGTTGCTCGTGTCGTTAATGGTCAGCCAGCCCTCGTTGAGGTGACCATTCACTCTAAAATCGTAGTTATAGGTGAGCAGGGTATCTTCGGCGTCCAGGTCACGGACCCCACCCAACACCTGCCTCAAGGAAAAATAGCGACGGTACGTAGTGACCGTGGCCCCGTTACTGCCAGTCACGTCCACATAAAACCAAGTCGCGGTGGGCGTGGTCAAGGTCAACAGCTCAAAGGCGGCGATTGCTGTACGCGTGCTGCCCGAACCGCTCTGAGTCAAATTCTGCGTGCGCAGATTGAGACCGTCGGGAATCGGCGTGTTGTTTGCCAAGTATGTATCGGTGGCCGGTTCCAGCACACCATTGCCATTGGCATCGATCACCACCCCTGAGGCGTATTGCAATGAGGGCAAACTAGCGCCACTGGTGTGGTCGATCTTCCAGCTGATCGTCATCGTTTCACCGGGATCGAGGAACTCATCCGCTCCGCCCTCCTCGGCCTTTTGGAACGCAATTCCATTCAAGGTGTAGGCGCGGTTGTGGGCCCCAACATTGGTCACGTTTACTTGGGCACCGGTATCGATGCGCCGCACGCGCGCTTCAAGCCAGTAATCTTGCGGATCGGTGATCTGTTCGCTAGAAATTGCATCGAGCGCCAAGCTGCGCGACTCAGCGCCAAGGGAGACCAATTTCCCCGCTTTGCGCAGGAACCACTGGACCCGGAAATTCGTGCCCAGTTGTCCGCCCGAGAGCCATGAAGCCGGTGCGGCCAAATCCGCCGATACCTCGCCCGCCGACGACAGATAGAAATTATCGATCCGAAAATTATTGGCTGGTGGCGTGCCAAAACTTGTTTGAAAGACTTTGCAGTTAGGCAGCCCCAAAAACATCCCGAACGCCCTCACGACCGCGCCAAAGCCGCCGTATTGCCATACGATCGCATAGGCACCTGTCCCATAGTGAATGTCTCTGATACTCGGGCTACAATCCGTATCGGTCGGATCCACACTGGTAATATCGTAGATATTGATCCCTAGACCCAGCGTGGGCAGGTTGCCTGCACCGCCAGGAGGCGCCAATACCACCGGCGAATTGAAGATCCCCGTCTGATTGACCACCGACCCGCTCACCAGCATCGAATAATTGAGATCATGCCCCGCGTCTAACGAGCATAAACCACCCATCGGGTAGGCAAAGATCGGGAATTGCTGTGCCCAGGGCGCGTTGCTTAGATTATAGTCAGACCATAAATAGACATGGTACTTGGTATCCTGTAACTCGGGAAGATCACGCGTCACCAGGTAGTGAGTGGCCGACGAGGCCGATGTCAACGGAAAGGGCAAACCTGGCGGGACCGGCGTATAGCTGATCCAATGCGTGAGCGTGGTTTCCGTTCCACGAACTGCTATATCCTTTAATTGGGCATTGCTGGCAGTGGCTTGTATCCCGCCTTGGAAACTAGTGGAATAGAATATGAGGTCGAAGGTAATTGTTTGCGCACAAAGTGTTCCGTCGTCATAGAGATGGACGTTGAAGCTGAGATTGGAGAGGTTGGACGTGGGACTGGTCTCGGTCCAGGTTGCGACGACTTTACCGATCAGCGCCTGGTCGTGTGGCACCAGGGAGGGTACGACGGTCCCACTCAGTCCCGAGGCCGAGACGTTATATGTAATCGTGGTTGTTGCATCGAGGTTGAGAAAAGCACTGCCCGCCCCTGGCGAACGACTGACGATTTGAAAACTCTGCCCAAATACAGGCGGCAGAAGGAGCATAACTAAAAGTAGATAAAGATGCTTCGGAATGACATTCATGGAACAACTCCTTTGAATTCTGACCGAGGTGATGGATAAAACGCAGACCAAATGGAACATAGGTCGACACACGACGAAGCGTCGTGTTCAGTTGAGCACAATTGGTAACTTGGTGTTACTCGGTTTTTGAGGAAGGCTGGCGAGCCAAATGAATCGCCAGCCTTTAGGGGTGTATCGGCTTATTTACAGATGCGATTGACGACGAGAATGCAGTCGGTGATGTTCTTCACGTCGGGCCAGTGAATCGCCGACTCGGTCGTGATGATGATCTGAGCATCTTCCCGAGAGATGCAGACATTGGTACAAACATCGACCTTGTTAACGACGACAGGGATGATGCGCTCAGTACCCAGGTACTTGATCCGCACGTAGTAGTTGTAGGTGCCATTCGTGGTGGGTTCGAAGGGTACATCCAGGCCAGAAGAACCGGGGATAACCGTACCGATCCCGTTATACAGGTTGTCGATGCTCGAAAACCATTCGAAGGTTAGGTTGGAAGCGCTGATCGGCGCCGAGTTTTTGAGGACGATGCGGGGGGAATCGCAAGCATCCCAGGTGAGTTGCGTCTCGTCGACCCCAAAGATATTGTCGGTGGTCAAACGGACTGTATCGTAAGTAAAGTCGTAGACTTCCCAGTGTGTCGGACCGTCGCTGCGGCCGGTGTCAGAGAGCGAGGGGTCCATGAACAGGAAGCGGAACTGGACGTCATTGCGCAGATCACCAAGGGAATCCGGAATATGAACCGTCACGCTTTCCGACTGAGACTCGTTGCTCATCCAAACTTTTTTACCCGAGAGGTAGGAAGGCGGGTTGCTGGGAAAGGGAAACTCGTTGAGGACACCACTTGGGCCGTAATCATCCACCAGATTGCTCCACTGGGTGACACCGGCGTTATTGCGTGCCCGGTACTCCAGCAGACCGCCAGATTGATTGAAAGAGAACTGGGCAAGGTGTTCGAAGTCGACCGTGGTGCTATCGCCGAGAGGAAGCCAAGGCGAGACCAGCGTCAGGATTTCGGAGGCATAGGCAGCTTGGGTGCCGCCATTGCCGGTCCAGGCATTGCTGCCGAACGAGGGTGATGAGTAGAGCCAAGAACCGGAATTGGCACTGCTGGGGGAGGTATCCGTGGTCGTCCAGTCAGGCGCGCCACTGGAAGTTCTGAAGTCATAGGCGTACTCTTCGGCAGTGCTCTGCCCGTTGAGGTCGCGCACATCTCCCAAAATTTGGTGAAGCGAAGCGTACTGGCGGAAAGTGGTAGTCGTACCATTGCTGTCGGTGCGGGTCACATCAGAGAAAAACCAAACAGCGGGCGTGGTCGGCGCAGTCAGTAACTCATACCCCAAGGTGACGGTGCGAGAAGTCGTACCCGCGGGGAACTGAATTGGCAGCAGGCGCACATTCAATCCGCCGACCGTGGGCGTATTGGCCACCAGCACGGTGTCGCTAGCGTCAATGGAGTTACTGGCATTGGTGTCGACGACCAATCCGCTGAGCGCGCTCATTGTCGGCAAGTTGGCACCATCCGAAGAAGCGGCCAGGATCGGCAGAGAAAGGGTTTCACCGGGATCGAGGAAGTGATCGACACTGCCGCCGATGGCAGCTTGTTCGGCCTTAGTAAACGTCGGAGTCTGGACGGTGTAGTTTACCTTGTGACGATAGGCGCTGCTGGTGGTAGAAACGATTGCGTTGGTGTCGGTTCTGCGAACCCGCGCCTCGATAAAGTAGTTTGCAGGAGTCGTGATCGTTTGCGCGGTGTTGAAGGCCAGGTTGAGTGATTGGGTTTCAGCGCCAAGGGCCGTCATGCCACTGTCAGTGCGCAGGTAGTAGGTCACGCGCAGGTTGGAGTTAAGCGTGCCGTTCGAGCCCCAGGTCGAGGGCACTGTCAGAGTGGCCTCGACGTTGCCGTAGGAGGAAAGATAAAAATCTTCAACGCGGAACTCGGTGGCGGCAGGTGGAGCACCAAAGTTATGGACCAACGCCGAGCATGTGCCCTCTTGACCGACGTAAATCGAGAATTTTCGCACGACAGCGCCAAAGCCACCGTAGGACCAGAACAATTGGTAAATCCCCGAGCCGGTATGATAGTCGATGCTCTGCCGAATCGTAGCAGCACAATCGCTGTCGACAGGGTTTAGGTCCGTGATATCGTAAAGATTATAGCCGTGATCATTGACACCACAGCTGCCGGCTCCGCCTACGGGCGCTTGGGTGATGGTGCGGGCAGGAGATACCGTTTGGTCGGTGATCTCGGCATTGACAAGCGGGAATGAATTGAGATCGACGGATGCGTTGAGGGTGCACTGATTGCCGTTGAGCGCGTAAAGAAAGAACGTGAACTGGCTATGCCAAGCGGCCCCAGCCAAGTTGTAATCGGCGAGAAAGTAGATGCGATTATCCGGATCATTGATGACGGATTGAGTGACACCTGTCGGCGACATGAAGTAGGTGGCCGGACTAACCGAACTCAGCGGACAGGGCAAGGTGGGTGTATCGATGACCTTGTGGGTGAGGGTGATTTGCCCTCCCGAAGAGGAGCTGAAACGCATCAAGCTGGTAGTTGATGGAATCGCGGTTTTGGACCCGCTGAATTGACTCGAATAAAAGAGCAGCTCAAAATCGATCGTCTGGCCACACAGACTGGTGGTGTCGAAAAGGTGAATATTGAAGCTGAGGTTGGTGAGCGTAGAGGTCGCTGCGGTGCCATTCCAGGTGACCGAAATGGAATTGGCCAGGCTTGCATTGGTTGGGCGCAAAACCGGAATGACCGGCTGCGTCAGACCAGTAGCCGAGACGTTGTACACGACCGTGATGGATTGATCCAATTTAAGAAGCTCTCCCGAGGGAGTGGTTCGGCTATTGACCGTAAAAGTCTGGCCGAAAGCGGCCCCATAACATGCCAGAAATGCGCCTAAGGCTCCGATTCTGACCCAAGATCTACGTTTCATCGACTGCTCCTAAATTGAGGTCCATCACAAGCGGGCAAACCTGTGACTCTGTTTCAGTACAGCGACAAAGCAAACATCGGGCCAACTCTTAGAAATACAAAGGGCAGGCAATGCCAAAGGCCTGCCTGCCCATGATTTGAAGGTTACTTAAAAGCGCGCTCAGAACTCGCAGGGGTACTTTACGTCCTTCGCTTTAGGCAAAGTGAAGCCTACCTGCTCGTATGGGTTGGAATAAACGACCCATTTGCCGTCCTCTTTGAAGATGCGCAGCTTCAGCGGAATATTCATTTCGCCCAAACGACCAGCGATGCTTCGCGTATTCCCCAGCAGGCGGGCACAGGTGTCGGTGCCAAACTCCACATTGGCAAGCTCTACGGAAAGAAGCTTGATATGGTCTTTGCGCAGGTAGTTCTGCAGGCTGACCGCATTGCGGTAGTCCTTGCTCATCATTTGATAAGTGGCCGTCAGATCATCGGCAATCATGGCCTTGAAGTACTTTTCCGAGAATTCGGCGACCTCAACCTGGGCAGGGTTAGCGGTGTCTACCTTATAGGTGCTCGAATAGCTGCCGGCTTTATCGGAAGTGTTCTCGACCTTGTTCATCAAGGCCTCCATTTCTTTGTCACCACTTTGTGAGACAGGAACCTGAGCCAGCCCGGCTACCTGCCAAGCTACGATCAGACCGAACAATAAATAACGCATGTGAAACTCCTTGCGATTTGGGTATATGGTTAAGGGCACCCTGGTCAGGAGGCCGTCTTAGCGAGGACATCAAGGATTTTGGTTTTGTCCACATCGCCGAAGGTCGCGGCGATGCGCGCAACAAGTTTACTGGGATCACCTGTACCCAGGGAGTAGAAATGGTAGGAGGCCAAGGCCGCTAATGCCTTATCCTGATCGTTTGCCTGAATAGCGGCCTCGAACTCCTGCAACACCATTTTGACCACGATCGTGTCCACGGCGACGCCCATTTTGAAGGTTCCCAGGAGACCTGGTACGTCCTGATCTGTCGGGTACTTGCCTTGGGCATCGGACAGAAGGTCGATGGCATCGCCCAGGAAGCCCATGTGGAAGAGAATTGCGGCACGACCACAAACAAGCGCCGCTGACCGCTCAACCTTTTCCCGCTCTTCCAGCTCCGCCAACTTGGCATTCTTCTGATCGACGTCCTCCTGGGCGGCGTCCCGGTGGGTTTTCAGATCCACAGCGTTGGCGTCCAATTTCAAGGCCTGCTCGAAAATTGCGGCGGCCTGGATGGGTTTGCGTTGCTCCATGTAAGCGAGTCCCAGCTTGTCGAGATCCTCGACATTAGCCCCTTTCTTGAAGAGATCGAGGTAGATGGCAATTGCCGGCTTGGCGTCCTCGCGACGGATCTCGACCTGCTTTTGAAATTGGCCCATCAAGTCTTCTTGCTGTGGACCAACCATCAACAGGGCAAGAGAGAGTAACGTGATCATTTTAGGAGACTCCTTACTTCTTCTTTGGGGAAACGACCTGGCCTAGCGTACGCTGTACGTAGTCGTCCCATTTCTTTTTCGACGCAAGAGCCTCGTCGATTTTCTTAAAAAGTGCTTCCGCAGTAGGATCATCGCCACGGCCACAGTAAATATACTGTTGGTTGTGGTTGAAAACCATGTAACCCAACGGACCGGGTATGGAGAACAGCTCGCGAATGGCGTCGTCCACATCGAGCAGCACTTTGCTAGGTGCCGTATGGGATTTGAGGTACTCAGCGACTGCCTGGCGCTGGCCGGCACCGCCAAGGGCCGTGTCGTAGTTGACCGAAATGATTTGGACCAAACTATTGCCCGCGTATTTTTGTTCCAAGTCGCGCATGCGGTTCCAATAGAGATTGTCCTGGTTCGACTTTCTCGACCAATACTCGACGATCGTTACTTTGTCCTTGAGATCGATTTTGGCCTGATTGCCCTTCAGATCGGTGAGTCGCGCATCCTTGAAGCTCACCACGGTCGACGGATCAAGCACAGGCTCTACCTTGCTCACCCTGATCGACGTCACTTCGGCCGGGATCTCCTTAGTCTTGCCGTCTCCTTCTTGCTTGTCTGGCACAGTAACCTTGAACTGAGCGAAAAGGGGCAACACACCACACAACAACACACCCAGCAAGCATACTTTTTTCACCAAAGGGGCCTCCACATTGCATCATTGGCAGCGCGACCGCCACCGAATCACAAACAGCAAGAAGGATGCCACCCAAGAAAAGCTAGTGCGATTCTAGCAAAACGACCATCGCCGACGCCATAAACGCCCTAACTACCTATAAAAAGATGACTTACACACCAAACAAAATCTGTACCTAGTCAACCTAGAGCCCACACGTGCCATGTCAAACTGGCGCAGTTGGGCCATCTCCACTTAAGAGACATTGTCTCACCTAAAGAAAAAGGCCGGGGTTTCCCCGGCCTTTTTCTTTAAGGTCGTTGGTAGATGTTTGGCAAGGTCACGCTCGTGCGATCTTTGTGCCCAGGCAAACCAATGAGTTCGTTGATCACGATCGGTTGCGAATTAGTAATTTTAAAATGGGTGATCGCCGTATTTTCGGGATCGACACCTGCATCGCGATAGAGTTGACCCATAGTGAAGAACCGGGAATCAAAAGAGCGCAAGGGCTCACCACCGAAGCGGTGGGTGAGGATTTCCTCGCCTTGTTCATTGAACCCACGGAATGTCACATAGTTAACCTTTTTGGTGGGATTGACTATGATGAAGGCCTGCTCGTCCAGGCTCCCCATGCTAGGGGTGCAGTAAGACTCGCTGGTAAAATCGAGGATCGGGTTGGGAAGGCGCACTGCATAGTCAACGCTATGGGAAAGGTCGTGGTAGAGCGCCATGGAATCGAGTTGGTACTGGGAGAAAAACCACAGGGTGTAATTGGCCTCGATGGGCGAGGTAACAAGATTGGCCGGCACACCCATCCATTTTTGGCCAGGGGCAAGCTCGAACGCGCCATCTTCAACCAGCTTGCCATCGTCATCGTAGAGTCGGAACATGATCGGATTTCTTGTACCCGAGGTGTTAACCAGAGAAAGTCCGACCCAGCCATTACCAGGAGCAGGGATGTTGGTGAGCACCTGCTCCCCATGGCGAGGGCGACTGTCGATCGAGAAGTCAGCAGCATACTGAAGCTCTGAATTGCTGAATGTGACGTGACCGGAAAGCAAATTAAAGGGTGAGGTCTCCAGAGTAAACCATGTTCCCTGGGCTGAAGCAGCCTGGGTGAGGATCGTGCCGAGGTCAAAATCACTGCCCTGGGGGAGGGTGGCAGACTCAATTGTCTGGCCAGTGGAACTGAAGACCTTGATCTCGATTGCGTCATCATTGGTTCGAGTCAGGTGTAACTTCGTCTTCCAGCCATTTCGACAGGTCAGCTGAGGTACCACATAAGGCAATTGCAAGCGATGTTCGCGGTCATAGCGCTTGTAGACCCTTTGATCATCTGCACTCTCAACCGCGAAAACGACCCGTTGATCAGCGGTATAGGTACGGTTCGCTGCCAACTCAGAGACGGCGGCAAAACCGGCTGGCGGAACGGAAAGTAGCCCCTGGCCCGCCAAGGTCGCCGACTCGGCCGTCGGATTGATGACCTTGAGGGAACCGCCAACCAAATCCGAGCCTTGCGACTCGCGCAGAAAACTGCGGAGACCATCGTAGGTCAGCTGGTAGTAACTGAGCTCTGTCTCCAAACCTTCAAGCTTTACGAAAAAGCGTCCTTCATAGGCATCACCAGGGCTCAACTCAGCATTGCAGACCGCCTTCTGTGAATCAATGATTTGGCCCTGCTCATCTAGCAGACTGAGGTCAACATCGGTACCCTCGTAAACGGTGAAATGGATTTTCATGGGTTCGCCTGCTGTCTTCTCGAGCATGAAGAGATCGGTATCACCCTTGAAAATCGTACCCATCGCCAAGTTATCCGTCCAGAGGCGGGCATCAGCAGGGCGATCGTTGGGTTCAAAACGGTCTCTCAAATGACCGTCCTCCCGTCCTAGCTGCTGGAGCTTTGTGAATGTGCTCATATTAAAAAAGCGGTTGGCCCGAGTGAACCAGCTCTCCACGTAGGGGGTGTTCGTGACCCAGGCGCGTTGCGGGTGGTTATTGACCGAACTCCCGCGCCACTCATAGGCACCCAGGGCATTGTAGCGGTAATCGTAAGAAACCTCGAGGTAGTGACGGGTGCCGGGCTCTTCATCAAGCAGACTCATCTGGAGCGAATTGGTGTAGCGAATAGTGAGCTGAACATCGGTCCAATCACCATTCTGGGTAGCAGTGCGCGTAAAACCGGCGACCGGGTAGTTCCAGGATTCGACCCCGAGCACTATGTCGAAAATAACGGGTTTGTCGTTGGCGATCAGAGTGTAGAGAATCTGTTCCACCGATCTGGGGGTCAGGCCAATGCTGTCATAGTCCCCTAAAGTGATCTCGATGTTGTCTTTCCAGATAGCGGCGAGAACACCCTTGACCTCACCGGAGAAAAACTTGACACCACCGATCACGAGTCCCTCTGGCTCGGGGAAAAGTGTCGCGGCAGCGGCCCAGCCGTTGCAGGTGCCGAACCAGTGGGCGGCACTGCGGTCGACCCTTTCGCGCAGCTCGAACTCGGTACTTGGATGATCGGGGTCCATGCCGAGCGCATAGAACATCTTTGGAAGCGGGCCTGGCCAGCCAAGATAGGTTTCGCCGTCGACCATAATGCTATAGCGCTCGGGTAGCCAGTCACCGTTCCATGGTTCAGGTGACAGGGAAAAGGATTCGGTGCCCAAGCTTTGCGCGAAGGACGGTAGGCAGAGAAACAGAGCCAGAAGAAGCACAGTGTGTTTCACGATTCACTCCCATAAAGAACATGCGAGCCGGGTGACCAGGGGAAACAGGCGGTAAAACTCGGCACAAGCCCTATTTAAGCAATCAGGGTGCCAAATGTCAAATGGGTGCATAAACAAGAAATGCCCCTCTTCCAGGGGAAGAGGGGCACTCTTGTTACGAAGGTACGTAGTCTAACTTACTTCACGGGGGAAGAAGTTTCGATTTCAGTGCGAACCTTGGTAGCTTTGACGCTGGAAGACTTGCTGCGCCACAGGGGCAGGTCAGCATTCTGGCCAGGGATGTCGTTGTCGTAGTTGCGGGGCAGGTAAGCGCCGTCAACAGAGGAGGTGGACTGGTTGCCGATCAGCAGGTAGCCGTCCAGGTCGCCGTTGTACACGTCATCCAGGAACTCAGCCGGGAAGGTGCCGCGAACAAACAGGGAGGAACGGGTTTTGCCGTACTCGTCGGCAGGCAGGTTGGCATCGTCAGCAGCCATGGAAACCACTTCGCCGCTGTTGTTGTTGCCAGCGCCGTTGATGGTGACTACGCCGTTGGCGTTTTCGATCAGCAGCCAGGTTTTCTGGTTGTGAACGTCGAGGCCGCCCAGGTCGCCAGTGTAGCGGTTGCCGTCTTCGTCGTAGCCGATAGCTTCAACGTCGAGGTCAACGCCACCTTGGTTAACGGTGGACAGACCAACCCAGAAGTCAACATTGCCCTGCAGGCGGGGCAGGTAGGGGAAGAAGATGGTAACGGGGTTGCCGGTGCAAGCTACGTAGAAGCCAACAGAGAAGGTACCGCCGTTGAGTTGCAGGGTGGAGGGTTCGCAGCGACGATACTGATCGTTGCCGTCGTAGGGAGCTTCGTCACGAGCGCCGTCGTGGCTCAGGAGTACAACGTACCAGTCCAGAAGAGCTTCGATAGGAGCATCGGTGTAGTGTTGGTAAACACATACGGTGATGTCGAGATCGTAGGGGTTGTTCAGGGAAACAGGAGCGCCGTTGTAGTAGAGGTTGACATTGCGCCACAGGGTACGACCGTGGTTGTTGAAGCTGCTGCCGACGGTGGAATAACCGACTGCGTTGGTGAAGTGAGCATTGGTGATTTCGTCGAAACCATACTGACCGCGGCTACCGGTGCGGAAAGCAACGTAAGAGCCAGCAACCAGGTCGGTGTCGAGGTAGTTACCGCCAGCTTCACAGTCGAGGCGGAGGGTCAGATCGTTGGTCAGTTTGACAAACTCATCGGTGGTGCCGTTGGTTTGTGCGCGGTAGATGCAAAGGAGCGCGTAGGCAACTGCATCTTTGGGCAGGATAGCGGTAACGGTGCAAGCGCGGGACTTACCACGAGCGATAGAGAAGTCGTTCGTGAAGTTGATACCGGTGTCGCGACCAGCTTGGCCACTGTATACACCGACGCCGATTTCGGCTCTGTAGTCGTACGCGATGATGTCGTACTTCAGCAGAGATTCGTCGGAGCCATCAGCCAGCAGGTTGGACTGACGCAGGTCAACGCAGATCAGGGTGGAAGTAGCCAGGTCGACGTCGCCTTCGTTCGCACCAGCATCGCGGGTGTTGAAGGGCAGGTTAGAGTCGTTCTGAGCAGCGTTTTCGTCGTTGCGGAGGTCGGACAGACGAGCGGAGATACCGATGGTCCAGGAGACTTCCAGGTCGACGGAGGGACCTACGAGACCGCCAGGAGCTTGCAGCCACTGGTCGGAGGACTGTTGAACTTGGATCCAGAGAGAGGACTCACCCTCAACCCAACGGACGATGCTGACGGCTTCTTCGAGAGCAGCCATGCTGACCAGACCGTTGCCACCGTCGAGGCGCATGGCCAGGAGGATGGGGTCCTGAAGCAGGGAAACGTTACCATTCTGGTGAACCAGAGTTTCAGCCAGGAAGGCGTTGTGGTCGGGAGTCACACGAATGAAGATGGGCTCATCGGTGGACGCCTCACGGAAATCGTCGCCGGTGACGTTCCAGGTGATGGAACCGGCCAGCTCGTTGGAGCCGCGGTTGAAGACGTCGTTGATGGACGTATCCAACTGGACGCTTGCGAACATCGGCGCGGCGCAAAGTGCGAACAACGCCAAGGCTAAAGCTTTTCTCATGTTGATTGAACCTCCAGACAAGCAGGCCGTAGCCGTCTTGCCTCAGATTTATTGATTTCGAGTTTTAGAGGTTACTTGGTGTCTCCCAAACTCTAAGCACAGTCGCCTCTCCTATAGCAAGCGCCATGCCACCGCCCCCAAACCCTCGCCCTCACTGAGTCCCTCGCCCACCCATCGCTTCTGGCCTCTACGCCGAGACACCCCGTCTCGCCATCAGAGACAGCTTTGTCACTTCGCGAGAATCAGATTTACGTCCTTTTTGCCTCGGCTCGTCCGCGTTACCGCATATAATGTAGGAGGCTACATGGACCGATTTTGGGCACGCCCTCCTGCTTTCCCTTTCTTACCGACCTGGGGTCTTTCTGCACAATGTCATCGCTACCTCACGCCCTTTCTAAGCGAATCGCCGTTCTCGTGCTCACCCTGACCTCGATCGGTCTCTTTGCCCAAACCGATGCGGTCGTCTTCAGGGAGTTTCAATTCGACTTCACCACCCCCGGTGCTCGCGCCAATGCCATGGGACGGGCCTTTGTCGGGCTCGCCGACGAAGCCACCGCCGCCTACTCCAACCCCGCCGGCTTATCGGTATTGGAGAAACCTGAGTTTTCGATCGAAGGCCGCCAAAACCGTTCCTACTTTAAGGCTTTGCGCTCCGACAACACCCACTCCTTTCCCCAACAAGTGCCCGAAGATACCTCATTCGAGCGCGATGACATCGGCTTCTCCTCGCTCAGCTTCTCCTATCGCGGCTTCAATTTCTCCGCCTTCTTTGTGAACAACCTCGATTATCGCCGCAATAAGAGTACGGATTCGACACCGATCGAGAGCACCGATGGCTACTTCATCGACTACTTCAACAGCCACGAGATCCGCCGCATTCAACTGAATACCGAAGGCCTGAGTGTCTCTCGCAACCTCGGTCGGCTCTCACTAGGCATCGCGGTCTCCCTCGCCGAGCTGGACCTCGACTTCGAGTACTACACCAAGACATCGATCAACGGCAGCTATTTCATCGACAACATCGTCAAGAGCGAGGCCAAACACCGCAGCCAGAAACCGGCTTATGTGCTCGGCGCACTCTACCAGCTTTCCCCCAAGCTCAAACTCGGCCTGAGTTACAAGCTCCAACCCAAGTTCCACTACAGCGAACACGTCATCCAACGCCTTTCCGAAGGCGATCTGCCGATCACGTTTAAAATCCCCGACTCCGTCCAAATGGGCATCGCGCTTCAGCCCACGGATCTCTGGACGGTCCTGGTGGATGTCGACTGGACCCAGTACAAGCAGTTGATTGGCGAAAACATGTCGCTGTTCTCTCAGTACTTCTCTTTCCGTCTCCGCGATACGTACGAATTCGACCGATCCGAGTACCGTATCAACCAGGACCCCAATTACCGCGTCGGTGCCGAGTACCTGATGCCTTGGCAGAAGAACATTATCGCATTGCGCTTTGGCGGCTTCTTTGACCCCGACCACCGCACGCGCTTCGTCGGCATACCTCCGCCCGACGACAACGAGGCTAGGGCGGCCATTATCGGGGTCATGTATGACACGCAGCGCTACTTTTACAACAGCGGCGAAGGCCAAGACAACATCGGCGCCACTGCCGGTGTGGGTTTCGTCTGGCACAACAAGGTACAACTCGACCTTGCCTATGTCTATTCCGATCGTTTCCATCGTGCGGTGAGCTCACTGCTGTACCGCTTCTGAGGCTTTGCCATGGCCCTGTTGCTGCTCCTACTCCTGCTCCCCCAGCAAAAATTTTACAATTATTACGAGTCCGCCTTGGACAAGCTCGAGGCGTCCGATGCCGCTGGCGCCATCCAAGACCTCGAGAAAGCGATATCCCTGCGGCCCGACCCCTCGGCCAATGCACGTACCTATGGCGTTCAGGTCAAGCCCTATTTCCCTTACAGCTATCTCGCCACCGCCCATTGGTTGGCCAAGGATCCGGCCAAGGCCCGCCGCGCCCTCAACCAAGCGCTGGACAAAGGCGAAGACAAAATGGGCGACGAAAACACCAAACTGCGGATTTTGATGATTTCCTCAGGCTTGACGAACGTAGACCTCGCCAACAAACCGACCACTGGCAGCACCGATGTCGTCAAGCCCAAACCCGATCTCGAGACCGTCACAGAGCTGGCGCTCAAAGGCGACCTGACCAGTGTGCTCAGCTACCTCAGTCCGCTGTTGTCCGCTTACCCCGACGACACCAAACTGAAGGGACTCTACGATCTCACCCAACAGCAGATCTACGATCGCCGCAAGGCCCAGGAGCAACAGCGCCGTCTGGCGACCGTCGAGAGTATGCTGAAGGAGGCCCGTAACCTCGAAAGCGACGGCCAGCTGGAGGGTGCCCTGCAGCGCTTCAACGCCATCGCCACGGTCGATCCCAGCAATCCGGAAGCATCGAGCGCGGTCAGACGTCTGCGGGCTGCCCTGGCCGCCAAAGGCAAGCGCGAGTCGGACATCCAAAAAGTCATGATTCCGCCGGACGACGACAAGCTCAAGGCCATGCAGCAGGAGTTGGCTGAATCGCAGGCGCGGATTGAGGAACTGAGCAAGACTTACGATCAGCAAATCAATGCCCTGACCAAGCCTTACACCGTCCATTGGAACCTGGGCCCCAACGACAAGAAACCCCTTACCGCCACCGTTCAAGTAACGGTCATTTCGGAAGCCCCTCTCGAGAGAGCCACGCTGTATGTGAACAGCATAAAGGTTGCCGAATGGAATATAGGTGGCAAAACGCAGTTCACTTCGCCGCGCATGATCGATTTGGCCTTCGCCACCCCAGACAACATGCTCATGCTTCACTTCTGGGACACCAAAGGGCATCGGCTCTATGACAGCTACCCCTACAAGTTTGGAAGGACCCCCCAAATCATCACCCGAAAGATGATTTACAGCCTGGTGATCGCGCTCTCGGCACTGATCGCTGTTCTGTTCTTTACCTACCAGATGCGTCGCCGGCGCGCCTTTCGCGCACGCTTCAACCCCTATGTGGCCGGCGCACCGATTCTCAATGAACGCATGTTCTTCGGTCGAACGGGCCTGCTCAAGCAGATTCTCAACGCCCTCCACAACAACTCCCTGATGGTTTTCGGCGAGCGCCGCATCGGCAAGACCAGTTTCCTCCACCGTCTTCAGGACACGCTGCCCACAGTCGATGACCCCGATTACGATTTCATCCCTGTTTTCATCGACTTACAGGGCGTCAAAGAGCAGGATTTCTTCAGCGCTCTCCACCACGAAATCGCCCAGACCTTGGCGGAGCGGGGCATCACCCCCGCCGCGGCCGAGGAGCCGTTTGGCGTCCGTCAATTCACCGCCTGCCTGCGCAAATACCTGAACGCCCTCAAGGAGCAGTGCCAGAAGAAACCCAAGTTGGTCTTGCTGCTCGACGAAGTGGACGTCATGAACAGTTTCACGGAACAGACCAACCAGCAGCTGCGCAGCGTTTTTATGAAGGGATTCGCGGAGCACCTGGCCGCTGTCATGGCTGGCATCCACATCAATACCAAATGGAAAAGCGAAGGCTCGCCCTGGTACAACTTCTTCGAACAGATCGAGCTCAAACCCTTCCCGCGCGAGCAGGCAGAGGAACTAATTACCCGCCCCGTCCAAGGCATTTACACCTATACCAGCGATGCCGTCGCACACATCCTGGAGCTCACGTACGGCAAACCCTACCTGATTCAGAAGCTATGCCTGAATCTTGTCTCGTATATTCTCCTGACCAACAAGCGAAAGATCACGCGCGAAGATGTCGATCTGGTCTTTAAGGACATCGAAAAGGAATTCACGGAGCCCGATGTATGACGAGAAACCCGTTTTCGGTCGGCCGCTGGGTCACCGGTGCTCAGTTCTTCGGCCGACGCGCCATGATCGATGCGATCCTGAGCGGCGACGAACCCTGCCATTGGGTGATCGGCAAGCGGCGCATGGGCAAAACCAGCATGTTGCGCCAAATCGAGCTCGAGGTCAACACGCAGCACCCGGACAAGTTCGCCCTGTTCTGGGATATTCAGGGCTCCTATGACGGCAAAGGACTGTTCGACAGCCTCTTCGACGCCATCGAGGACAATCAGGACCTTTACCCAGACGCCTGGCAAACCTTGGGTTTGGAACTGGACGAGGCCGACAACACACCACAGTTACTCAAAAAGCTGGCCCGCTGCGCGACTCGCGCCAAACGCCACCTGCTGCTGCTGATTGACGAAAGTGAAGAGCTGGTCAACATCGGCAGACAGGACCCAGCGATCCTTTCCAAGCTGCGCCGCTTCCTTCAGACGAACCACAACACCACGACGATCATGGTCTCCAGCCCCACACTCGAGCAAATCTCGTCCGTGACAACCGAAACCTCGCCCTTCCTACACGGCTTTTCGGTCACGTACCTCGGTAATTTCACAGAAGCCGAAACAGATCGTTTGTTGATACGGGGCCTCGCCGATCCCGACCAGCGCCGCAAGATATACAACTTGACCCACGGCAATCCCTTCGAGGTCCAGTTGCTGGCGCGCCATCTCTTCGAGGAGCCCTTTCTGGACCGGGTCCTCCTTGAACTGGAAACGAACCCGACGTTGAACCAAACGATCGAGGTGAACTTCAATCTCCTGACCGATGACGAAAGGGCGGTATTGAAGGAGATCCATTGCGATACGCTCCCCTTCCAGGACTTCGAACGCGCGATCACCTTGAAATTGGCGCGCATGGGCTACCTCGAGGAGATAGGTCCGGAACGCTACGTGATCGGCTCCTACTTCCAGTCCAAATGGCTGGGCATTCATTTGCTGGATGGCAGGGAAGGCGTGGGCCACACCCACCCTGGAGAGGTTACCGAGGGCATTGTGCTCAGCGGTGACAAGCCGGCGAACGCACTGAAACAGATCATGGATATCTACAAATTCTTCCTGGATCTCGGCCAGGCCGGCAAGCGGGTCAGCTCGAAGGACGGTAAGCTGGAGTTGCCATTGACTAATGGGGTGCTGATCCTTGACGCCAAAACGGCCCTTACGACGGGCGAAACCCGCAAGGAGAACCCTTGGTTTCTGGCGATTCAGGACACCTATGGGCTGTTGCGACTCTTTGTGCCTGAATCCCACTCGTGGACTCTTTTGCGGTTGGGCCAAATGGTCGCAGGTGGGCAATCACGCCACACCGAGCAGGACTTTCTCGACCTGATGATGCTGATTGCAGAAGAAGCCGAGCTGGACTGAGCCGCGCCTAGTTGGCGCCCTCGCCGCCGTCACCGGTCTCGGGCACCTCGGGGTCGGGCAGCTCGGGATCGGGAACCACTGGATCAGGCTGAATCATGAGGGGGTTGACGATGGCAAAGTCGGTTTGCTGAAAGCCCGTCAACTTGCCGAAGAAGACGCCGTCAGTCTCGAGGGAGAAGCTGAGTCGATAGGTAGCAGCGGGGTCGATCACCGGTTCGACGCCATTGTCTTGGGCGCGCAGAATCAGAGCTTCCTCGATTTTATTGCGCAGCACATCGGCAGTCAGTTCGCTGGTACGCTCCCACGGGGCCAGGAAGGTGCTGACCTGCGTCAGGCGCTCGCCATTGCTCTCGAAAATCGCGACATCCAGCTTCTGGAAACGGTCAGTGGTGTTGAAGACCTCGTAAAGCGGCTTATAGGGCGCGTTCATGCTGAACCAGCCGGACATGCGATTGCCGTCGTGGGCCTGGAAATAATTGGCACCGAGCTGAGTGCCGGACTGATCGCCCTGGAAGTGCAGCGCAAAGATCGGGCGCGGCTCGGGCAGCGGCTGATCTTCGCCCTCGGCAACGACGATAGGCACGGTGGTGGCCTGGTAAGACATACTGATCGGCTCGCCGGCAAGAGCCCCAAAAAGGTCGTCTAGGGTCGGGGTAATGCTCTGGTTCGGCAGCAGAATAATGCGGATGGTGTCGACGATGACCTGTTTCTCGAAGATCGGTTGCTCATTTTCATCGGTCTCGCCGGTTTCGACGTCGACCCGCAGGCGCAGGCCCAGTTCGACCTGAACGGGCTCAGAGGGGTTGGCGTTGGTGAAAACAAAGGAGTTCTTGAAGGTGAAACCAGCCACACTTGAAAAGCCCGTCCAGCCGCTGGCTTGCCCCTCGTGATAGAGCTCGATCGCGCAGTTTTGCAGGGCACCGGTCTCGAAGTCCTGGTGGAGCAGGCTCTGGTAGCCGACCAGTTGAAAATCCTCATCGCTGGAACGGACGACGCCCCAACGCACATCCGGTTCCTCGCCAAAATTGCCAATGGGTATGTTGAAGAAGGGCAGGCCGAGGAAGTAACCGCGATCTGCAAGCCCGGCCCAAGCCAAGCTCTCGTCGTAACTCATGGCGCCATCGTGATAGCCGAAGACGACATTGGAGACGAGTCCAGTGGCGGAGATGCCCTTGACGGCGAAGCGGGTCTGCCAAGCATAAAAATCGGAGGGCACGATCGGCATGACCAGACTTTGGGCGGGTTCGACCAGACCGACACCATTGAAGAAGCCCAGTTGGTCGTCCCAAAGCCAAAGTGCACCCGTCAACGCATGGTCCGAGACAACTTCAAGCGACTGCACGGAGGGCGCGACTTTGGAGATGCTGTCCCAACTCAGCAGCGCTGCGCCGCCCTGGGACTGGCCGTCTTCACGGAAGGCGACCTGGCCTTTCTCTTTGTAACCCGCCAAGGAAGCATTGAAGTCTTCGCCGTTAACGCTCTGCAGCTCGAGGCGGAAGTGGGCCAGGTTGAGGAAGTTCTTCTCAGGGAAAGGTATGTGATACGTGTAGACGACTACCTCGGGCGGGGTCGTATCATCGGCCGGAGTGTCCTGCGCTAAGAGCGGCAAGAAGGCCAGAATCGCGATCCAGGAGAGCCGGTTGAGGAGTCGGTTTGTTTGCATGGGGTTTACCTTTCTGGTGGTGCCCGAAGGCAAAGTGATGACGAGCCACCAAGACCATAGCAATAATCAGGCCAGCAGTTGTCTCTGCCCGACTCGGAAGTCTGTCTCTTGCAGACATACAGGGAGCGGCTCGGTTAGCCGCTCTTGCAGCGCTCCAACATCTTATACAGCAGGGTTCGGTTGATGCCCGAAAGCTTGCTGGCGGTCGGCATACTGCCCTCGGCGCGCTCCAGCAGATCCTCCAGAAAGCGACGCTCCAAGTTCATGGTCTCATCACGGGCAAAGTCCTGAATCGCCTGCCGGACCTGCTTGAGCTCCTCATTGTCGCGGGGCATTTCGAGCTGCCAGGGGAAGCCGCCCTCGACCAGCACCGCACTCGTCGCAGCGGCGCGCCGGTGACGCAAGTGGATGCGGCGCCCAACCGCCAGCGTCGGCCGCCAAGTGCGCGGACGCCCCTGCTCGTTTTGCACGACCCGACCCGCTGGCTCCATTTTCTGCAGCTCAGCCGGCAGGTGCACCGGGGTGATCTTATCGCCTTGAGCAAGCACGAGGATCTTCTGGATAAGGTTCTCCAATTCGCGAACGTTGCCAGGAAACGGATAGGCCGCGAGCATTTGAAAGACGCGCGGATCCACGTCGGGCTGAGCCATGTGGAACTCGACCGCGTATTTGCGCAGGAAAAAGCGCGCCAGCGGCACGATGTCGTCGACCCGCTTGCGCAAGGGCGGCACCCTGAAAGGCGCCACCGAAAGGCGATAGTAGAGGTCCTCGCGAAAGTGTCCCTCGGCGACCCGCGCCTTGAGGTCGCGGTTAGTTGCCGCGATGATGCGCACATTGACGCTCAGTTTTTGACGCCCACCGACCCTGTGGAACTCGCGCAACTGAATAAAGCGCAGTAACTTGGCTTGCATGGCCAGCTCGACCTCGCCAATCTCGTCGAGAAATAAGGTACCGCCCTGGGCCTCCTCGAGGCGCCCAATCTTGCGCTGGTGCGCGCCGGTAAAGGCACCCTTCTCATGACCAAACAGCTCGCTTTCGATCAAGCCAGCGGGAATCGCGGCACAGTTGACGGCGACAAAGGGCTTGTCCTTGCGGCTACTGTTGCGGTGAATGAAGTTAGCGATGACTTCCTTGCCGGTCCCGCTCTCCCCTTCGAGCAGGATGGTCACATCCTTGGCGGCGACCCGCTTGATCAGGGTCAAGACCTCGAGAAAAAGCGGGTCGTGCGCGATCATGTCGATCCCAGCCGGGCTGACGGTCAAGTGCGGCGCCAACTCGTCGACAAACAAGGGAAACAGCCGCGCCACAAAGCGCAGAAGCGCTAATTGTGCGGGCTCGACCTCCCGGGTCGCCAGTAACAGGCGCGGCTGGCCATGGGCGTAAAAAAGGTAATAGGGCCGTTCATCCTCGAGCCTGCCGAAGGCGCCGCGCTCCAACCACTCGCTGACCTTGAGGCGTTTGGGCAGCTCTTCCTCGCCGAACAGGTTCTGCCAGACGGCGAGGCGGTCGAGGTAAAACGCGCCCACGACCGGGAGTACACCCTGCTCCTGGGTCAGCCAGTGGATGAGCGCATCCAGATCGCCGATGTGCATCCAGGTGCCGAGCGTGCCGTCGCCGGACACCGTGGCGACCGGACGCGATTCCTCGATCGACTTCTCGAACTGCTGCAATTGGCCTAACAGGATCTGCGCCCGATAGGCCTGACTGGCGTCCTTGCCATCGTCGCGAATGCGTCGCAACTGTTTGGCGAACGAGTCAAAAAAGAGGCTGACTGAGGGATCAGAGGGTGTATCAGTCATCGAATAAACTGCGCTGGGTAGATATCTTGCCCGCGGGGTCGATGTGGCGACGTCCCAAGGCGGTGATGCGGCGGCCGCGGGGCGAGCGCTCGAGGAAGCCGAGTTGAATCAGGTAGGGCTCGAGCACGTCCTCGATCGAATCCTTTTCCTCGCCGAGGGCGGCGGAAAGCGTGGCCAAGCCAACGGGCCCGCCGTCGAACTTGCTGAGGATCGTGTCGAGCAGCGCACGGTGTCCAGCCTCGAGACCGAGGGCGTCAACCCCGAGCGTGTCCAGAGCCCGACGGGCGACAGCGTCGTCGACGGTCCCGTCACCGCGCACCTCCGCATAATCGCGGCAGCGCTTGAGCAGACGGTTGGCGACGCGCGGGGTGCCGCGCGAGCGCCGGGCAATTTCGTGGGCGCCCTCGCTGGTCAGTGCGACCTTGAGAAGCTTGGCAGAGCGGCGCACGATCTTGGCCAGGTCGACGTCGCTGTAGAACTCGAGTCGCTGAGAGACGCCAAAGCGTTCAAACAGCGGGGTCGTCAAAAGACCGGCGCGGGTGGTGGCCCCGACCAGGGTGAACGGGGGCAAATCGATTTTGACGGTGCGCGCGCCCGGTCCCTGGCCAATCACAATGTCGAGCTGAAAATCTTCCATGGCCGGATAGAGCACCTCCTCGACGACGGGCGAGAGACGATGAATTTCATCCACGAAAAAGACGTCAAAGGGATTGAGATTGGTCAGAATCGCGGCCAGGTCGCCGGGTCGCTCGATCGCGGGTCCGGACGTCGAGCGCAGCGCACCGCCCATCTCGACGGCGATGATATTGGCCATCGTGGTCTTGCCAAGACCCGGTGGCCCGTACAGCAGGACGTGGTCCAGGGCGCTGCCCCGCTTGCGCGCGGCGGCGATCGAAATACCGAGGTTCTCCTTGAGCGCCGGCTGTCCGATGTACTCGTCCAGGGCACCTGGCCGGAGCCCCACTTCGTATTCGATTTCCTGGTCGTTGTTCAGCAATTTCTTATTCTTTGAAGGGCCAGCTTCAGGAGCTCATTGATGACAGGCGCGTGGCCTTCGAGCTCCTGGCGCAACAATCTTATCACGTTACGAATCTGCACGTCAGCAAAGCCTAGCCCTGAAAGCGCTTCTTGCAAATCGCTCCAAACACCGGCCTCGCGCGCGCTGCTATTGGCCGCCTCCGACCAGGTGGCTTGCTTGACCAGGGAGCCCAGTTTGTCGCGAAGTTCGAGCACCATGCGGTCGGCCATTTTCTTGCCGACGCCGGGGATGGTGCGCAGCACCGTCGTATTGCCGACCGTGACCGCATCGACCAGTTCGCCGGGCTCCAAAGCGCTGGTGGCGGCCATCGCGACTTTGGGACCGATGCCGGTGATGCCCAGCAAGATCAAAAAAATTCGCTTTTGTAACGGATCCTTGAAACCAAACAGGGCGAGTTGGTCCTCACGCACGTGGGTGTGAATCCAGAACTCGGCCTCGGCTCCGGGCTCTCCTACTTTGGCTTCGCCGACCCAGACCTCGTACCCCACGCCTGCGACGTCGAGGATCACCGCGCCGTCTACCTGCGCCAGAATCTTGCCCTTGAGATAACCGATCATCCCTATCCTCCCGTACCTAGCCGCGCGCTACAATCTTGGTGCATGCGCTGCAAATTCCACCCCACCCACACATTTTGTGTTTATAATTGTAGGATGGATTCCAAATTATAGGGAGCGGCCTTATGAAAAGCATCATCAATGATCACGGCGAAGTAAAAATCCTGGAACTGTCGGGGAAGATCACCATCGGCGAGGGCGACGTTCAGTTGCGCGCGCTGGTCGATGAGGTACTTGATGCCGGTGCCAGAAAGATCATTCTGGACATGGAAGGTATCAAGTACATCGACAGCTCCGGAATCGGCGAATTGGTTTCCTGCTACACCACGATCAGAAATCGGGGCGGCGCAATGCGTTTGGCCCGCCTGAACAGCAAGCTTTACAGCCTCTTGCAGCTCACGGCGCTGGTCACCGTATTCGACATCTACGACTCGAAGGAAGACGCGCTCAACGGCTTCTGAACTCCGCCGCCTCCTAAAACAGACAAGGCCTCCCAATGGGAGGCCTTTTTTATGGGCAGTCTGCCGTGACGACCCTAAAAAAACGGCGCACCGAGATGCGCCGTCTTTCGAAGTTCAAAGCTCCTCAGCACCATGCTCCTCGGCAACGATGTTGTAGAAGCTGTCGGTCAACACGGTTTCCCGGAGGCTCTGATACAGCTCCTCGGTGACTTCCTCACGAGCGCCGTTGACGATGCGATAGAGTTTGGGGATGCGGGTGATGCTGCCGGTCTTGTTGAAGTCGGTCTCGCCCAACAAGCCGGAGTAGTTGGTTTTGTTGGAGTAGTTGGTCTTGTTCATATAGGCGGTCAAATCGTCGGGCAAACCGTCACCAGCGGACTCAAAGGTGTTGACGAGGATATTGAGCGCATCATAGCCCGTAGCGGCGAAGATGCCGGGCTGGGTGTGATAGACCTCGGTGAACTTTTTGGCAAAGTTCTGAACGTTGGGATCGGTGGGGCTGTTGGGATCCCAAGGATAGGCAGTGAACATCAGACCCTCGAGCTTCTCCTTGCCCAGCGACTCGACCGCGTCGTTGAGAACGAAGGCGGAGCAGGTGAAGAGAAACACTTTGTCCAATTCGGGGCGGCTGCGGATCTCGCCGATGAGCGGCACCAGACCGTCGGTGTAGGCTGCCAGGAACAGGGCGTGGGGCTGGGCGGTGATGATGTCGTCAACCACGGCCTTCCAGTCGACCTTGCTGGGATCATGGTCGAACTTGACTACGCGATCCGGGATAGAGTGGCTGTTCTGGCGCGCGAACTTGAGCAGTTCGTAGGTCATGCCCTCGCTGAAGGTGTTCTTGGCGCGAACCATCATCACTTTCTGCAGGCGGATTTTCTGGAAGATGCTGGAGGAAAGCGCTTGTGCTTCGAGTGTGTCGGAGGGGTAGTTGCGATAAACGAAGCGGCGTGCCTCTTCGTCGATAATCGGGCTCGAACAGGCCGGGCTGAGGAGGATAATCTTGTTCTTTTCGGCAAGCGCGGTCAGCTGAAGCATGGCGGCGGAGGAAGCGGGACCAATAATGGCGCGTACACCCTGCTCCTTGAGGCGGTTGAAAGAAGCTTCCACGTCGGCGAGATTGGTCTCGTCTTCGTTTTCGTAGATTAACTCGTACTTTTTCTTCAGTTTAGAATTGGCTTTGACCTCGTTGTATGCCAACCCAATGCCCGAGCGGATCTGGTAGCCATACTCGGAAAGACTGCCCTTCTCGGGGGCGATGACGCCGATTTTGACCTCGGACGAATTGAAGCACGACGTAAGCGCAAAGGCACAAACGATCAGCAGCGCTAACTCAGACCACCTCATCAATTTCATGAAATCGACTCCTCATTCGCTTTTTTGGGTTTCGACCCATGGCATCGACTGCCAAAAAACTTGCCCTGAACTAGTGCAGGTGCCCACGGAGCCCTATTTTATCAGGGTTGGCGAGGCTTCAGCAAAACATTTCCGGAAAGCTTACAGATACGGAGCAATTTTCCGACCCGAATGTTTGCGTCGCGGCGATAGGCGCTGTCACACCTGGGGGAGTCTCCCAAATGCAGGCCAAAGGCGCAGGTAAAGGTTGCGAAAACACAGCTCGCGCGCTCACCCTGATGGCAGATCTATGTACGCTGGTAACAGCGCAGCAGTTTCAAAGGTAGGGTTGCGGCGCATCAGGTGGCGCTAATGTATCTAATGAAACAGGCGTCGTGAACGGGGCCAGCAGACGCAGCGCCGCGGCCGTGTAATGGCGGTGCGCAGAATAGAGAACCATTTCGTCGGCGACGACTGCACCTGGCTGTGCGGCAAAGGCCGCGCAGACCAAGACGTCGCCCCGCTCGGCATAGGCCCGGACGCTGAGTTGGGCGCGCAGATGGAAACCACAGCGCTCGAGGCGCGGTCGCGCCCGTAGGAAAACCGACTCCGGCAGGACCAGGCAGAACCGGCCACCGCTGACCAGAGCGGGGGCCGTGGCCTCGAGGAAGGCAACGATATCGCCGTTGAGACAGTGGCGCGCCCGAGCGCGCTCTGGATCGGGGCTGAGCTTGGCCCGCCCCAGCTCGAAATAGGGCGGGTTGCACAGAATCAGATCAAAGGACCGATCCCGCCAAGGGTAGGAGCGCAGGTCGCCCCGCAGGACGGTGACCGGCAGCCGCGCGAGGTTGTGCCGCGCGCAAGCGACCAGCTCGTCACCGAGCTCGATGGCGACGCCACGGGTTGCGGGCAGCGCGCGCACCAGCCCATAGGCGATGGCGCCACTGCCACAGCCGAGGTCGAGAAACGAGCGCGGACAAAACCGCAGGGCGAAGCCCGCCAGCAGCCAGGGATCGATGCTGCTGCGATAGCCGCGCTGTGGCTGAAGTAAGGTGGGTGGTTTCCACTGCGTCATCAAAAAGAAAAAGGCGGCAATCGCAATTGCCGCCCCTCCGAAACCAAATGCCGAAACGGCTCAGTGGCCGGCGTAGTGAAGGCGCTGCAGGGCGCGGTAAAGCGCGGCTTCCGCCCGCACCATGTCGACGTCCTTGTCGTTGGAGTCACGACGCGAACGGGCGCGGCTGGCCGCGGCTTTGGCACGCTCGAGATCGATGTCCTTGGACGATTCCGCGCTGCGAACCAGCACGGTCACGCGGCCATCGGCAACCTCGACGACGCCTTGGCCGCAGAGCAGGGATTGCTTGCCCGAGGCGGTCACCATTTCCATCTCGCCAAACTTGAGTTGGGCGATCAGCGTGGTGTGGCCGGGAAGAATGCCCAGGCGACCCAGACTACCTTCGAGGTAGACCGAGGAGACGGCCTGATCAACCACCTTCTTTTCGGGCGTTAACACTTCCAGTTTGATGTCCATGTTCGGGATACCTCTCCGGGATTAGGCCAGTTTCTTGGCTTTCTCGAGAACCTCGTCGATGGTGCCGACCATGTAGAAGGCCTGTTCAGGGATGTCGTCGTGGCGACCCTCGACGATCTCGCGGAAGCCTCGAATGGTTTCTTCCTTCTTGACGTAGCGACCGGGGCTACCCGTGAAGACTTGAGCAACGTCGAAGGGCTGGCTGAGGAATTTCTGGATCTTCCGCGCGCGGCTGACGACGAGACGGTCCTCGTCGGACAGCTCCTCGATCCCGAGGATCGCGATGATGTCCTGAAGGTCCTTGTACTTCTGCAGGATCCGCTTGACCTCGGAGGCGACGCGGTAGTGCTCCTCGCCGAGAACGTGGGGGTCGAGCAGACGGGAACTGGAGGCCAGCGGGTCCACGGCGGGGTAGATGCCGAGCTCGGCGATCTGACGGGACAGGTTGGTGGTGGCGTCCAAGTGGGCAAAGGTGGTTGCCGGCGCCGGGTCGGTGTAGTCGTCGGCGGGCACGTAGACGGCCTGTACCGAGGTGATCGAACCCTTGCGAGTCGAGGTGATGCGCTCTTGCAGTTCACCCATTTCGGTGGCCAGGGTCGGCTGATAACCTACGGCAGAGGGCATCCGTCCCAGCAGTGCGGATACTTCGGAACCGGCCTGGGTGAAGCGGAAGATGTTGTCGACGAACAGCAGCACGTCGCGGCCTTCGGCATCGCGGAAGTACTCGGCGGCGGTCAAGCCGGTCAGGGCGACGCGGGCGCGAGCGCCAGGCGGCTCGGTCATCTGGCCGTAGATCAGGGCGGCCTGGTTGATAACGCCGGACTCGGTCATCTCTTCCAGCAGGTCGCGACCTTCACGGGTACGCTCGCCGACGCCGGCAAACACGGAGTAGCCGTTGTGGTGCTTGGCGATGTTGTTGATCAATTCCATGATCAGAACGGTTTTGCCAACGCCGGCACCGCCGAACAGGCCGGTTTTGCCGCCTTTCATGTAGGGCTCGAGCAGGTCGATGACCTTGATGCCGGTTTCCAGCATCTCCAGGGTCGTACTCTGTTCGTCGAAGGCGGGCGCGGCGCGGTGGATCGGCCAGGATTCCTTGGCGTTGACCGGACCGCGCTCGTCGACGGGCTGACCGATGACGTTGAGGATTCGGCCGAGGATCTCGGCGCCGACCGGGGTACAAATAGGTTTGCCGGTATCGACGGCTTCGGCACCGCGGATCAGACCCTCGGTGGGCTCCATGGCGATGCAGCGCACTTTATTCTCACCCAGGTGCTGGGCGATTTCCGCGGTTACAACAGTGTCCGCGCCGCCATTGAAGCCGGGAATCGTCACATGGACCGCATTGAGGATGGCGGGCAGGTCCCCGTCAAACTCGATGTCCAAAACCGGTCCGATAACCTGAATCACTTTTCCTTTACTCATCCATTTCTCCTTGGACTATTCCGCATTAGAGGGCGGCGGCACCGCTGACTACCTCGATGAGTTCCTTAGTAATCGCGGCTTGGCGAGCTTTATTCATTTCGAGCGTAAGACGGTTGATCATGTCTTTGGCGTTCTTCGTCGCCGCATCCATGGCGGTCATGCGGGCCGCGTGCTCGGCGGCACAGGACTCCATCAACGCCTGGAAGACGCGGGTGCTGAGCACCATCGGCGACAGTTCGTTGAGGATCTCGTCGAGGCCGGGCTCAGCGAGGTGCTCGGGTCCATCGGAACCCAGCGCACCGAGCGCTTCGCGCTGCAAGGGCAAAAGTTGCCACTCCGTGACTTCCTGGACCAGCACGTTCTTGAACTTGTTGAACACCATCACCACACGACCGAAGCCTTCATGGCGGAAGTGTTGGATCAACAGCTCAGAGATCTGAGTCACCAAGGTGGCATCGACGTTGCGGAACACCCCGCTGTAACCGGCAATGGTCTTGACCCGCTGTTTGCGGAAGTACTGAACGGCCTTGTTGCCGATCGGCAGGACGACGTAGGGGTCGGTGCCGTTATTGCGGAACATGCTGTTGACGTACTTGAAGACGTTGGCATTGAAGGAGCCGCAGAGACCTTTGTCACCACCAAGCACGACCAGCAGGGTTTTCCCCTCCTGCTCGCGGTAGAGCGGCCCATCCAATTCGGAGACCCGACCGAGCACGCTGCGGTGCACGTCGAACAGACGTTCGGCGTAGGGTCGAGCGGCCATCGCCCGTTCCGATGCCCGCCGCAGACGGGAAGCCGAGACCATCTTCATGGCCTTGGTGATCTGCGCGGTGTTTTTGGTGGATTTAATCCGTCGCCGGATGTCTATCAGGCTGCCCATCAAGCAACTCCCATTTCCGCCTTAAACTGTTCTTTAAAGGCATTGATCGCGGAAGTCAGGCTCTTTTCGATGCCGTCATCCAGGGATTTCTTTTCGCGCAACGTGCCCATCAGGGAAGCGTGGTGCGCGTCGAGGTACTCGTACAGGCGCTTTTCGAACTCGCCGACTTTCGAGACAGGGATGTCGTCGATGAAGCCGCGGGTGCCGACGTACAGTACGGCGATTTGCTTCTCGACGGAGAGCGGCACGTACTGGGCCTGCTTGAGCAGTTCGGTCAGGCGCTGCCCGCGGTTGAGCTGGGCCTGAGTCGCTTTGTCGAGGTCGGAACCGAATTGGGAGAAAGCGGCCAGTTCGCGGTACTGTGCCAGCTCGAGACGCAGGGGACCGGCCAATTTCTTGACGGCCTTGGTCTGGGCGGCGCCACCGACGCGAGAAACGGAGAGACCGACGTTGACGGCGGGACGCTGACCGGAGTTAAACAGGTCGGCCTCGAGGTAGATCTGACCGTCGGTGATCGAGATCACGTTGGTGGGAATGTAGGCGGACACGTCACCGGCCTGGGTCTCGATGATCGGCAGCGCCGTCAGGGAGCCAGCGCCCAGCTCGTCGCTCAGCTTGGCGGCGCGCTCGAGCAGGCGGGAGTGCAGGTAGAAAACGTCGCCGGGGTAGGCTTCGCGACCGGGCGGACGACGCAGCAGCAGGGAGAGCTCGCGGTAAGCGGCAGCCTGCTTGGAAAGGTCATCGTAAATCACGAGAACATGCTGACCGCGGTCGCGGAAGTACTCGCCCATGGCGCAACCGGAGTAGGGCGCCAGGAACAGCAGCGGTGCCGGCTCGGAAGCGGTCGCCGAAACGATGATGGTGTGTTTCATGGCGTCGTTTTCTTCCAGCTTGCGGACGACCTGAGCAACGGTCGAGCGCTTCTGGCCAATGGCGACGTAGATACAGATAACGCCGGTATCGCGCTGGTTGATGATCGCGTCCAGGGCAACGGCGGTCTTGCCGGTCTGGCGGTCGCCGATGATCAGCTCGCGCTGACCGCGGCCGATCGGGATCATGGAGTCGATCGCTTTCAGACCGGTCTGCATCGGTTCGTGAACGGGCTTACGGGCGATGATCCCGGGGGCGATCCGCTCGACGGGGTTGAAGCCGTCGTTTTTGATCGGGCCCTTGCCGTCGATGGGGTTGCCAAGGGCGTCGAGGACGCGGCCGATCAGGCCTTCACCGACGGGTACCGAAGCCAGACGACCGGTGCGCTTGACCACGTCGCCTTCCTTGATGCCGCTGCCGCCGCCGAACAGAACCGCGCCGACGTTGTCTTCCTCGAGGTTGAGGACCATGCCGACGACATTGCCGGGGAAGTCGAGGAGCTCACCGGACATCGCCTTCTCGAGGCCGTGCACACGGGCAATACCGTCGCCGACGGCGAGGACGGTACCGACCTCGGCCACATCGATTTCAGACTGGTAACCCGTGATCTGGTCTTTGATGATCTTGCTGATTTCTTCCGCTCTGATATCCATAAACCCTAGTTCTCCTTAACCAATTCAGCGCGTAACCGGTTGAGTTGAGCGCGCACGGAACCATCGTAGACCACGCTGCCGACACGGGCTACGGCACCACCCAGCAGGGAGGCGTCGACGTGGGAGGTGACGCGCACGTCACTGCCCAGTTTGTTCTTCATGTTCTTGCCGAAGTCGTCCAATTCGGCCTTGGAAAGGGCGACGGCCGTGGTCAGGTCGACGTTGCGAATATTGTCCAGTTCGTCGAGCTTGATGGCGACCGCGTGGCCGACGGCGGCCAGGATATCGAGACGACGGGCCTCCGCCAGTACTTGCAGGAACTTGCGCAGCAGCTCGGCATGGCCCAGACGCTCGGAAAGGCCTGCGACGACGGCGCCTTTCTGGCCAGCGCTCAAGGAGGCGTTGGCAAGCACGCGAGCGAGTTCGCTGTTGGCGGCAACGAGCGCACAGAATTCAAGGAAGGTGCGGGCTTCGGCCAGGGCGTTGCGCTCTTGCAACACCGCTACGAAGGCCTTGGCATAGCGCACCGCGACGCGTTCAGCACTCATGATTTGGCCTCCAGACGGGCACTGAAGTTGGCGAACAACGCCTTGCGCTCGTCGTCGCTGATCGATTTGGCGATAACCGCTTCGGCCTCGCGCACGGCGAGCTCAGCCATGTATCGGCGCAGCTCGGTCTTGGCGGCCAGGCTCATGTTCTCGATCTCTTTGCGAGCCTGCTCGCCGATGCGAACGGCTTCCTCTTCGGCCTGAGTGATCAGACGAGCCTTTTCGGCCGCGACGTCGTGAGCCACCTGAGCGAGGAAATCCTTGACTTCTTTGTCGAGGTTACTGGTCAGCTCGTCGATCTCGCGCAGTTTCTGGGCTGCATCCTTGCGGCTCTGTTCAGCGCGGGACAGAGAGTCGCGAATGTCGCGCTGACGGTTGGTGAAGAACTCGCTGACCGGCTTGCGCAGGATGAAGGCCAACCCGCCAAAGAAGATCAGGGCGTTCACGACTTTCCACAGGAAGAGTTGGGGGTTTCCGCCAGCCTCGTGCTCAGATGCCAGCAAGGGCAGCCCGGCAGACAGAACTATCGTGCACATCAGTTTGAATTTGAAGGTCATCGATCCTACCTGAAAAGTTCCCGATTTCACGCCGCTTCAAGCGCGAGAAAGGAGATTAGCGGCAATCCGGTCGGCCAGGCCCCGGGCTTCACCCGCAAGCGACTGCTTGGCTTTTTCCACTTGGGCCTTGATCTCGGCGGCACATTTCTCGGATTCGACCCGAGCGGCGGCTTTTGCTTCATCCACCATTTCGGAGCGGGTCTGTTCGACTTCGGCCAGGACGCGCTGGCGGTCGGCCTGAGCTTGCTGCCGTGCAAGGATCTTCTCGGCCCGATATTTTTCCATTCGTTCCGCAACAGTGACTTGGGCCTGTTGTGCCGCTTCCTCACCCTCTTGAATCTTGAGGGCACGCTCGTCGAGAATGGCGACAAGCGGCTTGAAAATCAATTGGTTGAGAAGGACGATCAGCACCAGGAACATGATCGCGATCACGAGGACCGTGATATTGGGTTGCATGGGCTCGGGTAAGGTGCTTAAAAGTTCAGACATTGAGTTGGCCTATCCAGCGAATGCAGTATGCGCAGGGAACGCGTTCCCAAAAACGCCCAAAAAAGTACCACGTTTTCAGGAGATGAGTCAAACTTAAACTGGCTCCGCTCGTAAAATACGGGGCCACAGAAGGCGTCAGATGTCAAGACCTTTCATCGGCCTCATCGGATTCTTGCGACAATCCGCAGAAATGCCGCCAATGAACGGACTGGAGCACATCGGTTTTGGCATCGTAAGTCGAGATCATGCCGGTGGAAAACCAATCGGGCAGAACATTGAGGCGGCAGCCGTCGGTGCGACAATCAAAGGCCTCGTGGAAGTGGCCGACAAAGATCCGCGCCACCCCCTCTGCCGAGCAAGCCTGGCAATACTCGGCCAGGGCAGCATGGGGCAGCCTGAGGCGGAAGGCCATATTGGTCTTTTTCATTTTGCGCTTGACCCGCTGAACCAGCCGGGTGCCAAAGGGCAAGCACTGTACAAACAGGCGCATCGCGAGGTTCTTGGAGAGTTTTCGCCAGCGCAGGTACTTGTGGTCCGCGCGATTGATCAGATCGCCATGCACGAAGAGCAGCGTGCCACGGCGATGGCCCCATTCGCTGGACCAGGCAAAGGCCGAGGCGTGCCGGCGCACCACGTAGAACTCGTGGTTGCCCTCGACAAAACCTACGTCACCGCGGCGTCGGCACCAGTCGACAAAGGCACGCTGGACAGGTTCCTCGTAGCGCCCCAGTCCGATCCACAGATCAAAGATATCGCCAAGGAAAACAATCTCGCCCTGGTAGGCCTCAAGCGCCGACAACATCGCCGCAAACGCGTCTTGGTTGCCATTGGCGGCACTGACATGGGCATCGGTCACAATCAGCATCGGCCCTCCTGGGATTGGTGTGTCTTTGGTCCCCCACCATTATCCGCAGATTGGGTCGGATTTGCAGCCGAAATTGGCGGTGCCCTTCCGTGCCCTTCCGTGTTTTCCGTGGGTTAAAAAGAAGGGACAACCGTGGTCAACCTCTGATGGCTAACTACGGTGTCTCGCTGAGCCTAGCCGCTCAGAATTGTTTGTAACCACGGAATGGCACTGAAA
>CAYRFM010000042.1:0-67520 GCA_964423555.1 uncultured Holophagae bacterium | reverse complement strand
TTTATTCGCGTCACGACAGGAAAAGTGTTCGTGCACGTTTCATACGGGGTCCGATGCGGCGTCAAGGGCCTCAAACACATTGTTTTTATTCGCGCAGAGGAGCGCGGTGCGCTGCTCCACCTTGCTCACGCGTATCATTTGGACAGAAGAGGTCGAAAACCGAGTGATTTTGCAGGTTAAATAAGCGTCAAAGCATATGATTTCGCTTGACAAAGCGACCTAGCACGCCGCCAACTGCTCTAGCAATGCGGCGTGGTTGTGTTATGGTTTGTAAAAAGTGTCGGAAAAAAGTGTTTTAGGACTTTTCCCTTCGTGCGAAGACCATGTGCACGTTGCACGAGGACCCTGCCGCCTATCGGAAGCGCCGATACACTTGTGGCGAGCACCTTTCCCATGTGTCCCCTGATCGATTCAATGTGTGCCGATCGCCCAGACGCCCATCGGAACCCTTAAGCAAGGTGCGCCAGAGCTTGTGACAGGCCTAAACGGTCTGGTGCATTTGTGACGAACACTCTCCACTCTCCGCGAACTATATGTGTTCCCCACAACGACGACCGGGCGGGTCCGCGAGGAGGTCGGGGACAGCCGTGATTTCATTGGACTTTTCTGAGACCTGCTTTTGCGCGACGACAACCCCCTGGCGGTGCAGAAAGGCGCTTGCTGTGCCAAATTTCGATATCAGGACTGGCGGGTCAACCCACACTGGTCAGGGCCGTCACGCCTCTGTTAGAATGTCCGCGATACCAGGGTTCCCAATTGCGGGTGCCTGGCCCCCAATTGGAGATCGCAAATGGCAAAATTATATTTTCGCTATGGCACCGTTGGCAGCGCCAAAACGCTCAACCTTCTCGCCGTAGCCCACAACTACGATCAGCAGGGCAAAAGGGTCCTGCTGATCAAGCCGGCGCTCGACGTGCGCTGGCAGGCCGAAACCGTGCGCTCCCGCGCCGGTTTGGAGCGGCACGCGGACCTAATGGTAAGCGCAGAAACGCAGATCGATACCGCGGCGATGGCCGGCATTGACTGCATTCTCGTCGACGAGGCCCAATTCCTCAGCCCCGCGCTGATCGATCAACTGCGCCAGATCACCGACCTGCCCGGCATCCCCGTGATCTGCTATGGTCTGCGCACCGACTTCCGCACCCAGCTGTTCCCTGGTGCCCAACGCCTGCTGGAGATCGCCGACACGATCGAAGAGGTCAAGACCACCTGCGCGTTCTGCAACCGCAAGGCGATCTATAACCTCAAGTTCATGAACGGCCTAGCGACCCTGGGCGGACCTTCGATCGACCTGGGCGCAGAGGAGAAGTACCTGCCCGCCTGCAACCAGTGCTACGTGCGCAAGCTAGCCACGACCTAAATCGATTCTGTCAGGTGGGTCGGCCAACTTGAACGCGACAATCCCCTGCTAAGTGCCCGTTGCCTGTTCGGGCGCTTGCTCGCCACGACTGGCCTCCCAGCCGATCAGCGCCAGTTTGCGGGGCACGCCCCAGCGGTAATTGCCGATCTGGCCTAGGTTGCGAATCACGCGATGACAGGGGATCAGCACGGCCAACGGATTCTGAGCCACGGCGCTGGCGACGGCGCGGATAGCACTGGGCCGACCGGCCAGCTCGGCCAACTGGCTGTAGGAGACGAGTCGCCCCTGGGGCACGCGCAGCAGCGCTTCCCAGATTTTCAGGCGGAAGGGACTGCCCTCCGGGCACAAGCGCAGTTCGCGCAGGCCCTGGGACGTGCCGAAAACGGCCTGAAAATAGGGCACCAGGCGCGACGCATCCCGCTCGAAACGCGCCTCCGGCCACTCGGCGCGCAGGTTCGCGACCACCTCCTGCTCGGGAAAGAAGCTGAGCGTGCATAGGCCGCGGTCGGTACATACCATCGTGCAGGGACCGAACGGGCTGGCGAAACTGCCGTAGTGGAGCAGCAAGCCGTCGCCCATGGCCTTGTATGTGCCGGGTGTCATGCCCTCAATCGAGAGGAACAAGTCGTGCAGGCGACTGGGCCCGCTCAGACCCAGAGCCAGCGAGGCGCTGAGCAGGTCGTCGTTCTGGCGCAGCCGTTGTTTGGCCGCGTCCAGGGTCAGGTACTGCAGGAACTTCTTGGGGCTGACGCCGGCCCAGCGCTGGAACAGCCGTTGAAAGTGAAAAGGGCTCAAGTGGACGTGCTGGGCCACCTCGTCCAGGTCGGGCTGGTCCTGAACATGGTCCGCGATATAGCGCAGCGCGCGCTCCACCCGTCGATAGTCGTCGTGTTCTTCCATGTCGTCCTCCGCGCTATTGATTCGCTCACTGAGGAGCATGAGGTCAATTTAACGGATGCCTCGGGTCGCCTCCACCCGATACTTGCTGACTTGGCTCAGCGCCGCTCCAGCTGGCTCTGGCGCGGCTGGCCCTGGGTCAGGAAGCGGTCGAGCCTGAACATCGGCTCGAAGGGCTTGCCCTCCAGCAGGGCCGCTGCCATTTCGCGACCGATGATGGGTCCGAACTTGAAACCGTGGCCCGAGCCACCACCGAGGATCAGGAGGTTCTCAGCCTCGGGGTGGCGATCCATGATGAAGTGTCCATCCGGCGTGTTTTCGTATTGGCAGACGCGGCTTTCCAGCAGCGGCAGGGCGCCTATCCCAGGGAAACGGTGTTGGGCCAGAGCCCGCAGTCGGTCAACGGTCGCCTGAGGTACGCTGCGCTCGCCGCGTTCGGGATCGAAGGTCGCGCCGCGGGTATCGTCGCCGATCTTGAAGCCGCGACTGTCGGCATCGGGTACGCCGTAGTGGATGCGGGCGCCGAAGTCCATCCAAACCGGCAGTTGGCTGAGGTCGCCCGCATCAAGGCCAAAGAAGCACAATTCCTGGCGGGTCACATGAAGGGCCGTTTCGAGCTCGGGGAAGACCTGCCCGAGCCAAGGGCCGAGGGCAAAAACGAAAGTGTCGGCATGCAGCGCACCCCCAGCGCCTAAGCGTGCGCCCTCCATGCGCCCCGCCAGGACCTGGCCCGGCAAAAGCCTGTCTTGCAGGTAGGTTCCGCCCGCGGCGATAAACCGCTGAAGCACGGCCTGGCAGGCCCGTCGCGCGTAGAGACAGCCGGCCTCGGGCTCGAAATAGATCGCGGCCAGATCATCGAAGCGAATCTGGGGGAAGCGGCCGGAGGCCTCGACGGGCGCCAAGCACTCCAAGGTCAGGCCCTGTTCGGCCAGGAACGGCGCCGAGGCGGTGGCATAACGGGCATCGTCGTGAAAAAGCCAAAGCGCGCCGCGCTGTTCGTAAAGCGGCAGACCGGCGTCGCGCTCGAGGGCACGCCAGGGCTCGAAGGCCTGGGCGACCCAGCGCACATAGAGGGGATCGGGGCCGTAGAGCCCGCGGATCAGCCGCGTTTCGCCGCCGGAGCTGGAACGGCTGTTACCCGGACCCCAGGCGTCGACGAGCGTCACTTTGGCCCCGGCGCGCTGCAGAGCCAGCGCCGTCCAACCACCAAAGACACCTGCACCTGCTACAACGACCTGCATTTCAACCATCCTCCTGAAGCGCGCGTGGCCCGCATTATAGCACAAGCCTGGCTGCACTCCATTGGGGTCAGCGGCTGTCACCTACAGGCGTCAGCCTGGGCGACAACCTTGACACCAACCTCGTAAAACCACTGGAAACAAAAGCTTTTGCCACCATTCAAGAGCTGGCCCAGCGCTTGCTCTTTGTCGCGGTGGTTAGCAAAGGAGGTTACCCATGAAAATCCTAGCCGTTTTCGCTCTCGCTTCCGCGTTCCTGTTGACCGCCGCCCGCGTGGGCCCTATCGAGGGGCGTCAGGAATCGCGTTACATGTCGCGCGCCTACGGTGCCCAGCAAGGCTATGACGTGCAGGTTAGCACGGTAATGAACGATTACACTCGCGACCATGCCTATCTGCCCCTGATCGTTCAAGTCCACAATTGGCACCTAGACCGCGTCAGGGTCTCGCCCGAGCAGTTCTCATTGGTCGGCAGGGACGGCCACATCGTCCAACCCATCACCTCGGTCGAGTTCCTTGAGAACCATCGCCTTCAGGGCCGGCGAAACCTTACCTATCTGAAAAACCGTGCGGATTCGGGGATCCTGACCAAGCCCCATATCTGGTACCTGGAACGCAGCCGTTTCTACCCGATGGGCGGCAACCACGAAAGGGTCGGCGGCGCCTATCGGAACGTCAACCTGCGCGCCAACCACTTCCTCCTCGACTGGCTCTATTTCCCGCACCAAGAACCGGGCGAGTACCGCCTGATCTACAGCGGCGACGATGGCGAGGAACTGTCGATCCCGGTTCGCCTCTAATACCCCATTCACCTTGTCTCCTCCTCCAGCGCCGGGTCGTGTCCCCAGGGCACGGCCCGGCGTTCTCTGCCTAAGGGTGCTACAATGGGTAGAGGAGGAATGCATGGCACGTTATACCAGCTTCAAAGACTTTTACCCCTATTACCTCAGCGAACACCGCAATCTGACCTGCCGCCGCCTTCACTACCTGGGCTCCGCTCTGGCCTTGACCTGCCTGGTCCTGTCGCTTGGGCGAGCCGATTGGCGCTTCCTGCCGCTGGCTCTGGTGGCGGGCTATGCGTGCGCCTGGATTGGCCATTTTTTCTTCGAGAAAAACCGGCCGGCGACCTTCTCCTACCCCTTTTACAGCTTCGCTGGCGACTGGGTGATGTTCTTGGACATGCTGCGCGGCAAGGACCAGCGCTCAGCTTGAACTCACTTCAAAATATTGGTGCAGGTCCAACTGGCGCAGCAGGTCGTAATTAGGGCCTGGCCCGCAGACCAGGTGCAAGCGCGCCCCCGCCTTACTGGCGAGGTTGCGGGCGCCGACCAGCAGGCTCAGGGCGACTGCATCCAACACGGCGCTATCGCTCAGCCGGACGATCACCTGGTCCAACTGCCGCTCGGCATAACATGACCAGAACAGCTTGCGCAGCGAGGCGACTTGTTCTGCTTCGAGTCTGCCGGAGAGGGTGATGGTTGCAGGGGAAGCGTCGAGCTCAGCCTTGAAACTCAAGCATCTTGCTCCCGACCCGTCAGCTCCTCGAGCGTGCGAATCAGGTTGTAGCCAAGCACGCGCTTGCGGGCTGTTTCCTGTTGCCGCAGCTTGTAGGCGTCGTGACTGCTGGGTCCGTCCTGACTGCACTCCCAACTCTTGCGATCGAGCAGTTGGATCTCGTAGTCGAAGTAGATGATCAGCTCCTTGTCGAGACCCGGATCGTGGATCAGGTGCTGGGGCAGGTCAATGCGGTCACCGACAATCTCGATCAGCTCGTCGATGCGCTGGCGCGCGGGGTTGGGCAGATGAACCATCTTGCGCACGGTGACCTGAATGGCGCGGTAGTCGTCGGATGTATGAGGGTTATCGACGTTGTTGCGCACGGTGCCCTCCATCTCGGCATCCATGCGTTTGAGTGTCTCGCCGGGGTACTCGGAGACGTTGAGCAGGGTGCGGTACTTCTTGAAGATGGACTTGGCTTCCTTGATGTCGACGAGGCTGTTGCGCGAGCGAAACGGCTTGATGTTGGTGACGGTGACAAGGTGCTGGCGCCGCAGCTGCTGCAACGCGAACAGGCACTCGGCCTTGGTCTCGAAGACCATGCGAATGCCCAAGTGATCGTAGATGTCGGCGGCGACGTAGTGTGCCTTCTGCAGCAGCTTGAGCAGCACGCTCTTGCGGTCCTTGTTGCGCTTCTTCTGGTAGTAATAGAGGGGAATGCGGATATCGTTCTGGCCGAGAAGGTAATGCTTGTCGCCCTCGAACACGATCAACTTGTCCCAGGCGTTGAAGATTTGGTCGCGGATCTTGTCGAAGTAGCGCAGCTTGAAGTCGTGGTCGATGTGGAAGATGCCGTGCATGACCTTCAACACCGCGCAGGCCCACATCTGGCGGATGTTGGATTTGTTGAGGTAGTTGGAGGAATAGACGAGCAGATCGAGCACGTGTTCGGGGCAGCGCACCCTGGGCGAGATCAGCTTGGCCTCCTCGGGCGAGAGGAAGAACTCTTCAATGAAGGCGATCGCCTCGGCGTGGACCTCCATGATGTGCTGCAGATAAGTGGGGTCGTCTGGATCAAAGCCGTACTCGAGTGCGAAGCGCTTGGCCTCGCTGCGATTGCGAATGGTCAAACTGCCTTGGTCGATCGCGGAATCGCCATTGAGGATGGCGCTCAGCTGGGTCCAGTTCATGTTGATCCGAGCCTTGCCCGGCTTGGTATGGGGAGTCAGTTCGTGCTTAGAAGAGGCGGACATGAGTGAGGCATTCATCCCTGGATCGGTTTCTTCCTGCTCTAAAGTATACCATTGAACGCCCGCGCAAGGGGTCAATCGCAATTTTTACCTCAGAGCTTCCGACCCAGCTCTTATCGTGAGACTTCACGCTCTCTTCCCCTGTATAATGATCTTGAGTGGCAAGTCGCGCTCATTTTTTCCTTTGTCCCACTTATTTATTCCCAAATTTTCTACGATTTTAGTTTAAATGATGCAAGGATGACCCTTGGGTCACCGGCACGAGGTAGAGGGTTCATGAGCGACAGCTTTCTTCAGACAGCGCTGCAGTTCGGCAAGGAACGCGATTACGAGGGCCTGATCCAGCACACGCTGATCGCCTTGGACGGCGAACGCCAAACGCTGTTCCCCCAGATCGCCAACTTGATCGGCCACGCCAATGACTCCATCCGCAACGCCCTCTTCGAGGCGCTGGTCGAAGATGCCGGCACAGACACGATGTTCCTGCTGTTGCAGATGTTTCAGGTCAGTCATCAATTGGAGGCGACCGAGCGGCGCCTGGAGCTCTTGGCCCTGCACACCAACCCCGAAGTCCTGGAGCTACTCGAGGCGCTGGAGGCGATCTTGCCATCCGGCAGCGAGCGCGGGCTCAAGAAGACGCAGAACGTGCTGCGCCAGCGCTTCCGCACCCGCTACAACATGCGCATGTTCCCACGCCTCCAAGACAAGGCGCTCCACGAGTTGGCCAATGGCATGGTGCGCACCCCCCACGCCGAGTACCTGGGCCTGATCCAGAGCCTGCCGGCGGATTTGGCGCACACGCGCGAGGCCCTGCGCGTCCTCCGAGCGCAACAGCCACGCGCCTTCGCTCGCAACCTGCTGCCTGCAGTGCAACGGGCCGTGCAGCGCTTGCGCGATCTCGAGGTGATCGCCAAGCTGCGGCTGGGGCCTCCGACCCAGATAATCGAACCCGTCCAACTCCTCAAAGCCCTCGTCGAGCATCCTGGTCACCCACTGAGCCCCTCTGGCCTAGAGCAACTGCTGCAAAACTGCAGGCGCCAGCTCAACCGCATCGACCCCGAACCCCTCGTGGCACCATTTGCGCTCGAACCGCTGCTGCACACCTGGGCGCGCGGCCTGTTTGCCCAGATCCTGCGCGGCAACGAGAGCGGACTGACCGCGGAGCAGTGCGAGCACGAGTTTGCGCATCGCCGCGAGGAGTACCGCGAAACCCTGTGCCTGTTGCTGCTCAACGCCGCTCGTATTGGTCAGGAGACCGGCGACGCGCGCATCGCCGAAGCGTTGATGGCGATCTTGCCGGAGGTCGAGGACACGCGCCTGCGTCTGGGGATCTGGATCCTCGCGGGGTTGGCCGACGCCGCCTCGGTCCAACGCCTGCTCAAGCTGCTGCACAAAGCGAGCGACGAGGCCATGACCCGCGATCTGATGCGCGCTTTGACCGAGGTCCAACTGGCCACCGTACCCGACGACATCCTCATGCTGGCGCTCGACGGCAACCGCCATGAGCTGCGCCTGGCGGCGCTCGACTTTCTCGCCCACTTCCCCGACGGCCACACCCACCTGGAGCACTTGCTGGCTCACGCGCCCCTGGTCGTCAAGGAGGACGTCAGCGCGACGATCGTGCGCCATCGTCTCACCGTCTGCGTCCCTGCGCTGGTAGGCCTACTCAATGGCCGCATTACGGATAGCTTCCGCCTGATCATCCTGGCAACCCTGGAGCATTTCGGCAAAGAGAATGTCGGCTACCCAATCCGCGCGTTTCTGATGTCGAACCACACCCTGCCGGTGCGGCTGGCGACGCTCAAGACGCTGCTCCACGCCGGAGGACCGCTGCGCTACGACCTGATCCTAGAGACCCTGGGCGACGACACGGGCAAGCGCCATCGCCTCGAGATCTGCTCGGCGTTCTTAGACGAATTGCTCCTGCTCGACCCGCTCCAAATCGAGGACACCCTGCTGTCTCAGCGCAGTTTCCTGGAGGAATGCCTGCAGTTCAACGCGACGCCCTTGCGCCTCTCGGCGATCGCGCTATTGGAGCGCTTCAACTGGGAGAGCGAAGCGCGCGAGGGCTGGGTCGGCATCCTGCAACGGGCGCTGCAAACGCTGGTGGCGGTGCGCGACAAGGACGAGGTCGAACGCCTGCGCAAGCTGCTGGAAAAGCTCTCCTCGCGCTTCGAGTCGGAGCGCAAGGCCCTGGCCTTGCAGCGCCGCCTCGTGACCATCGCCAACGGTCTCGACAACCACCTGCGGTTGGAGCGCATTCAAGCACTGCGCCAGCTGGACTGGATTTTCAGGCCGGAGATGATTGCCGGCGATCCGGCCGGCGTCAAACGCCTGGCCCTGCGCATCGAGCGCATGCTGGAGAGCGACGCCGGCGACACCCTGATCGAGGTGCTGGCTATTGAAGTGGCTGGCAAGATCGGGCACCCGGCCCTGCACAAGAAGATTCGCGAGTATCTGGAACACGGCGAGGCCGAGGTCGTCAGTGCGGCGCGCAAGGCGCTGGAGCTGCCGATCAACCCGATCCTCGAGGCCAGCCTGATCAAATCGATCTTCCATATCGACGACTCCGGTTACATCACGCGCCTGGCCAAGACGATTCTGGAGTCAGCCGGCTTCACGGCGATGTCGGCCAACGACCCCGAACACGCCATCGAGGCCCTGCGCGGCAACGAGTTCGACTTGCTGTTGCTGGATCTCAACATGCCGCGCATGCGCGGCTTTGACTTCCTCCGCCATGCACGCCGACTGGGCGTGGCCCCGCGCTACACGTTCGTGCTGACCTCGGTCCGCAACCAGGAAGAGCTGATGGAGGTCTTCAGGGAAGGCGTCGACGGCGTGCTGCTGAAACCCTTCCAAGCCGAGGACCTGATCCAGAAAATCCGCGAGATCCGCGAACGCCTGGGCTGATGGCTCAGGGCGCGCGGCTGACGAGGACCATTTCTTCGCCACGACCAACGAAGACTTCGAGATGAACGGTGACAGGCTCCGCATGAGACTGCTGCCAGGCCTCGAGATGGGGCCTGCGCATGATCGCAAAGCCGTCGGGGTGTTCGCTCCAGAAATCGGCCAGCTTTGGCAGGCCAGGTGGATCGTTGTCCTCCGAGGACAACTCGACCAGCGGGTAGGTGCCGAAGAAACGGTAGGCACTGCGGTACATGACCATGGCCACGATGGGACGCTGGGACTGCTGATCGAGGATCGCCATGGCCTTTTCAGTGAACTGGCGCGCGCTGCGGTGCGGTCCGATCCAGGGCAGCACGACCTGGTAGACGGTCAGGTTGGCTAGGGTCATGCAGATCAACAGCGCTGCGAAGGCGCTGCGGACGCGGCCGCGCGCGGCCTGGACAAGGCCGACCAAAGCGGCGGCCAGGCCACTGAGGCCCAGCAGAGCGAGGGCTAGGACAGGCAGCGACTGGGGCACCCATTCAGGCAGCTTGGCCAGGGTTTTCTGGGGCAAATACGGTAGTCCACCAAAGCCGAGGAAGGCAAAGGCGCCAAAGATCAGCATCAGTAGGGCGGCCGGCAGGATCATGCTGGGCAGAGGGCGCAGGCGAGGTGCACACATCAGGGCGCGGATGCGCACGGCGACGAGGTAGGCGGCGAACGGGAAGAGCGGCAGGATATAGAGGTTGCGCTTGCCCTTGGAGACGCTGAAGAAGACGATCGTGAACAGGACCATGGCCCAGGCGAACTTCTGGCGACTGTCGAGTGCGGCGCGGGCGGCGCGGCTGAAGGGGATGGCCGCCAACAATACATAGAACCAGGGCATGAAGTCCAGTGCCATGGTCTGCAGGAAGTAGTAGGGCGGCTGGTAGTGGTGCCAAGGGTTGAGGTAGCGCACGACTGTCTGTTTGAACAACAGGTTCATCAGATAATCCCACTGGTTGGTCAGGGCGACTTCGATGACTAACATGCCAATCCAACCGGCCAGGGGCACAAGCCCCCAGAGCAGCGCCTTGCGCGGGTAGCGCCGCCAGGTATCGCGCCCGCAAAAGACGCAGAACAGCGCCATCGCACCCAACGGCACTAGGTAGCCGACCGGCCCCTTGGCCAGAATCGCGAAACCCAGACATAGACCCAAGTTGCGGACCATGGCCGGTCGTCGCCCTGGCTCGAGGTCGTCGGTCAGCAGGCGATAACCCAGCACGGCGGCGCTGGTGGTCAGGCTACACAGCAACATGTCGATCTGGGCCATGCGCGCCTGGTAGAAGAACAGCACGCTGCCGAGCAGGGTCAGCGCCGCTAGCGGCGCCAACTCCTCGTCGTCCTTGCCGCGGCGGGCGAAGCCCCAGAGCATGTAGAGCACCCAGCAGGCGGCCAAAGCGGAGGGCAGGCGCGCGCTGAAGGCGGTGACTTCACCGCCGTTGAGCAGGCTGGCGCCGGCAATCGACCAGAAGAACAGCGGCGGCTTGTCGGGATAGGGACGGTCGTTGCGATGGGGCAGCAGCCAGCGGTTGTTGGTCAGCATCTCGCGGGCAACGAGGCCGTAGTGCGGCTCGTCCGGGGCGGAGAGGTCGTAGCCGCCGAGATGTTCGAACAGCATCATCCAGATCAGGACCAACCCCAAAAACGGCAGAGCCCAGGGCGAGGCGGCAAAACGTGAGGTGGGGAGCTTCATGGACTAGTTCTGGACCGCCGGTGTGCCGGGCTCCAGCACCTGAGCCGTCTTCAAGAGCTCGGGGTTGGGGCGTTCGGCAATCTTGTAGCGCAGCTTGCGCTTCTTCATCCAGCGCACGGCCAGGAGGTCGAAGAACGAGCGGAAGACGCGGTTCCAGACACCGTACTTGGACTCGCCGGCGAAGCGGGGATGGTGGCTGACGGGGACTTCGAGGACCGCGTAGCCCTCCATTTTGACCAAGGTCGGCAGGAAGCGGTGCATGCCCTCAAACATCGGCATGCGCGCGAAGCATTGAGCGCGAAACAACTTGAGGCTACAGCCGGTATCGGTAATATTGTCGCCGCTGAGCTTGTTGCGCACCCAGTTGGCAAGCTTGGAGGAGATGCGGCGCACAAAGTCGTCTTGGCGTTTGACCCTGACGCCACAAACGGCGCCGACGCCGTCTTTCATTTGACCCAGCAGAATCGGGATATCAGCCGGATCGTTCTGTAGGTCGGAGTCCATGGTAATCAGGAACTCGCCCTTGGCGGCGCGGATACCGGCATCAAAGGCCGCCGTCTGACCCTGGTTGGTCAGGAAATGAACGACGCGGAAGTGGGGGTGCGTCTCACAGTAGTGCTGCAGCCATTCGCCCGAACCGTCGGAGGAGCCATCGTTGACGAGCACGACCTCCCAGAAACCCGGCCGGAGCGCTTCAAAGGTGGCCGTGACCTTTTGCGTGAGTTGCGCCAAATTGTCGATCTCGTTGAAAACGGGGAGAACGACGCTCAGGGACCACGAACCCTGTTGCATGTCTAACCTCAAGTGCAAACCAAAGCGGACACGTCCGCGCACTAAGTCTAGCTCAAAACGACTGGGCGAATCTAACTTATAAATGAAGTTCGGCGAAATTCATCGAGCCATGACGAAAAAAGCCCGGAGCGCGGGAACACCCGCGCTCCGGGACGTGTTTGGCAGCAGGCCACAGGCTTACCACGAACCTTTTAGGCCCAACTGGATCTGGCGCGGCGTGCCGGCGCCGCTCTGGACGGTACCATCGAAGTTGAAGATCAGGTTGGTGACTTCCGGCGTCAGCAGGTTCCTGCTGTTGCCGAGGTTGAAAATCTCGACGACGGGCTCGAGACGGGCGCGGCCCAACTCGAAGGGCCGGGCGATGCGCAGGTCGATCGAACGGTACTCGTTGTTCTTGCGACCGGTGTTGCGTGGCGAGATGGTGCCGTCGTCGTTGATGCGGTCCTGAGGCGTGGCGGCGACGGTGCCGTCCTCGGTCAGCGACAGCGGTTGGGCGCTGCGGTAGGTGTAGCGCAGGTTGACCTGGAAGCCGAAGGGTGCATCCCAGAGCACGTAGCTGTTGAAGCGGTGGCGTTGGTCGCGGTCGGAGTAGCCCCACTCGGCGTCCAGGTCGGTGACCCGGGCATAGCGCAGAGTGAAGGGATCGCGCTCGTTGTCGTCGTGGCTCTTGTCGGTTGACCAGGTGTAGTTGACCTGGAAGCTGAGGTTGTCCTTGTGGCGCTTGGTCAGCTGCACAGTGGCGGCGTTGTACTTGCTCTCGCCGATCGACTCGACGGTCGTCAGCGCGCCCACGCCGTTGCCGCCGGAGCCTAGATCAAACTCGGACCAGGGGCCAAGCCCGGTGCCGTCATTGCGCAGCAGTGGATCGTTGCGGTTGACGAAGACCGTTTGGTGTTCGCCCTTGCTGTAGACGTACTTGACCAGACCGGTCATGCTCTCGTTGAGGGCGCGCTCGTAGCTGAGGCTGTAGGTGGTGGTGCGGGGGTTGGTGTAGTCCTTGGAGGTCACGAAAACGTCGGGACGGAAGGGACTGCTGACGCTGCTCGGGTCGATCAGTTCGGTGTAGGCCGGGGTCGGGCCGAGAATCCCGGTCAGGGCGCTGTTGCGGAACAGGGACTGGCCCCGAGAGCCGTTGGTCGAGCGGGTCGAAGCCAGCGCTAGGCCCGGCAGGCGGGCGTAGTAGATACCCGCGGTGAAGCGAACGACAGAGGAACCGTCGTCCTTGGGATCCCAGGTGATGCCCAGGCGCGGCTGCCACATGTCGTCGACGTCGGGGATATTGCCATCGGAGGGGAATTCCTGGCCGAAGCGGGTCTCGCCGATCAGCGAGTTGAAGAAGACCTGGTCGGCGGGGGTGATGACCTCGGGGTTGTCCTGCATTTCCAAGCGCAGGCCAATGTTGACCGAGAGGTTGTTGGCGGGCTGCCAAGAATCCTGTAGGAAGACCGCCAGTTCGGTGGTGTCGATCGTCTGAGTGCCGGCCTGTTCCGCCGTCAGACCACCGACGCCGACCTGCTGCAGATAGAGCAGGACCGGGCCGGTAATCGAATACCCGTCGGGGCAGGTATAGTTGGTGCCGGTGGCAAAGTGGCCATTGCCGTCGCTGCACTCTACATAAGTGGGGTCATTGACGTAGTTGATGAAGCCGTCGGTCGAACTGAAAATGAAGCGGCCGTTGGCGAAGCCGACGAAGGTCTGGGAGGCGTCGGTTTGGTTGTACTCGAAGCCTGCTTTCAGCAGGTGGTTGCCGCGGATCAAGCTGACGTTCTCGTTGATCTGCAGGCGGGTGTCGTAGTACTCGACCGGAATGAAGAACGGCATGCCGAAGCGGTAGCTGCGACCGAAGTCGAAGGCGGTGTCGGGGAACGGCCGGTTCTGACCGGTGATGTTAGGGCCGCCATAAGGGCGCGGCCGGTCCTCGCGGGCGTACTGGACGCGGAGCTCGTTGTAGATCGAGTCGCCGAAGACCGAGTTGAGCGCACCCGAGAAAGAATAGCTCTCGTCCAGTTCGGCGGCGTTGGCGCTGACGCCCCAGGAATCGACGTCGAACGTGCCGTTGTTCTGCTCGGAGTCGGTGGCGTTGTAACGCAGGGTCAGCTGGTTTGCCGGGTTGAGGTGAAAGTCGGTCTTGACGCTGAAGGCCCAGGCGTCGTCGCTGCGGGTGATGGGACCGTTCTCGCCGCTGCTACCCAAGCTGGCAAACAGGTCGACGACTCGCTGTTCGATGCGGCTTTGATCGGTCTGCTTGGTCGACTCGCCGTCCTGGCGGTCATAGGTGACGAAGAAAAAGATTTTGTCCTTGACGATCGGGCCGCCGGCAGTGAAACCGATCTGGTCCTGTTTGAAGTCATAGCGATCCTGGGTGCTGCCGTCAGGGTTCTCGGCCTCGGCGTTGAGGCTGTCGTCGCGGTGGAAAACGTGGGCCGTGCCGCCAAAAGTGTTGGTGCCGGACTTGGTGATGACGTTGACAAAGCCACCGGAACTGCGGCCGTACTCGGCCGAGGCGCCCTCGGAGACGACCACGACCTCCTGGACGGCGTCCAGGTTGAAGGTGAAGGCCGGGCGCTGACCGCCGCGCTGCTCGCCGAAAAACGGGTTATTGAAGTCCGTGCCGTCCAGCGAGACGTTGTTGTTGATACCCTTCTGGCCGTTGATGCTGAGCTCTTCGCCGTCGGGACCCTGAACGATGGTGACGCCGGGGGTCAACTGAGTGAAGTCCAGGAAGTTGCGCCCGTTGTTGGGCAGGCGCTGAACGGAGCGCTCGTCAATCGCTGTGGAGGACTCGGCGCGTGCCGACTCGATCAGCGGATTGGAGGCCTGAACGACCATCGACTCCTCGACGGAGGCCGGCTGCAGCCGAAACTCGAGGTCGAGCGCCTTGCCGACCGTGAGCCGCAACTGGTCGCGCACGGACGTCTGGAACCCGCTCATGGAGACAGTGACCTTGTAGGGACCGAGAGGCATCAGCAGGGCGCGGAACCGACCCTGTTCATCCGTGGTCAACACTTTCTGGAAATTGGTGTCAGTATTGATGATATCGACGGTAGCGCCAGGCAGGGGGCCGCCATTGATGTCGTTGACGACACCCTGAATGACGCCGGTCGTTGCCTGGGACTGGGCGAATACGGGCAAGAGGCCCATTCCCACGACACACAGGAGCACACATGCGATCCTTCTCATTTTTCCTCCACAGGCTCGCCGAGCTCATGAGCTCGGATGAAGTCCTTGCTTGAGACAAAGGCGCACCGCCGCGAGCGGCGCCACCTTTTTGCAGTTCTAGTTGAAGACCCTTTCATTCTAACATAGGTGAGTCTTCACAAATGCCACAGTTTTCGGTATGCGACCAGCCCTTGAGCCCAGCCTGGTGCACTTGCCCGTGCCGAGGGTTGTGCCTGCCACGGCCCATCGGCTAAACTTGATCCGGCACATTCGATTCTGGGGAGCGACGATGAAGTACTTGGCTATTCTTCTGGTCCTGGTCCTGCTCGCGCTCGGCGGCTTCGCGGTCTGGCATTACTATTTCCAGGGCGCGCCACTGCCGTTCACCTCGCCCTACCCCAAGGAGCTGGCTCAACTTGGCGATCAGGTCGAGATCGAGGTCAACGACCAAGGTTTCACAACGCTGGTCGCCCGCCAACGCACCGATCTGCTGTTCCTGCAGGGCTTCCACCACGGCCAGGCCCAGGGCCAACGGCTGGGCCAGCTGCGCGACCTGTTCAAGGGCCGCGACGTCGCGGGTCTGCCGCGCGACCTGCGCCAGCTCAGCCCACTGTTCCACTACCTCGACCTGGATCTGGTCGCCGGCCAGTGCGAGGCGCTCTACAGCGGCTCGCTCCTGGCGCTACTGCGCGCGTACGCCGACGGCCTCAACCAGGGCAGCGCCGCCGCCGAGCCCTGGAGTGTGCGCGACGTGCTGCTGATGCAGCGCGGATACGCCTTCCTGATGGGCCGCAACTTCGTCAAGGATTGGTGCGCCGAGCGCCTCGCCGCCCGCTTCGGCGCCGCCACCTACGGTCTCTGCACCAGCTACCCGCTCGGCGATTTCGGGGCGCTGCCCCAGGGCTTGACCTTGGACACCGGCCTGGCCGCCCTGCAGGGCAAGCCATTGCTCGAGACCGTTCGGCTCTACGACAATCACGGCCACCTGGCGGTCAATGTCCGCACCCACCCCTATCTGGCCTTCGCCTTCGAACCGACGGTACTCGAGTTGGACGGCGCCTGGGAGGCGCGCGGCCTGGCCCTGGTCGGCCAACCGTTTCTGTACTGCGCTCAGACCGCCAAGCTGGCCTTCTATCGCCAGCTGGTCCTGGCCGACGACGAACAGTTTAGCACCTCGCCCCGCATCGGCGACGAGGACGAGGTCGAGGGCTTCAGCCGCGACGAGCGCGCTCCCGGCCTCGCCGATCACCCCGAACCGCCCCTGCTCGGACCCCAGGGCCGCCGCGTCTCGCGTCTGGCCTATGGCCCCAAGGAGGCCGACACCTTCTACTATTGGGACGGCCTGCGCCCCAGCGCCGATTTGGTCGCTCTCTATGCCCTGCTCGAGGCCGCCACCCTCGACGAAGCCCTGGCCGCCTACCAGTACCACCAGGTGCCCGCCACCGAACTGACCCTGATCACCCCCAACCGCCAGGTCGTCAACATGCTGGCCCTGCCCTCCGACCCAAATCAGCCCGAACGGCCCGCCCTTTTCGCCGGGCCCGTCACCCGCATCGGCCAAAGGCTCGAGGCCGTCACCGCCAGCGGTTGCAGTTCCGATCTGCGCTGGGATCCCGAAAAACTGGGCCAGCCCGGCCGCTCCGCCCTCGACCAAGAGTTTCAGGCCATGCTGCGCTTCTACCTCAAGGGCCCGATCCGCGAGGATCACATCGACACCGCCACCCAGGAGGCCTTGCTCGACCTGCTTGGGCCCGAGCCCCGCGCCGATCGCGACGCATTCTTGCAGTCGCTCTGGCAGCGCTTCTTCACCCTGCTCGAGGAGCGCCATCTGGACCAGCCCTCGCGCCCACTGACGCTTGGCTTCCCGCTCGCCTGCCAGCGCCTCGTGTTGGCCCTTTACGGCCACGCCGCCCGCGACCAGGACCTGCCACCGGCCGCGCTCATAGAGCGCACCAAGACGATCGCCGAACAGTTGCTGGCGGCTTACCTGCCCTGGGGCCTGGCCAAAGGCGACCGCGCCGCCTTTCTGTTGCCCGGCGCCAAAGGCCAACCCGCGGCCGTCCACCCCGAGACGCTCGTCCCCAGCGGCGACGCCGCCGAGGCCTGGTTCTTCGTCGATCGCGGCAACCTCATCAGTCAGGTCAGCACCTTCACCCTGCGGCTCGACGCAGACATGGATTTCTGGCGCTACCGCTACGCCCGCGACGGCGAGCTGGGCGCGCCCAAACTGGTGACCGCACCCGAGGCCAAGAAACTGATCACCATCCGCCCCAAGCTCTAGCCGCCCACTCTTTTTCAGCCGACCCCGCCTGTGATAGGCTAAGGATCCGGCGCGCCCGCCGCGGGAGATCCATGAACTATTTCCAGATCTTAGGAACCCGACCCAGACACTGGCACGGCCTGCGTGGCTCGGCGGCGCTGTTCCACTTGGCCAGCCTCGACGGCAAGGTCGTGATCGTCGCCGCCGCCGCCAACGCGCTCGAGGAGCTGCGCGCCACCCTGCTCACCTACCGGCCGGACGCACGCGTTCACCTGCTGCCGCCCCTGGACGGCACGCCCTTCTCGTTCACGCCCGTCCATGCCTCGACCCGCCGCCAACGCCTGGTCAGCCTCTACGCCCTGGTCAACGACGACTGGGACGTGCTGATCACCACCGCCCAGAACTTCCTCGAGCTGCTGCCGCCGCCGCGCCGCCTGCTCAGTCCGCGCCTCGAACTGGTGACCGGCCAGAACTACGACATCGTCCAGCTGGCGCGCGACCTGACCGCGATGGGCTACCTGGCCACGGATCTGGTCACCCAGCCTGGCGATTTCGCCCGCCGCGGCAGCATCCTTGACGTCTACGCCTTTGTCGACGAGACCGCCTACCGCCTCGAGTTCTTCGACGAGGAGCTGGAGGATATCCGCATCTTCGACCCCTCGACCCAGCGCGGCGCCGGTCGGGTCGAGCAGGTCGCCCTGCTGCCGCTCTACGAGTGGGTGGCCGACGAGGGCGCGATCGAGTCCTTCTACCGCCGCGGCGGCGAGCTCTGGAACCAGTCCGAGGCCCGCAGTCGCCTGCTCGAACTGACTGCGCAAGTGCGCGACCGCGGCATGTTCTCCGGCTACCTCCACTGGACCGGACTGTTCCACACCGAGCCCTTCCACTTCTACGACTTCCTGCCCGCCAGCACCCGCTACGCCTTCGTCGACTGGGATCTGGTCAGCGAGCACCAAGAGAAACTGCTGCGCCAGCTGGGCACTCAGGAAGAGGCCGTCACCGGCGGTCAGCAGCTGCGCCCCACCCGGCGCCTGCTCTACGGCCACGAGGACCCAACCCGCATCTTCCTGCCCGAACAGGCCGAGGTCGTGCTGATCCACCAGCTCAAGCTCGAGCAGGTCGACCAGGACTTCGTGACCCAGAACGTGCCGCACTACAACAACGAGGTGATCCGCTTCTTCGAGCACTGGAAGCCACACCTCAAGCGCCTGGCGGTGGTCCTGGTCTACCGCACACCGGGCCTGGCCAAGCGCTTCGAGGAGCTCTTGGACGAGCGCGAGATACGTTTCGAACTGCTTTCGTTCCCCTTGGCACGCGAGCTGGCACCGGGCTTCTATTTGGCCACCGGCCAGCTGGACACCGGTTTCAGCTGGCCGGACCGCAACCTCGTTGTCATCGCCGAGGGCGATATCTTCGCCAAGGTCCGCAAGCAGCCCGGCAAGGTTTCCGGCAAGAAGATCTTCAACGCGGAATTCCGCGACCTCAAGATCGGCGACCTGGTCGTGCACCTGGACCACGGTATCGGCCGCTTCCTCGGCCTGGTCGAGATGGAGGCCGGCGGCGCCGTCCACGAAATGATGTCGCTCGAGTACCGCGACGGCCAGCGCCTTTACGTCAACCTCAATCAGTTGGACCTGGTCCAACGCTACGGCAGCGAGAGCGTCGGCGTCCAGCTGGACCGCCTGGGCGGCGTGGCCTGGGAACGCACCAAGAGCCGGGTCAAGAAGGCCGTGCGCCAGATGGCCGGCGAGCTGATCGAGCTCTACGCCCAGCGCATGATGGTGCGCGCCAACCACTACCAGGCCGACACCGAGTGGCAGCGCGAGTTCGAGGATTCCTTCGAGTACGAGGCCACCGACGGCCAGGTCATGGCCATGGCCGACATCAAGGCCGATATGGAGTCGGACAAGCCCATGGACCGCCTGCTGGTCGGCGATGTCGGCTTTGGCAAGACCGAGGTCGCCATGCGCACCGCCTTCAAGGCCGTCATGGACGGCTACCAGGTGGCCGTGCTTTGCCCGACCACCGTCCTCGCCTTCCAGCACTTCCACACCTTCCGCAACCGCTTTGCCGCCTTCCCCGTGACCATCAGGTGGATTTCCCGTTTCAGCTCCAGCCAACAGGCCAAGGAGGTCGTCGAGGCATGCGGCCGCGGCGATGTCGACATCCTCATCGGCACCCACCGCATCCTCGGCAAGGACGTGCAATTCAAGAAGTTAGGCGTTCTGATCGTCGACGAGGAGCAGCGCTTCGGCGTGACCCACAAGGAGAAGCTCAAACAGATGCGCAAGAACCTGGACGTCTTGAGCATGAGCGCCACGCCCATTCCCCGCACACTCAACCTCTCGCTGACCGGGATCCGCGATATCTCCGTGATCGAGACGCCGCCGCGCAACCGCTTGGCGATCAACACCACCGTCGCCGAGGCGCGCGAGAGCCTGATTAAAAACGCCATCGAATTCGAGCTCGACCGTGAGGGCCAGATCTTCTTCATCCACAATCGCGTCGAGAGCATGGAGACCGTCGCCGCCAGCCTCAAGCAGCTGGTCCCGCGCGCCCGCATCGCCATGGCCCACGGCCAGATGGACCCCAAGAACATCGAGCGCATCATGATGGCCTTCATGACCCGCGAGGTCGACGTGCTCGTCGCCAGCACCATCATCGAGAACGGCGTCGACATCCCCAACGCCAACACCATGCTCGTCAATCGCGCCGACATGTTCGGCATGAGCCAGCTCTATCAACTGCGCGGCCGCATCGGCCGCGGCGACCGCCCGGCCTACGCCTACCTGCTCGTCCCACCCAGCTCGCGCATGACGCCCATGGCGCGCAAGCGCCTGGCCGCACTGGAGGAGTTCAGCGACCTGGGCAGCGGCTTCCGCATCGCCGCCATGGACATGGAACTGCGCGGCGCGGGCAACATGCTGGGCGCCGAACAGGCCGGCCACATCAACGCCATCGGCTACGACACCTACATCAAGCTGTTGCAGGAGGCCGTCGACGAGCTCAAGGGCGTGCCGGTCGAGGACCGCATCCACTGCATCGTCAAGCTCAACTTGGGCGCGGGTCTGCCCCGCAGCTACATCGAGGAGACGAACCAGCGCTTGGCCTATTACAAGAAGTTGGCCAGTGCCCGCAAGCTCGAGGAGATCACCCAGCTGCGCGAGACCCTTCGCGACATGTTCGGCCCGCTACCCGAGCTGGCCGAGCAACTTGTCCGCGAGCACGAGCTGCGCATCGAGCTGGCGGCTGCGGGCGTACTGGGCGTCGAGCGCGAGAAGGACAAGCTCAAACTGCGCTTCCACAGCGAGACCCCCGTCAACACCGACGTCGTGCTGACCTGGATCCGCGAGCGCCGCAACGTTCAAATCTCGCCCGATGGCACCATTACGTTGCCGCTGCAGCACAAGGACCCCGACCAGGTCCTGACCCAAATCCGTGGCGACGTGGCCTCGCTCTCGAAGTGAGCTCTAAACCGCGATGGGGCACCACGGATCTGTCGGAAACTCGCATGATGAGTCCGAACCCCACCAGTTTGTGCATGATTTCCCCTGGGCGTTCGGAATGGAGCCCTGACCTGCCAGGAATTCCGGTGATCGGCATCACATCTCTGCACGTTCTGCCCCTGGGCCTTTTGGCATGTGTCTATCCTGGGCAAGGTCGCACAGGAGGTCGCTGCCATGAAGCCTGAACATATCCATCTGATAGATCCTACCGTTGACTGCGTCGTCAAACGCTTGCTCGGTTCCGAGCAGCACAAGGACCTGACCCTGAGTTTCCTCAATGCCGTGCTGGAACGCGAGGGTGCTGCTCGTCTAGTCGAGGTCATTTTCCTGAAAACCCATCTGGTGAAGAACCACCTGGAGGAAAAGGAGCCGATCGTCGACATCATGGTCCGCGACCAGCGCGGCGATTTCTACCTGATCGAGATCCAGAACCAGCACGAGCGCTTCCTCGAACAGCGCGCCTTCTACGGCTGGGCCAAGGCGATTGCCGGCACTTTGGCTGAGGGAAAGGGCTATGGCGAGCTCAAGTGCGTCATCTCCATTTGGTTGTTGTCGGAGTGCATGTTCAAGCCCTCTGTGACGAGGGCGGCCGCGCTGCGTTTCCGCCTGCACTGCCCCGAGGAAGGGCTGGACTTCTGGCCGGGCAGTAGCATCATCGTGCTGCAGTTGCCGAACTTCCGGGAAGCAGCTAAAATGAACCCTGAGAAGGCGATGTGGCTGCGTTTTTTCCGCGAAGCCAAGCACGCCGACCCCAACCAACCTCCCAGCTGGCTGCAGCACCCAACGCTCAAGGAGGCCCTCAAAGTGTTACAGGAATTTGCCAACGATCAAGAAGCTTATTTCTACTACATGCGCAGGGACAAGGCCCGTCTCGCCGAACTGACTCGAACCAACCTCTACGAAACGACCGCCAAGCAGCTCTTCGAAACCGAAGCGAAGCTCAGCAACACCGAAGCGAAGCTCAGCAACACCGAAGCGAAGCTTAGCAACACCGAAGCTGAGCTAACCGATACCAAAGCACGGCTCAGCAACACCGAGGCCATGCTCCACGAATTGGCTAAGAGAATGAGCGTGCTTGAGCAGTCCCAGGGCGGAAGCACCCATGCGTGAGTCTGGTGATGTCTTCCGAACCTCACCAGTTTGTGCATGATTTCCCCTGGCCGTTCGGAATGGAGCCCTGACCTGCCAGGAAATCATTGCGTTTTTTCCGCGATGCCAAGCACGCCGACCCCAACCAACCTCCCGGCTGGATGGCGCACCCAACGCTCAAGGAGGCCCTCAAAGTGTTACAGGAATTTGCCAACGATCAAGAAGCTTATTTCTACTACATGCGCAGGAACAAGGCCCGCCTTGCCGAACTGACTCGGGCCAACCTCTACGAAACGACCGCCAAGCAGCTCATCGAAACCGAAGCGAAGCTCAGCAACACCGAAGCTGAGCTAACCGACACCAAAGCACGGCTCAGCAACACCGAGGCCATGCTCCGCGAATTGGCTAAGAGAATGAGCGTGCTCGAGCAGTCCCAGGGCGGAAGCACCCATGCGTGAGTCTGGTGATGTCTTCTAAACCCCACCAGTTGGCGCATAATTTCCCCTGGACGTTCGGAACGGAGCCCTGACTAAGAGAATCAGCGTGCTTGAGCAGTCCCGAGGTCGAAGCACCCATGCGTGAGCCTAGTTTAAGTCTTCTGATTGAAATTTGCAGCGACGTGGCCTCGCTCCCGTAGCGAGCACTTGCGCCACACGCTCGACAGACCGAGCGAATCTCGCTAGAATGAGGCATCGCGCCAGCCGGGGGCTCAATGATGCCAGCTAGTTCCGTCGACACTCAAAAAATCCGTGAAGCGCTGACCCAAGTTTGGGGTTTTCCAGGCTTCCGCCCCCACCAGGAAGAGGCGATCGCATGTATCCTGCGCGGCCAGGACAGTTTGACCGTGCTGCCCACCGGCGGCGGCAAGTCGCTGTGCTATCAGTTACCTGCGGCCTTGATGACCGGCACCGCCGTGGTTGTCTCGCCGCTGATCTCGCTGATGGCCGACCAAGTCAACGGCGTGACCTTACTCGGCGTGCCGGCCGCCTTCCTCAACAGCTCCATGAACGCGAGCGAGGTACGCAAGACCAAGAACCTGATGTTCCAGGGCAAGCTCAAGCTACTCTACGTCTCGCCCGAACGCCTCATGCTGGACCACTTCCTTGAGGAACTTAAAACGATCGGCGTCTCGTTCTTCGCCATCGACGAGGCCCACTGTATCAGCCAATGGGGCCATGATTTCAGACCGGAATACAAGCAACTCTCGAAATTGCGCGAGCTCTTTCCCCAGGTCGCCGTCCACGCCTTCACCGCCACGGCGCCGCCCCAGTTGCAGCGCGAGATCGTCGGCGAGCTGCGCCTGCGTCAGCCGTTCGTGCAGGTGGGCAGCTATTACCGGCCTAACCTGACCTACCGAGTCCTGCGCCGCGACAACCTCAAACGCCAACTGTTGGGCCTGCTGCGCAAATACGCCGGCCCCGATGACAGTGGCATCGTCTACTGCCTGACCCGCAAAGAGACGGAAAAAATCGCCCAATTCCTGAGCGAAAACGGCTTCAGCGCCATGCCCTACCATGCCGGCATGGACGCCGACGCCCGCAAGCGCAGCCAGGACAGTTTCCAGCAGGACGAAGTCAACATCATCGTCGCGACCGTGGCCTTTGGCATGGGTATCGACCAGTCCAATGTCCGCTTCGTGATCCACTTAGGCTTGCCGCGGACGCTCTCGCACTACCAGCAGGAAGCGGGCCGCGCCGGCCGCGACGGCCTGCGCAGCCAGTGCATCCTCGTCCACTCGCCAGCAGACATCCTCTTTTGGCGGCGCATCATCGAGGGCGAGGGCGTGCTGATCCCAAGCCGCCTACAGCAGTTGCGCGACATGATCGATTATGCCGCCCAGATCCGCTGCCGTCACAAGGTGCTGGTCGAGTATTTTGGCCAACCCTTCGAGACTGTGCCATGTAGCGGTTGCGACGTCTGCCAGGGCGAGGTCGAAAGCATCCCCAAAGCACGCGACTACGCCCGCATGATCCTCAGCGCCGTGCTTAAACTGCACCAGAACTTCGGCGGCCAATACGTGGCCCAGGTCCTGACCGGCTCGCACGAGCAAAAGATCATCGCCAATCGCCACGACCAGCTTTCCGTCTACAACCTCCTGGGCGCCTTTCCCCTGGCCCAGGTCCTGGACTGGATCAACCAGCTCGAAGGCCAGGGCTATTTGCAGCGCAGTACCGGTGAATATCCGGTACTGCAGGTGACCCAGCCGGGCATGTGGCTGCTGCGGCCAGACAAATTCGACAAGCGCGAGGACGAGGTACCAGTCGTATTGGTTGACACGCGGCGCAAGGACGGCAAGGAAACCAAGCGACCCGCGGCCGCACTCGATGGCGACTACGATCAGGCCCTGTTCGCGGAACTGCGCCGCGCCCGCGCGGTCCTGGCCAAGAACCTCGGCCTGCCGGCCTTCCTGGTCTTCGGCGACAAGAGCCTGCAGGACATGGCGCGCAAACAGCCGACCACCGAGAGTGCCTTCATGCAGATCTTCGGCGTCGGCCATGCCAAATTCGAACAGTTTGGCAAAACCATGATCGGCGTGATAAAAAAACACCGATCAACCCATTGACCGAGGCCCTCTCTCAAAAAAGCAAGCTGCTGCGCGCGAACCACCTGACCAAACGCTCAGGCTGTGCCAGCGATCAAGTGAACCATGCGCGCGGCCAAATCGCGCTTGCTGCCGTGACCCAGATCCTCTTGGTGCCCGCTGCGGTCGATCATGATCAGGTGATTGTCGTTGGCACCAAAGACGGCCCGTTCGGCGGCAATGTGGTTGGCAAAGATGAAGTCGAGGTTCTTGCGGCGCAACTTGTCTTCGGCGTTGGCCAGCACGTGCTCGGATTCAGCCGCAAACCCCACCAGCACCTGGCCTGGTCGTTTGTTCGCGCCAAGAGTCGCCAGGATATCGGTGGTGCGCTCGAGTCGCAGCACGCCGTCGAAGTTGGCCTTTTTCAGCTTCTGGTCGCTGCGCTGGGGCCGGTAATCGGCCACGGCCGCGGCCATGACGACGATCTCGCTCTCCTGGCGGGCGAGCACCGCCTCTGCCATCTGGGCCGCCGTACTGACCGAGACCCGTTCGGCGCCGTGGAGCAAGGGCGTTTCCGGCAGGGGCCCATGGACCAGGGTCACGTCGGCGCCGGCATTGCGAAAGGCGCGTGCGATCGCGACGCCCATCTTGCCGCTGGAGCGGTTGGTCAGGAAGCGCACCGGGTCCAGATCCTCGCGGGTTGGGCCAGCGGAGACGAGGACGCGCTTGCCGGCCAGATTCGGCAGGCGTTCCCCAAGCAGGTAATCGACGAAATCGGCGATGGCCTCGGGCTCGGCCATGCGACCGGCGCCGACCTCGCCACAGGCCAGGTCGCCCGCTTGGCCGTCGAGCAGGGCGACGCCGTCACCCGCCAGGGTGGCGAGGTTGCGGCGCGTGGCCGAGTGCTCGAGCATGCCGCTGTTCATGGCCGGACAGGCCGCCGTCAGACCCTTGTGAGCCAGGTAGGTGGCGGTCAGGAAATTGTCGGCCAGACCGTGTGCCATCTTGGCGGCGGTATGGGCCGTGAGCGGCGCGATCAGCAGCAGCCGCGCCGAACGCACCAACGAGATGTGCTCGATGCCGTCGCGATCGCCGCTGGCGGGCGTGCCGATGCGGACCGGATGACCGGTCAGGGCCTCGAGCGTCAACGGGCCGACGAAGCGGCTGCCCCACTCGGTCATGATCGGCACGATTTCGTAGCCTGCCTTGACCAGCAGGCGAACCAGTTCCACGGATTTATAGGCCGCAATGCCCCCACAGATGCCAAGCAGAATGCGGGGTTTGGCGGCCATCGTCGAAGACTCCGTGGCGGACGGCATCAAGCCTCAGAGAGGTCGGGATCGGTGGGCGGCGCGAAATTGTCGAGGCCAGCTTCGCCGGACTTGTTGAGCTCGCTGATCTTGTGGAACTTGAGCAGAGCTTTGCTCAGTTCGGCGGTGGCCACCATGGTGAGTTTTTCCTCTTCCATGTTCTTGACTCGTTGCTTGGCGCCTTTCTGCAGCTGCGCGACGCGCTGACCCGCCAGAATGATGAAACGGTACTTGGATCCGACTTCTTCGTTGACTCTCATGCGCTCAAAACTCTCCTGTGTGGTCGACACCGGGTGCGTCATCTCACCTTGTTTGGTCCGAATCCGGAACCAACCGCCTATTCTAGTCTATGCGCGCCGCTAACTCAATGTTTTTCCCGGCCCCGATCGGTAGATGCCCACTGAACAAGGAGATTTGGTTAAGTGCATTGAAATTTCCGACGTTCTCGTTACACTGTAACCACAGGTAACACACATCACGTAGGGAGGCCGATCATGGCACGTTTAATTATTGGTCACGTGGATCATCAAGGCGGCCGGATCTGGCTGCGGGGCACGAAGACAAAGAGCTATGGCTTTCTGGCGGTGCGACAAGCGGGCACCAGTAGCTGGGGTCCACGACAGAGCCTTGACTTCGAGGAGCGCCACGACTACACCGGAGTCATTGAGCTGGCAGGCCTGAAGGCTTGGACCCGCTACGAGGTTCGCGCCGGTTTCGGCAATTCGGCGACGGCGGAAGGGACGGATTGGGAGGTGGGCCAATTCAGGACCATGCCCGCGCAGAATGAACACCGTGCCTTTACCTTCATCCTGGGCAGCTGTAACCTCCACAGCCTCGGCCCTGTCAGTAGCCCAGATCCGGCATTCGAGACCATCGCCAGACTTGCAAAGGAGCAGGACGCACAGTTCATGATCCACTGCGGCGATCAGATCTATGCCGACATCCCGCTCCCTCCCAGTTGCGACATCGCCCATTACCGCGCCAAATACAAGGATGCCTGGGAGGACTCCCATTCGACGCGCGCACTTCTGGCCCAGTTGCCACACTACATGATTCTCGACGATCACGAGATCGTCAACAACTTCGCCAACCAAGACAAGCACTACGGCCTCAAGGATGTGGCCCTCAAGGTCTACCGCGAGTATCAGGACATCCACAATCCCCAGACGTACGGCATCGGCCATCTGCACTATCGGTTCCAGCACGGGACCACGGAGTTCTTCGTGATGGACACGCGCTCCGAGCGCGACGAATACGAGATGATCGACCCCGAGCAGATGGCGAATTTCTTAAAATGGCTGGCTTCGACCAAACATGCCAGCGTGCGCTTCATCGTCAGCAGCGTGCCGTTCGTGGGCGAAGTGCGCAACGATGATGACAAGTGGTGTGCGACCCGGTACCTGCCCCAACGGGCGCAGATCGTCGACGCCCTTTACGATAACCGCGGACCCAAAACCGTGTTTCTGACCGGCGACATGCACAATTCCTACAAGGCGACGATGTCGATTGAGGACGACGAATGCCTTGTCCATGAGCTGATGTCCAGCCCCGTCAACCAGCTGGGCAAATCCAAATTCGGCAAATACGACGCCAACCCACCGACCTACCAAACTGCCGCGAACCGTAGGTATACCAGCAGCCTGCATCAAGACAGGTTCTTCAGCGGCCACAGCAACGTCATGCTGATCCATGTCGACGAGGATTATGAGATCAGCTATAAGGTCTACCGCACCAAGAGCAACCAGGGCCCTGTCCTGACGGGCATTTTCTAAAATCGCAGAGCCTTGCTCCAGGCCCATGGTCCACCAAAACGGGCTAACCGGATGTAACCGGATGGTATCGCGGAGTAGAAAGTCTCTCTTTCGTGTATACTTGAGCGGAGATAGCGTCGACGGGAGGACTCATGGACCTGGATAAAGCGCTGCAGACCCATGCGGGATGGAAAATCAAGTTGCGGATGGCGATCAACAAGCAGGAGACGCTGGACGCGGTCGCGATCGCCAAGGACAACCTGTGCGACTTGGGCCAATGGCTTCACGCTTCGTCTAATACCCCGGTGGGTCAGCACCCCTCGTTTAAGCATTTACTCTCCAAGCACAAGGAATTTCACGCCGAGGCGGCCCGCGTCGCCCGTGAGATCAACGCTAAGCGCTACGACGAGGCCAAAGCGATGATCGGCCCAGGCTCCGCCTATGTCACCATCTCCACCGCGATCGCCGCTGCGCTGATGCAGATGAAAAAGGACACTAAACCATGAGAGCTACGGGAAGAAAACATTCGTAGCTGGAACAAATCTTCCGCCCGGCGCAAGATTGCATCTTGCGCTACAGCAGCGGCGTGGGCTCCAGCTGCATTGCGGAATCAGTGACGCCAACCTTCAAATTTTTCTCAGAAACAGCTGCAGCACTTCCTCGGCGGCGTCGTGGGGCGAGCGCTGGCGCGCCTCAATGGCCGGGATCAGGGCCTTGATGCGGGCACGGATCTCGGGGTCGCCGTAGAGGCGATCCAGCAGGTCGTCGCGCAAGGCGGCATGGAACCATAGCCGGACCTGATCCGCGCGCAGGCGCTCCAGCTGGCCGTCGCGCTCGAGGAAGGCTCGATGGGCCAGGACACTGTCCCAAACCTGCTCCAATCCTTGGCCCGTCAGGGCGCTGGTGCTGTGAATCGGCACGTTCCAGCCCGGCAGCTTGGGCCGGGCGAAGTGGACGGCATTGCGGTAGTAGCGCGCCGCGCGACCGGCCGCCTTGATCATCTCGCCGTCGGCCTTGTTGACCACCAAGCCGTCGGCCATCTCGATGATGCCCTTCTTGATGCCCTGGATCTCGTCGCCCGCGCCTGGCAGCAGCAACACCAAAAAGAAGTCGACCATCTCGCTGACGGTGATCTCCGACTGGCCGACGCCTACGGTCTCGATGATCAGCACGTCGAAACCGGCCGCCTCGCACAGCAGCATGCTTTCCCGCGTGCAGCGGTTGACCCCGCCCAGCGAGCCGGCCGCTGGCGAGGGCCGTATGAAAGCCCGTTCGTCCTGCGACAGACGCTCCATGCGCACCTTGTCGCCCATGATACTGCCGCCGCTGATCTGGCTGGAGGGGTCGACCGCCAGCACCGCGACCCGATGGCCGCGCGCCAGCAGCATCAGCCCCAAGGCCTCGATGAACGTGCTCTTGCCGACGCCCGGCACACCGGTGATGCCGACCCGCAAGGCGCGGCCGCTGTGGGGCAGCAGCCGACTGACAAGGCTGTGGGCCTGGGCGCGCTGGTCGGCGCGGCTGCCCTCGACCAAGGTGATCGCCTTGGCCAGGGCGCGCCGCTTGCCATGCAGGACGCCCTCGGCGAGCGCGTCCAGATCCAGCGGTGCCGCCGCCATCTAGCGGTGGGCCTCGATCGCCGCCAGCACCTCACGGGCCGCGGCGAGGATGTTCGTACCCGGTCCGAAGATCGCGGCCGTGCCTGCCTGGCGCAGAAACGCGTAGTCCTGGGGCGGAATCACGCCGCCGCAGACGACGAGGATATCCTCGGCCTCCTGGGCGCGCAGGGCCTCGATCAGCTGGGGCACGAGCGTCTTGTGTCCTGCCGCTTGGCTGGAGACACCAACGACGTGGCAATCGGCCTCGATTGCCTGGCGCGCGGCCTCCGCGGGCGTCTGGAACAGCGGGCCGATATCGACGTCGAAGCCCATGTCGGCGAAGGCGGTGGCGATGACCTTGGCGCCACGGTCATGGCCGTCCTGGCCGAGCTTGGCGACCAACAACCGCGGCCGCCGGCCCTCGCGCTCGCGGAACGCCTCAATGTCGCGGCGCAGCGCCTGCCAGTCGTCGTCGCCCTCATAGGCCGCGCCATAGACGCCGGAAATCGGCTGGGGCGAGGCCTGAAAGCGCCCGAAGACCTGTTCCAGCGCGCCGGTGATCTCGCCCACCGTGGCGCGCGCGCGGGTGGCGTCGACCGCCAGCGCCAGCAGGTTGCCCTTGCCGCTCCGGGCCGCCGCGGTCAGTGCCGCCAGCGCCGCATCGACCGCCGCACCGTCGCGCTCCGCCCGCAATGCGGCCAAACGCTCCAGCTGGCGCTCGCGGACCTCGGTATTGTCGATCTCGAGAATGTCCAGCTTCTCTTCCTGCTGAACCCGGTAGCGGTTGACGCCGACGATCGTCTCCTCGGCGCGATCGATGCGGGCCTGGCGCCGGGCCGAGGCCTCCTCAATGTAGCGCTGCGGCACGCCGGCCTCGATCGCGGCGGTCATGCCGCCCAGCTCCTCGACCTCGGCGATGATCGCCCGCGCCCGCTCGACCAGCTGGGCCGTCAGGCTTTCCATCATGTAGGAACCAGCCCAGGGATCGACCACCTTGGGGATGTGCGTCTCTTCCTGGATGATCAGCTGGGTGTTGCGGGCGATGCGGGCCGAGAAGTCGGTCGGCAGCGCCACCGCCTCGTCCAGCGCGTTGGTGTGCAGCGACTGGGTGCCGCCAAAGACCGCGGCCAGGGCCTCGACCGTGGTGCGGATGACGTTGTTGTAGGGGTCCTGCTCCGTCAGGCTCCAGCCCGACGTCTGGCAGTGGGTGCGCAGCATCGACGAGGCCGGGTTCTTGGGTTCGAATACCGCGATCAGCTCCGCCCAAAGCGCGCGCGCGGCGCGCAGCTTGGCGATCTCCATATAGAAGTTCATGCCGATCCCGAAGAAGAACGAGAGCCGCTGGGCGAAGTCGTCAACGGCCAGACCACGGGAGAGCGCCGTGCGCACGTACTCCAGGCCGTCGGCCAGGGTGAAGGCCAGCTCCAGCGCGCAGTTGGCGCCGGCCTCCTGCATGTGGTAGCCGCTGATCGAGATCGAATTGAAGCGCGGCATGTGCGCCGAGGTGTAGGCGATGATATCGGCGACGATGCGCATCGAGGGCGCGGGCGGGAAAATGTAGGTGTTGCGGACCATGAACTCTTTGAGGATGTCGTTCTGGATCGTGCCCGAAAGCTGATCCTGACGCACGCCCTGCTCCTCGGCGGCGATGATGTAGCCGGCCAGGATCGGCAACACGGCGCCGTTCATGGTCATCGAGACACTCATCTGGTCGAGGGGAATGCCGTCGAAGAGGATCTTCATGTCCAGCACCGAGTCGATGGCGACACCGGCCTTGCCGACATCGCCGACGACCCTGGGGTGGTCGCTGTCATAGCCGCGGTGGGTGGCCAAGTCGAAGGCCACGCTCAAGCCCTTCTGGCCGGCCGCTAAGTTGCGGCGGTAGAACGCGTTGGAGGCCTCGGCGGTGGAGAAGCCCGCGTACTGGCGGATCGTCCAGGGCCGGTGGCTGTACATCGTGGCGCGCGGACCGCGGGTATAGGGGAACTCGCCGGGCAACTCGCCGAGCGGGAGACCCTCCAGGTCCTCGGGGAAGTAGACGGGCTTGACCGTGAAACCCTCGTCGGTGTGCCAAAGCAGTTGGTCGGGCGACTGGCCGCGCAGATCCTGGCCGGCCAGCGCGCGCCAGCGTTCGTAAGCGCTCATCAGCTGCTCCCCTTGGCGCCACGGCGGGCCACGCCGGTGGCCTGGGCGGCCTCGACGACGGCGCGGGCGACAGCAGGTACGACTTTCTGGTCAAAAACGGAGGGAATGATGTAGTCCGGCATCAACGCTCCGTCTTCGATCACCTCGGCGATCGCCCGCGCGGCCGCCATTTTCATTTCCTCGTTGATGTCCGTGGCCAGGCAGTCCAGGGCGCCGCGGAACAGGCCGGGGAAGCACAGCACGTTGTTGATCTGGTTGGGGTAGTCGCTGCGACCGGTGGCGACGACGGCGGCGTAGCGGCCGGCCAGTTCGGGCGAGACTTCCGGCGTGGGGTTGGACATGGCGAAGACGATCGCGTCCTTGTTCATGTGGCGCAGGTCGTCCTCGTCCAGCAGGTTCGGACCCGAAAGACCGACGAAGACGTCGCAGCCGTGCATGACGTCCTTGATGCTGCCCTTCTCCTGGTGGGGGTTGGTCAGCTCCATGTATTCGCGCTTGGCGTCGTTGAGATCCGTGCGCTCGCGGTGCAACGCGCCGTTGCGGTCGCAGCCGATGACGTTGATGATGCCCAGCTTCATCATCATCTTGGTGCAGGCCGTGCCGGCGGCGCCGACGCCGACGACGACGACCTTGAGGTCCTCGGGGCGCTTTTTGACGACTTTGAGCGCGTTGATCAGGCCGGCGGTGAAAACCACCGCGGTGCCGTGCTGGTCGTCGTGGAAAATCGGGATGTTCATCTCCTGCTTGAGGCGGGCCTCGATCTCGAAGCAGCGCGGTGCCGAGATATCCTCGAGGTTGACACCGCCAAACGTCGGTTCCAGCAGCTTGACCGTGCGCACGATCTCGTCCGTGTCCTTGGTGGCCAGACAGATCGGGAAGGCATCGACACCGGCAAACTCCTTGAACAACATGGCCTTGCCTTCCATGACCGGCATGGCGGCCTCGGGGCCGATATCGCCTAAACCCAGCACGGCGGTGCCGTCGCTGACTATCGCGACCGTGTTGCGCTTGATCGTCAGCTTGAAGGCGTCCTCGGGCCGCTGGTGGATGGCCATGCAGACGCGGGCGACGCCAGGCGTGTAGGCCATCGAGAGCTGATCGCGGGTTTTCAGGGGGATCTTGCTCTTGACCTCGATCTTGCCACCGAGATGGAGGAGGAAGGTGCGGTCGGAGAAATTGATGATCTCTACGCCTGGCAATTCGCCGATCGCCTTGACGATCGCGGATGCGTGATCCTCGCCGCCGGTGTCGATGGTGAAGTCGCGGACAGAGAAGGAGGCATTGGCCTCAACGATGTCAATGGCACCGATTTGACCATGGAGCTCGCCGACCCGAGCGGTCAAAAGGCCCAGCGCCTGGGGTGAGTGCTCCAGTTTGATGCGGATCGTGATCCCGGTACTGGCATTGGTGCGGATGGTATTTTCAGTCATAAGCGGCTCCTTGCGTGTTCCTCGTTGTCTCATTCTCACGAAATATCCGGCCGTGGTCAAGGTGGAAGAATGTCCGGCCAGGACGGCTTGGCAGCACCTCGCCCCGGCGACCCAGCAGCCAAAGGCGGTGCCGATGCGGGTCCCCCATGGCGCCACACTGGCTTTTCCACAAAGCGTCAACTCGACAGTCCCTCAATCCTGCGTTAGAATACTGAGTTCGCATATGCGATTTTTCGCAGAGGATTGAAATATGGCCTTTGAAATCAACCCCCCTGGCGAACCCGAAGGGGGCGTGGTGAACCTGCTCGAATACGTTCGTCTGATCACCAAACACAGTCGAATCATTCTTTTGGCAGGCGTCATCGGCGCGATATTGGGCTTGGCCTACTTCTCGACCCAGCCGAAGATCTACCAGTCCAAGGCGCAGATGAAGATCGACCCGTTCCTGCGCTCCTCCCTCGACTATGGCGATTCCGCCACGCCTTCGATCGGCGTGATTTACTACCACGACCAGTTCATGAACACCGAGTTCCAGATCATGCGCAGCCGCAACGTACTCAATGCCGTGATCAACCAACTCACGCCTGAATATTTCGAAGCCAACATGCCGGAACTCCAGGACCAGACCAGCATTTTCAATGTCGTCAAACACCTCACCCGGGCCATGAAGCGCCTGCGCGGCAATGCCGACGAGCCGCCGCTGAGCGAGGAGCAGAAGCTGGAGAACCGCATCGCCAAGATTCGCACCCTCCTCGACGACGGCCTCGATATCGCGCTGGTCCAAGAGACCTCGCTGGTCGACATCAGCGTGCGTTTCCGCAACCCTGCAGTCTGCATGGCCGTCTGTAACGCGCTCGTCGACGCCTACCTCAACTATGGCTTGATGATCGACTTCGAACAGAACACCCGCGGTCTGACTTTCACCACCGGCCAGATGGCGGAGTACAAGAAGAAGCTGATCGACCTCAAGGACCGCAAGTCGCAGTTGGAGCAACAGACCAACATCGTCGGCACCGACCGCACCACCTCCGTCGACGTCGAGCGACTCTCCCAGCTCAACCAGCGCGCCGTCGACGCCCACCTGGCCCTGATCGACGCCCAGCAGAACTACCGCACCCACAGCGAGTCCACGCCCGAGAGTTCGCAGCTGGTTACCAAGGACCCCAACGTCAGCAACCTCAGCAAGAACCTCTCCGACAAGCGCAGCGAGTACCTGGCCGACCCCAAACGCGGCGCCAACCACCCCGTTTCCCTGCGCCTCAAGGGCGAGATCGCGGGCCTCGAGAACCAACTAGCCAGCGCCCAGCGCCTGGCCTATGACAAGATCTTGAAGGAGCTGCGGGCCGACATGGACGGCAAGGACCGCACCTACAAAAAGCTGCAGGTCGACCTTAACGTCGCCCGCTCCGACACGTCCTCCAACCTCAAGGACTACCAGACCAACATGGCCGAGATCGAGTCCGCCATCGAGACCACGACCCGCCAAATGGAAGACCTCGAGCGCAAAGCCAACGACTACCAAATCGCCATCCAGCTCAAGAACGACGACGTCAGCACCTCCAACCGCACCGTCGTCGAGCAGGCGATTCTGCCCAAGACGCCGTTTGCGCCCTCGCTCAAGCGCTATGTCGCGGCCGGCATGATCCTCGGCTTCCTGCTGGCCATCGGCATCATCTTCGTCACCGAGATCACCGACCGCAAGATCCACACCGTCGAGATCCTCGAAAAGGTCACCGGCCTGCCGAACCTCGCCATGGTGCCGCGCATCCGCGAAAAAACGCTGGTCAAGGCCTGCTCCGAATTCAAGAGCAAGGTGTTCCGCGAGATCCTCGACAAAGCCGCGGAAGTGCCCGCCAACAACGCCATCAAGGCCGAGATGGAGCAAATCCGCACCATCGCCACGCCCTACACAGCCCCCGAAGCGGACTTCAACACCGACGAACAGTCCAAGGACCTCGGCAAGATCCACACGCTCGCCCAGCGCGCCGCCAAAACCGGCTTCCACAACGCCCATCTGGAGAGCATCGCCCTGTGCTCGCGCTATGCCGCCAGCCTCAACCCCAACGCCGTCGGCGAGGCCGCCCGCGAGGGCCAGAAGGGCAAGCACGGCGGCAAAGTCGGCTCGCGCCTGCCCCAGGTTTTTAACCGTGACCATGAGGGCGAGAACGACGAGGTCGCTTACGGCGATACCGTCGCCGACCACATGTTCGGCCTGCGCAAGGTCGTCGGCTGCTTTACCCACATCAAGCCCTCCTCGCCCTTCAGCGAGGCCTACCGCCACCTGCGCACCAACATTCAACTCTCCGACACCGAGCAGATCAAGATCCTACTGCTGACCAGCTCCGTGCCTGGCGAGGGCAAGACGATCTCCTCGATCAACCTGGCGATCGCCTTCTCCCAGCTCAAGAAACGCACCCTACTGATCGACGGCGACCTGCGCCGCTCCAAGCTGCACAAGGTCTTCAGCCTCAACAACGAGGTCGGCATGGTCAACCACCTGGTCGGCCAGGTGACGGATATCGACGCCTGCATCCAGCAGACCTATATTCCCTTCCTCGACCTGCTCAGCGCCGGCACCATTCCGCCCAACCCCGCCGAGCTGCTGGCCTCCGACAAGATGATCCAACTCGTCAAAATGCTGCGCGAGCGCTATGACTTCGTCATCATCGACTCCTCGCCCGTCCTGGCCGTGACCGACAGCTGCATCATCGGCAACCTCGCCGATGCCACCCTATTCGTCTCCAAGGTCGGCCGCACCAATCGCGAGGAGGCCGGTCGCGCCATCCAGATCCTCTCCGCCAACCGCATCCGCCCCATCGGCACGCTCTTCAACGACCTCGACCAAAACCAGAAGGGTTACGGCAAGTATGGCTATGGGGGCTATGGCTACGGTTACGGCTATGGCTACGGCTATGGCTACAGCTACAAGCCCGAAAAGGCTTGAGCTCAAAGGCGCCCTCGGGCGCCTTTTTCGTCTATGCCCGGTCCTTTTCGACCGGTGATTCATCGCCCTTTTCTCACTGGAGCAGTCACCTATGGAGATCTACCTCTACAACACGCTCACCGGCAAACGCGAGCTCTTCACGCCCATGCAGCCCGGCAAGGTCAGCATGTACGCCTGTGGCGTCACCGTCTACGATGTCTGCCATATCGGCCACGGCATGCAGGCCATCATTTACGACGTGATCCGTCGCTTCTTCCAGCATCAGGGCCTGCAGGTCACCTACATCCGCAACTACACCGACGTCGACGACAAGATCATCCTGCGTGCCCAGGAGCGCGGCATTGAGGCACTGGCGCTTTCGCGAGAGATGATCGCCGCCTGTGAGCGCGACATGGCCGCCTTGGGCGTGGCACCCGCCGACCTCGAGCCCAAGGTCAGCGATCACATCCCCCACATCGTCGCCCTGATCGAGCGCCTGATCACCAACGGCTCCGCCTATGCCTCCGAGGGCGACGTCTACTTCGCCGTCAACACCTGCCCCAACTACGGCGCGCTCAGCAATCGCAACACCGAGGAGCTGCAGTCCGGCGCCAGGATCGAGATCAACCCCAAGAAGCGCGACCCCCTGGACTTCGCGCTCTGGAAGGCCGCCAAGCCCGGTGAAGTCGCCTGGCCCTCGCCCTGGGGCGACGGCCGGCCCGGCTGGCACATCGAGTGTTCCGCCATGGCGCTCGAGCACCTGGGCCAGCGTTTCGACCTCCACGGCGGCGGCAAGGACCTGATCTTCCCCCACCATGAGAACGAGATCGCCCAGTCCGAGATGGCCACACACGATCGCTTCTGCAATTACTGGGTCCACAACGGCCTGGTCACCGTCGATGGCAAGAAGATGTCGAAATCGCTCAACAACTTCATGAGCATCGGCGATGCCGTCGCCAAGTACCACAGCGATACCATCCGCTACACCATTCTGACCCACCACTACTCATCGAACATCGACTTCAGCGAACAGGCCTTCTACGACGCTTACTCGCGTCTGATCTACTTCTACAGCACGCTCAAACGCCTGGATGACCTGTTCGCGGCCACGCCCGACTACCCGCAGACCCTCGTCGACGGCGTCCAGCTGCCCGACCTCGACCAGGCCTTCCGCCAGGCCATGTGCGACGACTTCAACACGCCCGTCGCCATCAGCGAGATCGGCAAGGCCTGCAAGTTCCTCAACGACTTCATGGCCGCGCCCCAGCCCAAGAAAATGGCCGCCAAGCTGCACACCCTCGCCCAGGTCAAGGCCCCGCTCGAGACCTGCCTGCGGGTCCTGGGCTTCTTGTCCCGCGATGCCGCCACCCTGCTGGCGGAAATCCAGACCTACCTGATCGCCGCCCGCGGCATCGATACCGCCCAGATCGACGACCTGCTGGAACAGCGCAAGCAGGCGCGCCTGGCCAAGGACTGGGCGCGCGCCGACCAGATCCGCGAATCGCTGACCCAACTCGGTGTCTCCGTCATGGACACGCCGGGCGGCACCGAATGGCAGGTACAGCCCTGAGCTCGGCGGACCGCCCCGACCTCCGTCGGGCGGTCCAACTGCGCCAGGTGCCTTGGAAGCCCTCATGACCGCCCTTCTCCTGTTCATCCTTCACGCCTCGAACTTGCCACTCCCTGCCGAGCCCCAGGGTGCGCGAGCCGCGGGCGAACACCGCTTCTGGCTGATTGCCGCCGAGCAAGGCGGGCTGCCGACGCTCCATATGCTCCAGGGCAGCGAGACAACCGCCGTCGCGTTGGCGCCGGAGACGCTGTTCGCCGCAGTCGACGGCGACGAGCTGACATGCGTCACGCCGCGCCAGGTTCAGCGCTTCCGCTGGCAGCAGGGGAAATTAAACGCGATCAAACAGCGCGATCAAGCGATCGCGCCGCCGCTCGGTCGCAGTCACCCCTGGATCCTGCTGGACTGGGAACGGGTCGGCAAGCGCAACCTACTGGCTGTCTTCGACCGCGAGCGCCTGGTCCTGATCGGCGCTGACGACCAGCCCCCACGCCAAATCAGCTTACCTGGCGCCGCCTTCGAGCCCTACCTCAACACGCGCGTCTTCGGTGCCGAGGACTGCCTGCACTGGAACGAGGGCGAGACCTTCTACCGCGTCACGGCGATGGACCCGCCCCAGCTTGAACGCCTGCCCTCCCCGCCCCACGGCGACATGGCCAAGACCGTCGTGCTGGGCTTTGCCCGCAGCCAGCCGGTGTGGCTGACCCACGGCGGCAAACGCGGCGCGCTCGACAGTTTCGGCTGGCGCCTCGACGGCGCGGACGGCAGCGCCGCTGGCGAGGGCATCGTCACTCGCTTCGGCGTCGACCGCCAGGCCAAGCGCCTCAAGTGCATCGTCTTCACCGTGCCCAACAGCCTGATGGGCCAGGTCTTCCGCAGCATCGGCAGCTCGCGCGACTTCGCCTGCGACCAGATCATCCTCAATAACCAGGGCAAGCTCGGTCGCGCAGATCGCTTCAAGGTCGCCCTGGCCAAGCCGGATCGCGGCAAAGGCGCGTACGAACTATCCTGGGACACCGACCTCAACGGCGACGGCTACGGCGACCTGATCCTCGCCGACGACCGCGGCCTGCGCCTCTACGCCAGCGGCGCGACCGGCTTCTGGAGCGAGTCGCCGCGCGCGCTGGGCGGCAAGGTCGACGCCCTGCTGTTTCTGCCCGACCGCCTGCTGATCGCCAACCAGAGCACCAAGGGCTGGCGCTTCGAGGAGCGCCTCGCACCATGACCATGCTGTCCCTACTCCTGGTTTTGGCGGCAGACCCCACGGTTTGGCGCAGTGGCGAGAAGTTACTGTTGGAAGAGCCCGGCAAGGGTCTGCGCTACATCGATCTGCGCGGCGCCGCGCCCGAGCGCGCCCTCGAAGGCAACCTGCTGACGCTGTGCCGCAAGGGAGCCGTACTGCGCGAGCCGCAAGGCTGCGTGTGGCTGAGTTTCACGGACGGTACGCGCACGCCCCTGGCCGAACTGCCCGACGTCCCTGTGCCGCTGGCGCTGAGCGACGTCGACGGACCCGTGATCGCAACTCGCGACCGCTTGCTGGTCTTGCAAGGCGCGCAGTGGCGAGCCCTGGCATGGCCCGTCTGGTACGAGCTCAGCCAGCCGCGACCGGTGCCAGGCAGCCTGGTCGGTATTCAGCCTATCTGGCCGACCGCCTTCACCGACGCGCGCGGCAACCTCTGTGTCTACCAAGCCAAGAACGGCCGGCTTCTGTGCTACGACCCACGCAGCGAGCGCACGACGACCAGCACGCTGGCCACCAAGCTGGTGCCGATCCCGCTGCGCGGCGGCGACCTGCTGTGGATCGGCCTGCCCAAGGACGACCACCTGGCTCTGGCCGGTCGCGACCCCGGTGCCGCACCGGTCGCCGATGTCGCCATCGACAACCTTTCCGAGCACAGCCTGGTGTTGCCGGCGACCACGGGCGCCTGGTTGTTGACCTTCGCCAGCGGCCTGCGCGACGGCATGAAGAGTTGGGACCGCGGCACCGTGCGCATTGAGGCCGTCTTCGTGAAACCGAGCGAGCGCCGCATCAGCCTGCAGAAACTAACGTTGGGCGAGTTGCCCGTCAACTTCGCGCTCTCCACCAGCGCCGGCGGCAGCCCGAAACTGGCCGTCACACCGGCCTTCACACCGCTGGTGGTGGAGGGCCGCGACCGCCTTGCCATCGTCCGCGCCAACCGCCTTGAGTGGCTGGACCCAACCGGCAAGCGCGGCAGCGTGAGCTTGACCGGCAAGGGTAAGCCGCTGGCCCTGGCCGCGCGCGGAACCGGCGTGGAAGTCTATGAGGCAAGTCGCCACTACTTGCAGGACTGGGGGAAACAGCCATGAAATGGTTCGACCGCGACCTCGAGATCCGCTACGCCGACACCGACCAGATGGGCGTCGTCCACCACGCCGTGCATCCCGTCTACTGCGAGCTGGCCCGGCTCCACATCCTCGAAAGCCTGGGCATGCCCTACACCGACATCGAGGAGGCGGGCTATTACCTAATGGTCCACAAGATGGCGTTCCGCTACCACGCCCCAGCGCGTTTCGGCCAAAAGATCTACGTGCGCTGTGCCATCGCCCGCCTCAACAAGCGCCTGATCGAGTTCCACTACGAGATCCGCGACCGCGCCGACGACCACCTAATCTGCACCGGCGAGTCGACCCACATGGCCTCCCTAAAAACCGGCAACCTAGCCTCGCTCCCCCGCGAGATCATGGCCATCCTGGAACGCGCGCTCACCTAAATTGTCGAAGGGCATACAACCAAGCCAAACTGCATTGCTTGATCGCAGGGAACACCATCGCGACGCCGCAAGGTCCCCGCAACGGCGCACGCAACGCCCTTCCCAACGAGACCGGTCCCGTGCTGGTAGCCGCCCTCGCCCATGCGCATTCCAGGCCGGTAACACGTTGGAACGAATATAAATTTTCAGATTTCACCAAAGCATCTACCCGAGAATCTTTTCCCAATCGCCAAACAATCTCAATGCAGACGAGTTCATCGTTCGCCCAATTTTTACGATACTCAACCAACATAAAGACATTTCAAATAACGCAAAAAACGTCCAACCACTGCATCCACATAGTCGCATCACCGGTAAGGTCGCGAAGAGAATATAATCCAAAAGGACGGGCACTTTACTTTCTCCTTTACGCCTATAGAGGATGAGATAGGTTAAGACAGTTTCCTAGCTAAAGCCCGTCCGAAAAGGTCACCGAACCTGATACAAGATTTCATCAATTGTCGGGTGAAGGTGAAACCCTTCCGTCTCCCTGAATACAAGGGCCTTAACCATGGATGTCCCGCCAATGTCGCACGGACTTTCGCGGATGGACACTAGTTGAACACTTTCTTAATTTATTGCGGATTAATCCGCCGTAGTCTAGCCCTACTTGAAAACCAGTAATGAGGATCACAAAATGAAGAACAAAAATTGTCTAGTTATACTTTGCTTGCTTTCGTCATGGCTTTCTGCCCAAGACGTTGGTTCATTCTCTCCCCCCATCAAAATGAAAGGTGGCGCTATCGATACGGATCCGGCCACTTCGCTGGACTCGATTGGCAACACAAAACACGGCAGGGAGATTCTGTTACTCCAGTTTAGTGAATTACCCGATCCGACCGAACTGCAAAGGAATGGCATCGTTGCACTGCACTATGTGGCAGACCGGACGATTCTGGCCATGGTTCCCGATGGGTTCCACCGCGATGACTTCCACGAGCTGCGCTGGATGGGCTATCTTCCGCCTGCCATGAAGGTGGCACGGGAAGTCAGCATGAGCCTTTTCAATGGCGAAACGGAAACCTACCTGGTATATGGCTACCCCGGCATGGCTAGCGACGATCTGGCTGGCGCGGTCGCCGATGCGGGCGCCTTCAGCGAAACTCGTGGCAAATTACCCGAGTACGTCTGTTTGGTCACTGCCGACTTCGAGGGTATCCAACAATTGGCGCAGAACAACGACGTTCTCTGGATCGCTGCGGCCCCCAAAGGCCCGATCGATCACTTCTGCCCTGGTCCCATGACCGAATGGGGTCCGCTAGCAGAATTCGCTACCAACGGCGATGGCTGGGACGGCCCAGGTCTTGGCTCCGCTGCGCTGAATTATTACTTCGTCAATGGAACTCCGGATATTTCTGGAACGGGTGAACAGACCGCCTTTCAAAGTGCATTGAACGCATGGTCTGCCGTCGCCAACCTGTCCTTCACCCAAATTTTTTCGGCTAATCAGTCTCGTACGTTCGACGTGCTCTGGGCTTCGGGGAACCACGGTGACGGCAATAACTTTGACGGTCCCAATGGCGTGCTTGCCCATGCATATTACCCCATCGGTGTGAACCCTGAATCCATTGCCGGAGACGTGCATTTTGACGAAGCGGAGACCTGGTCCTTGACCACGACTTACGACATGTTCAGTGTCGCCCTCCACGAACTGGGTCACTCGCTGGGTCTTGCTCACTCGAGCGACGCCAATGCGGTCATGGCACCCTACTACAAAAAAGTAACCGGCCTGCACACCGACGACATCGCCGGCATCCGAGCACTTTACTCCAACGGCAACGGGGCACCCACCCTCACTGCCTATAACGAATGCAACCCCGATGATACCCACCTGACATGGACTGCCATAGCTGGCGCCACTTCCTATGAGGTCTATCTAGGCACCTCATCCAGCTCCAGCAGCGCGTCCTATCTGCAAACGGTCAGCGGCACCAATACCTATGTGACCCCCACGTTCGGCAGCACCCGCTACGCCTTTGTACGAGCCTGTACCAGCACGGGCTGCGGCCCCTTCTCGAACTACGCCGTCGTCAGATACCGCATCGGTAAAGGATGTTGGCTAGAACTGTGACCATCATCTGGGTCCCGAGCGGTTGCAAAGGGTGCAAATTGTCACAGCTTGTAATGAGTTGGCCAGACCCGTAAAATAACCGCTCAGGCCCTTTTCGCCCCAATGATTTCGAGGCATCATCCTCCATGACATCAGTCGATGTTGCATCTGTCTGAAGGTGTATGCCCATGAAAGTTAAGCGCCTGATCGAGTTCCACTACAGGATCCGCGACCGCGCCGACGACCACCTGATATGCACCGGCGAGTCGACCCACATGGCCTCACTCAAAACCTGCAACCTAGCCTCCTGCACGAGATCATGGCCCTACTGGCCAGCGCAGTCGCCTAGGGTCCAACCCCGCTTTGTTGCCACCGTCGTCAGCCTCAGCGCTTGGGCATCCTTCTGGGTAGGTAATTGTGGGGAGGGCTGTAAAGCCGACCGTCGGGCAAAATAATCTCGGTACGTTCGAGAGCTTTCAACGGACTTAGATCGGCACTGCTACTACAGCTCAAGTATAAGAAGCGGAGATGCTTGAGCATAGCCAAAGGTCTCACATCGGTAAGTGTTTTACTTTTTATGAATAGCACAGAAAGAGATGTCAGTTGTTTCAGAGGCCTCACGTCCTCTAATGAAGGTCCCATAATCCAGAGCTGTTCAAGCGTGGATATTGTAGCCAACGTGTCCAGTTTGTTTACATAATAACATCTGAAATGTTTCAATCCGTGAAGCTTTGTTAAGGCGTCCCAGCCGGTGTCGTCTGGGCTAAATTCCAGGTGTAGCGAACCAACCGACAAGTTTTGCCAAACCTGAATCAACCTATCCCAAAAATCTGGGCGCTGGCGCAATAGAGGGAAAGCCACACTTAACGGATGCCTACCGGGCCGGTTTTGGCAAAGCAACTCAACTTCGATACACTTTCGAAGCGCCACCTGAAGCTGCACTTCGCTGATTCCCGAGTAACGATCGACGAGTATCTCGGCCAGCAATGGCAAATTCTTCTCGGGCTCTACGCGTGTCAGGCCATCCCAAAGCGTCTCCAGAAGCAGGTCGGACCAACCCTCCTTAGAGGACAATCGCTCGAAGAGCAGCACCAAAGTTTCGCGCCAAGTCCAGGTGTCCCCATAGCCTTGTAGGGCGTTTTGGCCATAGGGGCTGTGGGGGTCTTGACGGCCGCCAAGCAGCCAGGCGGGGGCCATGAGCTTGTCCTCGAGATGGCGGGCTGCAAAGTACTCGCCGATGCTCAGATGGAGCCAGGTATATTGATCCTGGCCGCGTGGGAGCAGCAGACCGCTGCGGCGGCTCATATAGTCGACCAGCTGGCTCCCCATCTCCTCCTTACCCATGGCCTGGAGTTCGTGATTGAACCATCCAGCCAGAGTTTCGCTATCCACCAACACGGCGGTTCCTTCATCGTCTTGACTGCGGCGGAGCTGCATCTCGAAACCGACGCGGCTCATGAGCCGGTATTTCTCTGAGAGGCTGAGCGGCAGGCCCGGCAACTTCCGTTCCTGGTCGATGCTGTCCAGGTAGGACTCGGTAATCTCATCGTAGAGCTGGACCCGACCCTCGGGCAGGGCGCCCCGCACCTTTTGGATCTGGGCCATATAGGTCAGGAGCAGCGGGCTGCGCATCAGACGGCGGGTACCCTCATTGCGCTTGAGGTCATGGATCAGGTCGCGCGTTTTTTGTTCCACCAGCGACTCATTGCCCTCATGGACGCGGAACCAGGACCTGGCCAAGCGGTTGAGTCGGGGTTCGTCCATGGGCGCCAGATAGACACGGGGAAACAAGTCCCGTTCCTCGGGAAAAGGCAGGTGCGTCTCGTCGAGAGGGCGCGCGACCTTTTCGCTGTGGAAGGACACCTCATCGTAGCCCACCAGCCGTGAGGTCAGCAAAAAGCGACAGCTTGGGTAGCGATTCATGCCCTCCCAGACGGCATCGCGCAGGGCACGACGCCTGTCGTGATCGGCCAACTCGTCGATGCCGTCGAGGAGCATCAGGACCTGGCCCAAGGCCAGCAGGCGCTGAGCCAGGTTGCGATCCAGCTGCTTGTTCTGGGGCAGCCCTAGCCAGAGGTCAAGGAGTTGGTCCCAGTTGAGGGACTTGGTCAAGGGTAGCTCGCGCACCACCATGGGAAAGGGGGCCAGCGTGTCCAGCATGGGCAGCTTGGGATCGAAAAAGCCAAAGCCCCGCACGACGCAATAGGTGAGCCAGTGGATCAGCGTGCTCTTGCCCAGGCCCGGATCGGCCAGCACCATCAGGCGCGGTTCTGCCAAGGCCGTTTCGATCGAGGCGATTTCGCGAAGCGCCTCCTCCCCCGTGTCGATTGCGATATGGTGCGCCGCAAAGCCGGGATCGACAAAGAGCTTGCGCACCGGCACGTCCTCCTGGCCGCGAAAGGTGCGCAGGCCGACGAAGCGAATACTGCCGTGGTATTGGGTCAGGTCGTTGAACCAGGGCAGGATCGGGCTGTGGTTGGCCAAGTCGATAAAGGCACTGACATCCGGCGCTTGGTAGGGCTTAAGTGGCATGGTCGGTTTCCAGGAAACGGTAGAGCAAGTTGGGCTCCAGACTTTGAAGCCGCGCGAGCAGTTTCGTCATGCGAAAGTATTCGTTCTCGCTGGGGTGGGGAAACTCGCTTTCCATGGCCGGGAGCCTGAGCCCCTTGAAGGCGGGATGATCGGCCATGCTGCCATTGGTGAGCGGCAAGAGCAGCTCGTTGTAAAAGCGCAGGCCATCCTGCTCCAGCTGACGGTAAATTTCCGGGTGGAAGTAATACAGTCCTGCTAGGAGCAACAAGATCCCCGCCTTGCGCTCGAGCTCTGTCTCGAAAAACTTGCTCTCGCGCAGGCCCACCTGGTGGAAGCGTGCGATGACATGGGCGAAGGCCTTGAGCTTGCGGGGATTAGCCGGCAACATCATGTCGGTTTGCACGAGCGCAACCAAGGCCTGGCGCAACTTCGCGCCCAGATCCAGCTGTTGCAAAAAGCCATCGAGGACCTTGTCGCGCTGCTGAATCAGCGGCAGGTGAATGATGTCCTGGCAGATTTTCTCCAGGTACTCGCGGGCAAGCTGGGTGTCGCTATTGCCCAGTTCCTTGGCGATAATGCGCTCTACCTGGCGCTGGTCCATCCCCAGCACATAGATGCAATTGCTCATGTTGAGGTAGACCTTCAGCCCTTCCAGCAGGCGGAAGGCGGCGCTGGACTCGCAGCGGTCCAGGTCGTCGATGAAGATAACCAGTTTCTGGCCCTTATCGAGCACCTGACCGATGACGTGTTCCAGCTGCTTGCGGATCTCCTGAGTTGTCAGCGGCGTCTCGAAGTGGCGCTTCTCCCAGGCCTCGCCCTCCGTTTGGACCGCCGAGGCCTTGACCCCGATATACTTGGTCAGGCCCTCAAGACCGAGCAACAGACTCTTGACTTGGACTTCGGACAGTTTTTTGATTTTGTTCCAGGTCTTGCTGGTCAGCGAGAGCTGGTTGCGGATCTCGTGCAGGAGCGCGACAACGGGTGAGGGCTCATGTTGGTAATGCCAGGCCTCAAACCAGATCGTGGGCAGCGAGGCATGTTTGACCGCGGACTTGTCCGGTTTGTCCTTGAGGCGATTGCAGGAACCGCTGATATAGTACTGGAGCTGACAGAGAAAGCTGGTTTTACCGCTGCCCCACTCGCCGTGTACGCCATAGACTTTGGGCGCCTCTGCCAGGATCAGTTCGTCGCCAAGCCGCCGTAGCACGGAGCTCCTGGAGAGTGCGTCGCGCAGGATAGGTTCGTCGTTTAAGCTTTTCATCGATAGTGAACCTGCGAGGAAGCGACAACGCCGCGACGCTGCAACTCCGGGTGATAGGCAGGCGCTATTATAACCCCGGCACACGCGTCGGGTGCGTTGAATCTTAATAGTGTGGTGCCCAGGCCCTGTCAAAAGAACATCGCCCCAATGGTCAGGCGGCCGCCTGAGCCGCCCCAAGCGTTGCCAATAAAAGCGCGGGTTGTCACCATTTGTAATGAGTTGACAAGACCCGTAAAATAACCGCTCAGGCCCTTTTCGCCTCAATGATTTCCAGGCATCATCTTCCATGACATCAGTCGATGTCGCATTTGTCGGTAGGTGTATGCCCATGAAAGCTAAAACCCACGTCAAAGCCGGCCTGACCATTCTCCTGAAGGGCAATCCCGGTTGAGCGCGACCGCCAGGTGGTGAACGAATGGCTTTGCCACCTGGCTCCTGCAAGTAATCTCGTTTTTAGCGGCGCCGCCCACCGCTCGCGTTCACTTTCGTTCATGTGCCCTTCGCCTCTTTCTTCGCGGCGTCGCGGCTTCGCGTGAGCTTTAGAAGGCTCAGGGCGCGAGACCCAGCTGCTCGCGCAGCTTCTCATCGCCCAGGCGGTTTTTGGTCCAGTAGTCGAGCTTCAGCTCGTGGGTGCGGCGGGCGGTCGTGGTCATCATTTTCTTGGATTCGCCCCAACCGCTGTAGGCTTGCTCGCGCCAGCCCATGATGCGATGGGGCAGCGTTTTCTCGAAGAAGAGGTCCAGGGTCCGCTCCAGTTCCTTGTAATGGACCCGGTAGCGCAACAGCGGTGACGGCGCGAAGATCTTGTCCTCGATTTGCTCCAGGCTCGTCTCTGCTTCGTAAGCCTTGGTCGCCGTGTGGCTGAGGCGCAGATAGGAAAGACCGGGAATCATCTTGACCTTGCCCTTGGGCAGGTGGCGCGGGGCCACGCGGATCGTCGTCCACAGCCCGTCTTCCATGGCCGCATCGGCCATCTGGAAGGTTTCGTCACCCTCGTCCTGGAAGTAAGAGTGAATCTCTCCGCGGATCCCGGAGGGCAGGTGGTTGAGCTGCATGTAGGTATGGCCGCACCACTCCTGGGCCGAGAAACTGACCTTGGCGGTGAACGGCTCGTCGAAGTCGAGCTTGGTGAAGGTCGAGGTCAGCAGCGAATAGTCGTAGACCCCAGTCACGAACTTGCGCGTGGCGTTGAGCTTGAGCACCTGGTAGGCCTTGTCATCGCCATGCTCGCGCTTGACCTGCTCGTGGGCCAGAAAGGGCTCGGTCACGAAGATCAGCACGGCATCGCCTGGGTGCATCTCGCCGTAGCGCGGCTGGTCCAGTGCATAGCGGGTCAGCTCGGCCTTACCGGTCTGCCAATAGGCGTTGAAGGCATTCTGGTCGGTTTCGGCAGGCAGCAGCGCATCGGCACGTTGGCCCGAGCAGCTGGATAGGGCCAGTACGGTCAGGGCGAAGAGCAGGCTGAGTTTCATGGTGCGCCTCCGGGCAGGGGCCGCGACGGTGTCGGCCTCGCGGGTCAGTGGGGTTTGTCCAGGTACATGGCGATCAACAACAGTGGCAGGTAGAGGGAAAGGCCGATGAACAGGCGGCGACTGTCGCGCGCTTCACCGCGCTTGACGTAGCTGATTGTCAGCAGCATCAAGAGTCCGCCTAGGACCACGGCGAAAAGCGAGTAAAGGTGTTCGGTCATGGTCAGCAGGCCTGGCAACAGCGTGATGGGGATCAGGACCAGGACATTGAGCACCATTTGGCGGTTCGTGGTCATGTGCCCGGCGATGATCGGCAGTTGGCGCATGCCGACCCGTTCGTAGTCCTCTTTGTGGCGCTGGCTGATGATCAGGGCGTGGGGGATCTGCCAGAGGAAGAGAATCACGAACAGGATCCAGCCGCCCAGCTCGAGTTTGTTGCGGGCCGCCGCCCAGCCCATCAGCGGCAACATGCCGCCGGGGATGGCGCCAACGAAACTCGAGAAACTGGAGGTGCGCTTCATCGGCGTGTACCATAAAAGGTATGAAACGCCGCAGATGATGGTCGCCAGCGAGCACAAGGGGTTGACCTGAAACCAGAGGAAACCGTAGCCCAGTAGCATGATCGTCATGCCGAAGAACAGGGCGGCGCGGGGCGAGAGGCGACCGGAGGGCAGCGGGCGGCTGCGCGTCCGCGCCATCTGGCTGTCCAACTGGCGCTCCATGTACTGGTTGAGCGCGAGCGCGCCGCCGGCGGCCAAGGTCACGCCCAAACAGGTCTGCCAGAGCAGATGCAGATCGGCGTGCTCGGGGATGGCGATCAAGTAGGCGAGCGCGGTGGTGAAGACGATCATCACCAGCGCGCGCGGCTTGGTCAACGCCAGGTAGGCCTTGAAGTCGGGCATGGTTCAGCTCGCGGGATGTCGGTCGGGGGGCGCGCCCCCGACCTGGAATTATCGCCTTAACCGCGGTCTAAGGGAACCGGGCTTTTGCCGATGTAGAGCTCGTAGCTCTTGAACTGCTTGCCGTCGGCGCGCAGGACTTCGGCCAGGGAGTTCTCGCCGATGTTGACAAAGCTCTCGTGGTCTTTCATCGAGATCTCGCCGATGTCCTCCATGCGCGCCTTGCCTTGGCGGCGCAGGATCGACTGGATGTCCATCTCGTCCAAACCGTCGAGACGGCCAAGGCCGACGACGATCGTGCTGAACTCGCGCGAGCGGCCGGGCCGGCGGAAGGCATCGCCGCTGGGTGCGCTCTCGGCGGCAGGTGCAGCTTCGGCGGCGGTGGACTCGCGGGGTTGTTCGTCGCGGCGATCGCGACGGTCACGGCGGAACTTGTCATCACGACCACGGTCGTCACGGCCACGGTCGTCACGGCCACGGTCATCGCGACCTCGGCCACGATCCCGGCCGCGACCACGATCGCGCTGCTCGCCGCGTTCACGACCCTGGGGGCGTTGGTCTGCACGCTCGCGCGGGGCCTCGCTTGGCTCGGTGGTGGGGGCAGTGCCCTCGGCGCGGGCCTCAGCGGGTTCACGGTGCTCGCGGTGTTCCCGGCCATGGCGGTCGCCACGGTCGCGGTCACGGTCGCCGCTGCGGTCACGGTCGCCACTGCGGTCGCGGTCGCCGCGCTCACCCCGGCCGCGGTCACGGTCACCGCGCTCACCCCGGCCGCGGTCACGGTCGCGTCCGCGATCACGGCGGTTGCGGCCGCGGTCCTGCGGCACGCTTTCCTCTTCGTCCTCGTCGCGCTCGCCCAACGGCTCGACCGGCGCCGGTGCGACCATGGCGGGCATGGGGCGACGGAAGTGCTCGAGCAGCAGCGGCAGCAGGCTCTTGACCTGGTCGGGCGTCAGCATTTCGGCCAGACGCACGAACTCCTCGCCGACATCGGCCTCGCGGGCAAAGCTCATGTCCTCAAGGAAGCGGAAATCGCGGGCCGTGCGGGCCGCCACGATCTCTTCCTCGGTTGGGATTTGCACTTCGCGAGCCTCGATGTCATGGATGCGTAGGGCGTTCTGAAAGCCGGCCAGGTCCAGAGTCGCAACCAGCGAGATCGCTTTGCCCTTCTTGCCGGCACGACCCGTGCGGCCGGTACGGTGGACGTAGGTTTCCGCATCGCTGGAGGCGGAGAAGTTGAAGACATGGGTCAGTGCCGGGATATCGATGCCGCGCGCGGCCAGATCGGTGCAGACCATGTGCTGGCTGACACCGGTGCGGATGTTGCTGAGCGCCCGTTCGCGCTGTTTCTGGCTCATCTCCGAGCTCAGGCCCTCGGCCTTGACGCCGGCCTTGTTGAGGAAGTAGTGGACCGATTTGACCTCGACCTTGGTGTTGCAGAAGATCAGGCTGAATTCGGGCTGTTCCTTCTCTAGGAAGGCCAGCAGGGCAGGCTCTTTCTCGTTGCTGTTGACGGCGCAGAAGATGTGGTCGACTTCCTTGGGCGTGGCGTCGTCCGAAGAAAGCGTCAGGCGTACCGGCTCTTCCATGTAGCCTTGGATCAGCTGTTCGATACTGTAGGGGAAAGTGGCCGATGACATCACCATCTGGCGGCGCTTGGGCAGGCGTTGGAGGATCATCAGCACGTCGGGCAGGAAGCCCATGGACAGCATTTTGTCGGCTTCGTCGAGCACAGCGGCGCGCACGACGGAGAAGCTCATGGTGCGGCGCTTGAGGTGGTCGATGACTCGGCCGGGCGTGCCGACGACAATCTGCGCACCCTCGCGCAGGGCCTGGATCTGGGCCTTCATGTCGGAGCCGCCATAGATGCTGCAGACTTTGACGCCCATGCCCTTGGAGAGACCGTTGAGTTCGTCGCGGACTTGGACGGCCAGCTCGCGGGTGGGCACGAGGATCAGGAATTGGACCGCAGGCACGTCTGGCATGACGGCGCGGATCAAGGGCAGGCCAAAGGCCGCGGTTTTGCCGCTACCGGTATGGGATTGAAGGACGACGTCTTTCTTCTGAAGAATCTCGGGGATGGCAGCTGCCTGGACATCCGTCGGGGTGGTGTAGTTTTTGGTCTTGAGGTTCTCCATCAGCTGGGATGGAAAATCAAAATCTTCGAAGCTTGTCATAAAAGGAATGCTCCTGGGCGTCAGAGGTACCGGGCTCGCGTGGTTGAGTTGAGACAAATTGCCGTGCGGTAGCTGGACGCAGTCTTGTGAGGGTGGCGATAGGCTGTGAGGGCGGCCGCGTTCGTAGGACCTGGGGCAGGAGGTGACATCGTGGTGGCATGGCTCGGGATGCTACTTCGATCTGCCAATAACGTGTACCTCGAGAAAGCTGCCCGCGGCTTTGGGTCGCGTTTTCGGGCCGACATGTGCCGGGCCTGGTGTGGTACCCCCGGGTGGAATCGAACCACCGCACCCGGCTCCGGAGGCCGGTGCTCTATCCACTGAGCTACGGGGGCAGGCCGCGCCAAAGTTTACCAGAACTGGCACAGTCTGGAAATGAAATTTCGACAAATGTTGCAATGACTGAGGGTCAAGCGCTGTCCGAGGCGGGGGGCGATGTCCAGGAACCGTGGTTTTGCCAGACCATGGCCAGCCGTTTCCCTCGAAAAGCCAAACCGACCAGCCAGATCGTTTTCAGACCACTTGCAGCCATTACCCGAGCGTAACCTTGTTCCGTGATTTGAGCCAGGGCTTGATCCGCAGCTCGATCGAGCGTCGCTTCGCCGTCCTTGGCGAGGCGCTTAAACTCGAAAATATAGCCAGGTAGATCGGGGTTTCTGGGGCGAAGTTGGAGATCGTAGCGACCCAGGCCGGCTTCGCGATTAGAGGTGATTTCAAACAGGAGATCGAGCTTGTTGGCTACCAGACCCAGGATCAGTCCATGGAAAAAGTTTTCCGGAGCACTGCGTCCTCCCGTGTCGGCAAGACCGACAAGGCCCATGATGCGTTCTTCGAGGAAAGACTTGAAGGCAGCGAGGTCGCCTTGTGTCAGCATAGTCGCCAGAGGGTCACTGGATGATTCAGGGCCCTCCAGCCAACGACGGATGATGTTCTCGAAAAAACCGGCGACCTCGCGATTGGGCAGTTTCAGGCGGTATTGGGATTCGGAGATCCGCTCAGAGAAGGTCAAATAGCCGCTGAACAACAGCAGACTCCAGATGGATTGCCCGTCGATCCGTGACAATGCCACCGCGTCGCGTACTTCTTTAGTCAGCACTTTGCCTTGTAGCAGCGCCGCCAGATCCTCGAGCGAGATGCAGCGCTCCTCGGTGATCAGGGTTTCGATAAGCTTGTCCTGAGAGGTGTTGACCCAGTAGCTTCGCAAGGGCTCGCCTGGTCGCATGGCCACCGAGAGCAGCGACCATGGGTTGTAGATCACCTGACTGCCGAAACGATAGCCATTGTACCAATCGCGAACGTCTTGTTCGCGGTCTGCTTGACCACTGTCGATCAGCAGTTTTTTCACTTCCACGTCGGTGAAACCAAAACAGCCAGCATATTGCGGATCCGTCACCGAATAGACCTGGATGTTGTTTAGGCCCGAAAACAGCGACTCTTGGGCGATGCGCAGGATCCCTGTTAGGATCCCCTTGCGAAGAAAGGGGTTGTCCTTGAGCGCCGCACCTAGGAAGCCGCGCATGAAGGTCACGATCTTATCGTAGTAACCATAGAAATAGCCGTCCTGGATCGGCGTATCGTATTCGTCGATCAGAACCATGACCGCCTGACCACCGCGAGCGTGAAGCAACTGGGTCAACAGGTGAAGGGCGTTCTCGACCAGCTCGATCGGTGCTTCCATGGCGATCAAGCCTTCGACGAGCCGCCGCTGCGCCGGACTCGGCTGCAGGCGGGGCTCGAAGGTCTGAAAGAGGCTGCTTACCAGGGACTTGAGCTTGATCTGGCAACTCTCCCAGGTATCCGCGTGAAGGTCTTTGAAGGTCAGACCGATGGTGGGATAGCGACCGAAATGCGTCATCGACTCGGCATCGGCGGCTATTTCGAGCCCCTGAAAGAGCTCGGGCTGGGGCAAGTGATCGCTGAAAAAGGCCTCGCACATGTTGAGGTTGAGGCTTTTGCCAAAGCGCCTGGGTCGCGGCAGCAACACCACTTTGGCAGGGTCACGAAGCAGCTCCCTGATCATCAGGGACTTGTCGACGTAGTAATAGCCTTCGCTGCGAATTTCCCTGAAATTGGAGTTGCCCATGCTGATTCGTAGCACCCAGAACCTCCGCGGTCTCATTGTAGCAGATTTAGGCAGGCACATGGTTTTGCGACGCCAGCCGAGGAAGGCCAGCCACCCACCAGGAATTATTCCTGCCTGGGAAATTCCGTCTCATTCCTGACCCGGTAATCCAATATTGTGATTTCACATCAACAAAGCGAAGGTAAGGGTAGAATAGGAGAGGATGGTTGGTCATCGTTAAGAGGGGGGCGTCGAATGGAATTAGCCTTTGAAATCGATCGGAAATACATGAAGGACCTCAAAGCGAACCTCGGCACCCAGGACAACATGGAAGTACTCAGGAATGCCTTCGCGGCCTTAGAGTGGATGGCTAGAGAGACCAAACATGACCGCAGAATTCTCTCCGTGGACGAAGGATACACCAACGCGAGACAGTTAGCCCTACCCATCCTGGAAAGCAGAGCGAACTGAGTGCCCACGTAAATCGAGCCGCCCGAGACAAACGAAAAAGAGTTCACCCATGACTGGCTCGAGGTCATGCGAACCGTCGTGCTGATGGCGATGATGCCGGTTCTGACGAGCTTGTTGGGCTACACCTTCGGCAGCCAAAAAGCAGCAAAAGACTGAGCCCACCAACACCGCGCAGCCACACTACCCGGAAATCCCTCGTTGGGGGTATAATGCTGGGTTTGGGTGACGGCCCCTGTCGTATTTCAGCTGTCACCCACTATCGTCGCCGTACCGCGCGCTTGCGCTGGCCGCGACCATTTACGAAAACCCACTCACATGGAGGTCTCAATGAGCGAAGACATGGCCCAACCCGAAACCCAGGACTCGGAAGTCATCGTACCCGAGCTAGTGGATCAGGAATCGGCTAGTGACGCCAATCCCGCGCCGAAGAAGAAGAAAAAGAAAGCAGCCAAGGCCGAGGCCCCGCGCGGAGAGAACCAGGAGAGCCGCCAGTTCCAGGCGGAGACGCGCCAACTACTGAATCTGATGGTGCACTCGCTCTATACCCATAAGGAAATCTTTCTGCGTGAGCTGATTTCCAACGCCTCCGACGCGCTGGACAAAATCCGCTTCCGCTCCCTGACCGAAACCTCGCTGATGGACCCCAACGACACCCTCGAGATCTGGCTGGACATCAACAAGGACCAGAAAACGCTGTCGATCGCCGATAACGGCATCGGCATGTCGCGCGAAGAAGTCATCGAGAACATCGGCACCATCGCCCGTTCCGGCTCCCGCGCCTTCATCAATGCCCTGCAGGAACGCAAAGGCAAGGAAGCCTCCGGCGATGTCGACCTGATCGGCCAATTCGGCGTCGGTTTCTACTCGGCCTTCATGGTCGCCGAACGGGTCGAGGTACTGACCCGCGGTGCGACCTCGGAGACCGGCGTGCACTGGGAGTCCCACGGCGAGGGCGAGTACACGATCGAGGACATCAAGGTCCCTCGTCGCGGTACGACGGTGATCCTGCACCTGCGCGAGGACATCCTCGACCCCAGCGATCCCGCCGAGGATTACCTGAACCAGTACACCCTCCAGAACTTGGTCAAGAAGTACTCCAACTTCATCAACTACCCGATCAAGATCAATTTCGAGAAGGATAACTACGAGACCGACGAGGACGGCAAACCCAAGCAGAAGGAGAAGGAGATCGAGGTCCGCACCCTCAACTCCCGCCTGCCCCTGTGGGAACGCCCCAAGTCGGAGATCAAGGACGACGAGTACTTCCAGTTCTTCAAGCACCACTTCCACGACTGGAACGAACCGACCGAGATCATCCACACCAAGGCCGAAGGCCAGGTCCAGTACACTGCCCTGCTGTACATCCCCAGCCAGGCGCCGATGAACCTCTACGCCGCCGACTACAAGAAGGGCTTGCAGCTCTATGCCAAGCACGTCTTCGTCATGGACCGCTATGAGGAGCTGCTGCCCGACCACCTGCGCTTCGTCAAAGGTCTGGTCGACTCGCCCGACTTCAGCCTCAACATCAGCCGCGAAATCCTCCAGCACGACCGCCAGATCAAGGTCATCGCCAAGAACCTCGAGAAGAAGGTCATGGACACGCTCAAGAAGATGCTGAAGGACGAGCGCGAGAAGTACGAGAAGTGGTGGGGCGAGTTCGGCAAGGCCATCAAGGGTGGCATCTACATGCACTACACCAATAAGGAGAAGCTGCAGGACCTGCTGGTCTTCCCCTCCTCCCACAAGGAAAGCGGCATGACCACCCTGCGCGAGTACGTCGAGCGCATGCCCGAATGGCAGAAGGAGATCTACTACGAGGTCGGCAAGGACCGCGCCTCGATCGAGCGCCTGCCGCAAATGGAAGTCATCCGCGAGAAGGGTGTCGAGGTGCTCTACTTCTTCGACAAGGTCGACGAGTTCCTGACCCAGAACCTCTGGGACTACGACGACAAGAAACTCAAGTCCGTCAGCCGCGGCGACCTCGACCTCGACGGCGCCAAGGACAAGAAGGACGACGAGGAGAAGAAGGAAGAGAAGAAAGAGGACGGACCGCACAAGCCGCTCTTGGACAAAGTCAAGGAGCACCTGGGCGAGAAGGTCCGTGAAGTGCGTCTGTCCAAGCGCCTCAAGAGCTCGGCCGTGTGCCTGGTCTCCTCCGATACGGGCGTCAGCTTCAACATGGAAATGTTGCTCAAGGAAGCCAACCAGTCCATGGGCAAGGCCGCGCGTATCCTCGAACTCAATGAGGAGCACGCCACCTTCAAGATCATGGCCGCCGCCTTCGAGAAGGACAACAGCGCGGAAATCGTCAAAGATTTTGCCGAACTCTTCTACGACCAGGCCCTGCTGATTGAGGGCATGCAGCTCGAGGATCCGGTCGCGTTTGCCACCCGCCTCAACAAACTGATGGTCGCTGCCCACGAGTAACCGCAACAGGCCCGGCGCCTTTCTGGGGCGTCGGGCCTATTTAATGGCGCATTGGCTGCGCGGTTCCTCTGACTGCCGGCCAACCTGACGGCTGGCCTCACCTCGTCAGCCCGCGAAGTCGTCGGGTACTTCGACTTCCATGGAGAGGATCGCCATGCCGTGGGTCTTGCCCTGGGCATCGGTTTTGACCGATTCCGTACCGCCACCGCCCAGGCTGTCGTGGAGGATGAAGTTCAGCGCTTTCAGGTTCGGCAGCACGTAGCGCTCCACCTCGCCAAAGCAGATCTCGCGGTAGTGGTGCTTGACCCGCTCGGTGGTGATCTGGGCCTCAATGACGGCAAAGCCGGCATCGCTGTATGCGATCAGGCCGACGTTGGAACCGTCGCCCTTGTCGCCACTGCGGGCGTGTGCAATTTCCGCCAGTTTAATGCGTTTCATGCGCCTACCTCCATCACGTCCACGGCCACGTCGATCAGCTCCTTGCGCATCAGCGCCGGCCAGTAGGCGACGATCTCCTGCACTGCCGGTCGACCGCCAGCGAAGCCGGTCACACCCGGAGGTCCGCTGGTCACCAGGGGTGCGATTTCCTTGCCGAAACGTTCGATCTTGGCGCTGTCCTGGTCCTTGACGCCCAAGCGCAGCACGACTTCCGGCGCCTCGACGGCCTCGGGAACAATGCCCTTGTGGCAGACCCCCACGCCCAGGTACTCGGTCTCGGTGTGGTCGTAGACGCAGCCAGCAGCTGCCAGGCGGCCCCAGAAGACCTCGGCGGCCTTTTGCGCCTTGGCGTAGGCGTCGGGCCCGGAGATGGTCAGCGTGCTGGAGGCCTTGTAGCCATTCAGGTAGCTGATCGAGACTTTGTAAAAGGGCGTATCCTGTTTGCCCCTGACGCCATGGACCCGGACCCGGTCGGGGCCGTCCTGGGTCAACTGAATGGTCGTGAAGTCGACCACGCAGTCGGGCGTGATGTAGTTATGGGGATCGCCCATTTCGTAGACCAGCTGCTCGGAGACGGTGTCGACCGTGACCAGGCCACCGGTGCCGTCGTGCTTGGTGATGACGACCGTACCGTCCTCGCTGACTTCGGCGATCGGGTAACCGATATTGGTCATGTCCGGCACCTGGCGCCAGTTCGTGAAATTACCACCGGTGCATTGGGCGCCGCACTCGAGGATGTGGCCAGCGACCGTGCCGAGTGCTAATTGGTCCCAGCTGGACCAGCCGAACTCGTACATGATCGGGCCGAGCACCAGTCCGGGATCCGTGCCGCGGCCGGTGATGACGATCTGGGCGCCCTGGCGCAGGGCCTCGACGATACCGCCGGTCGGCATGTAGACGTTGGCCGAAAGGATCTTGCGCTTGCGTTCGAACAGGCTCTCACCGGTGTCCATGGATGCCAGCTTTTCGCCCTTGGCGCCGAGTTCGTCGAGCCGGTCCATGATATCGTCACCGCGCACGATACCGATCTTGAGACCGGTCACACCGTGCTTCTTGGCGACCTGAAGGATGGCGTCGCGACAGGCCTCGGGGTTGACGCCACCGGCGTTGGCGATGACCTTGGTACCCTTCTCCATCAGCTCGGGCAGGACCCGGTCGATGAAGGCCACGAAATCGGTGGCGTAGCCGCGGCTTGGATCCTTGAGCTTCTGGCGCTGCATGATGGACATGGTCACCTCGGCCAGGTAGTCCATCGTGATGTAGTCGACCGGGCCGCCGCGCAGCATACGCACCGGCGCATCGACGCTGTCGCCCCAAAAACCCTGGGCGTTGCCGATACGAATGGTTCTCGCCATGTTATTTTCTCCGTCGTTTAGTGAAGCACTGGGTGCAAATCGATTCAGTCAGCGACTTCGGCACGAAGTCAACGCTTTCGGTCTTGCCGCAGACGGCACACTCGATCTTGAAAATCAGGCGCGTGCTGGGTCGATCCTTGCGCTTTTCCTCCAGCTGCGATTCCTTCTCGAAGCAGTCGGGGCAGATAAAGCGTTCCTCCTTATCGGGACGGAATTTTAGCAGGAACTTCTTGCGACAGCGGCGGCAGGAGTGCTTGTAGGTCGGCTGATAGGCGGGTTCCGCAGCGACTGGGGCGGGAGGGGTCTCTGCGTCCGAGTGCTTTGCCGCCACCTCGGCTGCTCCTGACTTCGCCTCCTCGACCTCCGCAGCCGCCGCCTCGCCAGCATTGACGGCTGGGCGGACGGGCTTCGGGAAAGCGGCCACCGCTGGTTTTTCCTTTTCGGTTTCCGCATAGCACAGATCACACAAGTAAGGACGATCCCGTTTAGGCAGGAAGGGGGTCTTGCCTTCGTCACCGCAGAGGTCGCATTCGGTTAAATAGAACAGCGCCTTGTCACCCTTGCGCTTGACCTTGGTCGAGGGCTTGCCGACTTTGGCAACGTAGAGGCAATTCTTGCAAAGCAATTCACGGCCCTGTTCAGGGGCCGTGCGCGAGGTGACCATAGCGGTGCAGCGATCACAGGCCCCGCGGTAAAGCACCCCATCCTCGCTCTCCACCCGAATCAGGCCACTGCGCAAACGTCTTTCACCGGCCTTGACCACCCGGACCTTGGGCTTGTCACTCGTATCCATGTTTCTTTTTCTCTCCAGGTGCGCCCGATCGGCGCAGAAGGGCTCGCCAACTCTCTATTGTAACACTCTCGGAGCCTTGCTCTCCAAGTTTCAAGGTAGCGAGGGCCCTGAGCGCCTTCAGATCGGGCTGCCCGGCGGCGTTTTCAGGCGTTTACTGGGCATATACTGGGCCACGCCCGCGTTCTCTAAACGCTTGCGCAGCCATTGAGCATGGGCCAGCCACTGCGGGTCCGGCCCACTTTTGACCAGGCTCTCGTCCAGCTTGAGAAGCTTGTAGGCGATCAGGGCACGCACCTCTTCGCGGACCGTGGTATCGCCCACCAGGGCGATCAACTGATTGATGACGAGGTGATTGACCTGGCGTTGCAGCACACCCTCAGTTCCGTTGGGACGCTCCGCGAAGCGAGCACAAAGCCGCTCAAGCAGCTCTTCGACGGTGAGGTTGGCCGGTCCGGCGAGCTGCTGGCCAAAGACACGGTTGAGCCGGCGCGGCTCAAGCATTAGGTCGAGCGTGAGCTGTGCAGAAGTCTCGGCCAGGGCCAGGGGATCGAAGCTCTGGCCTGTGCGCCGATCGAACATCTCGCGATGGGCGTACCAGCCCGGCGGCCTAGGCGGGATCAGGGCGACGACCCTGGGCGGAACCTGCAGAAACTCGCCGCCGAGCGTGCGCAGGCAGAGGTCGAGCGCCCGCCTTTGGCGTTCCAGCGGCTCGGGGGACTGGTGGCTCTGACCGTCATTGAAGCCGTAGTCAAAACGCGCGCCACCGAGGCTGCGTGTGACTGCCTCCAGTTGATACCGGTGGTGCAGGTAGACCGGCACGAACGTTTCCTCGAGCCGCGCCTGGACCCGGTCGGCCGCCATGTTGGCCGGACCGAAATGGTCGATCATGTAGCGCCGGACCTGCAGGTTGCTCTCCATTTCGGTCAGGGCATCGGCTCCGTTATCCCAGAGGTGGCTATCCGGGTGCAGCGAGCTGATACCGCGGCTGTCGTCGTCGGCGACGTAGGTCAGGCCATTGGCACGCGCCTCCGCGAGAATTTTGGTGATGGCGGCCTCCGGCTCCGCGAATTGGCCGTAGAGACAGCGGATCGAGACCTTGTCCCAAGCACCTATGCCGTGGTCGTAAACATCGCTCAAGTCGAGCCGGCCATCCTTGAGGCGCACCAACGGTGCGGGATAGTCCATCACAGACGCCCTGCCCTGGCTACTGGCGATGAAATTGTGCGCCAAGCCAAGCGTGTGGCCGACCTCGTGGGCCGCCAACTGACGGATGCGGGCAAGCGCCAATTGACTGGGATCCTGTCCGGCGGGAAAGGCGCCCTGCCCATCGCGCGGCACCATGCCCTCGAACAACAGTCGGTCCTGGCGCACCCTCAGGGAGCCGAGGGTGACCTGGCCCTTGATGATTTCGCCCGTGCGCGGGTCGACGATCGAGGCACCATAGCTCCAACCACGCGTGGCGCGGTGGGCCCATTGAATGATGTTGTAGCGCACGTCCATGGGGTCCATGTCGGGCGGCATGACCTTGACCACGAAGGCATTCTTGAAGCCGGCGGCCTCAAATGCCTGGGACCACCAGGAGGCACCCTCGACCAAGGCATCGCGGATCTCCTTGGGCGCGCCGCGATCGACGTAGTAGACGAGCGGCTCGACCACCTCGCCCGTCGCGGCATTGGCCAGGCGCAAGCGGTGGCGCAAAGTGAACAGCTGAATTTGATCCGCATCGAGCGGCGCGGCATAGTCGCGCCAGAGCAGCTCGATGCCGCCCGCCGCGGGATGAAAGGGTCGCGGCTCGAATCCGGCTTGGGGCAGGCGCACGAAGGACATGCGTTGGTTAAGGGTCGGCGCACGGCCATCGGCGCTGACGAGGGGGACCTGGTCACCCTTAGGTTCACCACTGAAGGTCAAACTGACTTCGACCTCGGTGTTGTCGGGAAATGCCTTGATCTGATCGACCACATAACGGGAGCGGTCCTTGTCGAGGCTGTAGTTGCCTTGACCGGCACCCTCGATGGCGTCTGCAATGCGGTTGTTGTCGCGCAGCGCCAATCCTGCCAAATCGACGAAGAGGCGCCCGCCTTCCTCGGCGACAATCTCGGTCGCCCAAAGGGTCGAGGCCGCAAAGGACTGGCGCACCGATTCGACTTCGTCGACGTTGTCGCTCAAAGCCCGATAATTGAGGTTCGGCTGGACCAGATAGACGCGCTTGCCGACCCGCTCGAAATGGACGATCACCGCCTCGCCCAAGCGACCGCGATCGAGGCCGATATCGTTGGAGCCAAGGCCAGAAGCCAGACTGGGCAACCAGAGGAAGTCCTCATTGAGGTGATCGATCGCCAGGTACAAACTCCCCTTCTCGGCATCCCAATAAAGATCGAAGAAGCCCTCCACCGCACGTTTACCGTCGGTAAAGGAAGGGGGCTGTTGGGGTAAAAGGAGCAGTAGGGCGGATAAAAGCCACATTTTTTCCTCCAGGTGAGCCAATCGAGCCAAGGGACTGCGCATGTCATAAGCAGAGAGGACACAACGCAGCGCTGACATGTCCAGGAACTATACACGGAAACCCCTGGAAAACGCCCAATGAATTCCCCGCGATAACCCGGACACCTCCAAAAAACCACGATCCACTGAGGACCGAGCTAAAATTGACCTCGGTAAGATGGATTTACACACGGTGAAAAACATGGATTTTTTGGTGCTAGACAGAACGCGCCAAAAAAATGTGAGACTTGTTACAAAAAATTTTCAACAAAACCACGCCGAATTTGGTATAAATGAATCATAGGTCCATAAATTCATGCTCCACTGAATACTTGTGGGCACTGGACAGACTCTGTGAAAGGAAGGGAAAGTCAATGGTTGAAAAAGCACTGGTGGATGAGCCCACCGCCGAAGATGTAGAACACGTCTTCAACGCCGATGAAATGGAACTTAAAACAGTCGACCCTGAGTGGAACGAGGAGGAAATGCTCTCGCAAGACGGCATCTTTTTCCTCAAGGATGTAGCTGCCAAACTGGAAATCCACCCTCAAGAGTTCAAAAAGCACGCCAAAGAACTGGAAACGAAGGGTCTCAACACTTGGAAAGTGATGGGTATCCGCAAAACCTGGACCCATTGGCAAGTCCGCATGAAGGTTTTCTCTCCTTACTTCCGCAGCTGGCACCTGCCGCGCATCAACCGGGTCGACGAGACCTGGGATGGCAACACCCTGCTCTCTCAGAAGGGCCAGTTCTATCTGAGCGACGTTTGCGAGAAGATACCTTTCTCCACGCACCAAATCCGCCACCAGATCCGCAAATCCAAAAACCCGCAGAGGGAGTTTGGCGTTTGGAAAGATCCCGCCTACAAGGGTTACCTGGTAGACATGGAAATTTTCTCCAAATGGATCAAGCGCATCTGGGTTTCCGGCGAATTCCGCTGATCTCCGAGCGCCGGGGAAGGCCCCGGCGCATGGGGTAATCAACGGCGTTTGACCCTGTTCGGCAGCTGTTTCTATTGTTACGATTGCGGCATCCCATTCCGCCACTTTAATCCATTGCGTTCCCTGCCGATACATTGTCAAGTCGCTTGAGGGCGACTTCTCAGGTGATTCATGTCGATCGAAGCCTCCAACCCTTTGCTCCTTCTCCCCTTTGGCAGCGGCCATGCGTCCTCGGGTAGTCGAGGTGCATCCAAGGTTGACCAGGCCCCTGACAGCCCCGCCAACAGGCCGACGCAATTAGGTCAGGCCGAGCAGGAGGACGACAGCGTGGCGCTCAGTCCCGAGGCCGAGGCTCTGGCCGAGGGCGACAGCGAGAGTGAAGAAAAAGCCGCGTCCGGAGAGCTCAGCGAAAGTAATCGGGAACAGATTCGCAAGCTCGAGGAGCGCGACAAAGAGGTGCGCGCTCACGAGGCCGCACATTTGGCGGCGGCCGGTCCCTATGCGGAAGGCGGTGCCCATTTCGACTACCAAGCCGGACCCAACGGCAAACGCTACGCCATTGGCGGCCACGTCAATATCGATGTCGCGGCCATTCCCGGCGACCCTCAGGCCACGATCGCCAAAGCGAAACAAGTGCGTCGCGCTGCACTGGCGCCCGTGGATCCCAGCAGCAAGGACCGCCAAGTCGCAGCCCGCGCTGCGGCAACCATCGCCAAGGCACAGGCGGAATTGCGCAGCGACCCGGAAGCTGCCGAACCCTCTGAAGGCAGCCCAGACCAACCCGATCAGGCGCGGGAGGCGAAGCCTCTCGACCAAACAGAGCGCCCACCTCAGCCTAAGGCCAGTGGCTATGTCCGCCAGACGAGCAAGGTCGAGGACTCAGGTCAGTACCTGGACTTGAGTGCCTGATCAACGCTCGTTCAGGAATGCGCGGTAAGCCTGCTCGATTTCCTCGCGACGATCACTCTGACCGTTGCCGCTGTTCACCAACTCCAGTGCCTGGCAGTACATTTCAAGGGCGTGTTTGCGGTCGTGCAGGTGCTGGTAGCAAAGGGCCATGGCGTAGTGAATGACGGCGCTGTTCTCCTCCTGGTCCTCTCCGTCGCTCTCGGGAGCCATCTGCAGAAATTGTTGAAAGCACAGCAATGCCTCGGCATTGCGGCCCAGGGAGAGATAAATGTCGCCGAGGTTCTGCACGACCCTGCTGAGTCCCTTGGGATGAGCGCCACCAGGTTCAAAACCCTCGGGAATGCAGGATTCAAGCAGCCCGGCGGCATCCTCCAGGCGGCCCATCCGCCGCCACTCGAGGGCCAAGCGGTTGGCGATGCGCAGACTGGAGGAGTGGTAGATACCCAGACTGTCCCGTCGGCGGGCCCAAACGTCGGCAAAGACCTCGGCCGCTTCCTCGTGGCGCTCCTGGTAGAACAAACAGCGGCCAAGACTGTAGAGCGAGCTGGTCGTCTCCGAATGGTTGGGGCCCAGCACCCGTTCGCGGCGGTTGGCAGTCTCGCGAAACAGCTTCTCGGCGGTGGCGTAATCGCCCTGGCTGAGCAGGTTGTTGGCCAAGGCGTGGGAGGTCGCCAGCGTCTCGGGCGCATCGGCTCCCAGAACGCTGCGCTGCAGATCGAGCGCCTGGCGGTAATACTCGGTGGCCTCGGCCAGCTTGTCCTGAAAATAACAGGCGTTGGCCAAGCCCACCAGGGAGACCAGCGTGTCGCGGTGACGGGGTCCCAGCACCTCGCTCTGCATGCGCCAGACCTCGCGAAAAATGGCCTCGGCTTGTTGATGGTCGCTGCGGAAGCGCAAGGCCATGGCGTAGCCCGCCTCTGACTGCAGCGTCTCGGGGTGGCGCTGACCCAGGAGCTTGCGCTGGGCTTGCCAGGTCTCATAAAAGGTCTGAATCGCCTCCTCGGCATCGTCCTGACGGCGCAGCACGCGCGCCAGGAAGTAGCGAATCCGCAGGGTGTCCTTGCTTTCAGGTCCGACCAGGTCCTGGCTGAGCGAGAGTGCTCGCCGCAGTTGGATCTCGGCGTCGTCGTAGAGACCTAGGCCAAAATAGGTGTTGCCCAAGGTCACCCGCAGGCTCATCTCCAACTCGGGATGATCCTCCTGTTCCCGTTCGAGGCGCCGCTCGGCGCTGGCCAACAGATCGACGACCTTGACGTCGCGCCCAGCTTCGCTGGGGTTGGGCGCGGCCAGCACGTCCTGGAGGAAGTGGAGCGTGGCCTGCGTCTGTTCACGGGCGTGATTGGCCTTGATCGAGCTGGAGATCGAGAGCGCCAGGCCTGCTAACAGGGCCGCCAGTGTCATGGTTGTGGCGGCGATGAAGACGCGGTTACGGCGCACGAACTTGAGGAAGACGTCGAGATTGGAGTGGGCACGGGCAGTGACAGGGCGGTGCTCGAGGTAATTGTCAATATCCTCGCGCAGGGCGTGCACGGAAGGATAGCGATGGCGCAGCTGCTTGCCCATGGCCTTGAGCGTGATGTGGTCCAGGTCCGCGGGGAGCGTTGGCCGACCTGCTTTCCGCAATGCGACCGAAGGCCGGGGCGGTTCAACCGTCCGCAAATGGCGAAGTGCCTCATCGAGCGGCAAGCGGCTGAGCGCCTCGAGGTCGAAGGGGTGTGTGTCCGCGAGCATTTCGTAAAGGATGACGCCCAGGGCATAAATATCACCGCGAGTATCGACCTCGTCGGGGTTTCCCATCAGCTGTTCCGGACTCATGTAGGCGGGCGTGCCCGCCAATGTGCCTAAATGCGTGTCCATCGACTTGGCCGAAAGCGGCTTGGCCAAACCCTTGGCCAGGCCAAAGTCGATGATTTTGGCGGTCGGCTCGTCATCGTCGAGAGCAACGAGGATATTGGAAGGCTTCAGATCGCGGTGGACGATGGCTTTCTGGTGGGCATGCTGCATGCCGGAGCAGACTTGCAGAAACAACTTGAGCTTCTCAGCGACGCCCAAGCGGTGTTTGCGACAGAAAGCGATGATCGGATCGCCCTCGATGTACTCCATGCAGAAATAGGCATTGCCGTCCGCCGTCGCGCCGGCATCGTAGAGGCGTGCGATGTGGTGGTGACTCATCAACGCCAAGGCCTGGTATTCGGCCTCGAAGCGGGCCAGGAAGTGGGGTGATACCTGTTTCCTGGGAATGATTTTGATCGCGACCTCGCGAGTCGGATTCTCTTGCTGGGCCAAATAGACGACCCCCATCCCGCCCTGGCCGATTTTGCGCAGGATGCGATAGGGGCCAATGCGATCGGTCAGACCGGGGATCAGGTCCGGATCCGCGAACAGCTCCGCGTTCGTAAGCGAGGCTAATTGGGGTACCGCACCCTTGGCCGAGGCGGCCTGGGCTTCGACCAGGCGGTCGAATTGACTGAACTCCGCCAACAGTGCCCGCAGGCGACCGGCCGTCCCAGGATCCTGCTCCGCGATGAACGCCTCGCGGGCATCGTCCTCAAGATCGAGTGCGCGGATGAAACACTCCTCCGTGCGTTGATCAAGTGCGCCCATATTGGCTTTATCATCGTCACGCGCCACGCCCGCCCCCTCGAGCTCCATTGTAAACCATCAATCCAGGGGCAGGGATGGATGAACCCAACGAGCTAGCGGCCGCTCCAGCTGTTCACCGCCGCTAGACTCGTGACAGGTGCGCAAGTGCAAGCGCAATTGCGGATCTTGAATCGCCAAAATCCGCGCATGGCGCTGCTCGAGCCCAAGGTCCTCGAGTTCGAGCAGCAAGCGTTTGACCCTTTGCCAGTTGCGAGCAAGGTACTCGTTCATAGCCGTTCTCAATGCTGGGACTTGAGCCGCACCGTGCCACCACCCGGCAGTATCGCGATGATACCCTCGGGGTCACCGACTTCCTCGACATCGGTATCGTCTTCAGCGATCCCGTTGCGGGGCGGTTTGATGGGTTTCTCGGCACGGTAGCCGGTGGGCCTCGTGCGCACCGTGATCGCGGCACCAGAGGGGAACAAAACCTTGATCAGTCCTTCGGGATCGCCCACTTCCTCGTCGTCAGTGGTGTCTTCTGCAATACCGGCACGGATGGGCTTCGGCTTATCGGGCGCGGCAGCCACAGGGGGGGCCATCTGGATGCTGAGCAGCGTGCCATCCGGCAGGGTCAATTGGATCGTGCGATCCTCGACCCATTCGCCGGTCGCTTCGTCGAGGATCTCGACCGCAGCCACGTCGACGTCGAGATGGGCGCCACCGGGCAGCGTCAGGCCGAGTTTGCCTTCGGGCTCACTGTACTCGACTACATCGCCCAGGTCTTCGGCGACACCGAGACGAGAATCCGCCGCCGCAATGGCGATCTTGCCGGCAGCGGTATCGATCGTCAGTTGCTGCGGGTCCGAGGCCGAAGCCAAACAGCCAACCAGAAAGAGAGAGAGGATCGCCAAACGGGGAAGGGAAAATTGGGGATACGCCGATGTCATGTTCAATACTCCTGAATAGACAGAATCGAAGCCGGCGATGCGCCGGAATTGGGGTTGATGTCTGGTATTCGAATGGGGGTCGCTAATGGATGCATCAATGCGCTGCGCCATATCAGGGCGAGAACCCCTTTATAGATATTTGCGCCCGCTTTCGGGATTTGGTCCAAAAAAAGTGAAATTGCCGTTGGTTAGGGGGAAGCGAGGCGGGGCATCGGCAAAAGTCCAGGCTGACAATGAGGCTGCGCGTCGGCATAGACCGAAACATCGGTTCCCGATAGAATGAGAGTGCTTCGAAATCGGGGAACAGAGCTGAGCAGCCATGGACATAGACCCACGGATCGTCGACCGCCTCATCATAGCATGGCGCAATGGCGAAAACGATGCCTATAATCGACTGATATCACTTCTTCACGAAGAGCTGCGAGGCATCGCTCACCGCCTTTTTACGCGGGAGCGAGCGGACCATACCCTGCAAACAGACGACCTGGTAAGCAAACTCTACCTCAAATTGCTCGGCTCACCGACCGTGCCCTGGGAGTCTTACGGCCACTTTCTCAACGCCGCGTCCCGCGCTATGCGCCAAATTCTCATCGACCACGCCCGCCAGTGGCACCGCCGCGGCGAAGGCCTAGGCCACCACCAGGCCGACGACTGGCGCCTGGCCAACGACCTGGCGATCACCGGCGAGAGCAGCCTCAATCACCTGGTCGCCCTCAACGAAGCGATCGAACATTTGCAAAAACTGGATCCCGCCATGGCCCAGGTCGTCGACTGGAAACTCTCGCTGGGCCTGACACTCGACGAGATCGCCCATCGCCTTGGCACGCCTCTGACCAACATCAAGCGCGAGTGGTTGGTCGCCAAACGCATCCTCGGCAGCATCGTCTGGGGTCGCGCACCGGAGAACTGAGTGCGAACGCGCTCCGTGCAGCCCCGGATCTGCTACAATGTTGACCAGACCAAGCGTTCCCGCGAGGCACCGATGTTCACAGTCGCCATTTCGCCCTGTCCCAACGATACCTTCGCATTTTATGCACTGCTCCACGGCAAGACCTCCTGGCGAAAACCGGTCGAGGTGATCTATGCGGACATCGAACGTCTCAACCGACTCTGCTTTGCCCATCAGGTTGAAATCTGCAAGATCAGCTTTGGTGCCTGGATGGCGGTGCGCCAGCATTACCGCCTGCTCGAGACAGGGTCGGCGCTGGGCTTCGGCTGTGGCCCGCTGATCGTGGCGCGCCGGCCGATGCCGGTCTCCGCACTGCGCCATCGCCAGGTCGCGATTCCTGGCTACCACACAACCGCGACCTTGCTATTGCGCTTGCTCTTGGGCGCTGACGTGACCCTGGTCGAGAAGCCGTTCCACCAAATCATGCCAGCTGTCCAGCGCGGCGAGGTGGACGCGGGCCTAATCATCCACGAGTCGCGCTTCACCTACCAGCGCCTGGGCCTGGTTTCGCTCATCGATTTAGGCGACTGGTGGGAGCGCGAAAGCGGTCACGCCATCCCTCTGGGTGGCATCGTCGCCCACCGCCAGCTGCCCGACGACGAGGTCCTAGCCTTCGAGCGGGCACTCGGCGAAAGTATCGATTATGCCTGGGCGCACCGCGACGAGGTTTGGCCCTACATGAGACGCCATGCTCAAGAAATGGAGCGCGAGGTCATGGAGAGCCACGTGGCCCTCTACGTCAACAAGTTCACCCGCGCCTTGGGCGCTCAGGGCCGGGCGGCGATCGCCCATCTCGAAGCCGAGGCCAGCCGCCTGGGCCGCGCTACCGAATTCTAAGCGCGCCACCTAGCACGACTTTGTCAGGTTGCCCAGGCCCTTCCGGTAGCACGACTGAGTCGCACTGAAACCGAAGGCGCTGTAGCTGCTGTAGCTGCTGTAGCGCAAGATGCAATCTTGCGCCGGGCGGTGGGTGAATTATCAAAGTGGTCTTTTCAGTAGAGCGTAACTCCGGGAGCGTCCCTCTGACATGAGCCTGATTTTTGCCAAACGTCGAGAGACGACCTTTTCGGCTAAGCTCTAGTCACGAATAAT
>CAYRFM010000041.1:56125-67789 GCA_964423555.1 uncultured Holophagae bacterium | reverse complement strand
CCGTGAACTCTTTGTTTGACGTGAGATTCTCGCAATCTCTACATCGGTAGTGCTGGTTCATTTCCCATCTTCAACTTTCAACCAACCCGGCGTTCTTACCGCCGACAAGAGCGCTATATTACTGACCCCTAGAGAAAGTGTCAACCAGTTTTTTTTATTTTTTTTCAATGCCCCCTGGCATAGATCCTAGAGCTAGGATCAACTGCATTTATTTCAGCAGGTTACGAATCATCTGCAGACCCGCTTCCGTGAGATAGGCCTCCGGATGGAACTGCACACCCTCGATGCGCTTGTCGACGTGGCGCACACCCATGATCAATTGGTCGCTGGTACGAGCGGTGACCTGAAGGCAATCGGGCAGCGTTTCTTCCTTGGCAATCAGACTATGGTAGCGGGTGACCCTCAGGGGTTGGTGGAGCTCCCTGAAGACGCCACGACCGTCGTGCTCAATGGTGCAGGTTTTGCCATGCATCAAATAGGGGGCATGCACGACATCGCCGCCAAAGGCGTGGACCATGGCTTGAAAGCCCAGACAAACGCCAAAGATCGCCTGATCGGCGGGAGCCTGCTGGAGCAGCGAAACGCAGACCCCGGCATCGACGGGATGCCCTGGGCCGGGACTGATCACGATCAAGTCGCTCTTGAGAGCGAGGATGGCGGGCACATCCAGGGCGTCATTGCGGACGGTGCGCACCTCCTGCCCACACATGCCCAGGTATTGGACCAGGTTATAGGTGAAGGAGTCGTAGTTATCGATCATCAAAATCACGGCTAGACCTCTCAGCTCTTGCTTTCGGCATGTTGGATCGCGCGCTCGACCGCCAGGATCATGCTCATCATCTTGTGATGGGTTTCGGCATACTCGGATTCGGGCACGGAGTCGGCCACCAGGCCGGCCCCGGCCTGAATGCGGACGACACCGTGCTCGACGGTGGCGGTGCGGATGGCGATACAAGAGTCCATGTTGCCGGAGAAGTCGATGAAACCGATAGCGCCACCATAAACACCGCGATTCTCGGGCTCGAAGGCATTGATGATTTGCATCGCCCTGATTTTCGGCGCTCCGGAGAGGGTACCGGCGGGGAAAACGCTCATCATGGCATCGAAGGGGTGAAGGTCGGCCCGGAGCTTGGCCTTGACGACGCTGACGATGTGCATGACATGACTGTAGCGTTCGATCTGCATGAAGCGCGGTACGTTGACGCTACCCGGCTCGGCGACCCGACCCAGGTCATTGCGACCCAGGTCGACGAGCATGACGTGTTCGGATAGCTCCTTCTCATCGGCGAGAAGACTTTGTTCGAGGGCCAGATCCTCTTCGAGCGTCGCACCGCGAGGTCGCGTGCCGGCAATGGGGTGGGTCTCCATCATGCCCTGCTCGATACTGACCAGGGCCTCGGGGCTACCGCCTACGATCGCACGGCTACCTTGCTTGAGGTAATACATATAGGGACTGGGGTTGATCTGGCGCAGAGCGCGATAAATCTCAAAGGGATCAGCCCGAAAGGCGCGGCGAATGGCCCGGCTGAGCACCACTTGGAAGATGTCGCCATCGACGATGTGGCGCTTGGCCTGATCGACCAGCTGGCAGTATTGCTCACAGGAGAGATTGGAGGACCAGGCCTCCAGGTCGACGGGCCGATCAGGATTGGAGACCGTGTCGGTGCTGACGCTGAAGAGGCGGATACGGTCAAGGGTTCGTTTGAGCAGCGACTGCGCCTCAGCGCGAGCCTGGTCCAGGTCTTCGCGGTCGATGACGGCGTGACAGAGTACCGCGACGGTGTGATCGAGATGGTCGATGACCAGCAAGATCCTGGGCAGCATCAGGTCGATCCAATGGCTGTCATCTGGATGGGCGGGCCCGATATTTTCTACGAGACGGATCGCATCGTAGCTGATGTTCCCGACCAAGCCGCCTCTGGCGTTGGGAATCGCCTGATGATCGACCATTACTATGGCGGCCAGCATCGACTTGAGCACCTCCAGCGGTTGGCTGGTGTGTAGCTCGCGCTGCACGACGCCGTCGATGCGGACCAGGTTAGGCTTGAAAGTGAAATGCAGGATGGGGTCCCAGCCAACAAAGCTGAAGCGTCCAGAATGAGTGCCATGTTCCACGGACTCGAGCACGAAGGAGTAATGTTGGTCGAGCGCCATCTTGAGAAACAGGGAAACAGGTGTTTCACAGTCCATCCGGAACCGCTGGGCCACGGTTACCATCTTGATCTTGGGGAATTGAGCATCCAGTTCTGCCATTGCGCCCTCTCCGCTGAAATTTTTCAAGGCAAACATACCTGAGCGCGGAGTTCAAGTCAATGAACCAATGAACATGAGGTCGAGAGCGATGAGGGACAGTGGAATCGACTTATGCTTTGCCTTTCTTTTTTCCAGTGCGGGCCTGAGAAAAATAACCGATCGTCAGGGCAAGCGCGAAGACCGGGAAGGCGCCGTAGTAGCGCAAAATGAATTTGTCGAAGCCGTAAACCCGGTTCATGACGGTATGCCAAACGCTGTCTCGCCAAAAGAGGTGCAGTTTGTCGGCAAAGGCAGGGCTGATCGAGATGTAGTACATGTTGAGCCAGATGCTAAAAACCTGGAACACCACGGTGAGGGCCAAGGACCAGAGCGCGGTCCGCATGAACGCTTTGAGATTGGCATGAGGCCAAGCGCCGAGCAGGAACACGAGCACAATCAGGTTTTGACTGAGGTTGTTGACCTTATAAACGATGTCGCCGGAAACGCCCTGGGTCTTGACGGTGTAAATCAGCCCCGCGTTGTCGATACCGCCCGAGGGGTCGAACTTGAGCCCCGAGATACCACCAATCAAGGAGGACCAGAGCTCGTAGCCGTGGAGCAGGTACCAGACCACCATAAACAAGCCTGCCGCAGGAATGCCAACGAGAAACAGGCGTTTGATGATCCTTGGCAGGAGTTCGCTGTAGACGGCGGCGCGATTCATGCAGCCTCGGTCCCTGGTCTGGGCAGGGTGCTTTTGGAAGCGTGGTAGGCGCAGAAAATGAACGTACACAGGGCGACGATAACGATGGCAAAGTTCCAGAAGGTCTCATGGAAAAAGACGAAGGTATCGGCCGAGAATTTGGAACCGATAATGAACAGGCTGACGAGGCGCAATTCGTTGATGATGTGAAAAAAAATAAAGCCGCCTGCCATCCAGCCCAGTTTGCGCCGCCAAGGGATTTGAATGGCGAAGAATGCCGCCAGGAAAATGACGGACTCGAAGAGGCCATTGCAGGTATTGAGCACCTGCATGCGGAAGGGGTTGCCTTGCGTGCCGCTGATGTACAGCTCCCTTTGATCATTGGGAAAGCCAACCACATTGAGGATTTTGGCGGCTATGAAGGTCTCGCCAACGGTCAGGGGGCGGGAGACGCGGTCCGCGACGGCATCGGTGTTGAGCAGCAGGTAGGTCACCACGAGAATGGTGGTGAAGATGCCAAAAAATTTAATTTCCTGGCGATACTCGCGAAAAAACTGGGCGAGCTTGGAACCTTTGGGATTCTGATCGATCATCGCTGCCTCGATACCTTAATCATGCGCTGGTTGGGTATGCAACCCGTAAAAGCGAATATCTTAGCGTCACGGAACCGTCAAGGCAAGGCACAAGTGGACCGAAGCCCTCGAAAAACGCAGCGTGTCATGCGCCGGAGAGGGTTCCTTGCTCCGCCTCCGGCGCACTGAAGGGCACCAAGTTTTCGCCGATCGCCGCGGCAAAGGCCAGCATATCACGGTGTGCCCGCTCGACGAGGGCACGCCTTTTGTCCTGGCGTTTGGCGCGACCACGGATCTCGAGCGGTGCGAAGATACCGAAATTGACGTTGGTCGGCTGCAGGCGGTGGTGCCCCGAGAACGAGACATAATGGGCCAAACTCCCCATGGCCGTTGTGGCGGGAAACGCCAACTGCGCTTGACCAACAAGCTGCCGTGCGAGCTGCACGCCCGCCATCAGGCCGGATGCCGCCGATTCGACATAGCCCTCGACGCCGCTGATCTGGCCGGCCAGGTACAGGTCGGGGCGGGTGCGAAACTGCAACGTCGGCGTCAAGTGTTTGGAGCTGTCGACATAGGTGTTGCGGTGAATCATGCCGTAGCGCACAAAACGGGCCTCCGCCATCCCTGGCAGCGCGGACAGGACGCGCTTCTGCTCGCCCCACTTGAGCTGGGTCTGAAAACCGACGAGGTTCCAATGGGAGCGGGCGAAGTTATCTTGGCGCAGCTGAATCACGGCATGGGGTTGGCGACCAGTGCGGGGATCGGTTAGGCCAACGGGCTTGAGTGGTCCAAAGCGCAGGGTGTCGAGTCCGCGATCGGCCATGACCTCGACGGGCAGACAGCCCTCGAAATAAATCATCTTCTCGTGACGACCCTGGGGAACGCGCTCGGCGGAGACAAGGGCCTGGTGAAAGGCCAGGTACTCCGATTCGTCGAGGGGAATATTGAGGTAGTCGTCGCCCCCACCCTTCTCATAGCGGGACTGGGCGAAGATGACCCGGTGGTCCAGCGAGTCGAACTCGACCACGGGCGCAATGGCATCGTAGAAGTACAGCGCTTGATCGCCGAGGAAGCGGTAGAGGTCCGCAGCAAGGGCGTCGCTGCAGAGTGGTCCAGCGGCCAAGATGACCGGCCGATCGTTGGGGATGGCCGTCATTTCCTCACGAACGAGACGGATCCTTGGATTGGCAGCAATGGCGTCGGTAATGTAGCCGCTGAAGGCCTCGCGATCAACGGCCAAGGCGCTGCCTGCCGGTAGGGCGGCGGCGCGCGCGGCCTTGATCACCAGAGAGTCCCAGGCCGCCATTTCGCGCTTGATCAGACCGACGGGGTGGTAGGGATCGTCGGAGCGCAGGGAATTGGAACAGACCAATTCGGCGAGCCCGTCGCCCTTGTGGACGTCCGTGGCGACGCGCGGCCGCATTTCGTAAAGCGCGACCTGATGTCCGCGTTTGGCCAATTGGTGCGCGGCTTCGGAGCCGGCCAAACCACCACCGATCACGGTAACTTCTATGGACATGGAACCTCCTGTAGCTCCAGGACAGGCTCAATCCACGGCGACGAGCTCGGCCTCGGGCACCCAGGCTTCGAAAAGAGCGGCAGAACCTTCCATGTCCTTGAACGGAAGACCAGCACGCTGGGCATCGGACGGGTTCTTGGTGCGCACGCGGATCTTGTCGCCACTGCGCTCCAACGGTTCGACCGGGACGCCTTTGTAAATGACGATCTGGCTCATTTTCGCTTCACCGCAATATCAAAAACATCCATGACCGAGAGCCAGTTGATCATGCCGGCGATGAGGAAATAGTTGGTGCCGTAATCGTAGGTCGGACTGAGGGGCGTGCCGCGCGCGAGCAGGAACTTGGCGATCAGGTAAGGCAAACCGGCGCCGAGCTGGCAGATAGAGCCCGCTTGGCGCATCCAGCCTTCGGAGCCATCGCCCAAGGGGTAGAGATCGCCGCCCAGGATCACGCCGAGCAGCATCGCGGCCAAGAGACTACCCGCCATGATGAACCCTGAGCGCATTTTGCCGAGCATGAAGTAACCCGCACCGGGCACGAACCAGGTGAGCAGGCATTTCAGCCAGGTAGAAGGCGCAAAGAAAAGAGTGCGGTCTTCGACGGGTAGGCTTTCAGAGATTTGATCGGCCACGACGGACTCCTTTCAGGGGGCAGGAGCGCTTCCTCTGGAAACGCCCCCTATCTGCGCGGTACCCGAAGCTACCGCGCAGGCTATCAATCACACTGGTAGGGCAGCAAAGCCATGTGGCGAGCGCGTTTGATGGCGGTTGCCAGCATGCGCTGGAAGCGGGAGCTGGTGCCGGTCTGACGGCGGGGCGCGATCTTGCCCAGTTCAGGGATGAACTGACGCAGCAGTTCAATGTCTTTGTAATCGATGAAATCGATTTTTTCGGCTCTGAACTTGCAGAATTTGCGCTTGCGATAGTAGAAGCGACGACGGGGTTTCATGCCACCGCCACCACCAGCGCCGGGGCCAGCGGGACCACGACGGTCACCGCGGTCACCGGATCGTTCACCGGAGCGTTCACCCGAACGCTCACCGGAGCGTTCGCCGCTCACACGAGCCCCTTCGCGGGGACGATCGCCGTTCATAGGGCGGCGGGGTGCTTCCATTCCTTCTTTATTCTCGGTCATGCGTTCACTCCTTACCGCTCTTCACGATCGACGTTGGGGCTGGGCGCACTGGCGGGACGGCTGGTGCGGCGCTTCATTTTCTCTTGTTTGGCCTGACGCTGGGCGGTGCCCTTCTGTTCCAGGCGATCGCGGCGATCGGTCTTGACGGTCAGGAACCGCAGGACGGAATCGTTGAGGCGCAGACGACGCTCGAACTCCTTGATGAAGTCACCGGGCGCGGTGTATTCGTAGACGGCATAGATGCCTTCTTTGAATTTCTGGATCTCATAGGCAAGGGTGCGACGACCCCATTTGTCAACGTTGTTGACCTGACCACCGTGGGTGGTGATCACTTCCTCGTAGCCATGGAGCAGGCGATCGACCGCTTCAGGCGCCAAGGTCGGTGCGACGAGCACCATCGTTTCATACTGACTCATGCGATTTTCTCCAATCGTAGTCGTGAATTTTGGACATCAGGGCGGCACCGCGAGGGTACCACCAATCCAAGACCACTGCGGCGGGAGACATGGTCTCCCGCCAAAAGCTTGCCATTTTACCCTAGGAAGGGTGCGATGACAACAGCAACGATACTCATCAGTTTGATGAGGATGTTGAGCGAGGGACCAGCGGTGTCCTTGAAGGGATCACCGACGGTGTCGCCGATGACGGCGGCACGGTGCTTGTCGCTGCCTTTGCCGCTGATTTGTTTGCCCTGTTTGTCCTTTTCCTTGGGCTCGCCTTCGATCTGTTTCTTGGCGTTATCCCAGGCGCCGCCGGTGTTGGACATGAAGATGGCCATCAACACACCGGTCACGGTGGTACCGGCCAGCAGACCGCCCAGCATGGAAGCGCCACCAAGGAAGCCAATGGCGACCGGGGAGATGATGGCGACAAGGCCGGGAACGATCATTTCGCGGATGGCGGCGTTGGTGGAGATGTCGACGCACTTGGCGTACTCGGCCTTGGCCTTGCCTTCGCGCAGACCTTTGATCTCGCGGAACTGGCGACGAACTTCCTCGATCATGGCGTTAGCGGCCTTGCCGACGGCCTTCATGGCGAAGGCGGAGAACAAGAACGGCAACATGCCGCCGATGAACAGGCCTGCGGTGACGTTGGCGTCGGTGATTTCGAGGTTGAGGGTGCCCTTGACGGAGGTGCGGAAGGCGGCGAACAACGCCAGCGCGGTCAGGGCGGCGGAAGCGATGGCGAAGCCTTTGCCGATGGCGGCGGTGGTGTTGCCGACGGCGTCGAGGTTATCGGTGCGGTCGCGAACTTCGGGGGGCAGCTCACTCATCTCGGCGATACCACCGGCGTTGTCGGCGATGGGACCGTAAGCGTCGACGGCCAGCTGGATGCCGGTGGTGGAGAGCATGCCGAAGGCGGCGATGGCGATCCCGTAGATGTCGCCGAGGTTGTAGGAGACGAGGATGGCGATGACGACATAAACGATGGGCAACGCGGTGGAGCGCATGCCGACCGCCAGGCCGGAGATGATGTTGGTGGCGGGGCCCATCATCGAACTGGTGACGATTTCATTGACGGGACCGCGGTTCTTGGCGCAGTAGTATTCGGTGGTGAAACCAACGGCCATACCGGCGGCCAGACCGACCAGGGTCGAGAAGAACAGGCCGTTGGCGGTGATCAGGCGACCATCACTGAAGGTGAAGCCGTCACCGACAACATTGTGAATGATAAAGTAGGAGAGCACGGTCATCAACACGGCGGAGGTCATGGTGCCGAGGTTGAGTGCCGTCTGGGGGTTGCCGCCCTCGTTGGTGCGGACCAGGAAGGTACCGGCGATGGAGACGACTATGCCGACAGCGGCCAGGATCACGGGCAGCATCAGCGAGCTCATCATTTTAGCGGGATCGGCGATGCTAGTGGAGCCGATGACCATGGCAGCGACGATGCAGCCGACGTAGGACTCGAACAGGTCGGCACCCATGCCGGCGACGTCGCCGACGTTGTCACCGACGTTGTCGGCGATGGTAGCGGGGTTGCGGGGGTCGTCTTCGGGAATGTTTTCCTCGACTTTACCGACGAGGTCGGCACCGACGTCGGCCGCTTTGGTGTAAATACCGCCACCGACGCGGGCGAACAGGGCGATGGAAGAAGCGCCCATGGAGAAGCCGGTGATGACCCGGACGGCCTTGATGGCATCTTCGCCGAGGAGGGCGAGACCGCCATCGGCGGTCGGGAAATAGAGCAGCATCAGCAGGGCCAGGCCGAGGATGCCGAGACCGACGACGCACATGCCCATGACGGCACCGCCACCGAAGGCGATGCTGAGTGCTTTGTTGAGGCTGGTGCGGGCGGCGTTGGCGGTGCGCACGTTGGCGGCAGTGGCGACCCTCATGCCGAAGAAACCGGAAAGACCGGAGCAGACGGCACCGACGATGAAGCTAAAGGCGATCATCGGCGAGCTGGCCGTGTCCAGGCTGTTCTGCCAGGCCAGCAGGATGGCGACGACGGCGACAAACATGGCCAGTACTTTGTATTCGCGACTGAGGAAGGCCATGGCGCCCTCGCGGATGTGGCCGGCGATTTCGCGCATCAGATCGGTGCCAACGTCTTGTTTGTTAATGGAAACCGATTTGGCGTAGGCAAAAGCCAACGCCAGCAAGCCGGCCCCGATGAACATGTAAATCATTTCAGGTTCCTCCATTCATTGAACATTCGAATCACTCACTCCGGCGGGGACCGCAGCGTTGAAGCGCGCCATGGCGGGCGCCATGCCTTCCGCGAGCCAACAGTTGACGGCCTCCTCAGCCCTGTCGAGGGCGGCAGATACGAGCTGGGCCTCTTCATCCGCAAATGTCTCGAGGACAAAATCGGGGAGAGGCCGTCCCTGGCGCAAAACCGAATCTATGCCAAGTCGCAGCCGTGGAACCTCTTCATGACCGAGCATAGCCATGATGTGGGCGATGCCTTTCTGACCCCCCGCGCTGCCATTAGCGCGCAGGCGAATCCGACCGACGGGAAGCGCGACGTCGTCGTAGGCCACCAGTAGATGTTCTGGCGCGAGGTCATGTCGCGCCATGAAGGCGGACACGGCGTCACCACTGAGGTTCATGTAGGTCGTGGGCTTCATCAGGAACACGGTCTCGCAAGACGGTCCCGGAGCCGACCATAAAAGGAAATTGCCACCCCCCTCGCGAGGCGTGGCAAGCCATCGATCAATCAGCCGATCAAGCAGCAAAAACCCGGCATTGTGCCGGGTTCCCGCAAATTTCGCACCTGGGTTTCCCAGGCCGACGATCAAACGAAAGGGCGCGACGACCATGCGTCAGACCACCTGTCGAAGCATTAAGCTTCTTCCGCATCGTCGACGACGGCAGGTTCCTTCTCGGCGTGAACGACGGCGACGGTGCGGTTGGCACCGAGCGTGTAGGTGACACCGTCGATCTGGGGCAGATCGCCGATGCGCAGTGCTTGATCGAGACCCAGGTGGGTGACATCGGCACTGATGCTGCCGGGGATCTGGTTGGGCAGAGCCTCAACCTCGACTTCGTGGCGCACGATCGTCAGAACACCACCGAATTTCACGCCTTCGGGCGTGCCTTCGATGTGGATCGGGATGGTCACGGTGACCTTGCGGCTCATGTCGATGCGGATGAAGTCGACATGGGTCAGACGGTCGGTGATGGGGTGACGGGTTACGTCCTTGATCAACACGTGGCGGGTCTGATCGGTGCCGGCAAGCTGCAGGTTGAGCACGGTATTCAGGCCGCGCTCGCTTCTGATGATACGGGTGATGGCTTTAGGCTCGACGGAAACCGGAACGGATTCACCACCGAGTCCGTAAACGACGGAAGGAATCAACCCGGATTTACGAAGGCGATTGGACTCTTCCTTTCCGAGTTTCTCCCGACGGTTCACAACGACGTCTTCGATGCTCATTGTCTGTGATTCTCCTTGAAATTTACCATGGTGACAGTGCTGCAACAGCGGGACACGGGCCTGGTATGATTGGGGAAGCGGTTAAAAATCGAAAAGAGAGCTGATCGAGCTCTCTTCATGGATCCGTTCGATCGCGTCGCCAAGAAGGCGGGCGACGGTGACCACTTCCAGTTTATTCGAATAAAACTCGCCTTCGCGGAAGGGGATCGTGTCGGTCACGAACACCTTGGAAAGCACACTGTTTTCGATGCGTTCGTTGGCGGGATCGGAGAGCACGGCATGGGAACAGGCCGCGTAGACAGAGTTGGCACCTTCTTGAACGAGGGCTTCGGCCGTCTGGGTCAGGGTGCCAGCGGTGTCGATCATGTCGTCGACAATCAGGCAGTCGCGGCCCTTGACTTCGCCAATGATGTGCATGACCTTGGAGACGTTGGCCTGCTCGCGACGTTTGTCGACGATCGCCAGCGAGGCATTGTTGAGGCGCTTGGCCACGGCGCGAGCTCGTTCCACACCACCGGCATCGGGCGCGACGACGACGAAGTCCTTGCCGAGCTCCTTGATGTGGTCGAGCAGAACAGCGGCGCCGTAGAGGTGATCGACGGGCACGTTGAAAAAGCCCTGCAGTTGATTGGCGTGGAGATCCACGGTGAGGACGCGGTTGGCGCCAGCGGTGCAGATCAGATCGGCGACCAATTTGGCCGAAATGGGCACGCGCGGCCGATCCTTGCGGTCCTGGCGGGCATAGCCGAAATAGGGGGTGACGGCGGTGATGCGTCCGGCCGACGCGCGTTTGAAGGCGTCGATCATGACCAGCAACTCCATCAGGTTGTTATTGACGGGATTGCAGGTGGACTGCACGATGAAGACGTCGGCACCGCGGACGTTTTCTTTGATCTGGCATGAGACTTCGCCGTCCTTGAACCTGCCGACCGCGATGCGGCCTAAGGGAAGGGCAACCCCTTTGCTGATTTTGTCAGCGAGGTCTGGGTTCGAATTTCCAGCGAACAAAAGCATTTGACCGGCTTGGGGTTTCATGGATCCAATTCCCTATCACCAAATTGACACCTGCTCGGTCTCATGTGAACCGTTTGTGAAAACTTATTTCAGTTCTCCGAAACAAGTCACTTGCGTGAAAACCGAATATGAAAAGTGGCTGGGGAGGAAGGATTCGAACCCTCGAATAACTGGACCAAAACCAGCTGGCTTGCCGCTTGCCGACTCCCCATCACTTTAACAATTTGCATTGTCAGTTTCGGTAATCACGACCTGTGATCACACCAGCGCGTATGATGCCGGAAAATCGAAGGGGCGTCAAGCCACTAATTAAATTTTTTTTCTGTGGCAGGATGGTGTGGGAAAACTGACGGAAAGGGCGCTCGCGTAGCAGCCGCGCGCGTCATGGTCAGGTTGGGGAAGGCATCCGGACCGCTCTAGGGACCGCGCGGACTTCCCCATCTGGGCATGACGAGACCTTCAGGACGTGAGATCGGATCAATTCAGGTCACATTGGGCGCGGATCTTCCCAGAGGCCAGTAAAACCAACCCGAACACGTGTTTTTCATTCAAGACAGGGGCAAGTTCACTTGGACAGGGCGATTTGAAAAATTCCAAGGGGCAAGTTCAC
>CAYRFM010000041.1:24124-56025 GCA_964423555.1 uncultured Holophagae bacterium | reverse complement strand
AGGGGCAAGTTCACTTGGACAGGGCGATTTGAAAAATTCCAAGGGGCAAGTTCACATGAGAGGACCGCTTTGAAACGCAGGAGGCGAGCAAAAACAACCCAACAGGGCCTGTATCATTTTTTCGAGGGGCAAGTTCACCTGAACAGCCCGCCAAAAAAAAAATTCGTGGCCAAGTTCACCTCGCGCACCCGCTTCCCCATTTTCAAACAGGCAAGATGATCTGGATAGCCCTCTCAAAAATGCGCGGGAGGCATCGCTGCAACCTTTCCACCCGCGTCTTGAAATTTTATCGGCCCAAAAGTTCCAAACACTCGCCGTTTTGAAAGCGGCACTCGTGGCGCCAGCCGTTTCTCGAGAGGTTGGTTTAAGCACGGCGTGATAGGCTATCGGCCACCAGATGAGCGACACCACAACCGCCGCTTCGCGAGGCTGCTTCCTCCTTTCAGAGGCGGAGATGCAACGGTGCGACCAACTGTCCACCATCTTGGTGAGTTAGGGGCTGTCCGCGAAGCGAAACGGCAACGCGCGCGCGACCTGCCGCTTGCAAAAATCCGTCAGCTCCGGCGGCAGCTCGACCCGCTCGGTCAACCACACGCAGGTGCTGCCCGAACCGGTCATGAACAGCGTCTCTCCCGCCAAAAGCGCGTTCAAGCTGCCCCAAAACGCGGCAAAGGCGGTCGACACCGACAGCGCCGCCACCAGCAGATCGTTCTCGCCCAGGCGCGACTCGGCCGGACACAGCGCCCGCCGGCCGTCCGCGTAGGCGCGGAAGACGTCGGCGGTGCTCAAGGCCAGGTCCGGCAGGAATAGGAAACCGCGCCGCACAGGCACCTCGAAGCGGGTTGGCTCCAGCAGCTCGCCCCTGCCCTGCCCCAGCTGGCATCCGCCGTTCAGGAAAAACGGCACATCGGAGCCTAGCGCCAGCGCCAGCGCCGCCAAGGACTCGGGCTTGAGCGGCGCGCCGTGGAGCTGCTGCATCAATCGCAATGCCGCGGCGGCGTCGGAGGAACCGCCACCCAGCCCGCCGCCCGCAGGAATCCGCTTCAATAAATGGAAGCGCCCGCGCGGGGCGCAGCCGCTGGCGGCGGCGAAGCCCTGAATCGCACGCCAGACGAGGTTGTTCGCCATGGGGCCCAGCGACGCGCCCTCCACCTCCAGCACTAACTCAGGTTGGTCGCTCCAACTCAGTTGGTCGCAAAGGTCTATTTCCTGGAAGAGCGTCTCCAGGCGGTGGTAGCCTTCGGGTAACTTGCCCAGCACCCGCAAGTACAGGTTGATCTTGGCGGGGCAAGGAACCGTGATCAAGGCTCATCCCAGTATTGGGCGATTTCGGCGAAAACCTCGACCTTGGTGTCTTGGCTCAGGCGCACTTGCAGCGCCCGTTCGGCGCCCTGGACGTCCTGGCTGCGCTTGCGCTCGCGCCAACGCACGGTCAGGGCGGCTTCGCGGTTGCGCAGAATGCGCCAGCCGGCCTCGTCGGCGACCATGAAGCCCTCGCCCAGGGGTGGTGGCTCGGCGAATAGCAACTTGACCCAGACGTCCCGTGTCAACTCGGGCCCCTTGGGGAACAGCGGGAAGGGCTGGTGCGCCTGGCCTTCGAAGGCGGTGTTCCAGCGCGGCAGGTAGAGGGTATCGCGCTCGGGCGTGGCCCAATAAGTGAACAAGGTGCCTGCGCCGACCTTGGCACAGTGGATCGAAAACAGCTCCGGCGAGGCCTGGTTGAGCACGAGCTTGGCCGAGACCTGGCGCGTGCCCTCGACTATTTCGAGATCATAGGTGACCCGTTCCATGGACTGGGTCAGTTGCAGGACAAACAGCAGGGTCATCATGGTTCGGGATCCAGTTTGTCGAGAAGCCTGAGGTAGGTGTCGCTGGCGTTTTCCATAGCCCGTGACCAGGTCTCGCGAGCGAGGTCTTGGCGACCCGTGGCGAAGTAGAGGTCGCCCAAGTGCTCCAAGCGCTCGGGGTCGCTGGCATCGGAGACCAAGGCGCGCTGCAGCGAACCCTCGGCCTCGGCGTAGCGGCCCTGCTTGTACTGCACCCAACCAAGGCTGTCCAGGTAAGCACCTTCCTCGGGTTCCTGTTCGAGGGCCTGCTTGATCAGAGCGGCCGCTTTGTCCAGATCGCGACCGGAATCGGCCAGGAAATAGCCGTAGTTGTTGAGCAACTCCCTGCGCTCGGGCTGAGCCTGCAGCAGCCGTTCGTAGAGGCCAAAGGCCTTGTCCAGTTCATGCTTCTCATAATAGACCATGGCCAGTTCATCGCCCTGGTCGACCTGATCCGGGAACGCGCGCGCCAGGTCGTGAAATTGCTTCAATGCCAGGTCCCAGTCGCGCCATTGAATGGCGACCTGTGCGAGGTTGCGGCGCGCGATGATCTCGAGGGACGAGGCCTTGACCTGGCGGGCAATGCTCTGCATCAGATCAGAGGAGCCATTGCGCTTGAGCGCCGCCTCCCAGCGGGCGCTGCCGCCACCGCTGAGCACCTGGGCAAACGCGGCGTAGAGGTCGAGTTTGAGGTCGACCCCCGGCGTTTCCGGGTTTTCGTCGCGGAGCCGCGATACCGTTGCCAAGTCGCCGGCACACAGGGCCGCCTCCGCCGCGTAATCGATCAGGTTGGCGCGGCGCGCGCGGTCCTTGACCTGGGGCAGAACCTCGAGGATTTCTGCCTGAAGCTTGCTGTATTGATGAAGGCTCATGCGCGTGATCGCCAGCAGGCGGTAGAAATTGTGATCGCGGGCGCTTTTGGGCAGCGTATCCAGCAGGCGCGCCACCTCGTGGAAGCGGCCGATGGGAATCAAGCGCAGGATCGCCTGAAAATGAAGATCGCGCCCATCCTTGCGGTCCTTAAGCCAGGCGATCAACGCATCGCAGGTCTCGTCCTTGGGCTCGAAGGTGAGGCGCAACAGGAACAGGGTGAAGGGCAGCGGGGTTTCATACTCCAAGCTCTCAGGGTCGGCCACCGCTTCGTACTTTTCATAAAACTTCAGCGCGGAACGCAGTTGGTGCGAGCTCTCCAGTGAACGTGCTGCGTAGTAAAGTGCCCATTCGGCGCTGGGGTCCAGCGCGACCACTTCGCGAAAGGCGCGGGCAGCCTGAAAGCTCTTATTGTTGTGGTATTGCCAGAGCCCGATGTAGTACCAGATGTCACCGCGCTCGCTGCGCAAATGCTCGTCGTTGCCGATCAAGGCCAGCGCCCGCTCCAGAAAGGCGAGCGGATCGCCCAGCGGCGGGTCGCCAACGGACTGGCGCTCACTGACGAGGAACTCGCCGAGGGCGAGAGGGAAGCGATAGTCCTCGGGAAACTTCTTGGCGTACTCGAGCATCGCGGCAACCCTAGATTTTTGGCGTTCCAGGACGTCGGCCGTACTGGCAACGGGCATCCCAGCCAGGACCTCGAGCTTGAGCACGGCTGCTTCCGCATCGCCGGGGTCGGCCCCCAACGCTTGGTCGCAGTAGCCAAGGGCGCGTGCATAGTCGCCCCGAGCCATGGCGTAGCGCGCCTTGAACAGCGCTCCCAATTGCGAAGCGTCGTCCAGATGGATCGCCATCACCAGCAGCAAGAACATGGTCACCTCATCAGTTCCACGAAAGCATGATAAGCCGCATGCAAGGCAGCCGTCTCGATCCCTTTGACGATTTCGACCCTGCCTGGGGCGAAAGGAAGGATCCAGGCCACTACACCTTTAACGCCCTTTTTATCGAGTTGGGTCAGGGCAATCAAGCGGTCGCCGTCCCAGGCCTCGATTTGGTCGACATGGACCCGCGATTTAACCGCCTCGACCAGGTGATCGAAATCATAGGCCCCCCCCAACTCTCGCGCCAGACAGGCCGCATAGACCATGCCTAAGCCCACGGCCTCGCCGTGGAGGAACTGGCGGTAGCCAGTATAGCTCTCGATCGCATGGCCCAGCGTATGACCGAGGTTGAGCAGGCGGCGATCGCCCTTTTCCAGCGGATCGCGGGCGACGATCTCGATCTTGACCTCAAGCCCACGCGCCAGGAGCTCCATCTGTTCCTCGAAGGCGATCTTGCCCGGCGCCATGGCCGCCACTTGGCGATAGAGCTCCTCGCTGTGGAGCACGGCGTGCTTGAGGAATTCCATGTAGCCCGCGTGGATCTCGCGGACCGGCAGAGTGGTCAAGGTCGCGCCATCAATGATGACCTTCCGCGGCTCCCAAAAGGCACCGACCAGGTTCTTGCCCTGCGGCAGATTGACGCCCGTTTTGCCACCCACCGAGGCGTCCTGTTGAGCCAAGAGCGTGGTGGGGATATAGATCCAGTCGATCCCGCGCATGTAGGAGGCCGCCACAAAACCACTTAGGTCGCCGACCACCCCGCCACCGAGGACGATGATCAGGCTCGAGCGATCGGCGCCCTCTTCCGCCAACCAATGCAGAAGCTCGCCGAAGGCGGCAAGCTGTTTGGTGGGCTCGCCGTCGGCAATCAATCGCAGGCGCGCGGCCGGCAACTGATCGAGCGCGGCCTGGACGCGCTTGCCATGCAGCGACCAGACCCGCTCCTGGCTAATGACGAACACGCTGCTGTAACGCTCGAGTTGACACTGAGCCAAACATTCGGGAATGCACTCGTAGCCCAGCTCGATGGTCGAGCGATGAAGAGCGATGGACTTGTGACGCATAGCGGCTGGCATCTCCTAAGCTCGTAGGCCGGCGAAAGAGCCGATAAAAACAGCAAACAGGATCATGCCGATCATCAGCAACAGGGAACACAGGAGCATGATCCCGAAAAACTTCCAAAAGCGTTTCTGAGCCGTGAAGGCCTCCTCGAAGTCCTCGATCTCCTCCGAGCTTAGAAAGCTATTGAGCGTCTGGGCGTATTTGAAGAGAAGGTAACCGGTGGCAAAATAAAGCACTGCCATGAACGCGTACGAGCAAAAGATCATAGCCGAGGGGCCGACCCCGATCGTGCTGGCCTGGAACATCGCGAACAGGCTGATCAAGAGGAAGATGCCGACGATACAGAACAACATGATCGAGATAAACAGGACCCATGGCCGTGTAGCGGCGGCATCCTCGATCAAACGCTCAGAAACCGGCCCGCTCTCGCGACGCAAAGGAGGCGCATTGAAACTTGTTCGACTGGGTGAATAAAGATCTGACATCCCGAAACCTCGACCAACAAACTACCTGGAACTTAATTCAAGCGACCGGAGATTGCAAGCGCCATCGCGCGCGAAACAAGCGCGAAACCAAGCAACCAGGCGGCCCGAGGCGCGCCTCAGGGATGACCCCAGGGTCGATGCACACGCTCGCGGCTGTTGTTGATCTCGAAGTTCTGGGGGATCTCGAAAAAATGTTCGTCGGGCTGATAGACGCCGTTGAACTCGATGAAGGTACTGGTACAGGTTACCGTGAACCCTTCTTGGTCAATTTCGGCGACCACTCTGACGGGGTCGCCCCCCAGTTCGCGGAACAGGCGCGTGAAAACATCTTTGACATCCTGAGCCGGCTTGGTTCCGCTGGCAGCATACCAGATTTTCTTGAGATCACGGCGGTTGGACGGTGCCATGGTCGCCCAGATGCGGGTCGTTACCCCATAGCGGGTCCGGTAATTGACGACAAACTCGCGGCAGTCGGCGCCGCCAATGATGCTCTTACGGCCGGTCGGCGTCACCAGCCGGCCCTGCAGCTTGAGCATGCCCTGGTCCAGCGGCACGATCTTCCACAGCGTCGCCCGGGCCAGGTCCTTGTCCCGTCCGGGTCGCGAGAGATAGTAAGTTTTGGTTTTCAGATCAACCACGAACAAGGTGCCCAGCTTCAGGTCGTAGATCAGGCGTAAATCATCGCCTTCAAAATCGGTGCGGACCCTGTCTTTGCCGATGTAGACCTGGCGGTAGGCCTTTTCACTGGGTCGGCCAGGGACCTCGAATACCAATTCCTCGCGCAAATAAACGGCGGGCTCGACTTGCGGATCCGCCGCCAACAACATGAGCAGGAGAGAGATCATGGGGACCTGCTCAGTTCAACACGAAGGTGGCTTCACTGAGCAGCAGGTCGCCGGATGCCAGCGCAACCTCGAAGCGCATGACGTACTCGCCCTTGGCGAGGTCGCGCGTGCTGATCACCGGGTGCAAGAGAAAGCTGCCGTGGTTGTTGGTCATTTCACCGGAAAACAGGTCCCAGGTCTTGACCGGTGCAGCCACCCCCTTTTGGAAGGCCTGGATCTGAATCGTGCTGATCTGGCTGTCGGCGGTGACGTTGACCAGTTCAGTGACGGGGAACAGGCGCTCGCCGGCTGAGATCTCGTTGCCCAGCATGAGGTTGTAGGGTTTGCCGGCAATGTTGAACTTGGCGAACTCGGGATTGACGTTGGGATCCATAAAGACGAGCGCGGTCGCCTGAGGTTCGTCGCGCAGGGGCGGCACCTCGACCGCCTGTTCATAAAAGGAGACGCGACCGCTGTTGAGCTCCGTGAGTTGGACCTCGAGGCGGTAGCGGTCGCCAGGCGCGATCACGGCAAACTCCCGCGAGAACCAGGTAGTGCGGCGCTGCAGGACACTCTTAGACGGCAGGCTGACCTCCGTGCGGAAGCTGTCGCTGTGCAGCACGGCACCATCGTCGCCGACCAGGCGATAGTCCAGCTCGAAGGGCACCACGTACTGTTCCTTGACGTAGTCGAAGGTGACTTGGTTGAGGGGAAAACCCACCCTGCCGAGCAGCAGGCGCTTGTCGGCACCGCTGCGGAAATAACCGGTGTTGACATCGAGTCCCACCAGGTTCTGGGCAGTGCGGTCGAAGGCCAAGGCCGCATTGGCACTGGCCGAAAGGGTCGAGGGCACGGCCAAGCTAGAGGTGGTCGGCCCGGTCGCAACCGGGGGCGGCACCGGCTTGGCCTCGAGCTTGGCGACGGCCGCGGCCGGCTTGGGGGGCGCGGGCGCCACGGTCGGCTCGGCCGCAGGCTTTTGGGCGGCAGCTTCGGTGACCGCGGCCTGGGGCGCGGGTGCGCCATTTCGGGCCGGCTCATCGCCGCGCGCGACTTCGGTGCTTCGCGCGGGCGCCGGTGCGGGCACCTCATCGACACCCTCGTCCTCTTCCTGATCGTCCTCGCCGATCGAGAGCGCGGGCTCGCCGCCAACCTGGTAGTCGGCGGAGGAGATGGGATTGAGCGGCGCATCTTCCAAATCGGGATTGGCGATCAGGCGATATTTAAGATTGCGCAGGAAGAAATCCGTGAGCTGGTCGGTCATGGCCACATACTCGCCAAAAGCGGAGGTCGGCACGAACTGGACCTTCAACTGCTTGCGCTTGTAGTCGTAGCCGGGGTTGTCGTAAACCCAGAGCTCGGGCGGGTAGCGAGTGTAGCGGTTGCGATAGCCTGCACCCAGCAGCGAGATGTCGACAAGGTAAGATTTCTGTTTCGGCGGACCCAACAGCAAAAAGAGTTCGCTCTGGTTCATTGAGGTCTGCCGGAACTCGTGGTCCTTGAAATGGGCCTTGGTATAGTCGTAACGCGCCATCCACTCGGTGCGAAAGCTGTTGACGTTGTCCGTCAGATCGGGATCGCGCTTGGCCCAGAACAACTCTATGTACTGATCGCGTTCGTAGTGGGTCGTTTTGGCGTTGAACGCCTTGCGCTCCTCATGAGTGATGATCAGATCGACTTTGCTCAGGAAATCTTTTTCCTTATCGTTGAGTTTCAGCTTCTTGCCGGCGTCCGCGGGACTCACGATCAGTAGCACTGCGAGCAAGCACAGGATGAAACGCTTCATGACAACCTCCCAAGATCGGCCGGACGAATTCGCCCCAATTATATTAGGTAACGATCGAAACGGCAAACACGCCTTTGCGCTGACGGTCAGCTCACGGTCCAGGCAGGTATTTGCAAGAATAATGCTAGGCTCGCCACGGGCGCCAGCGGCCCAGTTTCCGTTAACCTTCGTCACAATCTGTCCCCTCCATAGGTCAATCGCCGCTTTTTTCGATCGCAGGGTCGACACGGAACTCTGGCGATTTGGCCAGTGAGAGATTCTCTTTTCCCTGGCCCGACGGATGAGTTATGATATCTGGTCATGCGCGTGTCAGAAACGCAGGAGCGAATGCCTCGCTTCGGACACAGGTTCGACCGTCGCGCCCTGGTTTAGGGGACCTTGGATCACGGAGAGTGCATTTGGTTTCGGTTCATGAATCCGCCCACGCGGTAAGGCCGTACACCCTCGAAACTTCCTATCTTCGTTCGGGCACCACTCCTCCACGCGACCGCCATATTCTTCTCGCCATGACCTTTGGCCCGCAGCTGCCCGCACACCACGACGCTGTCGCTTGCACCATCGATTTTCAGGCATGCGATGGCGGTGGCACCGAGTTCTGGACCTCGAATCGACCCGTGCGGCGGGCCTGCGAGGGCACGCTCGAACTGGCCTTCGACGGCCAGACGCTGATGGGCCTAGCCACCTTTCCCGACTCCCAGGACCGGCTCACCCTCGACACCCAGATCGCCTACGACCAGATCTTCAGCGCCTGTGAGCGCTATGGCTATCCGCACCTGAGCCGCATCTGGAACTTCATTCCTCACATCAACGGCACCGATGCCCACGGCATGGAGCGCTATCGCGCCTTCTGCATGGGTCGCGCCCAGGCTTTCTTCGACGACCGCCACTACGGTGAACCGTTCTTGCCCGCTGGCACCGGCGTCGGCTCTCACTCCGGCCCCGTTGCCATCATCTTCCTCGCCCGCGCCACGGTCGCCCCGCTCAACCTCGAGAACCCGCGCCAGATGCCGGCCTACCACTATCCCCGCCAATACGGCCCCAAGTCGCCCAGCTTCGCCCGCGCGACCCTGGTCCCCGACCAACCGCCGATGATCTATGTCTCGGGCACCTCCAGTATCCTCGGCCACGAAACCGTGCACGCCGGCGATATCGACCGCCAGACGCTGATCTCACTGGACAACATCGCCTACCTGATCTCGGCCGAGAACCTGAGCCGCTACGGCCAAGCTCAGTGGGCAACGCTCCACGACCTGGATCAGATCAAGGTCTATGTGCGCCACCCGCACCACCTTGAGGCGGTCCGCACCCACTGCCAGCAGGCCTTCGCGCCCTCGGCCCAAGTGGTCTACCTGGGCGCCGACATTTGCCGGGCCGACCTGCTCGTCGAAATCGAGGCCGTGGCGCGCCTGCGCGCATCGTGACTCAGGCGTCCGCAGTGAGTTTGCTGGCCTGGCTCGAACGCCATGCGGCCCTCTCGCCAGAGCGGCCGGCGGCGATCCATCTCGCCGCTGACGGCAGCGTTGCCTGGCAGCTGAGTTGGCGATCCTACGCCGACGCGGTCGCACACACGGCCCAAGCGCTGCGCGCGCGCGAGACCCGCTCTCGCCACGCGATCCTGATGCTCGACCCCGACCCGAGCTTCGCGATCGCCTACCTCGCCTGCCTGCACAGCGGTCTTGTCAGTATCCCGCTCCCGCCCTTCGATCCCGCCCGCGGGCCAGCCATCGTCGAGCAACTGCAAGCCATTGCCGCGGACAGCGGCGCCGCACTGATCCTCTGCAATGGCGCCAGTTACGCGGGCCTGAGCGAATTCGCGACAGCGCTGACAGGCCTCGAGCTCCTGCCCCTGCCCTGCCCAACGACACTCGCCACGATCACCTGCGCAACGCCACCCGACCCATCCCCAAGCCCGGCCTGCCTGCTCTACACCTCCGGCTCGACCTCCGCCCCCAAAGCCGTGTCGATCTGCCTCGAGCACCTCGCCTACAACGCCAGTTCCTGCGCGCAGGCCTGGTGCATCGACGACAGCGCCCGCCTGGTTTCCTGGATGCCAAACCACCACTCCTTCGGGCTTATATATAATGTAGTTATCCCGCTCTGCTCCGGCGCGACCCTGATCACCATGGCGCCCGCCAGCTTCCTCGCCCGCCCGCGCCTATGGCTGGAAACGATCCAGCGCTTTGCCTGCAGCCATGCTGCCGCCGCCAGCTTCGGCTACCAGTACTGTGTCGATCGCATCGACGATCTGACCGCTCTGGACCTGGCCAGCTTGCGGGTCGCGCTGATCAGCGCCGAACCCGTGCGCCGCGGCACCTGCGAGGCGTTCCTTACCCGCTTCGCCGCGGCGGGCCTGAGGGCCAACGTCCTCTGCCCGCTCTACGGCCTCTCCGAATGCGGCCCGATCACCAGCATGCCGATCGACACGGCGCTGGCCTATTGGCAGCCGCCCGGCCTGGATCCCAGTCGCAGCCTGGCCTGTCTCGGCAACCCCTTGCCCGATTGCCAGGTTCATGTCGTCGATCCCGAGTGCCACGAGCTGCTTCCAGCCGGTGCGATCGGTGAGGTCTGGCTGACCAGCCCCGCCCTCATGAACGGCTACCACCGGCGACCCGAGGTTAACCGCGACGCCTACGCGATGCTCGGCGACCAGCGTTTTTTTCGCAGCGGCGACCGCGGCTTCCAGGATCACCGCGGCCTGTTTATCACCGGCCGCATCAAGGAGCTGGTCATCGTCCGCGGCAAGAATTACGACCCGCAGGACCTGGAATGGGCGGCACTGGCGGCCCTGCCGGTCGACGTTCGCGGCGCGGCCACAGCCTTTGAGGACGAGTTATTGGGCCAGTTCCATTTGGCCGTCGAGGTAGCCGCCGACTCGGAGCACCTGGCCCGCTTGGCCGATCAGGCCGCCCAGGGCGTTTCGCTCCAGCACGGCATTCGCCCAGAGCGCGTGATCTTGTTGGCGCCCGGCACGATTCCCAAGACGTCCAGCGGTAAACTGCGCCGTGGTCCCTGTCGCGACCTACTCGCCAGCGGCGCGCTCACCCCCTTGTACGTGCGCATGGCCAGTTGTCCCAAAACCCCCACCAACGGCTCCACCCCTTGCCTGCTGACCCTATTCGCCCAGGTGCTCGGCCTCTCGGCCTGCGACCTGGACGCACAAGACCCGCTCAACAGCTTTGACCTGGATTCCCTGACGGTCACGAACCTGACTGCGGCCGTGGCCGATCGCTTCGGCAAACGCCTGCACCCAACGGCCTTTTACAAGTGCGAGACCCTGGCCGAACTTGCAATCGCCGTGGACCGTGCCGATGCGCTCTGAGTCGACCGCGATCGCGATCGTCGGCATGGGCTTCCGCCTGCCTGGTGCCGACAGACCCGAGCAGCTCTGGCCGCTGTTGCGCAATGGTGTCGACCTCGTCGGTGAGGTGCCCGCGTCCCGCGGCGACGCCTTCCATCATCCGGAAGCGCCTCGCTATGGCGCATTCCTGGACGATGTCGCCGGATTCGATGCCCCCTTCTTCGGCCTAAAAGGGCTGGAGGCCTGCACCACCGACCCGGCTCAGCGCCTGCTCCTGATGTCCGCTTGGGAGGCATTCGAGGACGCGGCCCTCGATCCCACCCGCTTGCGCGGCACGCAGACCGGCGTCTTCATTGGCGCCCACAGCGACGACTACCACGAGTTGGCGGTGCGCGGTGGCTTTCCGATCAATGCCTACTGGAATGCCGGACTGAACGGCAGTATCCTTGCCAACCGCATCTCCTATTTCTTCGACCTGCTCGGACCCAGCCTGACCATTAACACGGCCTGCAGCAGCTCGCTCGAGGCGCTCGTCTGGGCCGTCGATTCATTGCGTACGGGCCGCTGCGAGACGGCCCTCGTCGGCGCGGCCAACCTCGTCCTGCTGCCGACCATTGGCCTGGGCGCGGCCCGCGCCGGCATGCTCTCCCCGCAGGGCAAATGCCGCAGTTTCGACAGCTCGGCCGATGGTTTTGTGCGCGGCGAGGGCGTGGTCGTCCTGGTGCTCAAGCCCCTCGACGCGGCCCTGAGCGAGGGCTACCGCCTCCACGGCGTGATCCGCGGCGCCCGCAGTGGCCATGGCGGCCAAGCGACCAACTTGGCGGCCCCGAACCTCAAACGCCAGCGCGACCTGATCTGCGCCACCTACCGCGAGGCCGGCATCGATGCCGCCACCGTCGGTTACCTCGAAGCCCATGGAACCGGCACGCGCCTGGGCGACTCGGTCGAGGTCGAGGCCCTCAAAGAGGCCTTCGCCGACCTGCTCGGCGACCGTCTCGGCCAAGCGCACTGCGTCCTGGGCTCGCTCAAGAGCTCGATGGGTCACCTGGAGGCCGCGGCCGGGCTGGCCGGCCTCGTCAAGCTTTGCTTGGCGATGCGCCACGCCACGCTCCCCCCGCTCGTCCATTTCCGCGAGCTCAACCCCTTGATCGATCTGGCCGGCTCGCCGTTCCTGATCGAGCGCGAGGCCGCGGTCTGGCTCGCCTCGGACGGTCAGCCTCGCCGGGCAGGACTGAGCGGGTTCGGATTCGGTGGCTCCTACGCCCATGTGATTCTGGAGGAGCCGCCAGCCGCCGTGCCGCGGGCCGGGACCTCGGAGCGCCAACTGATCCCGCTTTCGGCCCGGGACGAGGAACGCCTGCTCCAGGTCGCCAGGCGCCTGTTGGACTGGCTCCAGACGGGACCAGATCCTTCGGCCCCACTGGCCGCGATTGCGGAAACTCTTCGCTACGGCCGGGCCGCCCTCAATGCGCGTTTGGCGATCGTATGCACAACCCGCGAGGAGCTAATCGAGGCCCTTCAGGCCTACCTCGCTGGCTCACCGCTCCCCCATTGCCATCAGGGCTGCGCCCGCCGCAAGAACTTGGCGCCCGACCCGGCATCGGTTGCCGACCTGGACGCCTTGGCACGCGCCTTCGTGACCGGTGCCGCCCTCGACGAGACCCTCCCAAGCCAACGCCATCGACCCGTGGACCTACCCACCTATCCCTTTTGCCTGAATCGCTACTGGTTGGAAGCCTAATTCTCCCCAGCTCGGGTTACAATCTGGTCCATACCCACAGGGTTGTCGCCGCTTGCTTTCTCTGGAGGATTCCGATGTCTCACGCCCTGCTTCTCTGTCTCTGCCTGAGTTGGATCGGCCCGGTCCTGGCTGAGGACGACCCCCTCGCCAAGGCTAACCTAGCGCTCCGAAGTCGCGCCTGGCAAGAAGCCGCCAGCCAGTATGGGCTCGCCGAAAGCAAGGCTCCTTTGGCGGCCACCGACACCTATAATTACGCCTGCGTGCTGGCCCTTTCCGGTCAAGGCGATCGCGCCATGGAAGTGCTGGCCACGGCGATCGATCGCGGCTTCATCAATTCCCGCCAGATCGAGGCCGATTCCGACCTCGTCAGTCTCCACGCAGACCCGCGCTGGGCGTCGTTGCTGGCCGTCGCCAAAAACAAACAGGCGACCCAGGAAAGGCTCTATCTGGGAGCCAGCCTAGCCACGCCCTACCGCCCCGACCTGCCCGAGGTCGATCGCATTGCCGCTCTTTCGCAGTTCTGGTCAGAGGCCAAGTACAATTTCGTGAATTTCGACCTGGTCCCCCAATTGAACTGGGACGCGCTTTACTTGGAATACCTTCCCAAGGTCCAGGCAGCAAACAGCTTCGACGAGTTTTACAAGGTCATGCGCCAGTTCTGTGCCCAGCTCCATGACGGCCATACCAATATCTACCCACCCGAGGCGCTGGCCAACCGCTATAATTCACGACCCGGCCTGCGCACGCTGCTCGTCGAGGGCAAAGTCCTGATCACCGAGGTCCAGGACGAGGAGCTTGCGGCCAAGGGACTGGTTGTCGGCATGGAGGTCCTGGAACTCGACGGCCAGCCCATCCAGGACTACGCCAACCGCGAGCTCGCGCCCTATGTCAGTGCCTCCACCGAACAGGACCGTTTGGTGCGGATTTATCGCTATGACCTGCTGCTCGGCGACAGCTCGGTGCCGCTGGAATTGACCCTCGCCGACGCAAGTGGCCGGCGCATGCAGCTCCAGCTCGAACGCGCCACGCCTGCCAAGCGCGCCAATTTCATCACCAAACCCTCCTTCTCCTGGAAAATGCTGCCAGGTGACATCGCCTATGTCGACCTCGGAGAGTTCGGTTCAAACACCTGCTCTCGCCAGTTCCTCGAGAACTTCGAGGCCATTTCCGCCGCCAAGGGCATCATTTTCGATGTCCGCGAAAACGGCGGTGGCGACAGCGGCGTCGGCTGGGATATTCTCGGAACCCTGACCTCCGACCCTTTCGAAACGACCCGCTGGTACTCGCGCAAGTACGTGCCGACCTATCGCGCCTGGGGCCGTGGCCAAGGGGTCGAAGGCGGCGCGAGTAGCTGGGCCGCCAATGGCAGTCATACCTACCGCGGGCCCGTCATCGTCCTGACCAGTGCCCGCACCTATTCGGCCGCGGAAGACTTTGCCGCCGTCTTCAAACAGATGAAACGCGGCACGATCGTCGGCGAACCGACCGGTGGCAGCACCGGTCAGCCCTTGCAGATCCGCCTACCAGGCGGCCTGCAAGGCCGGATCTGCACCAAGCACGACCTGCTCGCGGACGGCACCGAATTCGTCGGTCGCGGCATCCAGCCCGATCTCGCTGTCAAACCCACGGTCGCCGGGATCCGGGCCGGCCGCGACGAAGTATTGGAGGCCGCTCTGGCTCAACTACGGGCCAACCCGATACCTTGAGACATAACTTCGCCGCCCGATCAATCGCCGCCAGCCTCCGTAATACAACGTTTTAAACTGGAAATCTCAAGATTTCACCGTCCATGATCATGGACTTTTTTCCCATGTTATGGTTAGAATGCGAGTCAGAGTGTCGTGATATACCACTTCTCAAGCTAAGGCCACTGCGAGAGGTGATTACAAACCGACATTTCGTGGCTTTCACCAAGCCGCGTCGATCCATCTACTGTCAATGGAGGGGGATTTCACCCTATGAAAAAGGTTAGCTTGATTCTTTCGATTCTGCTCCTGGCCAGCTTGGCCATGGCGCAAGACAAGCCCCGCAACGGCGGCGGCAGCTCCAATTCGGCTGGCGTCAGTGCCGAGACGATTCTGAATGGCCCCGCCCGCACCACTCCGGCTGCTGGCGCACCCCGCGGCAACTTCGCTGGCGGCGTCGTCCTCTGGGACAACGGCTCTCTGGTCAACAGCCCCGGCACCGGCCCTGGCGGCGCCGACGAGAGCCTACTCCAAGATACCAGCCTGGGCATGGGCTCTTTTGGCTTCTCCCACTCTACCGCTGGCTCCTTCCGCGTCGCTGACGATTTCACCGTTCCCGCCGGCGGCTGGAGCATCAGCGATATCACGTTCTTCGCCTACCAGACCGGCTCCACCACAACTTCCACCATGAACACCCTCCACCTTCAGATCTGGAACGGTAATCCCGCTGATGGCGGTTCTTCCGTTGTTTGGGGTGATCTAACCACCAACGTTCTGGGCGACACCTCCTGGTCCGGCATCTACCGCGGTATCGAGTCCGCTCCCGGGGCGACCAACCGCCCGATCATGGCCAACGTCGTTCACGTCAACACCACGCTGCCCCCCGGCACCTATTGGCTCGACTGGCGCGTTGGTGGCTCGCTCGCCAGCGGCCCTTGGGCACCGCCCATCACCCAGGATGGCGTAACCGCCACTGGCGATGCCATCCAGTTCGATGGCTCCACTTGGACCAGCCTTGTCGACGTCGGCCAGCAAGGCCTGCCCTTCATCATCGAAGCTTCGATCACCGTACCCACCTTGGGCGACTACGCCCTCTACAGCCTGCTCGGCCTGTTAGTCCTCGCGGGTCTGTTCTTCGTTCGCAAATCCCGTCTGTCTTGAGTTCTGGGCCTGCCCCTTGAACCTCTCCATTAACGTGCAAAGGCTACCGGCTTCGGTAGCCTTTCTTCGTTTAGCGCTGAGCACAGTCTTTTTCAATTTTTAGAGTTCAATGCCGGCCACCGTGATCGTGGTCTATTTCAGCTAACCTGCCGCAAATGCAACAAATGCCAACCAGCCGTACGGTAATTTTCCCCTCTTCCGAGTTTTCCTGAAGCCACCCCACTTCACCGTTCAGGCATCTAAAAATAAAGCATTTAGCTCCATTATAAAGCTCGCCCTCAGACATGGCATCAGCTTTGCTATAAGGCGCCCAGGAGTTAGGATTCGGGTCCTTTCTCCCGCACTGGTTCGACCTCGCAATTGGGTTTCGACCCACCCATATTTGGCTTCATGCCAGCCGGGCGGCGCGCGCTGCCCGGCCCCTTTACCCCATTGTTGCGACCCCTTGCTTGACATAACGCCCGCACCCGACTGAAAATGCACCAGACGATGCTCGCGCCATCGCTTGTTCGAATTTGGGTACTAGCCTTACGCCTATGTTGTCTCATTCAGATTGGGGGGCGGTCCTGCTCTCCCTGCGGATCGCACTGCTGGCCCTGGGCCTGGTGCTCATTCCCGGCGTCGGCCTGGGCTGGCTGTTGGCCCGGCGCAGCTTCCCCGCCAAATCGCTGCTCGAAGCCTGCCTCTATGCACCGCTCGTGATGCCGCCCGTGGTCACCGGCTACCTGCTGCTGCTGACCTTGGGCATCGGCTCTCCGCTCGGTGCGCTCTGCCAGCGCGCCTTCGGTTGGCGCATCCCCTTCACCACCACCGCCGCCGTGATCGCCAGTGCCGTCATGGGCATGCCGCTGCTGATCCGCTCGGCACGGCTGGCCTTCGAGCTGGTCGACGCGCGCCTTGAGGTCGCCGCCAGCACGCTGGGCGCCTCGCCCTGGCAAGTCTTTATCAAAGTCAGCCTGCCCTTGGCACGAGGCGGACTGGTCACCGGTCTGACCCTGGCCTTCGCCCGGGGACTTGGCGAGTTTGGTGCGACCATTGTCCTGGCTGGCAACATCGAGGGCGTCAGCCGCACCATTCCCCTGGCGGTCTATGCCCACCTCCAGCAACCGGGCGGCGAGTCTGCCGCCTTGGCTCTGGCACTCGTCTCCGTCGCGCTCTCGATTGCCGCCCTCGTCGCTTCCGAGCAGATGACCGCCCGCGCCCGTCGCCGTTTGGGGCTGCGCCCATGAGCGTCATCTTCGCCTTCGAGGGCCATCTCGGCCAGCATCCCTATGCCTTCGAAGCGCATCTGGAGGAAGGGACCACCGGCGTCTTCGGCCCCTCCGGCGCCGGCAAGAGCAGCTTGCTCCATCTCATCGCCGGCCTGCAGCGACCCCAGCGCGGCGTGCTCATCGTCGACGGCCAGACCCTCTGCGACACCGACGCCCGCGTCTGGACGCCCAGCCACCGTCGCCGCATCGGGGTCGTCTTCCAGGAAAGCCGCCTCTTCCCCCACCTCTCGGTGCGCGAGAATCTCGTGTTTGGCGCGCGCCTCCTGGGCGGCGTGGCGCAGCGCTTCTCCTTTGAGCAGGTAGCGACCTGGCTCGAGCTGGCGGAGCTGCTGGAAAAGCCCGCGACAGCGCTCTCGGGCGGCGAGGCCCAACGCGTGGCCCTGGGTCGCGCCCTGCTCGCCTCGCCGCGACTCTTGCTGCTCGATGAACCGCTGGCCAGTCTGGACCGCGGCAACAAGAAACGCATCCTGGCCCTGTTGCGACGCATTCAGGCCGAATCCGGCCTGACCATGCTCCACGTCAGCCACGATCTGGGCGAGCTTCTCCAGCTCACCTCCCAACTGCTGGTGGTGGACCAGGGCCGGGTCCATGCCCACCAACCGTTTCTCGAACTCGTGCCCCAGCCGCGGATCCTGGCGCTGATCCACGACTTGGGCCTACTCAATGTCCTGCCGATGGAAGTCGTCGCACGCGACGCGGAAGGCGGCACGACCCGCCTCAGACCCGAGGTATCGCCAGACGCGCCCACATGGGTTGGCCCCAGCGAATCGAGCGGCGCACAGCGCCTCCACTGCGCGCTCCGGCCCGAGGACATCGCGCTGGTGCGCGAATCCATCCAGGGCAGTTCGATTCAGAACCAAATCCCCGGCACCCTTGTCCACCTCGTCGCCTCCGACCACCGCTTCCTGGTCGTGGTCGACGTCGGCGTCAAGCTGCTGGCCGAAGTCACCGGTCACGCGGTGCAGGAGCTGGGCCTCGAACCCGGACAGCGCATTCACTGTCTGTTCAAGGCCCAGGCCGTGCGCTACTTGTGAAAACTCACTTGTTGCGGGTGAAATAGGCGCGGATACGGCCTTCGCCCTGCGCTGACTCGTCGACCACACCGATCTTGGCATCAATGCCTTCCTTGCGCAATTTCTTGCGGTAGGCGCGGATCGAGACTTCGGCGCGGTTCTTAGGGGTCGACGACAGGTATTTGCGGCCCTGGATGAAGAAGTAGGCGCCCTTGTCGGCCGCCACCTCGAACTTGCCGACCTCGGGTCCAAAAACATTGGAGATGCTGTGGATGTTGTAGTCGTGCTTGCCAGGCTTCAGGCCCTCGACCCAGAGGATGCGGTTCTTGGCCGCGTAGCGGATGGGAATCGTCTGGCCATCAATCTTCAGTTCGAGGACGTACTTGACCGGTGCCGAGAACTCGAGCGCCAGCGTGTTGCCAGGGATCGGCGACTTTTCGAGGTCGATCGGCTTCCAACAGCCGACCAGGGTCAGGGCGAGCAAAAACAGCGGGATCGTCTTCTTCATGAATGCTCCGTAGCGGGGATCGAGGCAGATTTGGGCTCGAGCAACTCGAGCAGCACGCCAGACGTCGATTTGGGGTGGACGAAGGCAACGCGGTGGCCGCCCGCGCCGATGACCGGCGTTTCGTTGATCAGGTTCAGCCCTGCCGCTTTGAAGCGGGCCAGCGCCGATTCGATGTCGTCGACCTGGATGCAGAGGTGGTGGATGCCGGGCCCGCGCTTGGCGAGAAATTTGCCGACGGGCGAGTCGGGCTCTGTCGGCTCCAGCAATTCCAGGTGGCTCTCGCCGATCTCGAAAAAGGCCGTAGTGACCTTCTGTTCGACGACGGTTTCCTGGCCGTGATAGTCGAAACCCATGGCCTGGTACTGGGCGATGGCTTCCGCCAGATCGGGGACGGCGATGCCGATGTGATCGATTTTTTTCATCGCGCCGCGCTCCATTGGGCGGCGGCCACGCAGTTGACCATCAAGTGCGCGATCGTCAGGGCGCCGACACCGCCGGGTACCGGCGTGACCAGCTCGGCCTGGGCCAGCGCTTCGCTGTAATGGACGTCGCCATAGAGGACCCGCCCGTTCTCCTCGAACGAGGCCCATTTCTTGGAGCCCGGCTCGACCAAACGCGCGACCTCGTCGGCATCGACCAGTTCGTTGATGCCCACGTCGACCACCAGCGCGCCCGGCTTGATCCAGGATCCGCGCACCAGGCCAGGTCGACCCACCGCGGCGACGACGATATCGGCCAGGCGACACAGGACCTCTGGTTCGGGTGTGCGGCTGTGCACGATCGTCACGGTACAGTGCTGGGCCAGCAGCAGTTGCGCCATCGGTTTGCCGACGATGTTGGAGCGGCCCACGACCACCGCGTGTTTGCCGCGCAAATCGACGCCGCTATCGGCCAGCAGCGCCATCACGCCCATCGGCGTGCAGGGAAACAGGCCGCGTTCACCCAAGGACAGCCGGCCGACGTTGACCGGATGGAAGCCATCGACGTCTTTATCGGGGAGGATGCGGTGGATCACCGCCGTTTCCTCGATGTGCTTGGGCAGTGGCAACTGCACCAGGATACCGTGCACGGCAGCGTCGCCATTGAGGGCGTCGATCCGCGCCAGCAGCTCGCCTTCGGCCACGTCCGCCGGCAGTTTGATCAAGGTCGAGCGAATCCCCAGTTCCTCACAGGTTCGGACTTTGCTCGAGACATAAACTTTGCTGGCGGGATTCTCACCGACCAGCACGACCGCCAAGTGGGGTTGCACCCCTTTTTCAACCAGCGCCGCAGCCGCCGTCTTGGCCTGGGCCAAAAGTCGCTCGACCGTTGCCTTGACCGCCCATCGTTTCCCCATGCTCCCCTCTCCTCTCGCCATGGTCGTGTTGCCACGTTGCCGCCCATTCTAGCCCATTTCAGCAGCTTTTGGGCGCATCCATGCGCCCAAACCGCGCCTTTTCCCCTACTCGGAACACGTCCGCGGCGAGACGGTTGCTCGGGTGGGGAAACTCGAGCCCGCCTTTTTACGTCTGTACATTGCGGCCCGCCCGTTTCATAATGGGCGGGCCGTGTTTGCATCCGGAGGGTTCATCCAGTGAGCAACCAAAACGCCAAAGGTCATTCGATCTTCACGCTGTTTCGCGTGTCACTCTGCCTGTTCTTTTTGCTCTACGCTTACATTGTCGCCAAAGGTCTGTTGCCCCTCCCCGACGAACCGCCACGCATCAACTTTTGGGGCAGCGCCTGCCTGGTCGGGGGCCTTGTCGCCGCCTTCTACGCTCTGGTCAGCCAATTCCGTTTTTATCTGATCTACATGTGGCTTTTCCTACCGATCGCCATGTCCCAGATGAACACCAAAATCCGTTTTCTCGAGATGATGCTCGAGCCGCACAATGTGCACATCGCCGCCCAGTACGGGCTGTTCGCCGTTTTTCTCGCTCTGATCTCACCCGTCGCGTTCCGCACGTTCCACAAGCCTGTGAGCGCCTACCGCCCTCCCCGCAACCTCCTGCTGCAGAAAGGGATCCCCTTTTAATTCGGACCTTGCTGAGAGGGCACGCCCAATCGGTAGGCAGTCCGCCTGGGCTTTGCTACAATGGCCCATCTGCCGGCCCTGGGCCAGCGATCGCTTGAACATTCGAGGCGAACCTGATGCAGGAACTGCTGCAGCGACTGGCGGAATATCCGATCGTCATCCAAATGGTGATCCTGGCCGCCATGACCCTGATCAGCGAGGACGGCACGACGATCACCGCCGGCATCCTCATCAGCGAGGGCGCGATTAGCCCGATCACCGCCTTTCTCGGCTGCTTCTTCGGGATTTTCATCGGCGATGGCCTGCTTTACCTGCTCGGCCTCGTCGTCGGACGACCGGCCCTCAAGCTGCCGATCTTGAAGCGCATGATGACCGAGGAACAGGTCGACCACTGCGCCCGCTGGTTCGAGGAGAACGGCCTGATCGTGATCCTGACCTCGCGCTTCCTGCCTGGCGCGCGCCTGCCCACCTATTTCGCAGCTGGCCTGGTGGGCTCCTCGGCCGCCTACTTCCTCGTCGCATCGGCCATTGCCGTGGCGATCTGGACGCCGCTGCTGCTATTCGCGGCCTGGTACTTCGGCGACGCCCTCAAGGACCTGATGAGGGCCCATGAGCACTATTACTGGCCCGTCATGGCCGGCTCGATCCTGCTGATGATCGTCCTCGTGCGCCTGTTCCTCAAGCTGGGCAGCTGGCGCATGCGCGCCCGCATCCGCTCGCGCATGCGCCGCTGGACCCACTGGGAGTTCTGGCCCACCAACCTCGTCTATATCCCGATCCTTTGCTACAACATTTGGCTGGCGCTGCGCCATCGCTGCCTCAACTACCCGCTGGTCTCCAATCCTGGCATCGAGTACTCGGGCTTCCTGGGCGAATCCAAACAGAAGATCATGGAGGCGCTGTTCGCGCATCCCGAATTCTGCGCCCAGTTCCTCGACGTCGAACCCAACCTTGCCCTCGACCAGCGCATCGACAAGATCCACACCTGGATGGCCGAGCGCCACCTCGCCTTCCCGCTGATGATGAAGCCGGATGTCGGCCAGCGCGGCGACGGCGTCCAAAGGGTCAATGACCGCGATGAGCTCCGCGCCTACCTCAGCACCTGCAGCGTCGCCGTCCAAGTCCAAGAGTTCCTGCCTGGCCCCTATGAGGTCGGCATCAGCTACCGCCGCTACCCCTGGGAAGAGCGCGGCAAGGTCATCGGCCTGACCGGAAAAGAGTTCCCGCGCGCGGTCGGCGACGGCGTCAGCAACCTCCACGATCTAATCCTGCGCAATCCCATGGCCCAGGGCCGTATCCACATTTTCACCGAGCGCTTCAGCCACCGCCTCGACGAAGTGCTGGCCCCTGGCGAGGTCCTGGAGTTGGTGCGGGCCGGCAACCACTGCCTGGGCACTCACTTCAACGACAGTACCTACCTGCTGACCCCTGAATTGAGCGCCAAGGTCGACGAAATCTCAAGGGCCATTCCAGGTTTTTTCATCGGTCGTTTCGATGTGCGCGCTAGCCATCTAGAGGAATTGCGCCGCGGTGAGAAGTTCAAGATCATGGAGCTCAACGGCGCCTCGGCGGAACCCAGCTTCATCTACGACCCGCGCCACAGCATGATCGTGGTCTACAAGACCCTGTTCGCCCACTACCGCGACCTCTGGCTGATCGGCGCGTACAACGCCCAGAACGGCCATCCGCCGCCCTCGATCCGCGTGCTGCTGCGCCAAGTCATGCGCTACCGCAAACTCGCCAAGGGCCAGGCCGACGTCCACTGACCTGGCTGACGACCCAGCAGCTCACACTTTTAGCCAAGGCAAGCACGCAACCGGCAAAAGCTTTGGCCCCGCCGCGCTCAAGCAGTAAGGCGTATAATGGAAGCACGAGGAGGTGAAACATGACCTTTTTAATCCTGCTGCTGATGTGCCATGACACCGCGCTGGTTATGAAGGATGGCAAGACGCAGCCCTTCGACAGTTTGCGCCGGCAAAACGATCGCGTGCTGGTGCGCCAGGGCGACAGTATCTTCACCCTCGATGCCAATCAAGTTGACTGGCAAAACTGCCCCGTCACGCCGGCCGGCACGCCGCTCGCCGCAGGTGCGAGCGAAGAACTGCCGTTTGGCGATATCCACATCTCGCGCATCGACGTGCGCAAGGCCTCGCTAATCGACCTGCTGCGCTTCCTGGCCGACGAGGGCGGTTTCAACCTCTTCATCGACGGCTCCGTCCCCGACCAGGAAGTGACCCTGCTCCTAACGGACGTGACCATGAACCAGGTGTTGGAACTATTGCTGGGCAACCTCGGCCTGGCCGCCGAATGGCAGGCCAACACCTTCAGGGTCACCCGATAGTGCTCTCCTTCGAACCTGCAGGTTAAGTCTCTCCCTTCGTCAACCAGAGCGAAAGAAGCCCTGTCTGCGCATGTTGACGAAAAAGTTACCTGCGTTTGGGGCCGAGCTGGTGTACTATGCCCGGTTGGACTTGGCTCCGGATCGCGCGATTCGGGGCTCGCGGCCCCCGCCTCGGCGGCTGGCCGACACCCGGGCACCACACAGGGCCCGTTCAGGAAGGATTTTCGATGCGCCGAGAGCAGAACACGTCCCTTAGAAATATCGCGATCATCGCCCACGTCGACCACGGCAAAACCACCTTGCTTGACGCGATGTTCAAACAGGCCGGCGTCTTTGCCGGTCACCGCTCCTATGAAGAGCGCATCATGGATAACATGGACCTGGAGAAGGAGCGCGGTATCACCATCGCCGCCAAGAACTGCTCCGTCAGCTACGAGGGCGTCAAAATCAACATCCTCGACACGCCGGGCCACGCCGACTTCGGCTCCGAGGTCGAGCGCGCCCTGATGATGGTCGACGGCGTGCTACTGCTCGTCGACGCCTCCGAGGGTCCCCTGCCGCAGACGCGCTTCGTGCTGAAAAAGGCCCTCGACGCCGGCCTGCGCATCATCGTCATCGTCAACAAGATCGACCGCCCCGACGCCCGCATCGCCCAGGTCCTTGACGAGGTCTACGACCTCTTCATCGATCTCGACGCCCACGAGGACCAGATCGAGTTCCCCGTCCTCTACGCCATCGGCCGTGACGGTATCGCCCAGGAATCGCCCGAGGGCCGCGGCACCGACCTGAGGGTGCTGTTCGACACCATCCTGCGCGAGATCCCCGCGCCGACCTTCGACCCCGACATGCCGTTCCAGATGCTGGTCGCCGACCTCAGCTACTCCGACTACCTGGGCAGTCTCGCCATCGGCCGGGTCGCCAACGGCACGGTCCGCCGCCAAGACGCCCTGATCTGCATGAAGGACCACGACCAGACCGAACCTCTTCGCGTCTCCAAGCTCCAGACCTACGACGGCCTCAGCCTGGCCGACTGCGAGACCGCCACCCCCGGCGACATCGTCATTCTGGCCGGCGTCGAGAACGTTCACATCGGCGACACCGTCTGCCTGCGCGACCAGCCCAAGGCGCTCAAGCGCATCTGCATCGACGAGCCGACCGTGAGCATGCGCTTCAGCGCCAACTCCTCGCCGTTCTCCGGCCGTGAGGGCAAGCTCGTGCAGTCCCCCAAAATCCGCGACCGCCTCGCCAAGGAGTGCCTGCGCAACGTCGGCATCCAGGTCGAGGATTCGCCCGACGGCGAGGCCTACATCGTCAAGGGCCGCGGCGAACTGCAGCTGGCCATCCTGATCGAGACCATGCGCCGCGAGGGCTTCGAGCTGGGCATCGGCCGTCCCCGCGTCATCTTCCGCGAGGTCGACGGCAAGCGCCACGAGCCGATCGAGCACCTCTTCGTCGACTGTAACGAGGAGCATGTCGGCATCATCTCGGAAAAACTTTCCATGCGCAAGGGCCGCATGACCAACATGGTCAACCACGGCTCCGGCCGCGTGCGCATCGAGTTCAGCGTGCCTTCCCGCGGCTTGATCGGTTACCGCAACGAGTTCCTCTCCGACACCCGCGGCACCGGCGTGATGAACGGCTACCTCTCCGGCTACGAGCCCTACCGCGGCGACTTTCCCAGCCGCTCGACGGGCTCGCTGGTCGCCGACCGCGCCGGCGAGGCGCTGGCCTACGCGCTCTACAACCTCGAACCGCGCGGCACCTTGCTGGTCACGCCGGCGACGCAAGTCTACGAGGGCATGATCGTCGGCATCCACAACCGCGAGAACGACCTGGACGTCAACGTCACCAAGGGCAAGAAACTGACCAACATGCGCGCTTCCGGCAAGGACGACAGCGTCGTGCTGACGCCGATCCCGCCCATGAGCCTGGAAGCAGCCCTGGAAATCATCCGCGACGACGAGATGGTCGAAGTCACGCCGGCCAGCATCCGCCTGCGCAAGATTGCGCTGACCATCAACGAGCGCGAAAAGCTGCGCAAGTACAACAAGACCAGCTAACGCACTCACAGCCGAACCTGTGACGCCAGCCGCCGGGCTGGCGTTACTTGCGCGGAAAATCCGCAAATGGCCCCTTACACGCATGACCCATGTGCTGGCCGCGTGCACAGAATCCATTGAGCCGAACGTGTGACACCGACCCAGGTGGGCCGGTCCCGGTGAACGTCCACCCCTACAGGCCGACCGGCGGTCGGCCCCACCTGGGCTTGGTACTAGGTTCCTTGATTTTCGAGAACTGCAGCGGCCTCAACCAACTTTTGTTCTATCGCGCTGCGTTCCGAAGGGTCCTTGGCGCGCGCGTATTTGAGCAGATCCGAGCGCAGGAAACTCTCACGGGTGATCCGTCGGGACTCCTCTTGATACTCCGCCAGCGGCTGGCGCAACTCGTCCCGGACCTGTGCCAGATCCACGCTTTTCAACCAGATGAAGACCTTAGCTGCCGGCAGACCCGCCATCTCGACCGCCCCACTGGGACCCGGCACGACCGACTCGCGGAAGCCCCAATGGTCGTCAGCCTCCAGAATCGCCCGCTCCCGTTCCCAGTCCAGACCCAGCTTATCGCACATCCCTTTGATCGCGACGTAGGCCGTTTCGTCATCGCCGTACTGAAAGGTCTCGATCGTCTTTTGCAGCCACGCGAGCATGGATCCCTCCTCCTCTAACCGCCTTCATTATAGCCAGGGGTGGGGACGGGAGCAAGGTTCAGCCCGTACCGGCCCTTGAGTCCGGCGCCTACTGTCCTGTATAGTGGGGACCGGTCGAAGTTCGGCTGCCGCCATTTTTCGGCCAGGGGTAACACCGTGAAATCACTAATGGGCATCGAGACATCCTGTGACGACACCGCCGTCGCCATCGTCGGCGAGGACGGTACCGTTCTGGCCAACGTCATCGCCTCACAGCACTCGGTCCATGCGCCGTTTCAGGGCGTCGTGCCCGAGCTCGCCAGTCGCGCCCATCTCCAGAACCTGCCCCACGTCTACCGCGAGGCACTCGCCCGCGCTGGCCTGAAGGCGAGCCAACTGGACGCCATCGCGGTCACCCAAGGCCCCGGCTTGGTCGGCTGTTTGATGGTCGGTGTCTGCTTTGCCAAAGCGCTGGCCTTTGGCCTTGGCAAGCCGCTGATCCCCGTCAACCACATCAAGGGCCATGTGGCAGCGCTGTTCCTGGAACACGGCGACCTGCCGCTCCCAGCCCTGGCCCTGATCGTCTCCGGCGGCCACACCCACCTGTTGCTGGTCGAGCGCGACCGCCAGCTGACCCTGCTCACCAAGACCCGCGACGACAGCGCCGGCGAGGCCTTCGACAAACTCGCCAAAATGCTCGGCCTCGGTTTCCCCGGCGGACCGGTCATCGATCGCTTAGCCACAACTGGCAACCCAAAGGCCCACAGCTTCATGCAGCCCAAGTTCCGCGACGGCTCCGCCGACTACAGCTTCAGCGGTATGAAGACCCGCGCCGCCCGCCTCGTCGAGGAGGCGCCCGCCAACTATGCCGATCCCGAGTCCCAAGCCGTCAAGGACCTTTGCGCATCCTTCCAGGCTGCGGTCGTCCGCCACCTGCTCGACCGGGTCGCACTCGGCATCGAGCGCGAACAACCCCGCGCCCTGCTGCTTGGCGGCGGTGTCGCCTGCAACACCCTGCTGCGCCAGCGCTTCATCCAGCTCGCTAGCAAGGCCGGCCTGCCCTCGTTCCTGACCTCGCCCATCTTCTCGACCGATAACGCCGCCATGATCGCCGCCGAAGGCTGGCGACTCTGGCGACAACACCAGTTGGCCGGACCCGAGCTGGGCCCCGATATCACCCTGCGGCCCTACACAGCGGTTCGCCTGCTCTGACCGGAGGCACGCGATGCCCTATTTTCTCGGCTGTCCCATGTGGGCCAACAAGGCCTGGCAGGGTTCTTTTTTCGCCCAAGGCACACGACCTGCCAACTATTTGGCCGAATATGCCTCTGTGCTCAACTCGGTCGAAGGCAACACCACCTTCTACGCCCTGCCCAAACGCGAGACCGTCGCTCAATGGGCCGCCGCCCTGCCCCGCGACTTCAGGCTCTGCCTCAAGTTCCCCCGCACCATCACCCACGACGCCGGGCTCCGCCAAGCCGATGACGAGGTTGCGCGCTTCCTCGAAACCATCGCGCCGCTCGCCCGCCACGTCGGCTTTCTCTGGGTCCAACTACCGCCCAGCTTCGTCGCCCTGGAAACGCTGGCCCACTTCCTCGCCGGGCTGCCACGCCAGTACCACCTCGCCGTCGAGGTGCGCCACCTGCGCTTTTTCGACCAAGGCCCTTACGAGGCCGAGTTCGTCGACCTGCTCCGCCACTTCGGTGCCGATAGGGTCATCTTCGACACCCACCGTCTGCTGACCCTGCAGACCGACGATCCCGAGCTGCGCGACGCCCAGCGCCGCAAACCCAAAATGCCACCCCGCTTCGATGCGATAGGCCCACAACCCGTGCTGCGCTTCGTCGGCCATCCCCGCTTCGAGGAGGACCGCTCCATCCTGCGGGCTTGGGCCGAAAGGGTCGCCGGCTGGATCGCAGAGGGGCGCACGCCCTACGTCTACATGCACCAGGCACCGGAGGACGAGCAAGCCCCACTGATCTGCCGCCTGTTCCACGACCTGGTCCGTGGCTTTGTACCCGAGCTACCCGCGCTGCCTCCCTTCCCCTGCGAACGCCACCAAGGCGAAGGCGAGCAACTCAGCCTGTTCTAACCACGCGCTAGGTCGGCGAGGCCGCCCTGCGGGCCGGCCCTTTTGAGTTAGAGACCGATTGCACACTGCGGGACCGTTAGGTTGGCAACCGAAAAAACCTTGATGCCCAATCGCGGTTCAGGCTGATTGCGCTTGCTGTTCCAGGTTCATGGCTTGAAGCTCCGCTTCGGCTTCGGCAACATTCGCCCTCAAGGGTTGCGCGAGTCGGGTATAGGCAGGCTCGCTCAGGATTCCCTCGGCAAGCAAGGTCTCGTACTGGCGCAGTTGCACCTTGCCGTAATAGATCATTTTCTGAAGCTCACCAAGTTTTTTGCCGAGCTCCTTGCCGAGCTCCTTGCCGCGCTTCTCGCCGCGCTTCTCGCCGATGTGTTCGTAGTGTTCGGTGATGCTGTTGGCCACAAATCTCATGTTCTGTTGCTCCTTGATGTCGTTAACGACCTTCGGTTCAAGCTTGCTGTAGCCTTCCACCATTTGTTCGATCAGGAGTTTTTGGTCATTGCTCAAGTGCTCGCCAAGAGCGGCGGCGTCGCGGTACACGGCTGCCACTACGTCGGCGTGCGTCAGGCCCTCGCGGTTGGCGCGCAAGGCCAACAGGCTGAGGAACAGCGATCTCTTCGCGATCAGACGCCTTGACTCTTGAATGTCTCTTGAACTTCAGGCTGATTGCGCTTGCTGTTCCAGGTTCATGGCTTGAAGCTCCGCTTCGGCTTCGGCAACATTCGCCCTCAAGGGTTGCGCGAGTCGGGTATAGGCAGGCTCGCTCAGGATTCCCTCGGCAAGCAACGTCTCGTACTGGCGCAGTTGCACCTTGCCGTAATCGATCATTTTCTGAAGCTCACCAAGTTTTTTGCCGCGCTTCTCGCCGATGTGTTCGTAGTGTTCGGTGATGCTGTTGGCCACAAATCTCATGTTCTGTTGCTCCTTGATGTCGTTAACGACCTTCGGTTCAAGCTTGCTGTAGCCTTCCACCATTTGTTCGATCAGGAGTTTTTGGTCATTGCTCAAGTGCTCGCCAAGAGCGGCGGCGTCGCGGTACACGGCTGCCACTACGTCGGCGTGCGTCAGGCCCTCGCGGTTGGCGCGCAAGGCCAACAGGCTGAGGAACAGCGATCTCTTCGCGATCAGATCCGCACTCAGCTCGCGATTCACCTTGATGATATCATGAATGAACATCATCTGCCCGCCCGCCTTGGAGTACCCCAGCCAGACGCGGTCGCTGACTTCTTCGCGCCAGTCGCCCTCATCGGTGAAGAAGACGATCGACCAGACCGGCTTCTTCTCCAAAAGCCAGGCACAGGCGGCATATTCCATGACCGTGGTAGCAACCTCCATACGCAAATTCTTGTGCTCCAGACAGACCACAGCGCTGTGCCAGATGTCCTCAATTTGAACTTCAAGAGCAATCAGCAGATCCGCCTTTAAGCTGTCCTTGAAACTCTCAAGCTTTTTCAGGAACTCTTTGTCCAGAAAGTTGCCAATGCGAACGTTGATCCCCGGAAAATAATGGGCGAAGAACTCACGGATATGCGCCTGCAACAGCCATTTGAACAGACTGTCATGACGAATCTTCACCGAGCTTTTGGCCATGGCCACCTCCTAATGGATTCCTTGCATATTACCCGTGCGGGCCAGCTCGGGTCCAGGGCTTTATGAGAAGTGGCCAATGGGTCTGTCGCTTATGAGAGAGTGGGTCATCCGCCCCCAGGAGTGGCGCATGGCGATCCTTAATGATTCAGAAGATCATCCACATGCACGAGACACCGGAGGACGAGCAGGCCCCGCTGATCTGCCGCCTGTTCCACGAACTAGTCCGTGGCTTTGTACCCGAGCTGCCTGCGCTGCCTCCCTTCCCCTGCGAACGCCACCAAGCCGAAGGCCAGCAACTCAGTTTGTTTTGAGTCGGGATGAGCCAGACAGGCAAGGGCGCGTGGGCTCATAGTGTATTAGTTGAGAACAGGGATGTCGGTGTCATGAATCCGGAGTTTGACCTATTATCATCGGTAGAGGAATCCCGATAAGACATGCAGTAAAACTCCTGTGGGTGACGAATGAAACAACTGTATCGGTTATTGGGAAGACTAAGTCTGGGAACTAAGATCTGGCTGGTCTTCCTTTTGCCCCTTAGCGGCCTGATCTTTCTTTCAGCTCGCGGCTTGAACCGCGATCTGGCCGTGGTTCGTCAGACCGAAACCTTAATCGAGCTGAACGTCAAGCTCAGTGCCGGTATTCACGAATTGCAAAAGGAGCGGGGCGCCTCGGCACTGTCCTTGGGCAGCGGCGATCCTCAATCCGCCGCCGCGCTGAGCAAACAGCGCACCGTCACCGACAGCCCCCTCGCTGACCTGCGCAGCTTCAGCGCGCAGCTCGACACGGCCCAATTGGACGTCGATCTAGTCGAAAGTATCAAACTGGCGATCACAGGCCTAGACAAACTAGCGGCCACCCGCAAGGCGGTCGACGATCAGAGCCTCGACCTCGGTGGCGTTCTTTCCTTCTATTCGGGCCAGATCGAGACCATGCTGAAGGTCGTTCACCAAGCGGCCAGCCAAATCGGACACGCAGAAATTGCCAATTCGGCGATCGCTTTCATGCTGTTCCTAGAAGGCAAGGAGCGGGCTGGCCAAGAACGAGCGGTGCTCAGCAACACCTTTGCGCGCGGTGCTTTCACGCCAGAGACCCTGCGCAAAGAATGGCTTCTCGCTGGCGAACAAGCCTTATTATTCGAAACCTTCCGCCATACTGCTCGAGTGGAGATCCTCCAACAATTTGACGCCTTCAGTAACGGGCCCATCTCCACGGCGGTCTCCGCGCTTCGCCAGACGGCGCTTGACAAGGCTGCCGAAGGTAATTTTGGCGTGGACGCCAAGCAGTGGTTCGACACTGCGACCCAGCGGATCAACGGCCTCAAGAATCTCGAGGATCATCAGGCCGCAGCACTCCTGGACATGGCCAACCGACTCAAGCGGGCAACTCTGCTTGAGGCATTCGGACTGGCATTTTACTTATTGTTGGCCTCCCTTGTCGCGCTATTGGTGATTCACTCCATTCGCGCCTCGCTGAGTCGCTGCCTGGAGATGAACCGTAAAATCGCCCAAGGAGATCTGACTGCGAGAGTCAAGGTCGAACAGACCGACGAAATTGGCCATCTGATGGAGACCATGAACCAGATGATCGAGAGTCTGACCAAGTTGATCGGAAGCACCCTAAACCATGCCCAACTCGTACAGAAGTTTTCCGATACCCTGGCCCAAGCATCGAATCAACTGCGCGAGCGCTCTGATCAGCTTCGCGACGGCACCGTGGTGGTCAGCGAGGCCGTCAAACGCCTCAATGGACAAGATTCGGGCGAGCAAGAGAGCTCGCTGCGACGCTTGGTGTCGTTGTCCATCAACGTCAATGGCAATATCGGTGTGGTTGAACGCTCCGCCCAGATCATGAGTAACGACATCCAAACCTGTTCGGATAGCTCTCGCAAGATGGCATTGCAGACTTCACAACTAGCGAGTGCCGTCGAGGAACTGTCCGCCTCGCTCGAGGAGATTCGCCGGAACACCGAGCTCACCTCGACCATGACCCGCAATGCAACGGCCTTCACGGCCACCAGTGTTAACGAAGTAAGTGACCTGGATGCTGCCGCGAGACAAATCGAAAGCATCACCCAGTTGGTGACGACCATCGCGGCTCAAACACACCTGCTGGCCCTGAATGCCTCGATCGAGGCCGCCAACGCCGGTGAGGCCGGCAGGGGCTTCGCCGTCGTGGCCAACGAAGTCAAGGTTCTGGCCCTGAGAACCAGCGAAGCCGCCGACAAGATACGCTCCAGTATCGGCACCATGCGCAAAAGCTCCGAACACGCCGTGAAAGTGATCCACGATATCGGTGCCCTGATGAATGAAATCGACGACGCCAACCAGATGGTCGCCTCCGCGGTCGCACAGCAAACGGGTGCGATGCGCGAGATCGCCAGCGGTGTTGAGCATCTTGCGGAGCATGCGGACGAAATCCGTGGCCATCTGGAAAAGTCTAGCCATCATGCCATCAGTGTTGCCGAACAAGTCGAACAGGCTGCGGGCGGCGTTGCTTCGATTCTTTTGGACGTCGAGGAGGTCGACCGCGAGACCCGTTCGATCGACCACACCATGACCACCAACCGCCAAGAGATCGACGTCTCAACCAAGGAGATCGCGCGCGCCGACCAAACATCGCGTGACCTCGCCCGCATCGCCACCGAGCTTAACGTCAGCATGGCGTCCTTTCGCCTAGACAACCTCGACTGCGCCTAAGGGCCCAAAACGCATCCGTCCTCGACTCGCTTCGTCTCCAGCCAATTGCTCCAGGTGGCCTGAGAGGCCGACCGGCGGTC
>CAYRFM010000041.1:0-24024 GCA_964423555.1 uncultured Holophagae bacterium | reverse complement strand
TTGTTACGGCCCCGCCAGGCGACGCATGGTCGTCACCGATTGGATCTGGCTCATCTCGCTTCGTCTCCAGCCAATTGCTCCAGGTGGCCTGAGAGGCCGACCGGCGGTCGGCCTCACGCTTGGGTCTTGCGTCTTGATGCTTGTACCTTGTTTGTTACGGCCCCGCCAGGCGACGCATGGTCGTCACCGATTGGATCTGGCTCATCAGCACCGAGTCGCGGCGCTCGGCCTTGTCCGTGCGCACCTGTTGGAAGGCCGCGCCCGTGACCGTCAGGGTCACGACCTTGCGGGTCGGGTTCTTCTTGAGGGAGAAGTCCGCATAGTAGTAGGCCGGCGGCGCTTCCTCCACGGCGATCACCAGGTCTTCGTCGGGCTGCAGCTCCTTCAGCAGCGCGGCGATCGCGGGGATCTTCTGCTTGACCGCTGTGACGACTTTCTGGAAGTTGGCGTCCTGTATGACTTCATAGGCCTTTTGGCGCTCCTGCCAGGCGGCAAGGCGTGACTGGTAGTCGACCTTGCCCAGCGGCATCGTCTCTTTCAGTTTCTGTTCAGACGGTTCCTCGGCCTTCCAGGCCGATAGCGCGCGGTAGCGCAGCGGCACGACGAAGAACACGCCCTTGCCGGGCAAGTAATAACCCCGCGCGGGATTGGTGGAGGAGACCGAGTAAGGGCTATCCGCCTTTTTGATGCCTTCGTGAAGTTCCAGTTCGGCCTGGCCGATTTCCGTCCAGATCTCCTCGCTTTGCGGGCCCTGGAACATTTGGGTCAGGTAAAGCAATAGTAGTGCATTCATCGCATAGTTCCCAAAGCGCCTTCCTTGCGGTTCTGACGCAATAGCGCGTCATTCATCTGCAACATTTTGCGCTCGTTTTCGAGATTGGAGTTTTTAAGGTTACTGTTGACGACCCGGGTGAACTCGCCAAACTCCTGGTCCTGGTCCATGAAGAAGGCGTTAAAGCGCTCGTCTAACTGCTCCTGGGTCATGCTCGACTGCACTTCCAGTGCCTGCATCAAGCGCTGTTCCAGGGCGGCGATGCGCTGGTCGTCGCGATTTTCCGTCTTGTGGAAGAGGGCAAATTGGACCACCAGTCCATTGGCGCCGACCTCGGCCCGGAAGCCCATCAGCGCCAACACCAGCATCGCCGCCACGGCCATCCAGGTCATACGCGACGTCTTGCGTTGGCGCTGAAAGCGCTCGAAGGAGATCAAGGGGATCGCCGTCAGGGGCATTTTTGGTTTGGCCTGGCGCGCGACGGACAGGCCGCGCTCCAAGGTCGCGAGCTGTTCGCCGCAGTCCGGGCACTCCTGCAAGTGGAGCTTGAGCGCGGGTCCAACGCCGTCGCCCATCAAGACGTCAATCATTTCTTCTTCGTTCAGGTGTCTCATTTCCGTCCTCTCGATTCGATGAAGTCCACTTGTCGCAAAATCCCACCCAGGGACTGCAACGCCTTGTAAAGGCGGGACTTGACCGTGCTCACAGGTTCATTCAGAATGTCGGCGATCTGATCGAACGTCATCTCTTCGTAGACCTTCATGATCACCACGGATTTCTGGAGATCGGGCAACCTGTCCAGCGCCTCGGCAATGCGGCGGCGCTCCAGTTTATCCTGTAAGACGCCCGATACGTTGGCGGTCTCGGCCTCGTCAGCGACGTCGAAACCATGATCCTGGTACTGGTCCAGGGACTGCTCCTTGCGAACCTTGACGCGACGCAGATGATCGATGCAGTCGTTGGTGGCCACGCGGAACAGCCAACTGGAGAACTTGGAATCGCCCTTGAACATGACCAGGTTGCGGAAGATCTTGAAAAAGATATCCTGAACCAAGTCCATGGTCGTGTCGGTATCGCGGACGTAGCGGTAAACCAGTTGGGTCACCCGCTGCTGATAGCGATCGACCAGTATGTTGAAGGCCAGCCCCTCGCCTCGTTGCGCGAGCCTAACCAGTTCCGAATCCATTAATTGTTCCATGGTTTCCTCTTCCTCGACCTCACACAGCATAGACGAAGACTGCCAAGGCTCGGTCGAAGAATCTTTCAAAAACTTGACCCCCCATTCAGGTTCGCAGTCCACCTGCATTCAAACGCCATAAGGATGCGACAATACAACATACGGAGTTCCTTGGAGGGATCAAAGCATGTTGGTTTCGTTGTTCATGAGTTGGCTGATGTTTCAGGCCCCCCTTGATGTCGGGGGCCATTTGTCGCAGAATCAAGCGAGCATCAATACAAAAGAAATGCACTTGTCGCTGGCAATCGATCCAGAAAGCGAGACCATCGAGGGTTTCGTGGAAACCCGTTACGCGGTTCTGGACGCCAACCTCAAGAGTCTGGACCTCGAGTTGGTCGACAGCTTGACGGTCAAGGCCGCCACGATCGACGGGAAGCCGCGCCCGTTCAAGCACGGCGGCAACAAACTCTCGATCGCGCTGCCCGAACAGGTCGGCGATTCGATCCTGGCCCGCATCGAGTACGGCGGCAAGCCCACGGTCGCCAAGAACCCGCCCTGGGACGGCGGCTTCAACTGGTCCAAAACGGATTCTGGCAAACCCTGGATCGGCGTCAGCTGTCAGGGCGAGGGCGGCCAGGTCTGGTACCCCTGCAAGGGCCATCAGGTCGACAAAATCGAGGGCCTGACCTTGGAGATCACCGTGCCGGAACCGCTCTACTGCGCCGCCACGGGCCTGTTGCAAAAGATCGTGCCGAGCAAACCCGGCTGGCGCACCTTTACCTGGCACTCCAAGTACCCCATCTCCAGCTACAATGTCAATGTCAGCATCGCCGACTACCAGCTCGTCGAAGGCACCCTCAAGGCCAGCAAGGACATGCCGGTCGTGCTTTACATGCTCAAAGAGTACCAGAAGGCCGACCAGGACAGCGGGCCGGAGAGCTACGAGCAGAAGATCGAGAACCTCAAGTCACAGGCGATCCAGTACCTGACCGTGCTGGGCAAGCTGTACGGTGAATACCCCTTCCTCGACGAGAAATTCGGCCTGGCCCACACCCACTACCTGGGCATGGAGCACCAGACCCTGAACGCCTATGGCGGCCATTTCATCCAGCGCAATGGTCTGGACGGCCTGATGATCCACGAGATGGGTCACGAGTGGTGGGGCAACAAGTTGACAGCTAGCGACCTGGCCGACTTCTGGCTGCAGGAGGGCATCTGCACCTACTCCACCGGCGCCTATCTCGAGGAGACCAGCGGCTTGGATGCCGCCCTGCGCTATTACCGCAGCCAGTGGTTCCGCATCGCCAACACCAAGCCCATCGTCCAAGGCAAGGATATCTCCGAGGAACAGGCCTACATCCCCGACATCTACAACAAGGGCTCGCTGGTGATCCACGCCCTGCGCTGGTTGCTCGGTCGCGAAAAGCTGAATGAAGTGCTCTACAGCTATATGAACGACCCCAAGTACACCTACGCCAACACCACCACGACCGCGGACCTGATCGCCATCGCCGAACGCATCGGCGGCCGCAAGCTCGACTGGTTCTTCAAGCGCTATGTCTACACAGCCGCCGCGCCCGCGCTCAACTACTGGCAGGCCGACGGCGTCCTCCACCTGCGCTGGGACAACCCAAGCTTCATCATGCCGCTTGAGCTGGAGCTGACATCGGGCGAGGAAGTCCGCTACGAGCGCATCGAGCTCCCAGGCGGCGCCGCGGATTTCACCATCCCCGCGAACACCACCGTCAAGGTCGACCCGCGCCAATGGGTCTATAAAACCCTCACCGAGGAAGAACCCAAATAAGGCCACGGCACGTTAGACCTCGAAGGCTGGCGCAGTTTGCGCCGGCCTTTTTTGCGCCCTTAGCCGAAGAGCTTGGCTCGGAACAGAAAGAAGACGGCCCCAAGCAGGCACAGACCGGCGTAGAGGTAGTCCATCGTCAACTTCTCCTTGAGGTACAGCAGCGAGAAGGGCACGAACACCGCCAAGGTGATCACTTCCTGGATCAGTTTCAACTGGCCGACGCTGAGGACCTCGTGGCCGATGCGGTTGGCAGGCACCTGTAGCAGGTATTCGAAAAGGGCGATCCCCCAACTGACCAAGGCCGCGATCAGCCAACCGCGGTGAGCCATATTCTTGAGGTGGCCATACCAGGCAAACGTCATGAAAATATTGCTACAGATCAACAACAGTACCGTCACGGCGACCCGATTCATGGCGACGACCTCAAACACGCGCGATGGGCGACCCCAACGGGCCGCGTTGAGGCATGATCCGGACAGCCGCCTGAAAAGTCAAGCCCATGATCCAGGCGGTGCGCGCTTTAACCCCTACATCGCACCGCCCCCCGGCTTCGCCCCTTTCTTCGCGGCTTCGCGGCTTCGCGCGAGGCGCCTTTGTGGTAGAGTAAGCCGTCCCAGTGGAGGTTGATCGTGCCAGAACTACCAGAAGTCGAAACAGTCGTACGCGGCCTGCGCCCCTCCCTCGTGGGCAAGACCTTGGGCCAGGCGCTGGCGCCCTGGCCCAAGGTCATCGAGCCCTGGGATCTGAGCGCCTTCAACGCCGCCCTGGCCGGCAGAAAAATCGCCGGCCTGAGCCGTCGCGGCAAGTATATCTGCTGTGATTGCGAGGGATACTGGATAGTCATCCACCTCCGCATGACCGGCAGGCTGTACCTCCATGAACAGCCGGAAGGCCTGGACGCTTGGGTGCGTTTCGCCATTGCCCTCGGCGAGGACTACCTGATCTTCTCCGATGCGCGCAAGTTCGGCAGGGTCACCCTGGTCACATCGCTCGATTTCCTTGAGGAAAAGCTCGGTCCCGAGCCGCTCGAGCTGGAAGCCAAGGTCCTGGGCGCGCAGTTCCAGCGTTCAGCCCGCCCGATCAAGACCTTTCTGCTCGACCAGAAGCAGGTCGCGGGCGTCGGCAATATCTACGCCGACGAGGCCCTGTTCCGCGCCGGTATCTTGCCGACCCGCCCCGTCAGCGCCCTCAAACCGCGCGAGCGCACCAAGCTCGCGGAGCAGGTCCAGGCCGTGCTGCGCCAGGGCATCCAGCACGAGGGCGCCACCATTGGTTGGTACCGAAAGCCCGACGGCAGCGAGGGCGAGAGCCAGAAGCACTTCTTGGTCTACGGCCGCGGCGGTGAGCCCTGCCTGACCTGCGGCACCGATATCACCCGCATCGAGCTGGGTCAGCGCGGCACCCACTTCTGCCGCAAGTGCCAGCACTGAACCCCCTCCCCCAACCCACATAAGGAGACCTTATGACCATCCCCAAAGACTGCAGCCAGTTGGTCCTGCCCGGCCCCACCGCCCGTCTGATCCTTGAACCGATCTCCCAAAAACACCTGGAAACCAGTTTGCTACTGTGCAGCCATCCCGAGGTCTGCCGCTACATCCGTCCCGCAATCCCCCGAGATGGTGTGATCGAGCGCATCAATAATTGCTCGCGCCCATGGCACTTTCACGAACGATCCTGGTGTTCGTTTGCGGTGGTCGTGGCCGAGACCGACCAAATGGTTGGCGAAGTCGTCTTCCGCGTTGAAAGCGTTGACGACCTCTGCGGCGAAATTGGCTTCCGCTTCCTGCCCGAGACTAAAGGCACCGGCTATGCGTTCGAGGCCTCGAAGGTCGTGCTGGAGTTCATGTTCAGCCAGCTCAAACTGCACAAGGTCGTGGCCTACTGCGAGGTCGCCAATATCGCCTCCTACCGCCTGCTGGAAAAGCTTGGTCTGCGGCGCGAAGGCACCCTGCGCGAGGCGGCCATGAACGGCGACGTCTGGAAGGACCTCTTCGCCTACGGCATCCTCGAATCCGATATCTCCTAAAGGCGTTGGGACGTTAGGGTCACTCCTTTCGCCAAAACTGCCGCTCGCCCTCGGGGTTGATTTCTACCGTTGCCAGAATACGTTCCGATGGATAATCGCCCTCTGTCGTGGTCTTGAAGGGTAACATAAGCCCCGCAACATCGCGATAATCGCTGTACTTGAAGTACGTGGTTGAAACCCCAGATTTTTTTTCCGTCCAATAGCAGAGCTGAACGACTTGCTTGGTTTCAGGATGGACCCAAACGCTATAGAGCTGGGCCCCTGACTGCGGGAATACAGCCAGTTGTATCAGCGCCACACCCTCAATGACTTGGCCACCCATATCCGCGAACCGAAGATCCGGGTAGGTCATGAGACAGGTCAGCTCCAAAAGCCAGATTTCACGGCAGGTCTCTGCGGCAAGGGAGCGTTTCATGCCGTTTAGGCTCAGACCTTCATGTTCCCAGAAGGCCGCGCCATCGAAGCCCGTGACGTCCTGGGTTTCACCTACCTGACGGATTTTCAGCCATTTGGGCTCTGCCTGAGCATAGACAAAGGTGACTTGCTCTGTCGTTCGTTTGCGCCAGAGTTTACGGTACTCATAACGGATTCTCAGGTGATTGAGCTGGCGCCACACCTCGTCGCTGGCCATGGCCTGACGAATCTGAAGGCGCGCTTCATGCCCCCGCTGCCACTGATCCTCGCTCACTTTCGCTGGGTCCAGCGGCAACGGCTCCTCCGCCTTCGCGAACAAGACGACAAAAACCAAAAACCAGAATTTCATTACAGTACCCCCACGCCTAGCACCAGCCTCACCGGGTCAAAGGTCGATTACGGCAAGCTCACCCTCTTCCCACTTGAAGACGAGCGCCTTTTTCCCCTGGATACCCAGCACGTGGTGCTTAAGTACCGTGGCTTTCCGGTTCTGAAGCAGCAAGGTGCTGATGCGCGGTTCATCAAGGGGCTGCAGGTTGTTATCCCTATATTGAGTCCATTTGAGGTAAAGGTCATCGCCCAATGGCAGCGGTTGATCCAGGATCTTTGAGAACTTTCCACTGCGCCGCGGCGTCTTTCGCTGCCAGGGCTCCTCGGCTTGCCGCAGCCGTTGCACAGCTTTAAAGGTTTTCGCGTCAAGCTGCTGGATCGAGGCCGTTTGGGGAATAAGCTCAAGCCAGGCTGAGGTGGTGCGGACCCAATAGACGTCGTAATCTTCATGCTTTAACGTCTTCTCAAAAATGATCTCAAAACCGCGCGTATTTAAGTCCATAACGGCCAATAGAAACCGCCCCCGGTCACGACTCGTGAGTGTTGCAGCAGCCTGCCCCTTGGAAGGTAATGGCGATAGGAATTTGATTTTAAACCCTTGTTCCCATCCCTTAAAGCCTGACCATTGTGCCTTTTCCAGAAATGCGCCATCGGCACCCAAAAAATAGGCAACACCGCTTACAGTACTGACAACCGCGAAACCTTGTCGCCACGGGATTGGAAATGAGATCATTGGAGTGAAGCGACCGTCGTCCACAAGCGTTACCTTGCCGTCGACGAAATTGAAGACAGCGAACTTGAAAGCGGCCCGTTCGAAATATGAGAAGGCGACTTGCTTTTCGTTCTGAGCGGAGAAAAAGAGACGGCCAATGAAGAGTTCGTCCAGCTCAATTCGCGCGGGCTCGGCGCCCATTGCCAGAATCATCCATAAATAAATGCCCATAAAATTCGCCCTAAAGAAACGTCGCGTTGTGTGATTGGTGCGAAAGGATATCTGTGCCAAGCTTCTCTTTCAGAGACAGAAGGGTTTCATCCGTAAAGAATGTCCTTCTGCCCTAATTACTTGTCAAATACAACCTGTGTCAGACATTTCCTCAACAATGGCTTCCACATCATCCCACAGGCATTCAGGATCACGTGCGCAATCCCACAGCTCGTCCCATAAGGCGCTGCACTCTGGGCGCTGCGCTGGTGCATCAGGTGATTTCACAAACAACATCCCACACATCAGCATGAGGAAGACAACTTTTCGCATTGCAAACTCCTTGATAGAATTTTTCCCACATACAGGGAAAATTAACCACAAACAGGATCCTAGCATATGCCCATCCGCTAGTCAACGACCCCGAGTGTACACTGCTCCCCAGGTTAAAAAGCGTCTCACCTTGAGCAGCTCTTCGTGACCGGGTTGGTCGACGTCCATGGGTACCTTGATGCAGTCCTTGTCACGAGCGAACGGCGGGGCCGGGCTGGCACTGAATAGTTCGGGCCAGGTCCGCGTCGGGCAACTGTAGAAGACCTTGTCGGCCGGGCCGAACTCGGTCCACCAGGTGATCAGGCGCTCGTTGGTTTCGACCAGCTGGGCCTTGGCGTTCTGCAGGCGCAGACGGCTGCCGTAGCGAGATTTGCCTCGGGTTTTCAGGTAGGTCGTCTGGGCCCGACCATTGCCTCGGGTCACGTATTTTTTGATGACCTTGTGAGCCAGGAGCAGCTCGCCGTCCCAATAGCCCATCGAGGTGGCGCCGGCCTGGACCAGCAGGATCAGCATTTTCTGGGGCGGCACGGGCGGCTGGGCCAAATAGGCCGCCGCGGACACGACGCCAGCGGGAATCGCCAGGAGTGGCGGCGGGACCAGGCGCACGTAAGGCGCCTCGGGATCGCGAGGCACGAAACCACGACCGCGGTTGTCGAGCACCAGCTCCGTTTGAGCGGCCAGCGCGGTCAATTGCGCCAGCCATTGCTCCAGACGAAAGGGCTGCTTCGTCTCCGCGCTATCCATGAGCTTCCGCCTCCACTTGGACCCTTCCCAACCCAGACGGGAACGGGTAAACTGCCACGAGGGAGCTTACATGAACATCATCGACATTTCACCTACAATTTCCGAGCGCATCGCCGTCTGGCCGGGCGATGTCGCCTACACCCGCAAGGTCGCGCTCGACTTCCAGCAGGGCCACAATTTGGTGCTGTCCTCGCTCACGACCACCGTCCACCTCGGCGCCCACGCCGACGCGCCCAACCACTATCACCCCGACGGTTGCGGCATCGGCGAGCGCGCGCTGGCCCCTTATATCGGACCCTGCCAGGTGATCGAGGCCAAACCCAGCAACGGCGTGCGCCTCATGCCCGAGGATCTGGGCAACCCGGCCATCACCGCCGAGCGGGTGTTGCTGCGCACGGGCAGTTTCCCCGATCCGGAGCACTGGAACACGGACTTTGCCGCGCTTTCGCCCGAGCTCGTCCGCTGGCTGGCAGACCGCGGCGTGCGCTTGGTCGGGATCGACACCCCCTCCGTTGACCCTTTCGACGACGCCGTCTTGCACGCGCACCGCGAAATCTACGCGCGCGACCTGTGCATCCTTGAGGGCTTGGTCCTCGATCAGGTCGCGCCGGGCAGTTACTGGCTGATCGCGCCGCCGCTCAAGCTGAAAGGCGTCGACGCCTCGCCGGTACGCGCCCTGTTGTTGACCGCGGAGCCCGCCCTGTGACTGCGCCCGAGTGCCGCATCGTCACCTTTTGCTCGCACCAACCCTACCTTCACCTCTTCCATAAGGCACCCTTCCACCTGGATGTCATCCTCTTGGCCCAGGCCCAGCGCTTCCTGCAGAACTGGGACCCGCGGGTGCGCCCGTTGCCCGCCAACTTCGAGCTCCTCGACCTGGCCGAGGCCCAGCGCCGCGCCGCCCACGGCGCCTACGACGTGGCCCTGGCCCATAACATCAGCGATTACCTGGACCTGGTCAAACTTGGCCTACCGATGATCCTGGTCATGCACACCTCGCTCTCATCCCGCATCCTCGAGGAGCGCAGCACCGTCGATCGCGAGGCCTATCGCCGCAATTTCGCCGAGCTGGTCGCGCGCACCGGCGGCCAGATGGTCTTTGTGACGCACTCCAAACGGGACGATTGGGAACTCCCCGGCGAGGTCATTGTCGCCGGCATCGATCCCGACGATTATCCGCCGTTCGAGGGTAGCCATGCGCGACTCCTGCGCGTCACCAATCACCTCAAGCAACGAGGTGGCATCCTCGGCTACAGCCAGCACCGCAAGCTGGTCGAGGGTTTCCCGCTCAGCGTCGTCGGCCACAACCCGGGTCTGCCCGACGCCGCACCGGCTTCCAGTTGGGCCGAGCTCAAGGGCTATTATCAGTCCCATCGCGCCCTGGTCCACACCGTCGTGCCCGTGATGGAGGACGGTTTCAACCTGGCCGTGATGGAGGCCATGGCCTGCGGCATGCCAGTCGTCTCGACCGCGCACCCCACCTCGCCGCTCACCGATGGGCTGAACGGTTTCATCTCGGCGGACCTGGACGCCCTGCGCGCCGGTATCCAGCGCCTCATGGCAGACCGCGCCCTAGCCATCCAACTGGGCGCCGCGGCCCGCGAGCTGGTCTTCGAGAAGTTCCACTTCCGCCGCTTTGTCGCGCATTGGCGGAGACTTTTAGCCGAAGCCAAGACCTGAATTCAGTGGGCGAGATGCCCGCGTCCCGATGACCTTGTGGACGATCGTTCGCGAGCGCAACATGTGATCGATCCAAGGCGTATCACTGACTTGGACGTTGACTTGAAATTTCATTCATATGAAAATATGCTCAACTTTCTTAGAGGAGTACCCCTTGTCACCCGCCAAAGCCGCCGCCTGCTCCGACCTGCTCAAGATCCTCGCCGACGAGACCCGACTGGCCGTCGTCCGCCTATTGATGTCGGGTCCCCAGCTCGTCAACCAACTCAACGAGACCCTGCAGCTGGAACAGAGCCTGCTCTCCCACCACCTCAAGGTTCTGCGCCTGGCGGGCTTGGTCACCGCGCGCCGCGACGGCAAGGCCGTGCGCTACGAGCTGGCCGCCACTTTTCGCAGCCAGAGCGCACAGGCACTCGATCTCGGCTGTTGCAGTATCTCCTTTGACCCCCAAACCACCCCCAGGAGCGATTCGTGAAATATCTCGTCGCCTTGACCCTCGTGATCTCGATGCTGGTGTGCAACAAGCCGCAGGCTGACACGACCAAGCTCGTGCTGACCGGCTCCAGTACGGTCGCTCCCCTCGCCGCCGAAATCGCCAAGCGCTTCGAACAAGCGCATCCTCATGTTCAGATCGACGTCCAGACCGGCGGCTCCTCGCGCGGCGTGGCCGACGCCCGTCGGGCTTTGGCCGACATCGGCATGGTCTCCCGCGCGCTCAAGAGCGAGGAGCATGACCTGCTGGCCCACACCATCGCCCGCGACGGCATCTGTATCATCGTCAACCGCGCCAACCCCATCCCCGCCTTGACCGGCGAACAGGTCATCGACATCTACACCGACAAGATCAACAATTGGAGCCAGGTCGGCGGGCCCGACCTGCCGATCACGGTAGTCAACAAAGCCGAAGGACGCTCGACCCTCGAGCTGTTCCTCAGCTACTTCAAAATCACCAACGAGCAGATCAAGGCCGATGTCGTCATCGGCGACAATGCCCAGGGCATCAAGACCGTGATCGGCAACGAGGGCGCGATCGGCTACGTCTCGATCGGCGCGGCCGAGTACGAGGCAGGCGCGGGCGCCGCGCTGCGCTTGCTGCCCATGGACGGCGTCGAGGCCAGCGCTGCCAACGTCGCCAACCAGAGCTATCCCCTCTCGCGACCATTGAACCTGGTCACCAAAACCGCACCCACCGGTGTGGTCGCGGATTTTATCGCTTATGCCTCCTCGCCCACGGTGGACGACATCGTCAAAGGCCAGTATTTTGTTCCCCAAACACGCTGACCTGCTCTGGACCCACCTTTGCCGTCTCGGCACGCTGATCACGGGATCCCTTATTCTGCTGATCCTGGTCTTTCTCGTGTTGGAGACGGCGCCTGCGGTGCAGGCCTTGGGCCTGCCGCGCTTCTTCAGCGATCCGGGCTGGTTCCCCAGCTCGGCGCGGGGCGCGGCCTTCAACCTGACGCCGATGATCGCCGGCACCCTGGCGGTCACGGCGCTGGCGATGTGCTTGGCCACGCCCCTGGGCCTGGGCGCCGGCATCTTCATGCGCCACGTGGCCCCACCTTCGATCGCTGCCATCTATCGCCGCCTGCTCGAGTTGCTGGCCGGTGTGCCCTCGGTGATCTACGGCTTCTGGGGTCTGGTCGTGCTGGTGCCCCTGATCAACCGCTGGCAGGGACCTGGCACGAGTGTACTGGCCGGCGGCCTGATCCTCGCGGCGATGGTGCTGCCGATGGTGGCGCTCAACGCCGATGCCGCCATCGCCGCTGTGCCACGCAGCTACCTGGATGCCGCGGCGGCCCTGGGCTTCAGCGAGACCAGCACGCTCTGGTGGGTCGTCCTGCCGGCGGCCAGGCGCGGCCTGTTCACCGGCGTGCTGCTGGCCTTGGCGCGAGCGCTCGGCGAGACCATGGCCGTGCTGATGGTCTGCGGCAACGTCATCCAGGTCCCCGACTCGCTGTTCGCACCCGTGCGCACGCTCTCCGCCAACATCGCCCTGGAAATGGCCTACGCGCTGGGCACCCACCGGGGCGCATTGTTCCTGAGCGGCCTGGTGCTGATGATGGTGGTCGCGGTGCTTGTTCTCCTCGCCAGGGCGCTGGGCGAGCGAGGGCAACATGATTGAACGCCAAATCCCGTGGCGCTGGGGCGATCTAGCCACCAAGGGAACGACCTGGGCGATGGCCCTGTTGGTCGTTGCCTTATTTGGCTGGATGGTTCGCGACATTGTCAGCGCCGGTATCGGCGCGCTCGACCTGAGTTTCTTGACCAGCGCGCCGAGGGATGCCGGCCGCGCCGGCGGGATTGCCCCGATCTTGGTCTCGACCCTGTTGTTACTTGCGGTCTGTCTGATCGTGGCGGTGCCGCTTGGCCTCACCACCGCCGTTTACCTCGCCGAGTTTGCCAGCGAGACGGCCTTCATCCGCTGGGCTCGCCGGGCGATCGACCTCTTGGCCGGCGTGCCTTCGATCATTTGCGGCCTATTCGGCAACGCCTTCTTCTGCGTCTACCTGGGCCTTGGCTTCTCAATCGCCTCGGGTGGGTTGACGCTTGCCTGCATGGCCCTGCCGCTACTGGTCCACACCTTCGAAGCGGGCCTGCGCGCCGTGCCGCCGGAACTGCGCAGTGGCGGCGCGGCCCTGGGCTGGTCCCGCTTCACCACCCTGCGTCACCTGGTCCTGCCCGCGGCCGCGCCCGCCCTACTTGCCGGCTTGGTACTGGGTGTGGGCCGCGCACTAGCCGAGACGGCGGCGCTGATTTTCACCTCTGGCTACGTCGACCGCATGCCCGACTCGCTGCTCGATTCAGGCAGGGCCCTCTCACTCCACATCTATGATCTGGCCATGAACGTCCCAGGCGGCGACCGCGCCGCTAACGCCTCCGCGCTCGTCCTGATCGGCCTGACCCTGGCCATTAACCTAATCTTCGCGACGCTGCAAACGCGCATGACTTCTATACCCAAGGGAACCCATCGATGAGCCAGCCATTCATCCAAGTCCGCGATCTGAGCATCCGTTATGGCGGCAAAACCGCGGTCAGCCACCTCGAGCTCAACGTTGGCCGCAGCGAGATCATGGCGCTCATCGGCCCCTCCGGCTGCGGCAAGACCAGCTTCCTGTGCGCGCTCAACCGACTGACCGAGTTGATCCCCGACTGCCAAGTCGAGGGCCAGATCGCGCTCACAGGCCAGGATATTCGCCACATTCCCGCCACCTTGCTGCGCCGGCGCATCGGCAAGATCTTTCAGCGACCCAACCCGTTCCCCATGTCGATCGAGGCCAATTTCACCCTGCCCCTGCGCGAGCACGGCGTCACCAACAAGGGCGAGCGGGCGGCGCGCATGGAGAAAGTTCTGCGCCGGGTCGGCCTCTGGGACGAGGTCGCCGATCGGTTGGGAGCCTCTGCACTGGCCCTATCGGGCGGGCAGCAGCAGCGGCTGTGCATCGCCCGCGCCCTGGTCCTCGAGCCGGAGGCACTGTTATTGGATGAGCCCTGCAGCGCACTCGATCCCATGGCCATGGCGAAGGTCGAAGAACTCTTGCTGGACCTCAAAGGCAGCTACACCCAAGTCGTGGTCACCCATAACCTCGCCCAGGCGCGCCGCATCGCCGACCGTGTCGGAGTGTTCTGGAACGAGGGCAAGGGCGGCTTTCTGCTGGAGTGCGACACCGTAGCCCTGGTCTTCGGCCACCCGACGGACCCACGCACGGCCGCCTATATCAGTGGCCAGCGCGGCTGAGCGCAATCAGTCGCTGGCGGGCTCCGCCGGGTTGGCCAAGAAAACCGGCTGATCGGCGGGCAGGATGGCCGTATTGGTCACGCGCAGCAGCCTCGTATTTGGGGCGCCGGGCTCCTGAACCATCAACAGGCCCTGCCCCAGCTTTTCCGAGTAACCCATCGTCACCAAGGCGTTCCCCAGAAAGCAGCCACCGTGATAAAAGTGATAGGCCTTCGAATAGACGACCAATTTCCGGGTGATCGGCAGCACTTCGCCGAACAAGGTTTCGGAGGCCACCGGCAGGTAGGCATCGAGAATGCGCGAACCTTTTGGCCGACACTTGTCCAAGAAGGCCTCTTCCTCCAGCAAATCAAGCATCGCGCTGGCCGCTTCGCCAAGATCTTCGGCATTGATCAATCGATCTTTAAACTTCCGGAACAAAACGTCGACTTTGGACATGGCTCGCTCCTGGGGACACAACTCGAAATGGTTGCAACATTGTAACGCAGCCCTCGACGTCCGTCAAATGGGACAAAGATCAGGTTTTCTCAGGCCAACAAGCCCTCGGCCCAGCGAGCCAGCCCCAACAGCGCGGCATCGTTGAAATGGCTGGCCATGAGCTGGCAGCCCAGCGGCAGCCCTTCCCGCGACCTACCGACCGGGATCGAGATCGCCGGCAGACCGGCGAGGTTGGCCATGACCGTATAAATGTCTTGCAGGTACATGGTCACCGGATCGTCGGTCTTCTCGCCGAAGCGGAAGGCCGGGTTGGGCGTGGTCGGCGACAGAATCGCATCCACCTGTTGGAAGGCGGCCTGAAAGTCCTGAACGATCTTGGTGCGCACCTTTTGGGCGTTGAGGTAAAAGCCCTCGTAGTAGCCGCTGCTGAGGCAGTAGGTGCCCAGCAGGATGCGGCGCTTGACCTCGGCACCAAAGCCCTCGCTGCGGGTCCTGACGTACATGTCGCGCAGGCTGCCTGCCCGCTCGCTGCGCATGCCGTAGCGGACGCCGTCGAAGCGGGCGAGGTTGGCGGAGGCCTCGGCGGTGGCGACCAGGTAGTAAGCCGGAATCGCGTATTCCGTGTGCGGCAGGGCGACTTCGACGATTTCGGCGCCAGCGGCGCGCAAGCGGGCGATCAGGTGTTCCTCGGCGGCGCGTACCTCGGCCTGGATCTCGCCGTGTTGCCACTCGCGCACCAGGCCGATGCGGGGCGCCTTGGGAGTCTGGGCCAGGGCCTGGAGGCAGTCGCCCATTTCCTCGCGGGCACTGGTGGCATCGCGGCTGTCGAAGCCGCCAATGACCTGCATCAGCCGCGCGGCGCCGTCGACATCCGCCGCCATGGGGCCGATCTGGTCGAGACTTGAACCGTAGGCCACCAGACCGTAGCGGGAGACCCGCCCATAGGTCGGCTTCATACCGACGATGCCACAGAACGAGGCCGGCTGGCGGATACTGCCACCGGTGCTCGAGCCCAGCGCCAGGGGCACCATGCCGGCCGCGACCGCCGCCGCGCTGCCACCGCTGCTACCGCCGGGCACGTACTCGGGGTTGACGGGATTGCGGGTGCGGCGCAGCGCCGAGAACTCGGTGCTGGAACCCATGGCGAATTCGTCGAGATTGGTCTTGCCGATGATGACCGCATCGGCGGCGCGCAGGCGTTCGACCACCGTCGCCGAGTAGGGCGCCACAAAGTTCTCGAGCATGCGCGAGCCACAGGTCGTGCGATGGCCTTGGACGCAGATATTGTCTTTGAGCGCGACCGGCAGCCCGGCCAGGGCGCCCAGCGCCTCGCCGGCAGCGCGCTTGCGGTCGATCTCGCGCGCTTGCTGCAGCGCTTCGTCCTCGAAGACCTCGAGAAACGCACCAATTTCGGCATCGCGGCTGCGAATCTGATCCAGGTGCGCTGCAACGAGCGCCTCGGCGGTGACCTGGCCCTGCTGTTGCGCCTCGAGCATGGCGGCGGCGGATGTTCCTATCATGTTCCAAACCTCTGGGGTCATAGCACGGGGCGTGGTGGTGGGGGGCGCCCCGAAGCGTCAAGTTTTAACAGGACCCCTCGGGGGTGTCAAGACCAAGGGGCAAGCTGCAAGCAACAAGGCGCAAGAGGGAGCCGAAGCTGCTCGCCATAAAGCACGAGCTCAACGGGGTCCCCTCTCTTTGGCTTGCTTTCAGATATCGCATGCAAACGGCTGCCGTCTAGACTGAAGCTCGCTTCAAAAAATAACTAACTCCGCACAACAAACCAGGGATTGGGCTTTACAATCGTGCCTTTATTTGACCCGCGCGGGCGGGTCCGCTTTGGAGGTATTGAATGAAGCGCATCTTATGGTTCCTGTGCCTTTGTCTGGGGACCCATCTGGCGTTTGCGCAAATGGTCGTCACCGAGATCATGTACAACGCCAACTCTTCGGAGAGCACCAACGAAACCGAGTTCGTCGAGCTGGTCAACGTCACCGGCCAACCGGTCAGCATCGACGGCTGGGACATCGGCGACGCCGACGACAACGAGTGGAACCTCCTGCCCGACGTGACCGTGCCGGCCTACGGCATCCTCGTCGTCTGCGGCTCCAGCGAGGCCCAGTTCCGCGCCGCCTGGGGCAGCGCCATCCACGCCAACACGGTCGTCGTCTCCATCGCCGACCTGGGCCAGACGATGTTCAACCTCAGCAACTCGCCCGCCGTGGGCAACGAGATCGTCGCCATCCGCAACGGTTCCGACACCATCATCGACCAGGTCGACTACGACGACGCCAGCCCGTGGCCGTCCGACAGCCCCGACGGGCCCTCGATCTACCTCAACCTCAGCGCCACCGACGTCATCAGCCAGGGCACCACCCTCAACGACAGCGGCGCCAATTGGTCGCGCAGCAGCGCCGGCGCCAACGGCGCCATCAACAACACCGCCTCCACCGTCTGGAACGGCGTCGACAGCGGCTCGCCCGGCAACTTCTTCGGTGAGGGCGCGATCGCCAAGTTCATCGTCATCAACGAGGTCGACGCCACCACCCCCGACGGCGACGTCCATGAATTCATCGAACTCATCGGCGGCGCCAACACCGACCTCGACGGCTATGTCTTGGTCCTCTACGACGGCGCCACCGACCAATCCTATGACGCCATCGACCTGGACGGCTATAGCCTCAACGCCGACGGCTTCTTCGTCGTCTGCGCCGACGCGACCGAGGTCGCCAACTGCGATCTGGACATCACCGCCAACAGCGCCTGGCTCAACGACGGCGCCGCCGCCGTCGCCCTCTACCAGGGTGACGCCGCCGATTTCCCCAACGGCACCGCCCTCACCACCAGCGACCTCGTCGACGCCGTCGTCTACGACAGCGGCGACCCTGACGATGCCGAGCTCTTGGCCCTGACCCCGAGCCAACCCCAGGTCGACGAGTCCGCCAACGGCACGCCCGAGGCCGACGCCAGCGCCCGCATCCCCGACGGCGGGACCGCCCTCGAGACCGTGACCTACGTCGCCAAGTCGCCCACACCCGGCGTCTCCAACCAAACCGTGCTGGGCGTCAAGATCAACGAATACGTCGCCAACCACTCCGGCATGGACCGCAAGGAGTTTGTCGAGATCCTCGGCGACGCCAGCACCGATTACAGCACCCACTGGGTCCTGCAGATCGAGGGCGACAGCGAGGCCAACCCCGGCACCGTCTACGCCGCCATCCAGTGCGGCACCACGCAAACCAACGGCATCTGGTTCAGCGGTTTCTTCGAGGATGTCTTTGGCAATGACAGCGCCACCCTGCTGCTGGTCGAGGGCTTCAGCGGCATGCTCTTGCAGGACCTGGACACCAACGACGACGGCGTGCTGGACCTGACGCCCTGGACCGCGATCGCCGACAGCGTCGCCGTCGACGATTCCGACAGCGGTGACCGCGTCTATTCGAGCGTCGTTTTCACGCCCGGCTTCGACGGCGATATCTTCGCGCCCGGCGGCCTCTCGCGCATCCCCAACGGCACCAACACCGGCCAGACCTCCGACTGGAAACGCAACGCCTTCAACGGCGCCGGCCTGCCCGGCTTCAGCGGCACCGTCGCTGGCACCGAGGCCGCCAACACGCCCAACGAGCCCAACGGCCTGACCCCCTCCGAGAGCGCGATCATCAACGAATTCGTGAGCTCGCACGACACCGCCACCCGCGGCGTCACCGAGGCGTACGAGTACATCGAGATCTCCGGCGCCCGCGAGACCGACTACAGCGCCTTCACCATCGTCCAGCTCGACGGCGCGCTGAGCGGCAACCCCGGTCGCATCCTCTCCCACCACGATGCCGGCACCACCAGCCTCAGCGGCCTCTGGCACACCGGCTTCCTGAGCGATACCCTCAGCAATAACTCGCTGTCCCTGATCCTCGTCAAGGGCTTCAGCGGCAGCGACAACGACGACCTGGACAGCAACGACGACGGTGTCCTCGACACCACCCCCTGGGTGCTGGCCTACGACAGCGTCGCCCTGCGCCGCTCGGCCGGTGACCTAGCCTACGGCACGCCCGTCCTCGACGACGCCTTTGACCTCTTCAAGGGCGCGCCCGACGGCGCCTCGCGCATTCCCAATGGCCAAGACACCGATGCCGTCGCCGATTGGGTCCGCAACGACTTCGACGGCGCCGGTCTGCCCGGCTACACCGGCACGCTCGTCGAGGGCGAGTCCCTCAACACGCCCGGCACCGTCAACGTCACCACCGCCACCGTTGGCACCTCCGCCCTGATCAACGAGTTCGTCGCCAACCACACCGGTGGCGACGACCACGAGTACGTCGAGATCATCGGTACCCCCAGCACCAGCTACGCCTCGCTCTGGATCCTCGTCGTCGAGGGCGACGTCGCCGAGAACCCCGGCCACGTCGACACCTTCTGGCAGGTCGGCGCCACCGACGCCAACGGCTACTGGACCACCGGCTTCCTCACCAACCAGTTCGAGGACACCACCATGACCCTGCTGCTCGTCCAGGACTTCACCGGTCCGACGGCTGTCGACCTCGATACCAACGACGACGGCACGCTCGACGTCACGCCCTGGACCACGATCGTCGACGCCGTCGGCGTCCAGGACAACGGCGCCACCGACAAGGTCTACGCCGCCACCATCCTGGCCCAGAACTACGACGGCATCAGCTTCACCGTCGGCGGCGCCTCGCGCCTGCCCAACGGCGTCGACACCGACACCAGCGCCGACTGGGTCCGCAACGACTTCAACGGCGAGGGTCTGCCTGGCTTCAGCGGCACGCTCGTGCCCGGCGAGGCCGTCAACACCCCCGGCGCCGAGAACAGCGACGAGCCGCCCTCGGCCACCGGCGCGATCCTCAGCGAGTTCGTGATCGACCATAGCGGCGCCGACAGCCAGCAGTTCGTCGAAGTCTTCGGCGAGGCCCGCACCAGCTACCACAGCAGCTGGATCCTCGTCGTCGACGGCGACCTGGACGGCAACCCCGGCCACGTCGACAAGGCCTACCAGGTTGGCACCATGAACAGTGCCGGCGTCTGGGACACCGGCGCGCGCAACGAGGAGATCCCGCTGGGCAGCATGAGCCTGCTGCTCGTCGAGGGCTTCACCGGCGCCGAGGGCGACGACCTGGACAGCAACGACGACGGCACCCTCGACACCACCCCCTGGGACGCCATCGCCGATTCGATCGCGGCCAACGACGGCGGCCTCGGCGACCTGGCCTACAGCACCGTGGGCCTCGGCGACCTGGGCGGCGCCTCGCGCGTGCCTTACGGCCGCACCACCGGCAGCGCTAGCGACTGGTGGGAGAACGACTTCGAGGGCGCGGGCCTGGACGGCTTCGTCGGCAACCTCGAAGCGGGCGAGGCCTACAACACGCGCGGCTCCGTCAACCGGGTCGGCGTCGCGGACGGCGACTACTACGCCGGCGTGACCGCGACCACCAGCAGCGCGTTGCGCACCCAGATCCACGAGACCATCCGCGGCCAGGTCTACTTCCCCTACACCTCCGACTTCGACGATACCTGGACCGTCCTCGAGGAGGCCGACCAGGATCCCACCAACGCGGCCAACATCCTGGACATCTACAAGAACGCCTCCTATGCCAAGGCGGGCGGCGGCAACGCCTTCTACAACCGCGAGCACAGCTGGGCCAAATCCTACGGCTTCCCGGACGACACCGAGAACAACTATCCCTACACCGACTGTCACCACCTGCGCCTCTCGGACAGCGTCTACAACTCGACCCGCAACAACCTTGCTTTCGGCACCTGCGACGCCATGTGCAGCGAGCTGCCCACCGACGTCAACAACGGCCAGGGCGGCGGCAGTGGCAGCTACCCGGGCAACAGCAACTGGCACGAGGGCTCCGGCGGCAACGGCACCTTCGAAGTCTGGCAGGACCGCCGCGGCGACGTGGCCCGCAGCCTGCTCTACATGGACGTGCGCTACGAGGGTGGCAGCCACGCCGTCTCCGGCGGTCCCGAACCGGACCTGATCCTGACCGACGACGTCAACCTGATCCAGACGACCGGCGTCAACGCCGCCACCGGCTACCTGGGCCGACTCTCCGTGCTGCTGCAGTGGCACGAGGAGGACCCCGTCAGCGCCGACGAGCTGGCCCGCAACGAGGTCGTCTACCGCTGGCAAGGCAACCGCAACCCATTCGTCGACCACCCCGAGTGGGTGGCCTGCGTCTACGGTGTCTGCCTCACCCCCTGCCTGGCCGCCAACCTGCCGGCCTGGACCCAAACCGAGAGCCAATGCATCACCGGCACCACCAACGTGCTGGAGTTCATCGAAATCGTCAACGGCACTTGCGCATGCGAGTAGCAAGCGGCAAGCAGCAAGACGCAAGAGCTTAGAACCAAAGGGCCAGCACGAGCTGGCCCTTTTTATTTACAAGAGCAAGCAGGTTGAGCGGTGGCAATCACGCCTAGTCTGCCAAACGGGGAGCAGGTCGCGCCAGGGTTTGTAGCGCAAAATCCAATTTTGCGTGGTGGCAGTCACGCCTAGTCTGCCAAACGGGGAGCAGGTCGCGCCAGGGTTTGTAGCGCAAAATCCAATTTTGCGTGGTGGCAGTCACGCCTAGCCCGCCAAACGGGGAGCAGATCGCGCCAGGATTTGTAGCGCAAAATCCAATTTTGCGCCGGTGGATGGAACACGACCGCCGAGCGAAGCCGAGAAAACATACCAGAGCAAGCAGGTGGTTGTCCAATTTTGCGTGGCGGCAGTCACGGCCAGTCTGCCAAACGGGGAGCAGATCGCGCCAGGGTTTGTAGCGCAAAATCCAATTTTGCGCCGGTGGATGGAACACGACCGCCGAGCGAAGCCGAGAAAAGGTAAACCGCATGGACGACTTTGCCAGGTTGGTGATCAGGGCTTTCTAGTGTCTCTGCTCCGGTCCTTGGTAAGCCACCGCCACGCGCTTTGCCCCCCACCCGATCCCGATCCGCCATACGCGGGTAATACCGGCATCCCTGAAGGGGGCCAGGTAATCCTGCTGTTCAATTTGGGCCAATGCCTGGTTGGCCATGCCTTGCAAAGCCTCCAAAGGATCTTCGGACCCACTTGCTTTGCCGTGCTTGAACTCAAAAACAAAACCTGGTTGGCCGATTTTCCGCGGCATCAGTGCCAGATCGTATCGTCCATGTCCAGCCTCGCGATTGGAAAGCACTTCATGCGTCCCGCGTAAATGCGCAAAAAGGCCCGCCATGAAAAGGTGGAAAGCTGCTTCGCGGTCCTTGCTGGTATCGTGAAAGCTCAGGGTGTGGACCACTGCTTCCTGGAGACGAAGGGAAAATTCGTCTAACCGTTCGCCCAGCAGGCTGTCGTAGAGCTCGCTGGCTGATGACTCGCCACCTAACCATTCTGCGACGGTCTTTTTGAAGATCGTGGCAACTTCGCGATTGGGAATGCGCACAGAACACAGACCTTGATTGGCGGCACCTTGTTTTGTCAACATCCCCGCATGAAACATGAGACTCCAGGTATGGCCAGGCCGCAGCGCATTGAGCGCAACTGCCGTGCCCAGTGAGCGCTCGAGCGTCTCTCCAGCCAGGAGCGTGGCCAAGTCGCGAGGTGCCAATTCCCGAGTTGCCAAGTCCCGGATCAATTCCAGGTCGGAGGCGTTGGTCCAATAGTCCGCCAGGGGCTCCTGGGGCAAGTGCAGGGCGTTGACGATCGACCATGGATTGTAGAGCGAGTAGGCACCGCAGCGATAACCGTCATACCATTCGCGCAAGTCCTCAAAACGCTCGGGCACCCCGGCCACTTGGCAGAGCTGGTGAACCTCGGCTTCCGTAAATCCGAAATGGGCCGCATAGCCATCGTTCAGCAGTGAATGGACACTGAGGTTATTCAAACCCGAGAAAATAGTTTCCTTGGCCACCCGCAGGATCCCGGTCAGCACGCCTTTCTGGAGCGCCGGGTTATCTTTGAGTCCCGCGCTGAGGAAATTGCGCATCGTCTGGACAATCTGAGGCAAGCAGGGTTCACGGAACGCGGCATTGATCGGCGTGTCGTACTCATCAATGAGGATCATCACCCTGCGCCCAGTCAATCGGTGCATGGTGGCGGAGAGCCAAGCCAGCGCCTGCTCGCAGTAGGCCAGATCCGCCTGATCGCGGCAGTAGAGCTCCAAGCGCTCGCGCTCATAGTCATCTAACCCAGCGCGGATCAGCCAGTCGCGATGGCTACGCGCCAGGATGCCGACCATGAGGGTAAATTGTCGTTCGAACAGCGCCCAACCACTGGGTTTGAGATCCTTAAAACTGAGGAAAAGTGTCGGGTAGCAACCCAGTTCAGCCAACGCGACCGGATCCTGGGCGACAGCCAGTCCCGTGAAAAGCGCGCGGTTATCGCAGCGATGGTCGAAAAACTCGCGCAACATCGTCAAGTTCAGCGTCTTGCCAAACCGTCGCGGCCGAGTGATGAGCACGACTTCGGCGGAGTCGGCCAGCAGTTCACTGATCAGCGCCGTTTTGTCGACATAGTGGACTTGCTTTTCGCGTACCGCCCTGAAATCGCTGGTGCCCACGGGAAACTGAATCACGACCGCCTCCTGATTCGATCATAGCCTAAGCCTCGATTGGGGCACAAGCGCAAGCCATTGAGGCGCGGCAAGCAGCCAGTTTTTGTGATAAACTTTGCCTCACGTCGGCTTGAGGTATCCCATGATTGAACGCCTTCATTTGGAACGATTTGGCCCTTTCGAAGTGCTGGACCTGAAATTCCCCCAGGACAAGCGCGAGGACAAGGCTCAGGTTCATATCTTCACAGGCCCCAATGGCTGCGGCAAGACGACACTCCTGAGGGCGATGTCCTGTTTCCGTGGCATGAGTGATGGCATTTACGAACGCTTTTGGGACAATGCCGGCTGGGCCGGACTGTATTTTTCCGTATCGAACGAGTCCCTGGGCGTGGCCCCCGTCCCGCGTGGTAGCGGCAGTGCTGCCATGAAGGAATGGGTCTGTCGCGGCTCGGTTGCTAGAACAGAAGGAGAAGCCGAGCAGCTCTACTTTGTCGCAAAATGGCACACTAAAACCAACGCAACACTGGTTTATGTTTTCGCCTACTCAGGCCACCGCAGCCTGAAGGTAGTACCGCTCAAGAGCTTGAGCCCCGTAATAACGGGAGACGCCAGAGAAGATGCTCATTTCACCCATTCTGAAAACAGCGAAATGATTTTGCAATGGGTGGCCAACCAGCGCACCTCTCAAGGACTAGCCCTGATCAACGGCGAGCAACAAGAAGCAGAACAATACGCTCGCAATATAGCGCGACTCGAACACGTCATTCACCAAATCACCGGCATGCGAGTCGAATTCAAGGTAGAAAACAAGCCAGTCCTACGCGTGGTCGCGAACCTGCAAGGCAAGCAGATCGATTTGGAACTCTTCCCCGATGGCCTGAAGTCGATATTCGTCTTTATCGCCGACCTGCTCATGCGTCTTGATGTGCGCGGCGCGCCAACTCTCGCGCATCGCCCAAAAAAAGGACTATCGCGTCGCATGATCCCCTTCCACCGCGGGCCGCGACCCGACTACCTGGCCCCATACAAAAAATGGGGCCGAGAATGGCGAGAAAGGCAGGCGCTGTAGCTGCTGTGGTCTCTAATCAAGATCTTTTTTTGATTTTCTTGA
>CAYRFM010000040.1:0-68237 GCA_964423555.1 uncultured Holophagae bacterium | reverse complement strand
CGCCCGGCGCAAGATTGCATCTTGCGCTACAGCAGCTACAGCGCCTGCGGGACCCATTCGGCTAGGCTCTGCCGCCTGGCCCAGATGAGAAACTTCTCATCCAGCTTTCAGGAAACAAACCGCCCTTTTCCCTATCATTCCAGGGAGGAGGGCGAAAATGTCGCTTGTTTGGATCATCCTGTACCTTGGCGAAGTCAATGAAGCGAACCTGTACGAACGGACCATGGCAGCTTATGAGCGCGGCCTGGGTCAGGCGACTGCAATCGCCGCCGAGGGTCAGTCTCAGGCCAGTCAGGCAGTGGGACCCTGGCTCGAGACGGCAACGGTCAGCATGGACGATGAAAGCCGCCTGGAGGGTCGTGAGGTGCCAGAGCGCACCCTCGCCCTGGAGCTCACGCTCCCACTGACGCCCACGGCTCCTGCACGTCGCGCCAGTCTGACGGCCAATCGCGAGACGCTGCTGGCCCAAGATCGCCTGGCGCGCACTCGCTTCCTAGAAGACACCCTCTCCGCCTACGCCGCGATCGCCCGCGCCCGCGCCCAGGCCGAACACGCCGCGTCCTGGCACCGCGACGCCGCCGCGCGCGATGCAGAGCTGGCCCGGCCCGAACTCCAAGCCCTGGTTTCCAACCTTGACCGACTAGAACAGGCCAGTTTCACCAGCTTGTTGGCCGATGAACGCCGCGTCGCCGAGGTCGAGGAGAGCGAGGCCCACAGCCAACTGGCCGGTCTCTTTGGCGAGAGCGCAAACCTGGCTCAGCCCGAACCCGCCCAGGCGCTCACGGCCGACAACCCCTACCCTCGCCTGCTCGCCCAGGTCGCGCGTTTGCCCGAACTGCGCCTGCTCGAGCGCGAGGCCGAAGACTTGGACGCCGCCGCCGCACTCAGCTATGCCGAATCCGCCCCACGCCTCGGCCTCCGGCTCCAACACCGCGATGCGGGAGAAAATGCTTGGCTGGGCGCAGGTCTCCAGTTCTCCTGGTCGCCCGGCAAGCGCCGCGGCCCCGAGTGGCAACGCCAGCGGGCCAACGCCGAGGCCGCGCGCGCCCAAAACCATTATCGCGGCCAGGCTCTGACCGCCGCACTGAAGCGCCGCAGCGAAGCCTTCGCCGCTCGCCAGCTGCGCGCCCAGCAATTGCGCGACGACCGCATCGCCACCCTCAGGCAGCGCGCCGAACTCCTGGAACAGGCCGTCGCCAGTGGGCTGGCCGAACGCCGCATTTGGCTTGACGCCCTGGCCGAGCAACACGAGGCCGAACACGATCTTTTGGCTCAGTCTTTCGCGCTCTGGGAGGAACACACGCGCGTCCTCCTGCTAGCGCGCTTCTGTGAGGAAACGCCATGAAAACGCTTCTGACCTTCGCCGCCGCACTCGCACTTGTCGGCTGCACCGGCACGACCGCCGCTCCACCGCCATCAGCAGCGGCCCCTCCCTCGCCAAGCCTGACGTACAGCCCGGTCAGCGCCTGCGAGCAGTACGATCTGGTCACCCTACCGGGCCAGGTGGAAGTTCATCCGGCCTACCGCACGGAGCTCCATCCGCCTTACCCTGCGCTGGTGCGCGAGTGCTACGTGCGCGAGGGTCAACAGATCGCGGTCGGCGCTACCCTGGCGCTGCTCCACATCCCCGAACTGAGCGGCGGACCTGAACTGCAGTCTAAATTGAACGACCGTGTCAAGGCCTTGAGCGAGCGCCGCGACCTGGAGGCGGCCAAGCGCAAGCTCGGCGTCGGCACCGGCGAAGCGGTCGCGCTGGCTGATGCCGACCTGGCCGATGCCCAACTGGCGCTCACCGGCTGGCACTCCAAGCTAGAGGCCGCCGAGCGCTCCGGACTCGTCTACGACAAAGGACTGTTTCGCTGGCAAGCCACCCGCGGTGGCCTGATCAGTGATTTGACCTTGAGTGTTGGAGCCGCCCTGGTACCCGAGCGACCAGTGCTGCGCGTTTGGGACCCCGACCACCTCGAAGTGGTCGTCAAGCTTCCCGAACAACAGCTGGCCGCCGCGACAGAGCCCTTGGTGCTGCTCTGGCAGCCCAGCGGAGCCAGCAGCCCTGGCTATGAATTGACGCAGAGTCGCCGTGACCCGCTCGTAGCCCAGGAAACCCAAACGCTCGCCTTGCGTTTCGCCGCACCCGCGTCTGCAAGCCAGCTCGACTTCGTGCCGGGCCGCAGCGGCCGGGCGACCTTGCGCGTTCCCGCGCAAGCCAACGCCTGGCGTTTGCCTGGCAGCGCACTGTGTCAGCTAGAAGGCGAGGACGGCGTCTTTGTAGAGGTAACTGACGGTCAACCCATGTGGCAGCCGGTCCAAATCCTGCGGCGGGGCAGCGAGCAGGTCATCGTGCGCAGCGCGGCCCTGACGTCGACGACGCGGGTCGTCAGTCGCGGTGTGTTTCTACTCAAAAGCGCCCGCCTGCTGGAACAGGAGGGCTGAAGCATGAACCCCCTAGCGCTCCTGATCGAACGCTCTGTGCGCCATCGCCTGCTGGTCCTCGTGGCCGTCGCGATGTTCGCGCTCGTGGGCATCAAGGTCTTCACGGTCATGACGTTCGACGCGCTGCCCTCGCTGACCGGCGTACAGGTCCAAGTCCTGACAACTTCGCCAGGTCTGGCGGCAACCGAGGTCGAGCAGCGCATCACCGTCCCCATCGAGCGCGCCATGGCTGGCCTGCCAGGCTTGGAGAATTTCTACAGCCGCTCGTTTGCTGGAGTCTCGGCAATCACACTGGTCTTCGCCGAGAACACGGACATCTGGCTAGCGCGTCAAATGGCCAAAGAGCGGCTGGACCTGGCGCGCGAGCAGGTCCCCCGCGAGCTCGGCACCCCGGAGCTCGGCCCTCCAATCACCGGTCTGGGCGAGGTCTACCAATTCAGTTTGCGCGGTGACCTCCCCGGCCACGAGCTCTACCGCGTCTTCGAACGCGACGTCGCACCGCGCTTGCGCACCGTAGCGGGCATCGTCGACGTGACCGCCTGGGGCGCGGGTGGGCCCCGCCTGGAGATCGTGCTGGATCCCTTCGCCTTGACTGCCCATGGGCTCAGTCTGGCCGAGGCGCGCAGCCAGCTCGAGGAAGCCTTCGGCCAGAGTTCGGGCGGCGCTCACAGCGAGGGCAGCGAACGCATCATGGTGCGCGGCGAAAACCATCCCAGCGCCCGCGAGGACCTGTACCAGCTCCATCTCCGCGACCAAAGCGGTCGCGCCATTCCCCTGACGGCCCTCGGCGAGGTGATCGAAACCAGCGCGCCCTCGGTTGGCTTGGCGACCACCGACGGTCAAGGTGAAGCCCTCTTCGCCCTGGTCCAACTGCTGCGCGATGCCGACGCGTTGACGACAGTGCGCGCCGTCAAGCAGCGCATCGAAGAGATCCGCGCAGCCCTGCCTGCAGGCGTCGTCCTCGAGACCGTCTATGATCGCGAAAAGTTGGTGAGCCAGAGCCTCCACACGGTCGCCCTCAATTTGCTGGAGGGCGGGCTGTTGGTGGTGATCGTGCTGTTCCTGCTGCTGGGCGACCTGCGCGCGGGTCTGGTGGTCGCCTCCGTGATCCCCTTGGCCATGCTGGGCGCCTTCTGTGGCCTCTACCTGCTCGGCTACTCCGGCAACCTGATGAGCCTGGGCGCGATTGACTTCGGCTTGATCGTCGATGGCACGATCGTCGTGGTCGAGGCGATTGTCGGCGCGGCCGTGCTCGACCGAGCCGGCCTGCGCGAGGCAGTGGTAGCCCGTTCCCGTGGCGTCGCTGGCCCGGTCTTGCTGGCTGTCGGCATCTTGCTGCTGGTTTACGTGCCGATTCTGGCACTCTGGGGCGTCGAGGGCAAACTGTTTCGGCCGATGGCGATTTCGGTGCTTTTGGCGCTGACCACCGCACTGCTACTGACCTTCACCTATGTGCCGGCGCTGGCCTCCCTGGTCCTTCGCCCCAACGGTGCCCACCGCGCGCCGCTGGAGCGCTGGTTATTGCGCTGGTACGAACCCCTGCTGGCGCGCATGACGCGCATGCCCTGGGTCGGCCCGTTGGTTGCCGTCGCGCTGGTCGCCGCCATGGCGCTTGTCCTCATCCGCATCGACACCGTCTTTGTACCTCGCCTGGAGGAGGGCGACCTGGTCGTGCTGGCTGACCGCCTGCCCGGCATCTCGGCGGAGGAGGCTCAGCGTCAAAACACGAGGGTCGAGCGCATTCTGCGGGAATTCCCTGAGGTCGAGCGGGTCGCCTCGCGCACGGGCTCGCCGGCCCTCGCAACCGACCCGATGGGCCTCGAGGAGACCGATATCTTCCTGCGCCTGGCACCCAAGCGCGACTGGCGCACCGCATCCGACCTCGACGGCCTGATCGCCGCCATCGCCGAACGACTCGAGCGCGAGGCCCCCGGTGCGATCTATAGCTTCAGCCAACCCATCGAAATGCGTTTCAATGAAATGCTGGAAGGCATCACCAGCGACCTGGGCATCAAGATCTACGGCGAAGACCAACAGGCGCTCCTGGCAACCGCCCAGAAAATTGCCGCCGCACTCGCGACCGTGCCGGGCGCGGCCGATGTCGCCGCACCGTCGGAGGAGGGCGTGCAGCTCCTGTCTGTGACCGTCGACGAAGCGCGGCGCGCCCAAGCCGGTTTGACGACCGGCGAGCTCCTGGATCACCTGCGCGCCAGCGGCAGTGGCATCGAAGTCGGCAGTCTCGTGCGCGGACCCTTCCGCGACGGCATCTATCTGCGCCTGGCCACGGATCGTTTGGCCCTGACGGATCTGCCGATCGCGGTCGGCGAGGGCGCAGCACTGCCGTTCTCCGCGCTAGCCAGCCTAGAACGCACGAACACCGCCAACCTGATCCAGCGCGAGCAAGGCAGTCGCCGCGTGATCGTCGAGGCCAACATTCGCGGGCGCGATCTGGGCGCGTTCATGGCCGATGCACGCCGTGTTGTAGCGGCCGTGGATCTGCCGACGGGCACTTGGATCACCTGGAGCGGCAAGTTCGAACAGTGGCGTCTGGCCGCGAGACGCATGGGTGTGCTGCTGCCCCTGGTGCTGCTGGCGATCCTGACCGTGCTGTTCCAGGTCTTCCGCAAGGGCCGCATCGTCGCGCTCATCTTCTGTAATGTCCCCGTGGCCGTCTCTGGCGGCGTGATCCTGCTGATGCTCCGCGAAATGCCGCTCAGCATCAGCGCCATCGTCGGCCTGATTGCGCTAACTGGGATCGCGGTCATGAACGGGATCGTGCTGTTGGCCCGGATCCGCGAACTGCACCCCGAGCTGGGCGCGCGCGAAGCGGCGCGGCAGAGCGCGCTCGAGCGCTTCCGTCCGGTGCTGATGACCGCGGCCGTCGCCGGTATCGGCTTCCTGCCGATGGCCCTGGGCCATGGCGTCGGCGCCGAGGTCCAGCGTCCGTTGGCGACGGTGGTGATCGGCGGGCTGCTGACGGCCACGCCCTTGACGTTGCTGGTGCTGCCCGCCGTCTATGGATTGCTGTTTCGCCGGGAGTGAGGGGCGACCGTTGACAGTCGCGGCGCTTTCGCGCTTAATGGGGGAGAGCGTCGAAAGGAGCAAGCGACTTGAATATCCTGGTAGTGGAAGACGACGAGCGGGTAGCGCGCTTTCTCGTGCGTGGGTTGCGGGAGGAAGGATTCCACGTGATCCACTGCGGCGACGGACGCAGCGCCCTTGAAACGGGGCTTGCCCAGAGTTTCGACATCGTCCTGCTCGACTGGAGCCTCCCTGACCTAGATGGCTTGAGCGTGCTCAAGCGCTGGCGCGACCACGATCGGGTAGCGCCGGTCATCCTCCTGACCGCGCGCGGCGGCACGGAGAATCGCATCATGGGCCTCGACCACGGCGCCGACGACTACATGGAGAAGCCCTTCAGTTTTGAGGAATTACTGGCCCGCATCCGCGCCCAGGTTCGCCGCCATCGGCTTTCAGGCGGTCACCAGGCCGAACCGACAGCCCTTGCTCTGGGCGACGCCTGGGTCGATTTGGAGCGCCGCGAAGTGCGCCGCGACGGCATCTGCCAAGCACTGCCCGAACGGGAGTTCCAGCTGCTGCGCTTCCTGCTGGAGCACCGCGGCGAAGTCTTGGGTCGCAGCCGCATCCTTGACAGAGTCTGGGGCATGTCCCACGATCCGACGACCAATGTTGTCGATGTTTATATTCGCTATTTGCGGGACAAGTTAGACAGCGCCTCACAGCGCGCCGCCGGACTCTCGATCATCGAGACCGTGCGTGGCCGCGGCTACCGTTTGCGTGCCGAGCGCGCCCCTTGAAGCCCCTGCGCCTGCAAGTGCAGCTGGGCCGCGGCATCGCCCTTGTGACCCTAGTCGTCCAAGGGCTGGTAGTGTTGGTGCTGAGCATGCTGACCTCGCGCCAGATCCACGAGCGCACGGACGAGCTACTCCTCCACCTGGCCCATTCGGAGGCCCACGCCATGATGGAACACGGCTCCCAGTTCCACGTCCACGACCTGGAATTCCAGTTGCCCGGTTCGCTGGGCCGGCTCTCGACGCGCTACGCGCTCGTCTACTCCGAGGACGGCACCATCCTCGACCGCAGCGATAATTTGGAGGGTTTGACCCAGCTCGAGGGCGAGTTGCCGAAGGCCACGAGCCAGGCCCGCTTCCTGGACGACAGCTTGGCTGGGGTGGCGATGCGGCTGGTGGTCCTTCCCGCTGAATTGGAAGGGCGTCAAGTGCGGATTGCCGTCGGCGTCGCCCACGCGGATCTGGAAGCGGTGCTCTGGGACTTTGTCGGGATTGCCGCCGCGGTTGGCCTACTGGCCGCGCTTGCCATTACCATCGCCGGGATCCTGCTCGTGCGGCGCCGCGTCGCCGACCTATCGCACCTCAGCGAGGCCTGCCGCGCGCTTTTGCCTACACCGGATCGACCCAGAGCGGAACAGCCCGAGTCGCTTTTGACGTCCCCGGCCGGTGCAGCCGAGGAGGTTCAGTTATTGGCCGAAACCTTGCGCGACCTGATGGCTAGGGTTCAGCGCCAGCTGGAGGCCCAGAACTGTTTCGTGGCCGAAGCCGCCCATGAGCTGCGCACGCCGCTGACCTCCCTCAGGGGCGATTTGGAATTGGCCCTGCGCCGCGAGCGCGATGCTTCGGAGTACCGCGAGTTGATCGGCGAGGCCTTGGCCGACGTCGACCGTCTCCAGCGCCTGGCCCTGCAGCTCCTCGAGGGCGCGAGCGGCCAGCAGCAGCATTTTCCGTTGCAGCCGGTCGACCTGATTGAACTCCTGCGGAGCCTGCTGCCGACCTACCACCAGGTTGGACCGATCAGCGAGGACCTGCCCGCCGCACTGTGGGTGGCGGCCGAGGAGACGGCCACGCGTCGCGTCTTGCAGATCCTGTTGGAGAATTGGGCGCGCCATGGGGAGGCCAGCCCGCTGCACATCACCTGCCAAGCCACAGTGAATGGGATTGGGCTGGAACTGGCAGACGAGGGTCCCGGCATCGCGCCCGAACTGGGGAGCCGCCTGTTTCAACCGTTCCAACGCGGCTCTCAAAAAGGCTTTGGCTTGGGTCTCTACATCGCCGCGCAGCTGATGGGCGCCATGGACGGCACCATCACCCATCTGCCAAATGAGCCAGGATGCAAATTCCGCCTTTATTTCCAGCGAAATACGTCTCCTTAATATGCTCCGTCAAGCATCGCATTAATTTCGGCAACTAACCAGCTGAATCAATACGATCAAGCCTAATAGTTCTGGTCGTTCGAGACCGTTAAGTCGAGTCTTCAAATCGCTCCAACTTTGACCTTTATTTTTCATCTTGCAACATCCTAACTTTAATTAACAAATCTCACAGCGCGATCTTATGCCAGCGCCCGCGGCGCCAGATCCAGGCGAGCGCCAGCAAGAGCAGCACCTGGGTACCCAGTTGGACGATGAAAATCTCGGTCAGGTCGGCGCCCATGCGAATCGCCAACAGCGTCAAGGGCTGGAACAGCAGCCACTGTTGGAGCATGTTGAGGATCATCGCGTATTTGGAGGCACCGGCCCCGACAAGCGCATAGGTCACGATCATCGAGGTCGCGCTGACGCCGACACAGCTGAAGGCGAACAAGGATGGCAGGTGGGCCGCGGCAAGCGCATCCTCTTCGTGGAGGAAAATCCGCAAGAGCAAGGGCGAAAACAGCGCGGCCAGAACGCCGGCCACCGTGATCGCGGTAAAACCGATTTTGAAAATATCGGCGCCCCAACGGGTGGCGGCTTCGGGATCCTTCTGGCCGAGCGAGGTACCGACTAGCGTGGCCGCCGCCATGCCCAAACCGGCCGCGGGCAGATAGGCCACGGTCAAGAGCCGGACCAGGACGGTGGCAACCGCCAGGGCGAGAGTGCCGAGCTCAGCGACGAAGTGGAGAAACAGCGTCAGACTGGCCAGTGCCGAGAAGTCCTGGAGTCCCGAGGGCAGACCCACTTTGATCAGGCGCAGGAACAGCTCGCCGTCGGGCAACCGCAAACGCGCGCCCTCGCTGCGAAAATGCGGCAGGGTCACAAACCAGTAGTAGACTTGGGTCAACGCCATGGCGACGGCGGTGCCCAGACCGGCACCGGCGGTGCCCATGGCCGGGAAGCCCAACTTGCCGAAGATGAACACATAATTGAGGCCCGCGTTGCAGAAAAACAGGAAGATCAGGGCATTCATATAGACGCGCGGCCGGTGTCGACCGTTCCAGAAGCCGCGAAACATGTAGTTGAGCGTCTGCAGAACCAAGGACAGGGTGACCATGCGGAAATAGGGCACGCCGGCGTTCCAGACGGCAGGATCTTCACTCATCAAACCAAAAATGGCTGGTGCAAAAATGTAAGCCAAGCTGGCGACCACGGACCCGGCCACGAGGCCCACGGTCATACCGGCGATCAGGCAAGGCCAGGTCCCCTCCAAAGCGTTCTCGCCCAAGCGCCGGCTGACCAGCGCTTGAACGCCGGCGGCAATGCCTTGGAACATGGAGCCCATCAGGGCATTGAGAAAAGCGCCCATGCCAACGCCCGCGAGCGCGGCACTGCCCAGCGAGCCAACCATGGCGGTATCGACGAGGGTCATCAGGTTGATCGTCAACATTCCGACCATAATCGGCGAGGCGAGCTTGACGATGGTTTTCAGGCGGTCGAATCGAATCATAATCACCCCTAAATGGCTGCGACGATGGCCTACTCTACATGGAAAAGCGCTGCACTCAAAGGGTTTTCTCCAGACTTGCCAGAGGCCCGCGGCGGGTGACGAGGGCCTCGAGTACACCCTCGAGCGCAGCGACCCACGCTGACAGTTGTGGCGCGGTCAACAGACTGAAGTGATCGCCGGGCACGACCTGGGTCTCGACCTGCGCGAACAGCTGGTCCCAGCCCAGAAACCCGCCTTGCTCGGCGTCACCCTGTTCCGCGCGGAAAAGATAGACAGTGCCGGATTGGGGGTGGGGCTCATAGTTCAGCAGCCCGTGGAGATGGGCGCGGAAGACCTGGAACAGCCGCTTGAACTCGGCCGCATCCAGGTCACTGCCCAACAGACCACGTGCCTGTGCCCAGCGGAAGCCGGCGCTGATGGCGCCCTCCCGCCGCTCGGCTTCGAGTAATTCGGAATCGGCATTGAAGGTAAGTCCGAACTGGCCTGCCAAGTCGAGGAGGAAGTAAGCCATCGTCTGGCTGTCGCCGCCGCCGTAGGCCTGCTTGTGGTGACGCGACGGCGCGTGGGCGTCGAACAGCAGCGGCGGCAAGGTGGGCTGGCCCAGCTCCGCCAGCCGCGCGACCATGGCGGTGGCCAGGACGCCACCCAGCGACCAACCCGCAAGTAAATGAGGACCTTGTGGTTGGTGGTCCAAGAGCGCGTCGACGTACTGTCGGGCCAGCTCCGTAAAGTTGTCCACGGCTGGGCCGTCGTCCTCGAAGCCTGGCGCCACAAAGCCGTAAACCGGCCGATCGCTCAAGGCATCCACCAGGGCGCGGTAGCCCAGCAGACCGCCACCAATGGCGTGCACCAGGTAGAGCGGGGCCCGCGCTCCTTTGGCACGCAGACAATGCAAGGGCCGGTACTCGGCGCCATGCTCGCGCCGCAGCAGCTGTGCCAATTGCACAATCGTGGTGGCTTGGAAGAAACTGGCCAGTGGCAGACGCACGCCAAACTGCTGGGTGATCTTCGCCAGTACCCTCACGGCCAGCAGCGAATGGCCGCCCAGCTTAAAGAAGTTGTCGTGAACGCCAACCCGTTCCAGGCCTAGGACTTCGCACCAGATCGCCAGCAGCTTGGCCTCGAGTGCGTCGTTTGGCGCGGTGCCGCTGGAAACGGTTTGTGAATTCTCGGTCTGCAACAGCGGTAGTTCGAGCAAGCGCTTGCGGTCGACTTTGCCGTTGGGGGTCAGTGGCAACTCTGCCAGCACGGCGATCACGGCAGGAACCATGTACTCGGGCAGGTTCTCGCCCAGATGGGCACGAAGTTCTTGCTCGAGCTCGCGCGGCCCGCATTCGCTTTGCACGAAAGCGACCAGACGCCGACTACCCTGGCGGTCGGTGGGTGCCATGACCAGGCATTTGACGACGCCAGGTACTTTGGCGATTTGCACCTCGATCTCGCCTAACTCGATGCGGAAGCCGCGCAGCTTGACCTGGTGATCGATGCGCCCCAGGTAGACGAGGCTACCGTCGTTGCGCCAGCGGCCCAGGTCGCCGGTGCGGTAAAGGCGTTGGCCGGAACCGGCGAAGGGATTGGGCACGTAGCGGGCGGCCGTCATGGCGGGTCGACGGTAGTAACCGCGACTGAGGCCGTCGCCCCCGAGCAGGATCTCGCCAGCCAGGCCCCGGGCACAGAGCAGCCCGGCGCGATCGACCAGGTAGAGTTGGGTATTGAGGATCGGCCCGCCGATCGGCGCAATCCCCTCGAGGTCACGGGACAAGGCGCAGCCCGTCGAATAGGTCGTGTCCTCGGAGGGACCGTAGAGGTTGTTTACAACGCGCACATGAGGCAAGGCATACAGGTCGCGGATCAAGCTGGCCTGGAAGGGTTCGCCGGCAAGGTTGATTTCCGTGACACTTGGCGGCACGGCGCCCATGCGCAGCAGTTCGGTCATGGCGGAGGGCACGGTGTTGAGCATGCGCACCTCGGGCGCGAGCGGCGAGTCGGCCAGGTACAGCAAGTTCTCGACCAGGATCAGCTTGCCGCCGTTGGCCAGGGTCGCGAAAATCTCGAAGACCGAGAGATCGAAGCAAACAGAGGTCGAGGCCAGCACGCCATCCCAAGCCGTTACCGGGAAATACTGGCTGGCCCAGTGGAACAGGGCCAGGGCGTTGCTGTGGCTGATGGCAACGCCTTTGGGTCGCCCAGTGCTGCCCGAGGTATAGATCAGGTAGGCCAGACTACTGGCGTCCAGTTCGCACGCGTCCGCGGGTTCGCTCGCGGCCAGCGCGTCTTCGGGGAAGACCAGTTCGATGCGACTTGGCAGACTGACGGCGGTTTCGTCGTCGACGATGCACAGCCGCGCACCGGAGTCCTCGAGCATGTAGGCCTTGCGTTCCTCTGGATAGGCGGGATCGAGCGGCACATAGGCGGCACCGGCCAGTAGCGTACCCAGCAGCGCGGCGATCAGGTCCGCGCGCCGCATCATGCAGACGCCGACGGTTTGCTCATGGCTGACGCCGTACTGCCGCAGGGCCCGAGCATAACCCGCTGCGCGCGCGGCCAACTGTGCGTAGGTCCAGCGCACCTCACCGCAGCACAGTGCCAGCCGATCCGGGGTTCGCACGCAGCTCGCGAGGAACGCCTGGCCGATGGTGCCGGTACGTTGATAGGGCGAATCGGTGCGATTGAAGGTCTCCAGCAGGAGGGCCCGCTCCTCGGCGCCGAGGAATGCGACCTCGGCGATCGGACGCTGCGAGGCGGTGACCAGCGCCTCGGCGAAGGCGGCGAAATGAGCGAGGAACCGGGTGGCCGTCGCCTGCTCGAACAGCGCTGTCGCATAGGCCAGGTACAGCGTCAGTTGGTGACCGCGCTCTGTGGCGCTGAAGGAGAGATCGAAATGGCAGCTGTGGACCGGTTGTTCGTAGGGCGTGAACCGCAGGCCGGCTGCGCGCTGGGTCAGGTCCTCGATCTGCATGTACTGGAACATGATCTGGAAGAGCGGATTGCGGCTCAAGTCGCGCTCGGGCTGGAGCGCCTCGACCAGTCGTTCGAAAGGTAGATCGCGATGACTGAAACAGGCAAGGGTCGTCTCGCTGGTCTGCGCCAACAACTGCTCGAAACTGAGTCCACCGCTGACCTGCAATCGCGGCACGAGGGTGTTGACAAAAAAGCCGATCATCGGTTCCAGCTCGACCCGATCGCGGTTGGCGACCGGCGTGCCGACGATCACTTCCTCCTGGCCGCTGTAGCGGTGCAATAGGGCGACGAGCACGGTCAGCAGCGTTTGATAGGGGGTGCGTGAACGCTCGCGGGCAAAGGCCAGTAGGCGGGCGCGGGCGCGCGAACTGAGGGTCAGCTGGACCTGGTCGCCGTGGAAGTCTTGGGTCGGCGGGCGGGTGCGATCCGTCGGCAGTTCGAGCACCGGAAGCTCGCCAGCGTGGTGGTCCCGCCAAAACGCAAGCTGGCGCTCGATCTCCCCCTCCGCCAACAGCTGATACTGCCAGCGCACGTAGTCGCGGTATTGCATAGCGAGGGCTGGGTAGAGGTCGGGCTGACCTGTGGCCAGCGCACGGTAGTGGTCCAACAGCTCGCGCAGCAGCACGGACAAGGACCAACCATCGCCAATGGTGTGGTGCAGGGTAATGATCAGGAAGTGGCGCCGCGGGTCGAGTTGGAACAGGCAGACCCGCCAAAGCGGGCCTTGGGTCAGGTCAAAGGGCCGCATGGCCTCGGCGCCCAACAGGGACTCGACCGCGGGGCGCGCACGCTCGCCAAGCGCGCGCAAATCGACGATCTGGAAGATCACGTCCGCCCGCGGCGCCACTAACTGGTAGGGCCCCTCCTGTCCCTGGGCAAAGCGGGTCCGCAGGCTCTCGTGCCGCTGCGCCAAGCGCAGGAAGGCGCCGTCCATGGCCTGTGCGATCAATGGCCCATCGAGCTCGAGACAGACCGGCAGATTGTAGGCCGGGTTCCCCGGTTCCAATTGGTCGATGAACCACAGTCGGCTTTGGGCGAAGGCGAGCTGGGGCTCGTCCTCGCGGAACGCCGAGACGGCCACGGGGCGGGGCGGCGCTGCGGCTGTGCCGACAAGCTTCTCCACACGAGCCGCCAGGTCCGCCAGGGTCGGATGTTCGAACAGCGCCCGCAGTTCCAATTCCAGACCAAGCTGCTGCCGCACTCTGGTAACGACCCGGGTCGCCAACAGACTATGGCCACCCAGCTGGAAAAAGTGGTCGCTGCCACGGGTCACAGGCTGACCAATCACGTCGCTCCAGATCGCGGCCAACTGGCTGGCGATGGGTGAAAGCGGCTCGGGCGCGCCCTCGGCGACGGCGGAGAAGACCGGCGCGGGCAGGCGCTTGCGGTCGATCTTGCCGTTGGGTGTCAGCGGGAACTCGAGCAGGATGAAGGCGGCCGGCACCATGTATTCGGGCAACTGGGCCTCGAGGTGAGTGCGCAAGCGGGCCTCGTCCGGCGCCTGCTGTGCCTTGTGCGGCTGGACGTAGGCGACGAGTCGTTTGATGCCGCGATCGTCCTGATGGGTCGTGACGAGCGTTTTCTCGACCTCAGGGAGCAGGGCGATGCGGGCTTCGATCTCGCCCAGCTCGATGCGGAAACCGCGGATCTTGACCTGATGGTCGATCCGGCCCAGGAACAGTGGCGCCCCGTCGCAGCGATAGCGGGCCAGGTCGCCGGTGCGGTAGAGTCGGCCACCGGGCGTGGCGCCGAAGGGGTCGGGCACGAACTTCTCGGCCGTCAGCGCGGGCCGCCGGAAGTAACCGCGAGTGATGCCGAGCCCGCCCAGTTGGACCTCGCCGGCCACCCCGAACGGCACGGGCGCGCCGTAGCGATCGAGCAGATAGAGCTGGGTGTTGAGGATCGGACCACCGATCGAGGCAATCCCCGCCAGGTCGCGCGGCAACAGCGTGCCGGTCGAGTAAGTGGTGTCCTCCGAGGGACCATAGAGATTGTGAACAGCTTTCACATGAGGGAGCGCATAGATGCCGTGAATCAGCGAGGCCTGGAACGGCTCGCCGGCGAGGTTGACAGTCGTGACGGAGGTGGGCACGCCCAGATGCAAGAGTTCGGCCATGGCGGAGGGCACGGTATTGATCATCGTCACTTCGCCCGCAGCGGGCGCGTCGCCCAGGTAGAGCACGTTTTCGACGACGACGAGGCGACAGCCGCGGGCCAGGGTCGCAAAGATTTCGAAGACCGAGAGGTCGAAGCAGATCGAGGTCGAGGCTAGGACGACCGCCATCTCCTCATCGCTGAAGTAGCGCTGGCTCCAGTGGATCAGCGCATTGGCGTTGAGGTGCTGGATGGCGACCCCTTTGGGCCGACCGGTGCTGCCCGAGGTGTAGATGATATAGGCCAATTGTTCGGGGGGACAGCAGGGTTCGCCCAGATTTTCCAGGTGCTCGTGGCTGACGGTCAGGCGCTCGAGTGCCGCCGGCAGGTTTTCGCGCTCGCGCTGATCCGTGAGGATCACACGGGCACCAGAGTCCTCGAGCATATGGCGCTTGCGGTCCTCGGGGTAGGCGGGGTCGATCGGCACGTAGGCGCCACCGGCGAGCAGCACGGCCAGCAGGGCGACGATCAGGTCCTCGTCGCGGTGGAGGCAGACGCCGACGGGTTGCTCGGGCAGCACGCCACTGACGCGCAAGCGCGCGGCATTGGCGCGCGCTCGGCCTAGCAAGCTGGCAAAATCGAGCCGAGTCTGACCGCAGATGACGGCGATCGCTTTTGGCTGACGGGCAGCTTGGGCGAGGATCAGGCCGTGCAGCGTGGCATGGTGATCAAAATCGGAAGCGGTGCGGTTGAGGCCGGTCAGCAGGTGCGCGCGCTCGTCTTGGCCGAGGAAGGCGACGCGGTCGACGGCAGCGTCCGGCGCGGCCAGAAGCGCCGTCGCCAGGGCCAAGAAGTGGGCGCCGAGGCGCTGGGCGATCTCGGCTCGGAACAGGGCGGTGGCATAGGTCAGATAAAGCCGCTGACTGCCCTCCTGGCCTCGCACGGCGAACGAGAGATCCAACTGGGCCGGATTCTCGGGTGGGTCCAACACTTCGAGGCGAGACGGGGTCGCGGCCTCGAAGCTGTCGTGCTCGAGAACCTGGAACATGACCTGGGCCAGGGGCGCGCGACCGAGATCCCGTTCGGGTTGCAGCATGGCGACAAGGCGTTCAAAGGGAAAATCGGCGTGGGCGAACGCGGCCTGGCTGGCCGCGACGGCGCGGGCAACCAAGGCCGTGAACTGATCCCCTGCCCCAACGGGCAGACGCAGCACCAGGGTGTTGACGAAGAAGCCGATCAGGCTTTCGAGTTCCGCGCGATCGCGGTTGGCGACCGGGGTTGCGACAAGAAATTCGTCCTGACCGCTGTAGCGGCGCAACAGGACCGCCAGCACGGCCAGCAGAACCTGATAAGTGGTCGCGCCCTGGGCACGCCGAAAGGCAGTCAGCGCTTGGCTGAGCGCGCTCGGGAAGGGCAGCACCACCAGCGCGCCAGCACTGTCTTGGAGCTTGGGGCGAGGGTTGTCGGTCGGCATTTCCAGGGGTGGCAGCTGGCCGGCAAGGGTTTCTCGCCAAAAACGCTCGGCTTGGGCCTGGCCAGCGCGTTCGAACTCGGCCCGCTGGCGCACGGCGTAATCGCGGTAGCGCAGCGCCAAGGGCGGCCAGGCGGGTGTCTGGGCCAGGGCCAGCGCGTCGTAGGCCTGAACCCACTCGCGCAGGAGGATCGCCAGCGACCAGCCGTCGGCGATGATGTGGTGAAGCGTCAGAACCAGGCGATGATCGGTATGGGAGAGACGGATCAGCAGCCAGCGGAACAAGGGCGCGCGCGTCAATTGGAAGGGCGCACGAGCGACGCGGCGCGCCAACTCGACCGTGGCCTCGGTGCGCTCGGCCTCGGCCAGGCGAGACAGGTCGATCAAGCAGGCTGGGGGCGCGAGAGGCTCCTCGATCCGCTGGCGAGGTCCGTCGGCCAGGGCGGGGAACGAGGTCCGCAGCGCCTCGTGGCGCTCGACCAGGAGCTGGAGCGCCCGCGCGAGTCGGGGCACGTCCAAGCCGCCGCGCCAGCGCAGCAGGAGGGGGATGTGGAAGGTCGGGTCGCCTGGCTGGAGCTGATCGATGAACCACAAGCGCTGCTGCGAGAAGGAGAGCTCACAGAGGTTTTCGGCCAGAAGTTGCGGCGCCTCGTCGATGCTGCTGGCACGCTCGATGATCTCGGCCATAGCGGCCAATTCGCCGTGGGCGAAAACGTCCTGGAGACTGAGCACAAGTCCAAGGCGAGCGCGCACGCGGGCGACGAGACGGGTCGCCAGCAGGCTGTGGCCACCCAGTTCGAAGAAGTTGTCGCCAGGCCCGATCACCTGGGCGCCCAGGAGCTCGCGCCAGAGTTCGGCCAACCAGGACTGGCCCGGCGTCAAGGCCACCTGGTGCGCCGTCGACGCCAGCATGGGTTGGGGCAAACGGGTTCGATCGATTTTGCCGTTGGCATTGAGCGGAAACTGTTCCAACGGCACGACTGCGGCGGGCACCATGTAGCCAGGCAAGCGCTCGCTGAGCTCGCGCAAGAGGACCGCGGACTCAAGGTGCATCCCAGGCTTGGGGACCGCGTAGGCCACCACGCGCGCTTCGCCCTGCTGGCTATCGAGCACAACCAGGGTCTGGGCGACACCGGGTAGGCGCGCGAGTGCGCCCTCGATCTCGCCCAGCTCGATCCGGAAACCGCGCAGTTTGACCTGGCGGTCGATGCGACCGGCGAACTCGAGCACCGAGCCCTCGGCGATTTGCACCCAGCGCACCAGGTCGCCTGTGCGGTAAAGCCTGGCACCTGGCCTGCCCGAGAACGGATCCGGCACGAATTTCTCCGCCGTCAGGGCCGGGCGACGGTAATAGCCTTGGGCCAAGCCATCGCCGCCGGTGACCAGCTCGCCAAAAGCACCAAGGGCTTGGGCGCGCAGATCGCGATCGACGACATAGACCACTGTGTGGTCGATGGCGCGACCCAGCGGCGCGCCGCTGGGCAAGATCGGAACGCGGGTGAGGTCGGCACTGGTGGTGAAGGCGCCGTTTTCGGTGGGACCGTAGGCGTTGTATAGGCGGACCTGGGGATGCGCCTCGAGGAAGCGCCGTGCATGGCCCGGTGAAAGCACCTCACCCCCGGTGACAACCTGGCGGAGCTGGCTAAAGGACCCGAGCTGTTCGTCGACGAGCACGTGGAACAGCTGCGTCGTCAGGAAGGTCGTCGTGACCTGATACTCGCGCAGATAGGTTCCCAGACGGTCGAACGCGCCCTCTGGCAGGATCGCCAGCGAACCCCCGTTGAGGAGCGAACTCCACATATCGAATACCGTAGCGTCGAAGCCGATCGAGCCCACGAGCAGGCTGCGCTCGCCACCGTTAAAGGACATGTAGCCCGTCTCGCGAACCAGGCGGATGGCGCCGCGGTGGGTCGCGGCCACACCTTTGGGCCGCCCGGTCGAACCGGAAGTGTACATGATGTAGGCCAACTGCTCGCCCCAACCCGGGAAGAAACTGAACCCTCCGGCAAGCTGACGAGGATCCTCAACCAAGACGCGCTCGAGACCCAGCTCGAGCCCGCTCAGCTCACGGCTGCTGACGATGAGGCGGGCCGCGGTCTCTTCGAGCATGAAGACTTGGCGCTCGCGCGGCAGGCTTGGGTCGATCGGCTGGTAGACGGCACCGACCTGAAGCACGGCCAGCACCGCAGCCATCAGCTCGAACGAGCGCGGCAGGCAGACCGCGACAAAATCGCCGGGTTGCACACCGCGCCGGCGCAGCTCCTGAGCCAGCGCGGCCGCCTCGTCCCACCACTGGCGATAGCTGCGCGTCTGATCCTCGAAAAGCAACGCCACGGCATCGGGCTGGCGCGCGACCCATGCCGCGACCAGGCTCTGGATGGAGGCGTCCCTGGGATACTGGTGCGGACTGGGGTTCCAGTCGTTGAGAACCATGGCGCGGGTCGAAGGATCGAGCCAGGCCAGCTTGGCGAGTGGGGTCTGCGGTCGGTCGAGCCACTGTTCGAGCAGGTAGGCATAGGTCTGAGCGAGCGCTGTGATGGTCGCCGGGCGGAACAGTTCGACACTGTATTCCAGGCGTGCGTGCAAATGAGCCCCGTCCTGGAACAAGAGCAGGGAACAATCGAACTTGGCGCTCTGGAGCTGGGTCTCCTCAAGTAGCGCGCGCAAGGGCCCCATGGATAGGCCCTCCCCGACCATCTCCGGAGCGATGGTTTCAAGGGCAAAGCTCGTCTGAAACAGCGGCGTCACACCAGGCAGACGCTTGGGCGCGAGTCGTTCGACCAACAGCTCGAAAGGCATATCCTGATGCTCGAGCGCCTCCAGGACGACGTGGCGCGTGCGGGCGATGAGCTGATCGAGGTCGGGATCTGCGGATAGGTCCAGGCGCATGACCAGGGTATTGGCAAAATAGCCGACGACCCGCTCCAGTGACTCGAAGGCGCGCTGGGCGACCGGGCTGCCGACGCAGACCTCCGGCTGACCCGCGTAGCGCGAGAGCAGCGCGCCATAAATGCCGAGCAGGGCCATGTAGCGCGTGGCGCCCGTGCGCTGGCAGTGGCGGTCCAGCATCGGCAGCAGGTGAGACGGCAGCGGGAAGCGGTAACCGCTACCGGCTGGGGCAGCGCGAGCCGGGCGGCTGAAATCCGCGGGTAGCGTCAGCAAGGGAGGCGCGCCGGCGAGCTGTTCGACCCAGAAGCGCAGACGCTGGTCCAGCCACTCGCGCGGCCAGGCCCGTTGCCAACGGGCAAAGTCGCGGTACTGTAGGGCGAGCGCGGGCAGGCTGGGTTCGCGATCGGCACTGATGGCGCCATAGCCTTCGCGCAGTTCGTCGAGCAGGACCTCCAGCGTGCGGCCGTCACCGATAATGTGGTGGAGGTTGAGAAGGAACAGGTGCAGGTCCGGGGCCTGACGCACCAGGACACAGCGCAGCAGCGGACCACGCGCAAGGTCGAAGGGTCGCGCAGCCTCGCGGGCCAAAATGCGAGCGGCGAGCGGCCCGCGCGAGGCTGGGGGAACCTGGCTGAGGTCGACCATCGCCACCCTGGGCCGGCTAGGTGGGTCAACCTGCTGGCGGGGCTCCTCGCCGACGACGATGAAGCGGGTGCGCAGGCTTTCATGGCGGGCAACCAAACGCGCCAGCACCTCGGTCAGGGTCAGGCTACACAGCGGCCCCATCAGGCGCAGAGCCAGCGGGATGTTGTAGGCGCTGCTGCCCGGCTCCAATTGGTCGACGAACCACAGACGGGTCTGGGTATAGGACAGCGGGGCCTGGTGTTCGGCTGTCGCCACCAAGGCGGGTCGCGGGTCCTGACTGCGACTGCGGGCGCGCAGCCAGTCGGCGAGGCCCGCGACGGTTGGCCGCTCGAAGAGCACGCGCAGCGGCACCTCGACGCCGAGGTGACGGCGCACGCGGGCGATGGTCCGGACCGCCAGTAAGCTATTGCCGCCGGCCGCAAAGAAATCGCTGTCGACATTGACCTGATCGAGACCGAGCAGCTCGACCCAAATGTTAACAAGGATCTCTTCTAGGGCATCCGCCGGCGGGCGCGCGCTTTGCGCGGCCTCGACCTGCGGCAGCGGCAGCAGGCGTCGGTCGATCTTGCCGTTGGCGTTGATCGGAAACGCCGGCAGGACCAGAAAGTGAGCGGGCACCATGTAGTCGGGCAGGCGTTGACTCAGGGCGGCGCGCAGAGCGGTGACCTCCAAGACGACCTCGTTCGCGACGAGGTATGCGGCCAGGCTGCTGCGGTCCAAGGGCACGACCAATGCTTGGGCTACGCCCGGCAAGCTCAGCAAGCTGGCCTCAATTTCGCCCAGCTCGATGCGGAAGCCGCGCAGCTTGACCTGGCGGTCGATGCGACCCGCGAACTCGACCAGGGCGCGCGCCTCCTGGACCTGCCAGCGGGTCAGATCACCGGTGCGGTAGAGGCGCTCGCCCGGTTGGTCGGCGAACGGGTTGGGCACAAATTTTTCAGCCGTCAGGGCCGGGCGACGGTGGTAACCCCAGGCCAGCCCGACACCGCCGGTGACCAGCTCGCCAAAGATGCCGATGGGCACGAGCCGCAAGGCTGCGTCGACAATCAAGACGGTGGTGCCGGCGATCGGCCCACCCAGCGGCGCACCACCTGGGAGCAGCCCGGTTTGACCCAGATCGGCACAGCAGGTGAAGGTCGTGTTCTCGGTGGGGCCGTAGCCGTTGATCAGGCGGTTCTCGGGAAAACGCTCGAGGAAAGCGCGCACGTGACGGGGCGAGAGCGCCTCGCCGCCGGCCAAGAGCTGGCGGCAGCCGGCCAGGCTGTCGGGATCCTCATCCATCACCATGTGGAACAGCTGCGCGGTCAGCCACAGCGTATCGACGCGATGTTGGCGCAGCAGGCCTGGCAACGGCTCGATGGTGCGGCCCGGCAGGATCGCCAGGCTGGCGCCATTGAGCAGGGCGCCCCATATCTCGAAGGTCGCTGCGTCGAAGGCCAGCGAGGCCGCGAGCATGAAGACGCGATCCGGACCAAAGTCACAGTAGCCGGTGGCCCGGACGAGGCGGACGATCGCGCGGCGCGGTACGACCACGCCCTTAGGCTTGCCGGTCGAGCCGGAAGTGTACATCAGGTAGGCAGCCGCCTGGGGCTCGCACACGGGGAAGGCGTGCATCGGCATGTCGGCTTCGAGGTCGAGTAGGTCGAGCCGCAGGACGCGCTCGGCCGGACCTGCTGCCGCGCTTGCCTCCACACACAGCAACAGACGGGCATCGCTGTCAGCCAACATGGCTTCGACCCGTTCGGCCGGGTAGCTGGTGTCGATCGGCAGGTAGGCCGCGCCCAGCTCGATGATCGCCAAGAGGGCGATGACCGCCAGCGGGCTGCGGTCACAGGCCAGCGCGACAAAGTCACCGGGCCGCACGCCGCGGGCTTGAAGGGTTTGGGCCAGACGATTGGCGCGCAGGGCCAGGTTCACGTAGGTCAGGGTTGTTTCACCACAGATCAGGGCTTTGGCATCGGGCCGCATCAGGGCATGGCGAAGGAAGGTTTGGTACAGTTCCTCCGTGGGTGGGCATGGGTCGCCCATTACATGGAGCAACGCGCGGCGCTGGCGCTCGGGCAGGATCGCCAGCTCGACCAAGGGCCTGCGCGGCTCGGCCAGGAGCTGCTCCAGTTGGTGCAAAAAGAGCTCGGCGAACCGGGCAACGGTGGAGGGACGGAACAGGTCGCTGCTGTATTCGAAGCAGCCGTGAACGCGCTCGCCGTCGACGTAGAGATGCAGCGCCAGGTCAAAGCGGGCGATGCCGTAATCCAACGCCAGCAGCTGCCAGCCCATGTCCCCCCAATGCCGTGCGGCTGGCAAGTCCAAGAGCTGGAAAACGACCTGGTAAAGCGGGTTATGGCTCTGGTCGCGGGGCAAGTCGAGGGCGTCGACCAGCTCTTCAAACGGCACGTCCTGGTGGAGCATCGCCTCGCGCACGCGCTGGCCGACTTGCAGGGCGAGCGACTCAAAGTCGGCTTGTTCGACCGCAGCGCTGAAGTGGGTTCTCTGGACGAGGGTGTTGACGAAGAAGCCGATCAGATCCTGAATCTCGGCTTGCTCGCGGTTGGCCAGTGGCATGCCGACAACGATGTCGCGCTCGCCGCTGAGCAGGCGCAACAGCCGCTGGAACACGGCCAGCAACGCGACATAGGGTGTGATGTCGAGGCGCCTGCACAGGGCCTGCACCGCTTGCTGGCTGGCCTGGTTCAGTTCGAGCGGATGGAGTGCGCCGCGGTAGCTGGGCCGTGCTGGGCGAGGGAAATCGAGCGGCAGATCGAGCAGAGCCGGCACGCCGTCGAGCTGGCGGCGCCAGTAGCCGAGCTGCGCCGAAACCCGCTGACGCTGCGGCGGCGCTTGTTGCCAGGCGTAGTCGACGTACTGGCTCTGCAGCTCGGCCAGGCGCGGCGGACGGTCCTCGCCGAGGGCGGCGTAGCATTCACCCAACTCCGCCAAAAGCACGGTGATCGACCAGAAATCGGCGATCAGGTGATGGATCTCCAGCAACAGCACGTGCTCGTGATCACTCGAGCGCACCAGCGCGACCCGCCACAGGGGTGGCTGTCCGAGCTCGAAGGGCACAGCCGCGCGGGCACGGGCCAGGTCTTCGAGGGCGGCCTGGCGCGCTGCGGGCGCCAAGTGGCTGTGGTCGATCCGCTCTAACGGCGGCGCCACGCTGGCGTTGAAAAACTGTTCGTAGCCGTCGTCCGCCTGGCGGAAGGCGCTGCGCAGACTCTCGTGGCGCTGGCTGATCAAGGCGAAGGCGGCCTGCAAGCGGGCGACGTCGAGATGACCGGACAGCCGAGCGGCGCCGGCGAGAAGGTAGGCGACCAGACCCGGCTCGAGCTGTTCGATGAAGAGCAGGCGGCGCTGGGCCGCGGAGAGCGAACCGCTTCCGGCGCGCGGCAAGCGCGGCCAGGGCGCTGACGACGGCTGTGCGACCTGACCACCCGTGACCCGCTGAGCCAACAGCTCGACCTGGTCACCCAAGGTCGGGTGGCCAAAAAACTCCTGGAGACTGAGCTCGCAGCCCAGTTCGCGGCGGATGCGCGCGACGAGCCTGGTCGCGCTCAGCGAGTGACCGCCCAGGTCGAGGAAGCTGTCCTCCAGATCGAGAGCGGGCCGGTCGGCTGCGTCGTGCAGCGCCAAAACATCGGCCCAGATCCGTGCCAGCTTCAGCTCGAGCTCGGTGCGGGGCGGCGTGCGGCGGCGATCGTCGCGGTGCCAGGAAGGTTCAGGCAGGAGACGCCGCTCGACCTTGCCGTTGGGCGAGGTGGGAAAGCGCTCGAGCACGACCACGGCAGCCGGCACCATGTAGGCGGGCAACTGCCGGCTCAGGCTCTCGCGAATGACCCGGGCGAGGGCCTCGGCCGGCAGCGGCGATTGGGCGTAGGCGACCAGGCCCAACTCGCCGCGGTGGTCCTTGCGGGCCATGACGACGGTCTCGCTGACACCCGGCACGGCGTTGATCGCGGCCTCCAACTCGCCGAGCTCGATGCGCAGGCCGCGCAGCTTAATTTGAAAGTCAAGCCGGCCGAGGAAGCGGACATTGCCGCTGGCCAGCCAGCTCGCCAGGTCACCGGTGCGGTAGAGGCGCGCGCCTGGCGTCTTGGCGAAGGGGTCGGGCACAAACTTCTCGGCGGTCAGGGCCGGCCGACGGTGGTAGCCGCGGGCCAGTTGCACCCCGCCCAGGCACAGCTCGCCGGGTAGGTCGATGCCCAGTGCGCGCAGCCGTGGATCGACAACATACAGGCTGGTATTGGCGATGGGCGCGCCGATCGGCACGAAGCCGGCCTCGTCGCCGGGCTGGCAGGGCCACCAGGAGACGTCGACGGCGGCCTCGGTGGGTCCATAGAGGTTGTGGAGGGCTACACCGGGCAGGCGGTCGAAGCACAGGCGCTGCAAGTTCCGCGAGAGCGCCTCGCCACTGCAGATCACGGCCCGCAACGAGGTAAGGCGCTCGAGTCCGGGTTCCTCGAGGAAGGCCTGGAACATGCTGGGCACGAAGTGCATGACGTTGGTGTGGCTGGCGATCGTCAGCGCCAGCAGCGCGGCGGGGTCCTTGTGGACGTCGGCTGCGGCAACGACCAGGGCGCCGCCGCAGTGGAAGGGCCAGAAGAACTCCCAGACGGAGACGTCGAAACTGAACGGTGTCTTCTGCATGACCCGCTCGCCTGGCTGGAGCGCGAAGGCGTCCTGGTGCCAGGCGAGTCGGTTGAGGATCGCGCCATGGCTGTTGATGGCGCCCTTGGGCCGGCCGGTCGAGCCGGACGTGTAGATCATGTAGGCGGCGCGCTCGGGCTGATAGGTCCAGGCGCTGGGTTGGCGTCCGACTTGGCGCTCGATGAGATCGCCGTCCACTTGCAGCACGGTGGCTTGCCCGAACGCGCTGGGGCCGCCGTGTTGGGCCAAGACCAGAGAGACGGCGGCATCCTCGACCATGTAGGCGAGGCGCTCAGGGGGGTGACTGGGGTCCAGCGGCACGTAGGCACCACCGGCCGCCTGAACGGCGAAGAGCGCCACGACCAGGGCGGGCGAACGGGACATGCAGACGCCGACCAGCTGGTCGGGGCCGACGCCGAGCGCTTGCAGGTGCGCGGCCAGGCCGGCGACCCGTGCCTCGAACTGGGCGTAGTCCCAAAGGACGACAGGATCGCGATGATCGAAGAGCGCGGCGGCGGCGGGTTGGCGGCAGGCCCAGGCGGACAGGACCTGGAAGGAGGGCTGGAGCCGGTAGGTTTGGGCCGTGGCGTTGAAGTGCTCGAGCACCAGGGCGCGCTCGGCAGGGTCGAGCAGCTCCAGGTCGTCGATCCCGCGCTCGGGATGCTCGATCATCTGGCGCATCAGGACTTTGAGCCGTCGGCCCAAAGCGGCGATGCGAGGCTCCGTAAAAACCTCGACATTGTATTTGAGCAGCAGGATCAGGCCGGCTTCCAGTTCGGCCAGCTCCAGGGTCAATTCGCCCAGGTCGGTCTGGGAGGCGGCCAGAAAAGAGGCCTGGTGGATTTTCTTCAGGTGCAGGCCGAAGGGGTTGTCGGCGGGTCCCTCCTGAGCGCCCATCCAACTCTGGTAGACAATGCCGGCCTGGTAGATGTGGGGATTGCCGAGCGTCTCGGCGAGGTGGTTGAAGGGGTAGTCGGCATGCTCGATCGCGTCGAAGACAAGATCGCGGACCTGATCGAAGAACCGGCTCAGACTGGGATTGCCCGCGAGGTTGGCGCGCAGGGCGAGGACGTTGGTGAAGAAGCCGACCTCACCGCGGCCGATCCCGGCGGGGCGACTGCCGTTGAGGCTGCCGACGCAGACATCATGGGTGCGCGAGGCGCGGCCGATCAGGATCTGCCATGCGGCCAGCATGAACATGAACAGACTGACGTGTTGGTCGTTGCAGGCCTTGCGCATGGCCTCGACAAATTCTGGCTCGAGCACGACCTCGCAGAGCGCGCCGCGGTAGCCCATGCGCGCTGGGCGCGGCAGGTCGGTCGCCAGGGGCAAGGCGGGTGGTGGCGGCTCAAGGCGGGCGCGCCAGAAGTCGAGTAGCGCCTGACCCTCCGCGCTCCGCAGCAGCTGATGCTGCCAGGCCACGAAGGCACCATAGCCATCGGCCAGGAGTTCGGGCAAGGCCGGCTGCTCGAGACCGAGGCGACGATGACAAAAGTAGGTCCAGTCCTCGAGCATGGGCGGCTGAGAGGCGCCATCGTTGATCAGGTGGTGAAGGAGCACGAGCAGGAAACGGCCCTCGCTGGAGCCCTCGATCAGGTGGATCCGGGCCAGCGGACCTCGCTCCAGATCCATGGCGGTATGGGTCAGTTCGCGGACTTTGTCGATCAGGGCTTGCGGCTCGGCGGCGACCCGATGGCGCTGGAGCGCGACCGGCAGGGTGGCATGGACCCTTTGCATGGGCCGTTCGCCATCGTGGAAAAAGGTCGTGCGCAGCATCGGGTGGCGCTGCTGGAGATCCGCAAAGGCCGCCATGATCAGATCGACGTCCGCGTCGGCGGGAATGCGAAAGGCGCCGCACATGTTGTTGTCCGGGGCCAGGTGATGGATGAAGTAGAGCGCCTTCTGGCCCTCGCTGAGGGGCAAGACAGGTTCCGCGGGGGCGTTTTCCAGGGCCTGGCTAGTCGCTGGCTCGCCAAGTGGCCGTGGCGCAGGACCTGGCAGCCAGTCGAGAGGGGTCGCCAGGGTCGTGGCAGCGCGGAGCTTCTCGAGCAGCTCCGCCGAGTCCTGATCGAGACGAAAACAAGGGTGGGGCAGGCCGCGGTCGTCGAGGTCGAGCCCGTCCTTGCGCAGCACCGTGCCGGTGGCGCCGCGCACCCACAGCGCGAGGCGCCGACCGACTTCCGCGGCACGCTCGCGCTCGAGGCCGAGCGGCACGACCAGGGCGATCTCGCTCGCGCCGCCGTTGGTGGCGCCTTCTTGGAGCGGCAGCGCGCGAATGCCAGTGGTCAGAAACAGGTCGGCCAGCAGCGAGGCCTGGTGCGACTCGCCCGAGTATGCGCCGATTTGGCGGCTATCGAGCATCAGGGCACGATCGGCGGCGCGCTGGCCGCCGCTCAGACCGGCCTGACGGAGATCTTCGCTAAGCGACGCCAGGATTTCGGCACGGGTCTCGAGCTCGCCCAGCAGCCAGCTCGGCTCGGCAAGGGCGTGCGCGATCAGCTTGTGCTGCACGGCGCTCAGGCGCCCCGAAGCCGCGGACGCCAGTGCGACGCGGCGCATGAAAGCCTGATCGCGGGCGGCGACCAGTCCGCCAAAGGGCAGGGCGTAGCCGCGACTGAACGAGGCGACCACAATATCCGCCAGTTCACAGAGCTCCGCCGCCAGCTCGAGGGGGTCGCGCCCGTGCTGACCGCCATCGGCCGCGCTGAGCCTGCGTGCGTTGTCGAGGAGATGGGTGGCGTCGAGAACCAGCGGTGCATCGGGCAGCTGAGCGCGCAGGCTGCGCAGGCCAGCCAGGGAAACGGCAGCGGCACCGTGGTCGGCGCCCAGAGGCTCGACTACGACAAAATTGGTACTGGCACGCTGCTCGGGCGACAGCCGTTCCAACCGCGCCGGGTCTGGATCGCCCGCAAAGCGCGGGTCTGGTGCCTGGCCGAGCAGGGACTCCAGCTGATAGTCGCGGTCGAGGAGCTGGAACTGCCAGCGCGGCGAAAGGCCCGTGTGCAGGACGAGGTTGCGTTCGGACAAGGGGCGAAAGGTTCTGAGCGCGGCACAAACGGCGGCCATGGCGGACAGACCGGTGCTCATCAAGGCGTAGCGCGGCAAGCGGAACAGGCGCTGGACAGCGGCATCCAAGTCGGCAGGACGCGTAAGGGACTCCGTCAGCGCTTGCAGGCGGCGATCGATCCAAGCAGCGTCGTGATCGGACCAGGACTCGCTGTAATGATCGAACGGCACCTCCGCGGCGGCCAAGAAACCGACGTTGAAGCGCGCGCGACGCAACTGCTCAAGGCGGCGGCCGAGCTCATCGCCCGCCTTTGCTTTGAGTTCAGCAACCAAGCCATCGCGCCGCTCGAGCAGGATGCGGCTGAGTGCTTCAGGGAGCAGTGCCCCATCTGGCTCGCTGCGGAGGCGATCACCTTCTAACCACAAGCGGACGCCGAACTCGAGCAAAGGCGTAACCCACGACCCAGCGATGGTCATTTTCTTCTCCCAGCAATGGAACACTGAGCGGCAGTCAGGCGCCGCGATGGATGCATGAACGAGAAACCCCAAAATCGCCCCAAAAAGGGGAACAAGGCATGATTATGCCGAGAACGGACGGGCGGATCAAGACCGCGGTAAAAAATAGGTCTAGCAGACCCTGTCCAGCTGGGCGCGCTGATTAGGTCCAGCACGCTCCAACTGGATGGAGGGGCTCGTGCAAGAGATTTACGTGAATCGCCTTAGTTCATCCAGATCCTGGGTCGGCGCGTCCTCGCCACGTTTCTTGGCTCTTTTTTTCCGCCGAATATCACTCATGGCGCCTTTGACAGTATCCCGAATCAGCCCATCAACCTGCTGATCCAACTGCTTTTTAAGGGCCCTCTGCCAAAACCTGATGGCACTCTCCTGGGCCAGGTCATCGGCATCGATGTCCCTGGTGGGAAAGGTCCACACACGGCGACTCAGGCGCCTGATCTTGCGATAGTTCGCATTGACCTGTTGCTCGGCTGCCATGAGCACTTCGCTAGACACCTCGGCGACGGTGGCAGCGAGTCCCGCAGCGGCCTCAGCCTTTGCAGCCGCCGCTTCTTCGGGCGTGGGCTCGTCAGCCGCTGAACCATGCGCCCGCTTTTTTTGGAGGAATTCGCCCGCGACAGCTTCCTCTGCCCAGCGCTGGTTGAGTTCCTTGGCGAACTTGCGATCTTGCTCGCTCTCGCGATTGGGTTTCGCCTGCACGCGCTCCAAAAGGCGCTTGCACAGGAACCTGACACCGGTCTTGTACCTAGAGTACGCGTTTGCGTAGTCAAGCCCCAACTCACGGGCGATGTCCGAAATTTTGTCAAAACCACCGAAGAAGGACATCTCCAGAATGGCACAGGTAGTGGGCCGATTTTCCTCCAATTCACGCATCGCATCATAAAAGTTTCGGCGATCCAGGAGAGTTATGGCCGATGACTTGGCACCTCCAGCCTGAGGATCCACCCAAGCGCTGGTTTGATAACGCGCGCGCAACGTGTATTCCCGCTCAGCCAGATACTGGTCCAGGAAGTGACCTCGTTCGTTGCGATCCAATTGACTGACCCTAAGGGTTTTGGACTGAGCCTGCACGGGGTCAAGGTCGATGCCTTGTTGTACAAGGCGACGACAGACATGGTGAAGGAAACGGACGGCGGTCTTCTTTGGCGAGTCGCCAGGTTTGGGGCAGGGCTTCTCCTCTGCCAACATCTGATCGCGCAGGAGCCGATACTGCCCCCGACTTTTGAGCGTGCGATCCTTGAAATAACGGTTCTCCACTTCCACCAGAGCGACAAACCAGTCGAGCCCTTGTTGATCTGCGAAAAAGTTCTGAATCATCTTCGTTCCTCCGAGCCTTGGTGACAGGGTATCAACCCTCATCAAGACCATCCGTCATTATTTAGGGAATCTAGGGATTGTGGCTAAAAAAAAATAAAAAAAGATCGGTTCAGCGTTTGAGCCAGCCGAGCGGGTCGACGGGCTCGGTTTCCTCGCGGATCTCGAAATGCAGCATGGGACCATCCAAGGAGCCGGAATCGCCGCTGCTGCCGAGGGTCTTGCCCTTGTCGAGGAAGTCGCCGCGGGCCACCTCGATTTTGTCCAAGTGGGCGTAAAAGCTGATGACCTTGTCACCGTGATCGACAATGACGACATTGCCGTACCCCTTGAACCAGTCGGCGAAGATGACGCGGCCGCTGTAAACCGCCTTGACCGGAGTGCCGAGGGGAACGGCCAGGTCGATGCCGTTGCGGCGCTGTTTGGTCATGAAGACGGGGTCGCGGAAGACGCCGAAGCCCTGGAGGATACGACCGCGGGCGGGCCACTCCAGCCTGCCCTTGTAGCGGGTGATGGGCAGACGCGCCTCCATGGGGTCGGAGTCCGCATCGACAATGCGGCGCACGACGACCAGCATCTCGTCCTTCTCCAGCTCCAATTCGTTGAGCAGGCGCTGGTTTTCGCCGGCCTCGGCGCGGATCTGGTCGAGCCGCCGGGTGCGCTGGTCGAGCACGCGCTGCAGTTCACTGCGCTGCGCCGCCATATCGCGGCGGGCCTGTTCGGCGTTGGCGCGGAAGTCCTCGAGCTCGCGATTGACCTGGTCGATTTCGGCGATGGTCTGTTGAAAGGCGGCTAGGGCGTCGTGGTCGCGTCGGGTCATGACCTTGGCGTAGTGGTAGGCGTTGATCAGCTCCGAGCGCCGCGATTGCTTGAGCATGATCTGGCTGTGGCCCAGTTTGCCGCGCTTGTAGAGCTGGCGCAGGCGGTAGCCGATATGCTGGCGCTGGGTCGCGGACTCCTGCTCCAGCCCAACCCTTCGCGTTTCGTTCTGCTTGATTTGCTCGCCCGCCTGTTGGAGCTCGAGGGCGTGGCGCTCGATCTTGGTGGCGACCAGCGAGCGCTTGAGCTCCAAGGCCTCGATCTCGTCGCTCAGCTTGTGGCTGCTGCCGCCGAGCTCGTCGAGCTTGTCGGTGAGATGGTTGAGGCGGATGTCGATGGACCTGATCTGGCCCTGGATGCGCGCGACAGCTTCGCCCGCCTTGTCGGCGGGCCGCTCATCGGCGCTGCCCCAGAGGGTCCAGATCAGGGCCAACAGGATCACGGCGGGAAACCTCCCGGCTTATTGGTGGAAGTGGGTCAGTTCGACGAAGCTGCGGTAGCGGGCCTCGATTTCGGCGCGGTTGAGGGCGGCGATGCGATCGACGGAGAAGGACTCCACGGCGAAGGAGCCGAGCACACTGCCGTAAATGACGGCGCGTTTCATGTTGTCGAAGGAGAGCTCGCCCGACTGGGCCAGGTAGCCCAAGAAGCCACCGGCAAACGAGTCGCCGGCGCCGGTGGGGTCGACGACCTCGGCCAGCGGATAGGCCGGGGCGCTGAAGATGCGGTCGCCCTGGACCAGCAGCGCGCCATTCTCGCCGCGCTTGATACACAGGGTCGAGGGTCCCATCTTGGCGATGGTATGGGCGGCCTTCATCAGGTGATGCTCGCCACTGAGCATGATCGCTTCGGTGTCGTTGAGCAGCAGGACATCGACGTCGGTGAGGACGTCGAGCAGGTCCTTGCGGGTCTCGCGGATCCACAAGTTCATGGTGTCGAGTGCGACGATTTTGGGGCGCCCACTCATCTGCTTGAGCACGGCGCGCTGCAGCGAGGGATGGATATTGCCGAGGAACAGGTAGGGGCAATCGCGCAGCGTCTCGGGGATTTTCGGGCTGAAATGCTCGAAGACGTTGAGCTGGGTGTCGTGGGTGATGCGGTCGTTCCAATTGGCCAGGTACTCGCCCTTCCAGTAGAAACAGCGACCAGCGACCTTTTCCAGGCCCTTCAGGTCGATGCCGGCATCGCGCAGCAGCTTCTCGTCGGCGTAGTTGAAGTCGTCGCCGATCACGGCGACAAGGCTGATGCCGTTGAAGTGCTGGGCGGCAATGGCGAAGTAGGTGGCCGAGCCGCCGAGCGCGCGCTGGCGCTGGGCGTAGGGGGTGATGATGTCGTCGTAGGCGACGGAACCGACGGTCAGGATCGTCATGCCTGTGCTCCTTCGAGGTAACGGCCGAGGATCGCGGCAAGTTCCTGGCGGCGGTGGGCGGGGATGTGTTCGATCTGGGTCATGAGCGCGAACTTGAGGCTGTCGAAGAGCGGGTTGGCGTAGCTCAGGTCGATGGCGGCGACGGCGTTCTTGATCGTCTGGGCGGCGGCCTCGGCATTGTCCTTGAGCACGCGGATGACCTGGTCGACGGTGACGTCGGCCTCTTCCTCGTGCCAGCAGTCGTAGTCGGTGACCATGGCGATGGTGGCGTAGGCGATCTCGGCCTCACGGGCCAGTTTCGCTTCCTGGAGGTTGGTCATGCCGATGATGTCGGCCCCCCAGGAGCGGTAGAGGAAACTCTCGGCGCGGGTCGAGAATTGCGGGCCCTCCATGTTGACGTAGGTCCCGCCCTTGTGGGTGGTGACGCCAACGGCGCTGGCGGCCTCATAGAGGACGTTCTGCAGGTAGCCGCAGACGGGATCGCCGAAGGCGACATGGGCGACGACGCCATCGCCGAAGAAGGTGTCGATGCGGTGACGCGTGCGATCGATGAACTGATCGGGGAAGACGAAGTGACGCGGCGCGTACTCCGCTTTCAGCGAACCGACGGCCGAGCCGGAGATGATGTAGCGGGCGCCCAGCTGCTTGAAAGCGCAGATGTTGGCCCGGAAATTCAGCTCCGAGGGCAGGATATTGTGCTTGCGGTTGTGGCGGGCCAGGAAGGCGACCTTCTTGCCGGCCAACTCGCCGATCAGAAAACTGTCCGAGGGTCGGCCAAACGGGGTTTCGACCTCGACCTCCTGCTTGTTCTGCAGATCGGGCATTTGGTAGAAACCGCTGCCGCCGATGATTCCGATATTGATGGTGTGCATCTCAGCTCCTTAGGTGATGGCGGGACCGAAGGTCACTCCGCCTTGGGTTCCTGTGGGTTCTTGTCCGGTTCTTTCTTCGACTCGCCGAACATACTGCGATAGATCTGGGCCTCGAGGCTGCTGGGATTCTCACGCGCCACCAGCTTGAGGCCCTTGTTCTGTTCCTCGAGTTTGAGAGCCAGCAACAGCATGCGACCCGTGCGGTTGACCAGAACCTTGACTTCATCGCCGGGCCGCGACCAGCTCAGCACCTCGTTGAGATTGTCGGCCGTGATGCGGCGATCGTTGATGGCGACCAGTTCGTCGCCAAAGTCGAGACCGGCGATCCAGCCGGCGCGGTCGCGGACGACATCGTCGATGAGCAGCGCGCCGTCGCGACGACGGGTGGTGACGCCCATCGACACCGGTGGATTAGCGGCCTGGGGACCCTTGCGGTCGTCCTCTTCGCCCTCGTCCTTCCATTTGAAGGTCACACCGGCGTAGCCCAGCAGCTCCTCCATCGGCATGGGCTTGGCCTGGCCGATATATTCGTCGAGGAAGGTGGCGGCGGTCCGGCCGCCGACCGCTTCCAGGGCGCCGCGCACGGCCTGCCAGGTGATACCGCGTTTCTCGCGGGCATACGTGGTGTAGAGCAGGCGCATGACGTCGTCCAGGGATTTCTCGTTGCGGGTCTCGTGGCGGATCACCAGGTCCAAGGCCAGGCCCGAGATGGCGCCTTCGCTGTAGTAGGAGACGTGGCTGTTGGAGGAGGTCGGGGTCGGCTGGTACTGGTGGATCCAGCTGTCGAACGAGGCCTCGCGCAGGCTCTGCCGCGAGGTAGCCGGCGACTCCAGGTACCCTTTGACTTCCTTGGCGAAGGATTTCAGCAGTTCCTTGTCGTCCCAGAAACCGGCCCGGCCCATCAGCAGGTTGTCGTAGTAGCTGGTCCAGCCCTCGTGGAGCCAGAGCAGCTCGCTGTAGTTTTCGCTCTGGTAGTTGAAGGGGCCGAGCACCTGGTCGTGGAGGGCCTTGACATTCCAAGCGTGGAAGTACTCGTGGAAGATCAGGCCGAGGAACTGGTCCCATCCCTTCTTGGTGCGTAGGCGGAAACTGCTGCCCTGGACCATGGTGCTATTGGCGTGTTCCAGGCCGCCACCGGCGCCGGTCAGGCGGAACTGCGAGAAGATATGGTAGTGCTGGAAGGGGTAGTCGCCGAAGAGGTTGCCGACCGTCTCGCCGATCGTCTTGAGGCTCTTGACCATCTCGGCTTCGTTGAGGCTGACGTCGCCGGCGATGATCCAGTAGAAGGGGATCTGGCCGACTTGAAACTCGTGGCGGCGGAAGTTGCCGAACTGGAACGGCGAGTCGACCAGTTGGTCGAAGTTATCGGCGCGATAGCGGGTGGCATCGATCTTGGTGAGCGAGGAGGCGACACCCCAGTCGTCGGGGGCCAGGACCTGGACTTCGATTGGCCGGGACAGCTGGTCGGCCTCGTAGAGAAAGACCGAGGCGGGGTTGGCGAACCCCATGTCGTAGTCCAGGTAACTGGTGCGCACGCTGAACTCGTAGGCGAAGACGCGGTAGCGCACCTTGAACGGCACACCGCCGGGGGCGGAGACCTTCCAGGTCGCCTTGTCGAGCTTGGTCCAGGTCAGCGGGTGATCGTCGAGGTCGAAGGCGCCAAAGGATTCGACACTCTTGGAAAAGTCGCGGATGCGGTAACTGCCCGGCGTCCAGGTCGCCATTTGCAGGCGGCGCTCGGTGGCATGACTGGCGGGGAAGACGATTTCAACCTGGTAAAAATGCAGGTTGGGCTGGTCCATGCGAAGGGTGGCTTTGACGATATCGCTCTGCGGGGCGAGCAGGCCTAACAACAATAAAAAATTCAACAACAGATAATCTCCCAGGGCGGCCATCACGGGTTTCCCCGCTCCGAAACGCAATTTTAGCAGCTAGCGCGGGATTCTCCCATCATTCATGCGCAGGCTACGCAAAAAGAAGTCGCACCCGCTGCGAGAAAATGTGCAGCTCAACCGGCGGTCGCGAAGGCGCGATGGGACGCCGTCGGGGTCCCGCGCGAAGCACACTGGAGCGCAAGATGCAATCTTGCGTGGTCACCAAAGCCGAATAATGTCACGCGAAGGCGCGAAGGCGCGAAGGCGCCAATGGGGCCAGAAAAGGCGCGATGGGACGCCATAGGCGGTAGGGTCCCGCACGAAGCACACTGGAGCGCAAGATGCAATCTTGCGTGGTCACCAAAGCCGAATAATGTCACGCGAAGGCGCGAAGGCGCGAAGGCGCCAATGGGGCCAGAAAAGGCGCGATGGGACGCCATAGGCGGTAGGGTCCCGCACGAAGCACACTGGAGCGCAAGATGCAATCTTGCGTGGTCACCAAAGCCGAAAAATGCCAATCAGAGGCTGGCTTGTTGTTGCAGGCCTTTCAATTGCTCCAGCGGCAGGGCGATATATTCGCTGACCGTATCCAGATCCAGTCCCTTGCGAAACATGTTCAAGGCCGTCTTTACCATGCCCTCTTCTCGACCTTGGTCGATCAGTCGCTCTGCGGTGGTCATGACGGCGTCTCCAAACTCCTTTCCCAGATGAATGGTCGCGGTATCCAAAAGGCGGTGGGGAACCGACCAGAGCTCAGTGACTGGCTTGGTGTTGCAGGCCTTTCAATTGCTCCAGCGGCAGGGCGATATATTCGCTGACCGTATCCAGATCCAGTCCCTTGCGAAACATGTTCAAGGCCGTCTTTACCAGCCCTTTTTCTATGCCCTTTTCCATGCCCTCTTCTCGGCCTTGGTTGATCAGTCGTTCTGCGGTGGTCATGGCGGCTCCTCCAAACTCCTTTCCCAGATGAATGGTCGCGGTATCCAAAAGGCGGTGGGGATCCGACCAGAGCTCAGATACTGGCTTGTTGTTGCAGGCCTTTCAATTGCTCCAGCGGCAGGGCAATATATTCGCTGACCGTATCCAGATCCAGCCCCTTGCGAAACATGTTCAAGGCCGTCTTTACCAGCCCTTTTTCCATGCCCTTTTCCATGCCCTTTTCCATGCCCTTTTCCATGCCCTCTTCTCGGCCTTGGTTGATCAGTCGTTCTGCGGTGGTCATGACGGCGCCTCCAAACTCCTTGCCCAGATGAATGGTCGCGGTATCCAAAAGGCGGTGGGGATCCGCGTTGGTTACCGATATTATATAGTACAACAGCGCTTCCGCCAAACCCTCACGCCGGGTTAGATCCTCGATCAAGGTCAGCATAGCGAAGATTTTGTTGTAGGGCATTTCGTCATCCACGTGCTTCATGGCCATCAAGGTAGCGCCCAAATGGGCCAACTTGGCCACTCGTTCGTCCTCGATCGTGCCAAGCGCCAGCACTTTGGCCGGACGCAGCAGAAACTCTTCGATCAGCTTGGCAGGCGCGTCGATCAGCTCGCTCAGATCGAGTGTCTTGGGGTAGTCGCCCTTGCCGTTGTACATCAGAATCGGCACGATGAGGGGCAGTTTCTCCGCATCGGGGTGCTCGCGAAGATACGCCGCCCAGATCGCCAGCTGGTACTCGAGGATGCGTAGGGGCATCCAGGTTTCCGGCTGTCTGAGATGCTCGACCAGGTAGTAAATGAATGCAGGTCCGCCGTCGCGGAGTTTCGCCTCCAACAGGCAATCCGAGAATCGGTGACGCAGGCGTTGGCTGATGAAGTGGCGATCCACTGTCCGCACTGAAGCTGGATCGATGTTGGGACGAATATGGGCCGGCAGCAACGCCATCAGATCACAAGCGGCATCGGGGAACGAGAGCGCGTACTGGAAAAGCGCGTCATGGGGACGGTGAACCATCTCCTTGAGCGTTGGCCGGCGGGGGCGGCGGCGTTTGCGGTTTCTGCCTGACGACGAAGATTTGGCCATATGAAGCTCCAGAAGCGAGGATGATCAGGCATTTTATCTCAGTTGCGCAAACACGCCAACGCTCGCGTGATAAGCCCCGTGAACTGAGACCAATCGTTCAAACACCAGGGCCAAACGCCGCGCTCTGCGCCCATGTCCGGGACTCGGGGTCGCGAGGCCCGGTGCGATAGGCCGAGGTATGAGCAAATCGCGCTTGTCTTATCGCGGCTCGCTGCTATGATGAGGGCATGGAACGCTCTGATTTTGCCTCGCGCGACAAGCCACTCACGATTACGGACCTGACCCAAATCGTCAAGGGAACGCTGGAACAATTTCCCTTGATGTACGTGGTCGGCGAGGTCTCCAATTTCAAGCCGGCCAGCTCGGGCCACTGGTACTTCAGCCTCAAGGATGCCAACGCCCAGATCCGCTGTAACATGTGGCGAACCTCGACCAAGGGCGTCGCTTTCCGCATGAGCGATGGCGCCCAGGTCCTGGCTCACGGCAGTTTCAATGTCTACGCGCCGCGGGGCGAGTATAGCTTGGTCGTCGATTCGCTCGAGGAGCTGGGCGTCGGTCGCTTGCGCCAGGCCTTCGAGCGGCTCAAGGCCAAACTCCAGGCCGAGGGCCTGTTCGACCGCGACCACAAGCAAGCACTGCCGCTGCTGCCGCGCAAGATCGGGGTGGTCACCTCCCCCACCGGCGCGGCCTTTCGCGATATCTTGCGCGTTCTCCACCAGCGCTTCGCTGGCGTGCACGTGCTGCTTTACCCCGCCAGGGTCCAGGGCGAGGGCGCGGCCCGCGAGATCGCCGAAGGCATTCAGTGGCTAGACGCCCACGGCGACTGTGACCTGCTGATTGTCGGCCGCGGCGGCGGCTCGGAGGAGGACCTGTGGTGCTTCAACGAAGAGGTCGTCGCCCGCGCGATCTTTGCCGCACGTACGCCGATCATTTCCGCCGTCGGCCATGAGATCGACTTCACGATCGCCGACTTTGTCGCCGACGTGCGCGCCGCCACGCCCTCCAACGCCGCCGAGCTCGCCATCCGCAGCCTGCTCGAGTACCAGCAGACACTGAAGGTCCACAGCCGCACGATGGAGCGGGCGATCGGCCGCCAATTGCTGGGCCTGCGCAACCGGATCGCCATCTCGGAGTCCAACCCGATCTTCGTACGGGTGCGCAACCGCCTCAACGACGCTCAGCGGCGCCTGCAGGAGGCCGATCACCGCATGAGCCAGGCCCTGACCAACCGTCTCGCCCGCCACCAACGCCGCCTCCACGCCGCCGCCCAAAGTCTCCAGCCCGAACGCCTGGCCCGGCGTCTCGGCCAGCTGACGGCCCGCCTGGCGCTGGCGCGCCAACGCCTCGACTCGCGCGCCCAGACGCGCCTCGAGCGCTTACAGAACCAGGTACGCGGCTTGGGCCACCGGCTCGAGGACCTCTCGCCCCTGAAGATCCTCAACCGCGGCTATGCCGCCGTCTTCAACCGCAAAAACCATTTGGTGCGCGGGCCGGATGATGTTAGTTTCGGTGAAGTTTTGCGCCTGCGGGTCGCCAAGGGCGAGATCCACGCACGGGTCGTCGAAGAGCCGCAGGCCGCGGTCCAGGAAAACCTATTCGACTGAGCCGAGGAGGGACCATGAACAAGAAAAAGGATGCGGGCTTCGAGGAACAGCTGGCCCAGCTCGAGGAGATCGTCGCCCGCCTCGACTCGGAGGAACTCCCGCTCGAAAAGGCGATCGAGGCCTACGAGAGCGGTATCCGACTCTCCCTGGCACTCAACAAAACCCTCGACGAGGCCCAGCGCAAGGTCGAGATGCTGACCCGCAATGCCCGAGGCGAACTCGAGGCCAAACCGTTCGACGAGGGCCATGATGCTCAGTGAGCCACTGGAACAATGGATCGACGAGGTCGACAACCTGCTCGGCCGCAGCTTTGCCGAGAAGGACCTGACCTGCCACCCGCTCGATCGCGCCATGGAGTATACCGTCCTCGCCGGTGGCAAGCGCCTGCGCCCGCTGCTGACCCTGGCGGTCAACCGCGCGCTCGGCGGCGACGAAGTGGCGGCACTGCCGTTCGCCCTGGCCTCGGAACTGCTGCACACCTATTCACTGATCCACGACGACCTGCCCTGCATGGACAACGACGACATGCGCCGTGGCAAGCCGACCAACCACATCGTCTTCGGCGAGGCCAACGCGGTCCTGGCCGGTGACGCTCTCCAAGCAGAGGCCTTTCGCGTGTTGGCCGCAACGCCTCACCCCCACATGGCCGAAGGTCGGCGTCTCGAGGCATTGGTCGAGTTTGCCGACGCCGTCGGCCGCCGCGGCATGGTCGCCGGTCAGGTCATGGACCTAGCCTCCGAGGGCAAGGACGTCGACCTGAGCCGGCTCGAACTGCTGCACCGCCGCAAGACCGGCGCACTGCTGCGCTTCAGCGTGCGCCTGGGCGGCCACCTGGCTGGCGCCGACCCCGCACGCATGGCCGTGCTGACCCGCTATGCCGAAGCGCTCGGCCTGATGTTCCAAGTCGTCGACGATCTGCTCGACCTCGAGGAGAACTCCGCCAAACTGGGCAAGACGGCTGGCAAGGATGCCGCCGCCAACAAGGCCACCTTCCCGCGCCTGTTGGGCGTCGAAGCCGCTCGCGCCCGAGCCGACGGGCTGCTCAAGGAAGCCCTCGCGGCACTGGCGGCCTTGGACGGTGACACCGAGCTCTTGGCTGAAATTGCCCGCTTCGCCCGCCAGCGCGAGCACTGAGTTCGCCATCGGGGATAGCTTCCCCACTCTCGCACTGCGGGTCGAGCGTTGTGAATGTGGATCTTTCCTCAACCCTGCGGAAGCCCACCCAGCAAGCGACTCACTTTATCGCGCAATTTGATGGGGTTGAAGGGCTTGCTCAAAAAGCCCTCGGCACCCGTTTGCGCCAGCAGATCTTCGCTGACATGGACCGCACCAGATATCAAGAGCAGCTTGCAGGCGGCCGTGGCGGGGTCGCTCTTGATCGATTGTGCGGCGCTGATACCGTTCATGCTAGAGCCAGGCAATACCACGTCCATCACGACAATATCGGGCAACTCCTGCTTGGAAAGTTCGATTGCCTCAGCGCCCGTCAGCGCTTGGAGGACGACGACGTCCTGCTTGCGCAGGCTGGCTATCACCAGTTTGCGAACCGAAACATCGTCGTCAACGATCAGTAACTTAAACATGAGCAATGTCTCCGCCCTCCGCGGGAACGCCAACCCGCAATCCTAATGAACGGTATGGACCGACAAACGCGTCAGCAAGTATTTTGCCAGTTGGCAGGTCGGCTCAGGCGTGGTAAAAATTGCCACAACACGCACTGAAGCAGATGCGTACGAGGCAATATGAAACCGATAAAAATTCTTGTCGTGGACGACGAACCCATGATCCGGCGCACCCTGGCACGCAAGCTCCAGCGCGAGAACTACCACGCCCAGGAAGCCGATGACGGTCAAAGCGCCCGCACCCTCCTCAATGCTGACAGCTGGGATCTGGTCCTGCTCGACATCAACCTGCCCGACGACAACGGCCTGGAACTGCTCCAGGAAATCCACGCTCAAGACGCGGACGTGCCCGTTCTCATGATGACCGGCAACCGCGCCGTCGAGGATGTCGTCACCGCCATGAAGCGCGGCGCCTACGACTACATCACCAAGCCCTTCGATCTCGAAGAAGTCATGATCACCGTGCGCAAGGCGCTGGAAGTGACTGAGCTCAAGCGCGAGGTGCGCTCGCTGCGGGCCAGCCAGGAGACCTTGGGCTTCGAGCAAGTGATCGGCAGCTCGGAACGCATTCAGCGCGAGATGGAAATGGCCAAGACCGTCGCCGCCAGCGAGGCCGACACGGTCCTGATCCTCGGCGACTCGGGCACGGGTAAGAACCTGCTGGCCCGCGCGATCCACAACCACTCCTCCCGTGCACTCCATCCCTTCATGGAGGTAACCTGTACCGCGCTGCCGGAAACGCTGCTGGAGTCGGAGCTGTTCGGCCACGAACGGGGCGCCTTTACGGATGCCCGCAGCACAAAAAAGGGTCTGTGCGAGCTGGCCCATCGCGGCACGCTGTTCCTCGACGAGATCGGCGACATGCCGTTGGGGACACAGGCCAAGCTGCTCGGCTTCCTGGAGAGCCGCACGATCCGTCGGGTCGGTGGCAACCGCCCGATCCCGGTGGATATTCGCGTGATCGCGGCGACCAACCAAAAGGTCGAGACGATGATCGCCGAAAAGCGCTTTCGCGAGGATCTCTACTACCGCCTCAACGTGATCGAAATTACCGTGCCCTCGCTGCGCGACCGACGCGAGGACATCCCCCGCCTGGCCCGCTTTTTCATCGACCGGCTCAACCGCAAGTTCAAGAAGAATGTGACCGGCATCGAGAACGAGGCCCTGCGGCTGATGCAGGACTACCATTGGCCAGGCAATGTGCGCGAGCTGCGCAACGCCATCGAGCGCGCTATGATCCTCTGCCGCGGCGAGCTGTTGACGGCCGATGATCTACCGCTGCGCACCAAGACGGCCAGCCCACCAGCCGCAGCCACGGCCGCCAACGGCATCATCCTGCCGGACGAGGGCATCGACCTGGAAGAGGTCGCCAACGAGCTGGTCCGCCAGGCCCTGGAGAAGACCCGCGGCAACCAGACCCGAGCGGCGAAACTGCTGAATATCTCCCGCGATCAGTTGCGCTATCGCATGAAGCAAAACAATATCCTCGAAGACTGAGCCGGCCACAACGCTAGGGACACTGAGTCGCGACGGTCGCGTCAGTCGCCCTTGAGGTCCTCGCTTGCCTGGAGCTTGCTCAGTGAGGCGCGGTCGGCGTTGCCGTAAGTGCGCAGCACGGCAGTGACGAAGGCGTCCGCGACTTTTTGACGAAAGTCGGGGCGCTTGAGCAGATTCTGATCATTGGGGTTGCTGATGTTGCAGATCTCGATCAAGACCCGCGCGGGTACGCGGTTGTAGCGCAGAATGGCGGGCACGAAGGGCCGGCGTGGGTCGCGAATGATCAGACTGCGGATCGGCTTTTCGTCGTGGACCCGCACATCGACATCGCGACTGGCCTTGACGAAGTGGCTGGCGAACTGGGTGCTGCGGGCCTGAGCGCGCTGCTGGTTCTTGTGGGACACGGAAAAGCTGTTGCCGGCACTTTCCTTGAATCGGGTCAGCGCGCTGGGCGGCGAAACCTGCAAGGGCACGTGGCGGGCGTCGGGCACGTAGACCATCGACCCGCGGATGCTGTGGTGCAGGGCGTCGGCGTGGAAAGAGGCGAAGAGAATCTTGTCGGGATCGGCGCCCACGCCGGTCAGGTCTTGATAGACGCTGTTGGCCATCATCCAGCGCAGGTTGACACCGTCTGTGGTGGCGCGGCCATCGCTGAGCGGATAGGGCGGCGTGGTGTTGAGTTGCTCGTCCTTGTCGCGCTTGAACAGGGTCACGTCCATGACGTCGTAGTTCGAGGACGGATCGAGGATCGTGGTCACGACCTTGGCCCTGGACTCGGCCTCCAGTTTGCGCTTGACCCGGCAGAGGATGTCGTAGACGTAATCGTCCTCCCAAACCCGGGTGCGGTCGGCACCGGGATCGCGACCACCGTGGCCGGCGTCGAGAATGATCGTCACGCCCTCCAGGTTGAAGGAAGCGACGTTCGAGGAGACTGCGGCGACGGCCTCGAGGTTGCTGATGAAGGCCAGGTACTCGGGATCGTCCGTGGCTTTGTATTCAGGCTCGAGCACATCATAGGGAATGCGGATCGAGGCACCGATCGGCATGTCGGTGACATCGCGAATCTCGTTGCGGCGGATGATTTCCGCTGCCATGTCGTTGACGTCCTGAGCCCTGACCAGACCGCAGAAGCGCACGACGACGGCGGAGTAAATCGCCTCGCCTTTTTTGAGCCGGTACTCGGCGTAGCGGCCCTTGCTGTCCTTGCCGTAGCTCAGCTCGCGGTGCGCCTCGGCGATCTCGCGCAGCTGAGCATGCACGCCCTCGGCCGCATCCTCGGTGCCCTGGACCTGCCTGGCCGGTGGCGGCCTGCGTTCGGGCTCCTGAGGCGACGGCACCTTGTCCTCTTCGTCGAGCTCCTCCGCCACTTCCTCGGCGGTCGCACCATCATCGACAAGCTCGACTTCGTGGGGATCGGGATCGGCGACGAGCGGGGGCGTGTGCTCGGAGACCTGCGGGGGATTGGGTTCAGAAACAAGCGGCTCACTGGTGCTGGCGATGACCGGCTCGCTCTGCAGTGGCGGTGGCGGAGTCGCTGGCTGCTCCTTGAGCAGGTTCATCAGCATGGCATAGGGGATCTTGAGCGTCAGCCCAGGATGCAGGCCATCGGACCGCAGCTTTGAGATTTTTTTGATCTCGCGGTAGTTGTTGCCAAACCCAGTATACATCTGCGCAACAGTCCACAGGGTTTCCTGGGGATAGATTACCCGGTGTACCAGAAATCCATTTTCCACTTTGTCATTGGGCCACAATTTTTTTAGAAATGCGCGTTTGAATCCTGGTGACAAAGCTAAGTAGGGAATGATGGCCTGGGTTTGACTGGTACGTTGAATTTTGTAGGCATCCATCGACAACGTGGCCGCTGAAAAGTCTCCCAGGTAGACGCGTAAGGTGGATTCCAAGTCCTTGGCTTTGCGAACCGAAACGCGCAAGTAGGGACCACGGCTGGTAGAGAAACCGAGCTTGCCATGCGTGTCGAAGTCCATCGTCAAATCTTTGAGGGCCAACAGGGGCGACAGCGATCCAAGGAAAAGAACAACCGCTAACCATTTCGCCCAAAGTTTCATAAACGCCCTTCATCGCCCAGCTGCTCCCATTATAAAAAGGATTAATCCATGCTCGTCAATGAGTTTCTTGATGAATATCTCTTTGGAACGACATTTCTAGCGAAATAATCGCGGCATGTTACCAGCACTGGGCCAGTGCCCCTGATCGCGGACGGGCTCGGTCCCTGACCGGGCCCTTCTACTTCATGCGCTCGCAGCTGAGGAAACCCTTGACCTTCTTGAAGCCGCGCATGACCTTGTTGAGGTGGCTCAGGTCGGATATTTGGACGACGATGTCGAAGACGCCCACCCCGCGCTCCTGATTGACCTGGGCGCGGAGGTTGAGGACATTCGTCTTGGTCTCGGCCAGCGCGTTGGAGATATCGGCGATCATGCCGGCGCGGTCCTCGGTGTAGACCTTCAACTGCACGCTGAAATAGTGGGGCTCCCCGTCCATGTCCCAACCAACCGCGATCTTGCGCTCAGGCGCCAGGTTGCGCTGGTTGAAGCCCTGGCAGTCGCGTTTGTGAATCGAAATGCCGCGGCCCTGGGTGATATAGCCGACAATATCATCGCCGAGAATCGGATTGCAGCCCTTGCAGAGTTGGACCAAGACGTCGTTGTGGCCCTTGACCAGGACCATGCTCTTGGATTTGCCCGAAAATTTCTGGATGGCGCGCGCCAGCCGATTCTCGAGCTTCTCCTCCCGCTCCGCCTCCTCGACCTCGTGGTCGATGAACGGCCAGACGGCCTTGCGCGGCGTGATCGTACCGTAGCCAATTGCGGCGTAAAAATCCTCGATCTTCTTTTTGTCGAATTGGTGGAGCTGGGCACCGAGCGCCTCTTTGGTGACCTCTTTGAGCGGCACCTTGTTGCGTTTCAGCTCCTGCTCGAAGATCGTCTTGCCCATCTCGATCGCCTTGGACAGCTCTTCCTTGCGCAGCCAGGTCCGGATCTTGGCGCGGGCCGAGGGCGTCTTGACGATCTTGAGCCATTCCTCATTGGGCTTCTGGGTGGTCTTGGTGACGATCTCGACGATACTGCCGCTGGAGAGCTCGCTCTTGAGCGAGACCATCTTGCCATCGACCTTGGCGGCAACCGCGTGATGGCCGACCTCCGTGTGGATCAGGTAGGCAAAATCGAGCGGCGTGCTGCCCTGGGGCAAGGTTTTGATCTCGCTGTTGGGCGTGAAGACGAGAATGTCCTTGGTCTGCAACTGGCCCTTGATCGTCTCCAGCAGCTCGTCGGTATCTTCGACCTCTTTCTGGTCGTCGGCGACTCTTTTCAACCAATTGACGAAGTCGTTGCGGCCAACGTGGAGCAGGCGGCCATTCTTGTAAGTCCAGTGGGCGGCGACACCCTCCTCCGCCAAGCGATGCATCGTCTTGGTGCGGACCTGGACCTCGAACAGCGTGCCTTCATCCGAGATCAGGGTGGTGTGGATCGACTGGTAGAGGTTCGTCTTGGGGGTGGCAATGAAGTCCTTGATGCGGTGCGGGACGTGGCGCCAATGGCCGTGCAGCAAGCCAAAGACCTTGTAGCAGTCCATCACCGATTGGGTAATGATGCGGAAAGCGTAATAGTCGTAGAGGCCACCCAGTGAGCACTTCTTGGTGTTCATCTTCTTATAGATGGAATAGTGGCTCTTGATGCGGCTGGAGGTCTCGGCCTCCACATGGTTCTCGCCCAGAAGCTTGTCGATAGCGGCCGTCGTGCGCGCCATGAAGCCGTGGTTGAGCCGTTCGCGCTCGAAAATCAGTTGGTCCAGCTCCTTGTAGGCCTCAGGCTCCAGATAAAAGAAGGCCAGGCGCTCCAGTTCGTTGCGGAAGTGACTCATGCCGATGCGGTGGGCCAGGGGCACGAAGATATCGAGCGTCTCCTGGCTGATGCGCTGGCGCTTCTCTTCGGGCAACGAGTCGAGCGTCAGCATGTTGTGACTGCGGTCGGCCAACTTGACGATCAGCACCCGGACGTCGTTGGACATGGCCAGGATCATCTTGCGGTAATTCTCCGCCTGGGCCTGGAGCTTGTCGCGGAAGCGCACCTTGCCGATCTTGGTGACGCCGTCGACAATGTCGGCTAGGTCTCTGCCGAACTTGTGCTCCAGCTCCTCGAAGCTGACCTCGCAGTCCTCCATGACATCGTGAAGGAAGCCGGCCGCAATCGTGACCATGTCGAGCTTGCTCTCGGCCAAGAGGTAGCCAACCGAGGTGGGATGCGTCATATAGGGTTCGCCGCTCTTGCGGAACTGGCCCTCATGACACTTCGTGCCAAAGGCATGGGCTTCGCGCAAATACTCGACGTCGGCCTGGGGGTGGTGAAGGAGGAACTCCCGCTCGACATCCTCGTAGCCATGGCTGTGCTTGCCCTTGTAACCTACGAGGCGCGCTACCTTGGAAACCGTTTGCTTCAGGTCCATGAGGAAGCTCCAAAAAAAAGGGAACATACCCTCCCGGGCATGTTCCCCTTAGTGTATGCCTTGTAAGCTTTTAAGTTCAAGTGGGATTATTGATTTGCCTAACGATGACTAGGCTCCCCATAAGTCGCCTACAGGAATCGCTGGCGGCGCACGAAAACGCCGACCAGCGCGTACGATCAAGCAATCGGCTTGACCTTGTGGTGCCACCACAGAAGGATCGGCGAGGCGACGAAGATCGAGGAGTAGGTACCGACCGTGATCCCGACCAGCAGCGGGAAGGAGAAGGTCTCCAGGGTCTCGTTGCCGGAAAAGAGGTTGATGACGATGACGACGAACAGGGTCGTCATCGAGGTCACCACGGTACGCGAGAGAGTGTCGTTAATGGCCACATTCATCAGCCCCTCGATATCGCCGCTCTTGCGGTGCTTGAGGGAGTCGCGAATGCGGTCGAAGACGACGATGGTGTCGTTGAGCGAGTAGCCGACGATCGTCAGAAAGGCCGCGACGACTGGGTTGGAGAATTCGGCGCCAACCAGCGAGAATACCCCCAGGGCGATGGTCACGTCATGGATCAGCGCGACAACCGCGGCGGTGCCGTAACCAAAACTGAAGCGCACCCAAATGTAGAGCAAGATGCCGAGAATCGCCAGAACGACGGACTCCCAGGCTCGCCCCAGCAACTCGCTGGCGATCGAGGCCGAGAAGTTCTCGACGCTGGAGACGCGGTACTTGCCGAGGCCGATATTACTCTTAAAGAAAGTCGCCAGCTCTTCCGCGCTTTCATCGGCACCGAGCTTGAGCCCGCTCAGGAAGGAGAAATCGCTGAAGAAATCGCCATTGGCGGTGCGAGCTTCCATGATCTGTTTGGCCACGTCTTCGTAACCGGTGGCCGGTCGACGAAGCGGGTTGTAGCGCGTCAGAATCGCGTCCAATTGGTCGGCCGTCAAGCGGTTGAGGGCGGGATAGCAGATCGCCAAGTTGATCGCCAGTTGAGCGCCTTGCTGAGCATCGACGGCATCGGCCAGCGCGCGCAAAGTGGCGGCCGAGCTCTTGGCGGTCTCGATGCGCTCAGCCAGCTGTCGGTAAGTAACCTGACGAAGACTATCGTCGCCGGTCAGACTGTTGATGTTCTCTGCCATGAACTTCTGGGTCAGCTCGTCGACCGTGGCGGCCTTGACCAGCTCCAGGGTGCTGTGGTCACCGCTGGTCTCGCTGAAGGCCTGGTCGAAATTCTGACGGCGGCTCGGCGAGATGTCGCTGCCGCTGCCGCTCTGGTCATTCTTGACCTTGATCGCGTACTCGGAGCCGGTGCCCGCATCCTTCTCGACGCGAACAATGGCGGCGCCCGATTCGTAACGCGTGATCGGGCCACGTACCGCTTCGATTTGATAGGCATCCTTGAAGGTGACCTTCATTTTGGAGCCGCCCTCGAAGTCGACGTTCTTGTTGATGCCCTTGGTGAGGATGATGCCCACGGAGAGGGCCATCATGATCGCGGACAAGATCATCGAGGCCTTGCCCATGCCCATAAATTCGATTTTTTTCATGTGTGCGCCTCGCTTATTTCGCGGTCACCTGCCCACTCTGCCAAACAGGCCAGATGGACAGGGTCTTCGCTTTCGGATTGCGCTGCAGCAGCCACAGATAAATGGTGCGCGAGCAGAACACGGCGGAGAAGATCGAGCAGGAGATGCCGATCATCAACATGGTGGCGAATCCCTTGACAGGGCCTTCGCCGAGCATCCAAAGGATGAAGCCGGACAGCATGGTCGTGATGTTGGCGTCGAGAATGGTCACGAAGGAGGTCTTGAAGCCAATCTCGAGCGCGTTCTTGGGCATGATGCCGGCGCGCAACTCCTCACGCACGCGCTCGAAGACGAGCACGTTGGCGTCGACCGCCATACCGATGATCAAGACGAAGCCGGCAATGCCAGGCAGGGTCAGAACGGCGCCGATGCCCGCCATACAGCCAGCAATCAACACGATATTGATCAGCAGGGCAATATTGGCGACCACGCCAGCACCGCGGTAGTAGAGCAGCATAAAGATGGCGACGATGATCACGCCGAGCACAGCAGCCGTGCTGCCGGAGCGGATGGCGTCGCGACCGAGAGTGGGACCGATCACACTCTCCTCGAGAATGTTGACTTTGGCGGGCAAACTGCCGGACTTGATCTTGACGATCAGCGGCTCGACCTCGGACTGACTCAGCCCCATAATGATGAAACTGTCGCTGAGCTGGGACTGGATCGTCGGCGCGCTGACGACTTTGCCGTCGAGCACGATCGCCAAGCGGTTGCCGATGTTGGCGCCCGACTTTTCGTTCATGATCGCACCACCCGTGCGGTCGAGCTGCACGCCGACCGCGGGCAGGCCGCGTTCGTCCACGGAAGGGCGAACATTGGTGACGTTCTTGGCGGTCAGCATGACTTCCTGGAGCACCATGAAACCAGGGCGATCGGCCATGGGCAACACTTTCTCATTGGGGCTGAGCGGGCGACCAATCGCTGCCGCCAATGCCTCCTCCGAGGGGTATTCGCCGGTATTCGGCACAACGATGCGCCACTCCAGCTGGCCCGGCTCGCGCACCAGCTTGTGCACGGTTTGGGAGTCAGAGGCACCGGCCAGCTCGAGCACGATGCGGTTGGTGCCGACGGTGCGGTTGATCACGGGCTCGGAAACGCCCAATGTGTCGACGCGGCTCTGGATCTTGTAGACGGTCTGGTTGACGGCCTCGTCCTTGACCTCGTGGATCGCCTGTTCGCGAAGGGTCAGCACCACATCGGCACCCTTCTGGTCCACCGACCAATAACCGCTGAAGCGATCCTCGATCAGTTTCAGGGGCACCTGGCCATCACTGGCCTTGGGCGCAAACAGCGTCACGCGATTCGTTTCTTTGTCGGCGGCGCTGGAGGCCACGGTGATCTTCTCGCCCTCGAGTGCCGTCTTGATCATGCCGGCCTGCTCTTCCAGATAGTGGGCGAGCGCGTCATCCTCGTCGACCGCGACCTGCATGTAGATGCCACCTTGAAGGTCGAGGCCCAACTTGATGTTGCTTTTGAAGTTTTCCTGGTAATTGGACCAACTGCCGCCTTCCGGTGGGCGCAAGACGGTGTAACCACTCAGGAAGACCGTAGCCGCGATAATTAGCCATCGGAACAACATGTCTGATTCTCCTAAACGTCATTCATTGAAAATTTTTTAGCGAGGCGGGTCGTCATCATGACGGCGTCTCCACCTCGGCCGACTTGGGTTGGAAGCCGGCGATATTAGAACGGGAGACGACAATCTTCGTCTTCTCCGCTATGCGCAGACGCACGAACTGGGTCTCGACCGAATCGACCTCGCCCCAAATGCCGCCCGAGGTGATCACGCGATCGCCCTTCTTGATGTTGTCGATCAGGCGCTGGTGCTCTTTCTGCTGTTTCATCTGGGGGCGCAGCAGAATCAGGTAGAACACGCCTAACATAAAGATCAGCGGGACCCACGTGACCCACCATTCGCCTTTTGCGGCGGGGGCACTCTGTGCCAGAGTCCACAAAAATTCCATCATTCGGCCTCCATGGGCTGGTGCAGCTCGCGCTCACCATAAGTTTCCAAGATTTTCGCGCGGTAAGCGGCGAAGTCGCCCTGGCGAATGGCTGTCCGCATGCGGGCCATCAACGCCTGGTAGTAGGCGACATTGTGAAGGGTCATCAGCACCGAGGCCAGGATTTCGCGCGCTTTGTAGAGATGGTGCAGGTAAGCGCGGGAAAAGTGGCAACAGGCGTAACAGGCGCAATCGGGATCGAGGGGCAGGTCCTCGTCGCGGTGCTGGGCGTTTTTGATCGAGAGCGTGCCGAGCGTCGTAAAAGCCTGGCCATTGCGGGCATTGCGGGTGGGCATGACACAGTCGAACATATCGACGCCCGCGGCAACGGCATTGACCAGGTCGGCGGGCGTGCCGACGCCCATCAGGTAGCGCGGCTTGTCCTGAGGCATCAGCGGCGCGGTATGGGCGAGCACGCGGTACATCTCCGGTTTGGGCTCGCCGACACTGAGCCCGCCGATGGCGAAGCCGGCGAACGGCATGGCGCAAAGTGTCGCGACGCTCTCGCTGCGCAGGTCCTCGAACATGCCGCCTTGGACGATGCCGAACAGGTTCTGGTCGCCGCCGCGGAAGGCCGCCAGCGAGCGCTTGGCCCAGGCGTGCGTCAGCGCCATCGAAACCCGCGTGGCGGCGTGGTCGGCGCCAAACGGGGTGCAGTCGTCGAAGGCCATGGCGATATCCGAGCCCAAGTCGGCCTGGATCTTGATCGAGCTCTCCGGCGTCAGCAGGTGCTTGGAACCGTCCACGTGGGAGGCGAACTGAACGCCGTAGTCGGTTTTCTTGGAGAGCTTGGCCAGGGAAAAGACCTGGAAGCCGCCGCTGTCGGTGAGAATCGGCCCGTCCCAACCCATGAAGCGGTGCAGTCCACCCAGAGCGGCAATGCGCTCAGACCCTGGACGCAACATTAAATGATAGGTATTGCCGAGCACCATCGGTGCGCCCGCCTCGCGCAACTGAGCGGGGGTCAACCCCTTGACGGTGCCCTGGGTACCCACGGTCATGAACACTGGCGTGTCCACTTTACCGTGGCTCAGGGTCAGCTCACCCAAGCGGGCATGGCTGGCTTCATCTTTATGCAATACCTTGAAATCAAACAAGAACTTACGTCCATACCCTTCCGTACAGGCCCATTACCGCACTGCGGCGGCCGATTGTGGTGGAGCCCGATGCATCGCCTGGCCGATAACCCGAAAAAGCCGTGTCTCTCCGGAACCTGAAAGGGGTCTTTCAGCCCACGGTCAGCAAATTCGACACTATAGCACAGCTGTTATCGTGGTAGAAGCCTAAGTTTGACCCCTTCCGGGAACTTGGAATGCAGGCTGCGCGCGGCCCGCGCCGCGGTCGGGCGCCGCGCGGTGAACACGCTTTCGAACCGGGAAAGGCGCCACTTTTTGAGATTGAGGCAGTCCCTGACGGCCTCGAGCCCACCGCCTCGAACCGGGACGGGCACACTCATCAAACTCCGTTCGCATGCTTTCGTTAAAGATGCTCGTGGCTGCCCCCGATAGACTTGTATTGAACGTGTGACTTGCCTTAGAATTAAGGTGACGGAGGAGTTCAGGAATGCAAGGACCGCTGAACTATAGCCAGAGCTACTCGGCGAATCAGTATCGCACCAACAGCGTCAACACCTCTCCGCTCCAATTGGTGGTGATGTGCTATGACGGCATGTTGCGCTTCATGAAGAAAGCGCGCGAAGCCGTCGAGGCCAAGGACGTTCAGAACAAAGTCAAGTTCGTCAACAAGACGCTGGCGATTATCGACGAACTGCAGGGCAGCCTCGACTTTGTGCGCGGCGGTGAAGTAGCCCGCAACCTTGATCGCGTCTATGACTACTTCAGCCGCGAACTGATGAAGGTCACCATGCACAACAACCTCGAGGCTCTGGATACCTGTGAACGCCTGGTGCGCGATCTGCGCGGCGCCTGGGCCAAGATTGCCGCCGAAGCGCCCGCCCAGCCTCAGCAGCCGGCCCGCTCAGGGATCACGATTACCGGCTGAGGACCACCGCCTCCGGCACCGCGGTCAACCGTTGCGAACGCGGCCGCACAAAGCGCTCGAACAGCGACCAGGCTTGCGCCAACGGCAGGTTCGGCAAGTCCGGCTCGGTCACCGGTGCCGACCCGGCCAAGTCCAGGTGCACCGTCGCCAGCCCGCGCAAGCGCTGGCCTGGCGACTCGGAAATGGCGACGTTCAGGATCTTCGCGATCGGAATCACCCAGTAGTGCAGGCCGAGCAGGCCCGTTTTCAGGTAGACGAACTCGCGGTCCACGGCCCAGGCGGTCTGGCGCCAGTTAGCGTGGGCCAAGGCGAACGAGATCGCGATCAGCAGCAGCGCGCCTGCCAACGCGATCGGCCGCGCCAGCCAAGTGGCACCGCCAAAGCCCAAGGCCAGCCACAGCACCAGCGCCAGCAGACAGACGAAGATCATGAATTGGCGCGTGCGCGTATAGCGGTCGACGCCCTGCCAGCGAACCTCGTCCCAGGCCGCGCGCGGAAAGATGTAGCGGACGTAGCGGGCAAGGTCGTCGCGGCTGGCGATCGGGGTCAGGATATCCGATTCGATGCGGCTCTGGTCGTGAATGCCGACCCGACCCGCCGAAAGCACCTGGAGCTGGAACAGCCCCCAGGGCCGCCGCAGCGCCGAGGTCCGACAGCGCAGGGCCTGGACCTTCTCCAGCGGTACCAGGTACTCGCGCACCGTGAACAGGCCAGCACGGATCTTGAAATTCTCGCCCTCTTTGCGCAAGCTGAAACCGTACCAGCGCACCAGCGTGGTCACGACGCTGAACAGCCAGGAGCCAGTCAGCAACAACGCCAGTCCGCCAAAAGCCAGCAACCAAACGTTGGCAACCTGGTGGGCCACCTGCTGGGCTTGCCCGACCAGAATCGCCAACCAGCGCTCGGTACCGAGGAACTCGAAATAGTGATTGAGCAGCAACAGTCCAAAGGCCACCACGCCGATCCGGTTGCTGGTCGCGCCCGCCAACAGGATCCGGCTCAGCCGCAGGCGCTCCAGCGGGCCGGGATCGACGGTCGTTTCGCCCTCCGCCGCTGCCTGCTTGTCGGCGCGCACGAAGGCCTCGATCGCGGCCGCCTCGCGCAGCGAGATCACCGCCAGGGAGGCCTCCGAATCCGCCCCGCCGGCCGTCTCGATATCCAGTCGGACAACGCCGAAGAGGCGGGCCATCAGGTGTTGGCGCGTATTGATGTTGTGGATGCGCCGCACCGGGATGACGCGGATATGGCGCGAGAACAGGCCCTCGTGGATCGTGATCTGACCATCGGCGCAGCGGTAGCGGTAACTGAAATAGCGCACGAGCTGAATCACGAGGGTCAAGCCCAACGCCATGGGCAAGATCGTCGTGAAAAAACCGGCATTGTTGCGGGAAACCCAACCCGCCAACAGGATCGGCACGATCGTGCGGCGGATCGTGTCGCCGATCCCAAACAGGAACAGGATCGGGTGAAGGCGCCGCCAACCGCCCTCAGAGATTGGCATAGCTGTGACCTACCTGGGAGAGATAGTCGCGCAGCGCCTCGGCGCGCGCCGCAGGCAGGCCCGGCAGGCCGACGCTGCCCATCTGCGACCCGGCGGTGTGAATCGTCAGCCGAGCCAGGCCCATGCTGCGCATCAGCGGCCCGGCGGCACTGTCGACGTGCTGAATGCGGTTGAAGGGCACGGCAATCACGTGTTTCCAGAAGACGCCCGAGCGGATCAAAAGATCCGTCTCGCGCAGGGCAAAGCCCCAGTGGCGAAAGGCGACGAAGGGCCACATCAGGTAAAGCGTGAAAATCAGGCCCACGAATAGCACCAGCATCGCGCCCACCAGGGGATGTTGCAAGATCCAGCCCACCCCACCGGTCACGAACAGGCCAAACAACCCGCCCAATGCGACGATCGCGAGGAAGATCAAGCGCCCCAACATCCACAGGTAGCGGACTGCGGGATCAAGGCCCTCGAAGGACTCGCCCGCACGAGGGGGGATCTGCTCGAGCTGGACTCCAGGTGAAAAGCGCCGGACAGGCGGCGACTGCTCCATGCTGCACCTCAATTGAATTGGCCCGCTGGGCCAGCCCCCACTATAGCCGAAAAGCGCCGGGGTGGGTACCCTCAGCGGCGCGCGTTCAGCGCTTGGGGCGCAGACTGAGCTCGCCGACCAGCGGCCGCGTCATGTGCTGGAGCAGGTCGTTGCCTTCGAGGCCATAGCCTTTGAGCACCATCAGCTTGGTAACCATGGCCTCGCGGGTCATGTCGCCGCCCTCGCGGAAGCCGATCTCCTGCAGGACCTTGCCCGGCGCGTAACTGTCCAGGGCCGTGCGACCGCGGCGCACCTGGCTGCGCACGAAGACCAGGCCGCCCGCGGCGATGTAGTCGCTCAAGACGCGCTCCATGTCGGCCGTAAAAGGCATGTTGCCCGTGCCGAAGGCCTCGAGAATCAGCGCCCACTGTTGGCCCAGCACGCCAGCCAGGGAACCGAAATCCAATCCAGGCAGCCAGGGCAGCACCCAGGGGGCCGGGGGCAGCGCGGTGGGCACCTCACGCCAGATCGAGGGCCGTCGGTGGGCCGGCCAGAAGCGCTTGGGGTGCCAGTTCCAGGAGATGCCGGCCTCGCCCAAGGACGGGTAGTTGGGACTCTCAAAGGCGTGGAAGGTGTCGATCGAGGTCTTCTCGACCCGGTTGCCGCGGAAGGCGGTATTGTTGAAAAAGACCAGGACCTCGGGGTGGGGCGCCTCGAGCGCCGACTCGACGGCGCCTAGCACGTTGTTGCGCGCGTCGGTGCGCGTCACCGCCAGCGGTTTTTGGCCGCCGGTCAAGACGACCGGGATCGTCAGGTCGAGCAACAGAAAGGACAGTGCCGAAGCCGTGAAGGCCAGGGTGTCCGTGCCGTGCAGCACGACGACGCCGTCGGCCTCGCCATTGACCTGAGCCGCGCGGATGCGCCGCGCCGCTTGCAGCCAGTGGGCGGGTGTCATTTGCGAGGAGTCGAGATTGCATAAAATCTCGTTTTTCATCTCTGCGTAATCGCTGAGCTCGGGGATCCAGGTCAGCAGATCCGAGAGGATCTGGGCCGGCGCCAAGGGTCCATCGACGGGCCCACGCATGCCCAGCGTGCCGCCCATGCCGAGAATCAGAACGCGCTTCTTCGAATGAGGCATTGGCTCCTCCGTGCGTGGGACCGTCTCAGCGCTTGATCATTTTGGGGACGAGGAAGAAACCGCTCTCGCGGTCCGGCGCATTGGCCAGCGCCGCCACCTGACCTAGGCTGGGCGCAACTTCGTCGGGCCGTGCAGGCGCCAATTGGCCGAGTACTTGGGAGGTGGCCGGCACGTCGTGCAGGTCCAGCTCGGCGATCTTTTGCACGTAGTCCAGAATCGTGCCGAGATCGCGCGCCATGGCCACACGCTCGCGCTCGTCGAGTTCGAGGCTGGCGAGCTTGGCGTAGTGATCGACGGTTTCCAGCGTTATCGTCATTTAAAACCTCCTGCCCCCGGGAACTCTGTTTTAACAGGCAAACCCGCATAGGTCAAGGGCAGTGGAAAAATCGTGTGAAAAGCAGACCGAAACCTGTTATATTCAAGGGGTACCATCCAGGCTGCGCGAGGGAATGCCAGTGAATCCGGTCGGGTCGATCGGTCGTTGGAACACCACCTTTGCCTTGGCACGAGGGGCATGTTACCGCTCCCGGTTTTGCGCGAGTTTCGAATCGAGGTAGATTGTGAGTCAACTCGACGATCTGTTGCGGATCATGGTCAAGAGCGGTGCATCCGATCTGCACATGAAGGTCATGCGTCCCCCGTTGCTCCGCAAGGACGGCATTCTCCTGCCCTTGCGGACCGATCCGCTCAAGAAGGAGGCCATCGAGACCACCCTCAAGTCGATCCTCAAGGAGCGCCACCTCAAAGAGCTGGAGGAGCGACTCTCCGTCGATGTTGGCTATTCCGTGCCCGGCGTCGCCCGCTTCCGCGCCAACATCTTCTACCAGCGCGGCTCGCTGTCAGCCGTTTTTCGCGCCATCCCGATCGACATCCCCTCGCTCGACGACTGGGGACTACCGCCGGTGTTGAACAAGTTCATCCACTACCACCAGGGCCTGGTCTTGGTCACTGGTCCGACCGGCAGCGGCAAGTCCTCGACCCTGGCCGGCATGATCCGCCTCATCAACGAGACCCGCCAATGCCACATCATCACCTGTGAGGATCCGATCGAGTTCCTCTTCCGCGACGAAAAGGCCGCTATCACCCAGCGCGAGATCGGCACCGACTCCCCTAATTTCCAGCAGGCCCTGCGCAATGCGCTGCGCCAGGACCCCGACGTCATCATGGTCGGCGAGATGCGCGACCTGCAGACGATCGAGACCGCCATCACCGCCTCGGAGACCGGCCACCTGGTGTTCTCGACCCTGCACACCAACAGCGCCGCCCAGAGTGTCGACCGTATTCTCGACGCCTTCCCCGCCAACCAGCAGAAGCAGGTGCGCATGCAGCTCTCGATGGTCCTGCAGGCCATCATCACCCTGCGCCTCGTGCCCCGCAAGGACGGCGGCCGCGTCTCCGGCGTCGAGATCTGCCGCAACTCGCCGGTCGTCTCCAAGATGATCGCCGACAACCGCATCGGCGAGATTGAGGAGGAGATGAGCCGCTCCGTCCAGTACTACCAGATGCAGACCATGAACCAGAGCCTGACTGCCCTGGTCGTCAACGGCGTCATTTCCCGTGAAATCGCCATGAACAGCTCCAACAACCCCGAGGAGCTGGACCTCAATCTCCGCAAGATCTTTTACACCGACGATACCCGCGCTAAGGATGATGCCATGGATAGCCCTTCCGATTACTCCAAGATCGAGGAACTGCTCGAGTCGAAGCGCCTCTATACCGAGCTCCAGGACAAGTTCAAATTCGAGATCGAGAGCCGCGAGGGCCGCATGCGCGAGATGCAGGACGAGCTGCGCGAGACCGACGCACGCCTGCAACAGGCCTTCAAACAACTGGACCGCGTGCTCAAGGAAAAAGAGGCCGCCCTTGCCGAGAAGGAGAAAACGCAACAGCTCTACGAGAACAAGCTCCAGCAGATGCGCAAACAGTTCCAGGAACGCCTGAACCAACAGCAGCCGCCCAAGAAATGATTTTGCGACCGCCCGAAGCCATGGCGAACAACGCCAGACCGATGCCGCTCCAAGGAAGGTGACCCATGGGAAATGCCACACTCAAGGGTAAGGTGGTCCTGATCACGGGCGGCACCGGCAGCTTTGGCCAGGCCATGACCCGCTACCTGCTCGACTACCACGGCCCGCGCACCGTCCGCATCTTTTCGCGCGACGAATACAAACAGTACCGTCTGCGCGCCCAGTTCGACGATGACCGCCTGCGCTTTTTCGTCGGTGATGTCCGCGACCGCCATCGCCTGCGCCGGGCCTGCGAGGGCGCCGACGTGATCCTCAACGCCGCCGCGCTCAAACAGGTCCCCGTCTGCGAGTACAATCCCTTCGAGGCGATCCAGACCAACATCATCGGCGCCATGAACGTCGTCGATGCCGCCATCGACTGCGGCGTCGGCCAGGTCATGACCATCTCCAGCGACAAGGCCGTCAGCCCCGTCAACCTCTACGGCGCCACCAAGCTCTGCGCAGAGAAGGTCTTCATCCACGGCAACAGCTATTCCGGTCGCCGCACCACCCGCTTGGCCTGTGTGCGCTATGGCAACGTGATCGGCTCCCGCGGCAGCGTCTTGCCGCTGTTCCTGAACCAGCGCGCCAAGGGCGAACTGACCGTGACCGACGAGCGCATGAGTCGCTTTTGGATCTCGTTGGACGAGGCCGTGCGCTTCGTCGACAACAGCCTGGCCACGATGGTCGGCGGCGAGGTCTTCGTGCCGCGCCTACCCTCGATGAAGATCGTCGACCTGGCCCGCGTGGTCGCGCCCGAGGCGCGCCTGCGCTATGTCGGCGTGCGACCCGGCGAAAAACTTCACGAGAAGATGATCATGGAGGAAGAAGCCACCCACACCATCCCCTGGGAACACGGCTACATCATCCTGCCCGAATGGTACAGCACCGCCGTCAAGCGGCCCTACCTCAAGCCCTGCATGCCGGCCGGTTTCGCCTATGCCAGCGATACCAACGACTGGTGGATGAGCCAAGAGGAGATGCAGGCTCTGGTCACCAACTACGAGAGCCGCGCCGGCGACCGCTGGCGCGAGTGAACGGAATGTTCTCAAGGACGCGATGACCAGCCAACCCAAGTCTGATCTGCTAACCAGAAAGAACTGGCGGGCGATGACCAACGGTTCTGCGTCCCGCAGCGGTGAGCTTGACATGGGCTCTCGGACATGTGAGTTTTCTTTGGGCCAGTTTTTTGCACAGCTAAAATGCCGGGTGTTAGAATGACTTGCTTTCGCGCGGCTTGATCGCGCGGCGGGACGGCGATCTCGGCCGCTCCGCCCCACTCTGTCCCTGGAACTGGTTATGCAGCAATATCGCGTTTCCCACCTGAAACAACTGGAGGCCGAGAGCATTCACATCTTTCGCGAGGTCGTGAGTGAGTTCGAGAACCCCGTCATGCTCTATTCCGTGGGCAAGGACTCGTCGGTGATGATTCGCCTCGCTCAGAAGGCCTTCTTCCCCGGTCGCGTGCCATTCCCGCTCCTGCACGTGGATACCTCTTACAAGTACAAGGAAATGTACGAGTTCCGCGATAAGTTCTGCAAGGACAACGAGCTCGATCTGATCGTCTCCTGCAACGAGGCCGCCATTGCCGACGGCGCCAACCCCTATAAACTAGGCACCTCCGCCTGCTGTGGCCTGCTCAAGACGCGCGGCCTGCTGGATGCGCTCGAGCGCGGTGGCTACGACGCCGCCTTTGGCGGTGCCCGCCGCGACGAGGAGAAGTCCCGCGCCAAGGAGCGCATCTACTCCTTCCGCGACAGCTTCGGCCAATGGGACCCCAAGAACCAGCGACCCGAGCTCTGGAACCTCTACAACGCCAGGGTCAAGAAGGGCGAATCGATCCGCGTCTTTCCCCTCTCCAACTGGACCGAGCTGGATATCTGGCACTACATCCACTACGAGAACATTCCCATCGTCCCGCTCTACTTCGCACAGGAGCGCGAGGTCGTCGACCTGGGCGGCACGCTGATCCCCGTCGAGAACTTCCCCTTCCCCAAAGCGCTGGAGAACAAGAAGATCGAGGTCGTGCGCAGCCGTTTCCGCTCGCTCGGCTGTTCGCCTTGCACCGGCGCCATCCGCTCCGACGCCACCTCGGTCGAGGACATCATCGCCGAGATGATCGCCGTGCGCACCTCCGAGCGTGCCAACCGCGTCATCGACCACGACCAGGACGCCTCGATGGAACGCAAGAAACGCGAAGGCTACTTCTAAGCACCGCGCTGTTTCGCCCCTCCCCTGCCGCGCGGCCCAGCCGCCCTCACCCTGTCGCCCGCTTTTGAGGATCGCCATGAGCATTCACGAACATTTGACCGCTGAAACCAACAAGGAAATCCTGCGCTTCTCCACCGCCGGCAGCGTCGACGACGGTAAGTCGACCCTGATCGGCCGCCTCCTCCACGACTCCAAGAACGTCTACGAGGATCAGGTCCTCTCCGTCAAGAAAGCCTCCAAGAGCGGCGAGGTCGAAGTGGACTTCGCCCTCTTGACCGACGGCCTCAAGGCCGAACGGGAACAGGGCATCACCATCGACGTCGCCTATCGCTACTTCGCCACCGCCAAGCGCAAGTTCATCATCGCCGACACGCCCGGCCACGAGCAATACACCCGCAACATGGCGACCGGCGCCTCGACCGCCGACCTGACCATCATCCTCATCGATGCCCGCAAGGGCGTGCTGCCCCAATCCAAGCGCCACGCCTTCATCGCCTCGCTGTTGCAGATCCCCCACATGGTCGTGGCCGTCAACAAGATGGACCTGGTCGCGTACAGCGAGGAGGTCTTCAACCGGATTAAAGATGATTTCACCGACTTCGCCGCGCGCTTCCAGGTCACCGACGTGCGCTTCGTGCCGATCAGCGCGCTCAAGGGCGACAACGTCGTCGAGCGCTCGGCGAACATGCCCTGGTTCCAGGGCGAGAGCCTGCTCGAGCTGTTGGACACGATCTACATCGCCTCCGACCGCAACCTCGTCGACATGCGCTTCCCGGTCCAGTACGTCTCCCGCCCCCACCAAAACTTCAGGGGCTATTGCGGCCAGGTCGCCTCGGGCGTGCTGCGGGTCGGCGAAGAAGTCATGGCCCTGCCCTCCATGAAGACCAGCCGCATCGCCAGCATCGTCACTTACGATGGCGAGCTCAAGGAGGCCTTCCCGCCGATGTCCGTCAACGTCACCCTCGAGGACGAGCGCGACATCAGCCGTGGCGACATGCTCGTCTACCCCCACAACCGACCCCTCGTCGGCCGCCACTTCGAGGCCATGGTCGTGTGGATGGACAACCAGCAGCTGGACCCTCAGGGCCACTATTACCTCAAGCACACCACCTGCACCACTCGCGCCAGGATCGGCGCCATCCGCTACCGGGTCGACATCAACACGCTCAACAAGGAGCCCGTCGAGACCCTGGCCATGAACGAGATCGGCCGCCTGGTAATCCAGACCAACCAGCCGCTGTGCTACGACATCTACCGCAAGAACCGCGCGACCGGCTCCTTCATCCTCGTGGATGCGATCACCAACCAGACCGCGGCCGCCGGCATGATCATCGATCGCGAGCCCGTCGCCGAGCTGCCGGCCGTGATGGAGACCGAAGCCACCGAGGCCGTCTCCCAGCGCCGGCGCCATAGCCTGATCTCGCTCTCCGACCGCATTTCGCGCCTGGGTCAGCGGCCCGTCACCCTGTGGCTGACCGGACCCGTCTCCTCCGGCAAGTCCGAGGTCGCCTACGAGCTCGAGCAGCAGATGTTCAAGCGCGGCGCCCACGTCATCGTGCTCCAGGGCGGCTCGCTGCGCCACGGTCTCTCGCGCGAACTCAAGTTCAGCAACCTCGACGTCGCCGAGCACCTGCGCCGCACCGCCGAGCTGGCGCGCCTCCTCAACGAGAACGGCCAGATCGTCATCTGCTCGCTGGTCTCGCCCTCGTCCGAGCTGCGCAAACAGGCCCGCCAGATCATCGGCGAGGGCCGCTTCATCGAGGTCCACATCGATGCGCCCCAGGCCTGGTGCCGCGAACGCGACGAGACCGGCCTCTACAGCCGGGCCGACGCCGGCGAGATCCACGACCTCGCCGGCGTCAACACGCGCTACGAAACGCCGGCCAAACCCGACGTCCGCATCAACATTGCCGAAGTCGGTTTCGCCGAGGCCGCGGTACAATTGGCGGACTTGCTGGCCCACCGGGGCATCTTCCCGCCCAGCATGTAGCGCCGCGGGAGCCCGCCAGGGCTCCCCTCCCCGGAGTGACCCGTGACCAAGACCGGTATCCTACTGCTCAACCTCGGCACCCCCGACGACACCTCCGTCGCTTCCGTGCGCCGCTACCTGCGCCAATTCCTCTCCGACCCGCGCGTGCTCGACATCCCCGCCCTGGGTCGCTGGTCGCTGCTGAACCTGGTGATCCTGCCGTTCCGCCCGGCCAAATCGGCCGTGGCCTACCGCAAGATCTGGAGCGCCGAGGGCTCGCCGCTCTTGATCCATACCCGCTCCCTGTGCGAGCAGCTGCAGTCTCCGCCTTCCGGACTATTTTCAAGGCCAAGCGAAGCCCAACCCCGTCCTCTTTGTTGACCATGTATAATTGAAGGTCAAGAAGATCAGTTTTTGCCGAGTTAGTCCAAGTCAGCAAGACGTGACACCAGCTCCTTTACCAGATCGTTGTGGCCGATCACTCTCCCGGCGCGAACATCATCCTGACCCTGCTGTACAGCCTTGATATACTGCTCTTTCTCCCGGCTGTAGCATCGTACGGCTTCTTCCGCCAACTGATCTTGGGTCATCGAGGCTGTCTCACTAATAAAGTTTAGCCTTTGGTATGTTTCCTCATCCAGCCTAATCGCTAAATCTCTGCTCATGGTGTCACCTCACCCCCATTCTACCAGGATTGCTGTCTGGGTGCAGCATAACCCAATGCCCCCTAATGCTCCCTCCGTCGCGGTTTTTATCGTCACGTCCTCAGGCTGTTGGGTTATGAGGAGCCGATAGCTTGTTGCCATCCGTCTTTTCTGCGATGAGCGGGCAGTGGCGAGTCACGGTCCTGTCATCCGCGTGATCGTCGCGGCTTCGAAGCTCACTCCTTGACCTTGACCGTAAAGCCCAATTCCTCCAGTGCCGCCTTGACTTTCTCGGGCTTGATTTTGCTGACCACCGCGGCTACCGTCTCGAGGTCGTCGATATCCTCCTCGATTTCGAAGGCATTGAGCACCGCCTGCACGAAGGCGTCGTAAGCGGTTTCCTGACCGACCGAGCCAGTGGTGCCCGTCACGGTGATTTTGGGCGCCCTCGAGGCCACCTGCTGAGCCCAATCCATGGGTCCGCGACGGGTCTTGTGTTGCCAGCTGGCCGGCGAGGTGTTCCCACCCCTTCCGCCCCATCCGCCAGAATCGTTATTTAGATCTGATTTCACGGGGTATTTATACGACTTCCCGGTCTCATCCTTCCAATCGCAGAGAAATGCCGCCGTTTCAGGAGGATCGTCACCTTGCTTGACGGTTACATTATAAGTGATCTTCGGCTTCGGGGCGCTCTTGCCGTGGGCCGCTGTCAGGGCCGCCTTGACTTTCTGTTCGACATTGGCGGAATGATCGGCATTGGCTTTGGTTGAAATCGGGTAGAGATTCTCGGGAACGGCATAGCCCCCCAAGTCATGGTTGAGCAGGTGCCCCCGCACCACGCCAGCGTTGGGGTAGGAGCCTCTTAAACTCTTCATCCAATCCCAGTTGGGTCCTGTGGCCGAACCTACCACCGGATCGTCGGGATCGAGCGTGGCATTCATGCCTAAGCCGACCGTATACTCACCGGCGCCAACTTTGAGCTTGCCGGTTTGATGGGTGATGGCCGTATCCATCTGAATGACGCGGCCTGGCATTAACCGCAATTGTCCGACACCGGGTTCGGATCGCCCGATTTCCCGCGCGGATAACTTCGGCGCGGCCAGATGACTGTCACGCAGCAAGTTTTTGGCTTGCATCGGCGCATTCGCCTGGAGTCGTGACGTCGTCTGGCAAGTGCGCAAAAAGGCGATGCCTGAATACGGCGCCTCCTCCGCTGCTGACGCCTGGGCCACACCACCTCGCACCAACGGATCGAAACCACTCTGTTGTGGCGCCGCTGGCTCGCTGGCCAACGTCGTCCGGGTGAAGGGCAAAGGCTCGTAGTTCATGGAGCGGCATCCGCGGTAGCAGCGGGGCGGTCAATGGCCAGGGCGTCGGCCAATTGTTGGGCCGGCAAATACTCGGGATCGCGCACGCGCAGCACGGCTAGGAGCTGCGCACAGGCCGTCAGCTCGCCCATTTGGAACAAACACAAGGCCTGATTGAAGAGCGTCTCGACCGCGTCGCCATAGAGCGCCCGCGAATGGTTGAGGTAGCGCAATGCACTTTGGTATTCGCCTAGTGAGAACAACAGGCTGGCCAAGACAGAGGCGAGGTCGAACGGATCCCCGATCGGAAAGTACTGGCCCCAGACCTCCTCGATCAGCCGCACCAACTCGCGTCGCTCGCCTCGCGACAATTTTGGCAGGTGTTCCGCCAATCCTGGGGCCAAGGTCATCATCGTCTCCGCATCGCAGCGGCTGTTGCGCAGACAGGCAAATACCTGATCGATGCTCGGCTCGCCGCGCATCACCGCATGCCGCAACTGGTTCTGGTCCAGCGGATTGTGCTGATCGAACCACAGCTCGAAGGCCGCGCGGGTGGCATCCACCGCGAGCGCACCGAGCCAGTAGACCCCAAAAGCCAGCGGATTCGTGGCGCGCGCCAGCAACAGCGCACCGCCCCCGCGCCGTTCCGCAAAGTGCGACAACGCCAGGAAGTCGACCGCCACTGAAACGGAACCATGGCCGACCAGAACGGGTAGCTCCAGCCCCTCCATTTCTAGCCCATCCGTCACGCCCTTGTCGGCAACCAGGGCCAGCAGACGGCCGCCGCCCAGGCGTTGCAGAAAGGCGAGACAGCGCATGGCATGAAAGGGAAACAGCACATGGGTTGAGGAGAAGGTGGCGGCATGCGCTTGCAGCACCTCGTCTAGGCCATCACCATAGGCGCGAGCGGCCGAGTGGTCTCTGGCGAAACCCGTCCCGATTCGGGTCAGAATCGCGGGATCGCCGAGATCCGCCTCGACCTGATCGGAGTGCAAGGCGAAGCGCAAAGGGATGGCGCTGCCCGACTCGACCGCGTAAGCGTCACAGGCGAGACCATCAAACACATAGTTGGCAATCACCAGGAGCGGCGGTTGGTCGTTCCCTGGTTCGAGTCGCTGCCCCGAACAGTGCAAATGCAGTGGCGCTGGGCGCTCCGCATCGAAGGTGGCGAAATCGATCCAGCCCGCTTCTATCCATGGCGCAAAAAAGGGGTGCCCGGCGGCGTTGCTCATGTTTTCCGCAACCAGGTCGGTGTAAATGTAGGTGAACGGGCCAAGACGCTCTCGTTCCAGGATCGGCACGAGACGGCGCAGCAGGTGATAGGCGAAGCGACCGCTGCCTGCGCCCAACTCGATCAAAAAGATTCGCCGAGCCTCGCTACGCCTGAGTTCGCGCAATTGCGCCAAAAAGACCTGAGCGTAGGCCTCGGCCAGGCATGGATGGCTGGTGATGTAGGAGGGTACACGCCCCGTCTGCCAGGCGCTCATGCCGGCGCTCTGGAAGTAGGCGCGCTGCAGCTTCCAAAGCAGGGATTGGGAGAGCAGGCCCGGCGACTCTAAGGGATGGTTCATGGATGACCGCGCTTGGAGGAGGATGGCGACAACCCGATTTTACGCTAACTCGCAGCAGCAGGAAACGACTGTCTCAGGTCCCAGCGTCAAAAACCTTGCCAAACCCCCATCCTCGTCGATGCGTTAACCCCTGTGCGATCCGCCGGTAAACGCGCGCCCACCGCAACATTGCCCCGTTCGGATTCGACGAGGCCGCGGTACAATTGGCGGAATTGCTGGCGCACGGGGCATCTGCCCGCCCAGCTTGTAGTGCTGGGGGCCCCACAAGATGTGCCCCTCCTCGGAGTGACCCGTGACCAAAACCGGTATCCTGCTGCTCAATCTCGGCACCCCCGACGACACCTCCGTCGCTTCCGTGCGCCGCTACCTGCGCCAATTCCTCTCCGACCCGCGCGTGCTCGACATCCCCGCCCTGGGTCGCTGGTCGCTGCTGAACCTGGTGATCCTGCCGTTCCGCCCGGCCAAATCGGCCGTGGCCTACCGCAAGATCTGGAGCGCCGAGGGCTCGCCGCTCTTGATCCATACCCGCTCCCTGTGCGAGCAGCTGCAGGCCCTGGTCGGACCCGAGCGCAAGGTGCGCTTCGCCATGCGCTACCAGAACCCCTCGATGACGGCCGCGCTCGACGCCTTCCAGGCCGAGAATGTCGAGCGCCTGATCGTCGTGCCGCTCTACCCGCAATACGCCTCCAGCTCCACCGGCAGCTGTCTCGAGGAACTCTACCGCCTCTGCGGTTCGCGCTGGAACGTGCCGCACCTGGCCATTGTCCCGCCGTTCTACGACCACCCCGCCTTTGTCGAGGCCGAGGTCGCCATTGCCCGCGAGCACCTGGGCGAGATGAGCCGCTACGATTACGTCCTCATGAGCTTCCACGGCCTGCCCGAACGCCAAGTCACCAAGACCGACCCAAGCGGTGGCCACTGCCTGGCCCAGAGCGACTGCTGCGCCCGCATCGTCCCCGCCAACCGCTACTGCTATCGCGCCCAATGTTTCGCCACCGCGCGCGCCTTGGCCGAACGCCTCGACCTCGCCCCGGACCGCTACGACGTCAGCTTCCAGAGCCGCCTGGGCCGCACCCCCTGGATTCGACCCTACACCGACCACGTCTTCGAGGAGCTACCCGGCAAGGGCATCAAGCGCCTGGCCGTGATGATTCCCAGCTTCACCGCCGACTGCCTGGAAACCCTCGAGGAGATCGATATCCGCGGCCGCGAGAGTTTTCTGGGCGCCGGCGGTACCGACTTCACCATGGTCCCCAGCCTCAACAGCCACCCCGCCTGGGTCCGCGCCGTCGCCGCCCTCCTCGACGAACAGACCATGTTCGCACCCACCTGAGAGTTCCCGCCCTGCAGCACCACGTCCTTGAAACGTTGCCGGAACGTTTGACAGGACCACCGAGCTTCAATATAGTTAGTCGTTCAAGCGCATCCGATCGCTAGCGCACAAAGGACAGCTCATGAAAATTGCCATCGCCAATCTGGGCACCATCAAACAGGCTGAATTTACCCTGGGTGACCTGACGATCCTTTGCGGAGGCAACAACACGGGGAAAACCTACGCGACCTATGCGCTTTATGGGTTTCTCACTTATTGGCGTGACTATGCGACCTCACTTTCCGAGGTTCAGACCCAGCAATTATTGAATGAAGGAAGTTTGGAAATCGACCTCAATGAATATGTTCCTATAGGCACCCGAATCCTCCAGAGTTGCTGCAGCGATTTTACGAAGGTCCTCCCCATTATTTTTGCAGCACCGGCAAAGAGATTCGCCGATAGTGATTTCAATATATCGCTCTCTCCGGAAGAAATTCATCCCAGCCGTGCCTTCAACCGCAACTTCGGCAACTCCCGTGCACAACTCCTTTCAATCTCCAAAACGGCGGACTCACCAAAGGTAAGCATTTCCCTTCTGTTTGACCAGGACAAAGTTAGAATCCAACCGAAAACGATCAGCGCCATCATTGGTTCCGGATTGAAAACTATTCTCTTCGGCGACTCCCTGCCTACGCCTTTCATTGCAAGCGCCGAACGCACAGGCGCGGCAATATTCAGAAAGGAGTTGAACTTTGCGCGCAACCGATTGCTCGAAAAGCTGGGGAGCATGGAGAGGGATTTGAACCCCTTCGAGCTCATCTCCCAGGCATATTCCGACTATGCGTTACCGGTCAAATCAAACGTCGACTTCACGCGCCAACTTGAATCGCTGGCTAAAAATGAAAGTTTTATCGCCAAAGAGCATCGGCAGGTGCTGGATGATTTTGCCGGCATCATTGGCGGCGATTACCACGTTACCCGGAACGACGAGCTCTATTACCTACCCAAAGGTAAACGGGTCAAGTTGACCATGGACGAGAGCTCTAGCGCCGTGCGCTCGCTGCTGGACATCGGTTTCTATCTGCGCCATGCAGCCAAGCCTGGCGATTTGTTGATGGTCGACGAACCGGAATTGAACCTCCACCCAGAGAACCAGCGGAAAGTTGCGAGGCTCTTCGCCAGACTGATCAATCTCGGCATCAAGGTCTTCATCACCACGCACAGCGATTACATCATCAAAGAGCTGAACACCCTGATCATGCTCAACCAGGACGATGACCGACTTCGTGAGATAGCCCTCAGAGAGGGCTATAGATCGGAGGAGTTGCTAGGGGCGGAGCGCGTTCGTGTCTATATCGCTGAAGAAAAGTTGCTTAAAGCCCAAAATGGTGCAAGAAAATCGCGAGGCATGACGCTTGTCCCCGCATCCATCGACCCCAAGTACGGGATCGAAGCGAAAAGCTTCGACACGACGATTGATGTCATGAACCGCATTCAGGAAGATATCGTCTGGGGCGGTGCATCATGATTTCAGATACCGCCCTGATTTTTGAGCTTTTCAAGAGCCATGCCCTGGTGAAGCTGGAGGAGCAGAATGGCAGGCATCGGGTCTCCCTTTCCGAATGTAACGAGCGCGATTCCAGCGTGACAATTTGCAACCTCCCCCCTGACACGGTGGTGGTCCATGTCGACACTTACTTCTCCAATGACAGGCTGTTCAACGGCACGAGAGGAGAATGTAAGCGAGCAGACTTCGCCCTGATCAGTGAAATGAAGAAGTGCATCCTCTTTGTCGAATTGAAGCGCACCAATGACAAGGAGCACGACATCATCAAGCAGTTGAAGGGCGCACAGTGCTTCATGAGCTATTGTCAGGTGATTGGGAAAACTTTTTGGAATAGCGCCCACTTCCTCGCAGACTATCACCATCGCTTCGTCTCATTCTGCCACACGGGCCTCGACAAGCGCCGGACCAGGATGGAACGCAAAGCCCCAAAAAATGAGACGCCTGAAGCCTTCCTGAGAGAGAGCAGTCCCCACCAGCTTCAATACAACCAGCTGGCGTGTTTAAATTAATCGCTGTGGCTCCCTCATAGGCGTCTTAACTTGACCGCGTTCCGCCCGGCCAAGTCGGCCGCGGCCTATCGCAAGACCTGGAGCGCCGCGGGCTCGCCTCAATTCTGAGCGGCTTGTCTAGGTGTTCATAGACCTATTGCATGGAGACATGCGCTGTGGCTATAAGCGAGCTCCTTGACATCGACGGGATGGCGTATATATTGACCTTCTGACGAACAGCCTAGGGCTGTTAGTGCCCGATGAAGCCTTATTGCCATCGCGGTCGGTAGCTCTTAACCAATGCCAAGGAGGCTTTCATGCGATACCTCGCGATGTTGGGTTTCTTCATCCTTCAGGGTGCGCTCCTGGCGCAGCCGACAGCGCCCCCATCGAGTGAGACGCCCAATAACGACAAGCTTCTGACCGAAGCCGTCAGCGCTTACCTGGAATATCGAGACATGGCATCGGCGGTGGCGGTGTTCGACCAACTCGTCAGCGCTGGCGATGCACGCGCTCAGTTGTGGGTGGCCCGCTTCCTCAATGAGGGTCGTTTTGGCTACCCAAAAGAGCCCGAAAAGGCTCAAGCCCTGGCCAAAACTGTTTTTTCTCAGGTCCAAACCATGCTGGACCCAGCGGACTTACCCACGAAGTTTCTGCTGGCCAACTGCATGCTGGAGGGCCTTGGTGCCAATGCTGAAGCCAAAGGCCTGCAGCTCATCCAACAGCTGGCGGATGCTGGTATGGCCTCCGCGCAGGTCAATTTACACAGTTTCTATCGCTTGGGTGCGGTCACCGATCATGTCCATCCAGGCTTCACCGTCCGCGATCAGACCGTTCCTGAAGGCAGTCCGTGTTGCGTCTTTAGAGCCAATCAAACCCACAATCCCCTGTTCCGTCAGATAGTCCTTCAAGACGTTCCAGGCCAGTTCATGGGTGAACTCGAAACTCTGGATCAAACCTTGGCCCTCGAGATCGGACAATTCACGGGTTCGCGACAGTTCCACGGCCGCAACCAGGGTCTGAAATGCTTTGGAATAGTTATTGAATCGCTGTTTCCAGCGAATGTCAGTCATGGGCCATGTCTCCGCGTAGCAACGTCTTGATCTGGGCCACCCCGGCCGCGCTCTCGGCGTCCAGCGCGGCGATCTCAGCCATGATTTCCTGAGGGCTGCGGTGCGCGATGACCTCGCCGCCGTCCGGATTCTTCACGGAGAGATCGAAGGTCTTCTGGTCGATGTGTTCCGTATAATCCAATTCGCTGGTGCAGCCGGCGTCCTTCCAGAGGACGTCGTCAATCTTCTTGAAAACCTGCTCAAACATGGTTGTCCTTATTTATCGCATGGCTCTTCCGCTCAGACACATACAGGGCTGGGTGCGGAAATGAGCCAGCGGCTCGGATAATCAAGACAATCATAGCAAAGCTTAGGGTTTTGTGCGCGAGCTTAATGGCTACAGGAGTCAAGGCAGGATTGTACCTGGTGGCTGTGATTGGGAAAGACTTCGCGCTTAGGGTAGATTTCCGCATTGTGGCCACTCCCCAAGCGGCGGGCACCTGGATCCATCTCGAGTCACACGGACAATCGCCTCTCGTCCACAATTTTTGGTCGCTGTCGTTCGGACAATCGCCT
>CAYRFM010000039.1:0-68414 GCA_964423555.1 uncultured Holophagae bacterium | reverse complement strand
CCATCATGAACCCGGTGAGGTGGGCACGATGAACCAACTGGGAGAGATGAGGCCCGTCAACCTGACAAAGTCGTACTAGCACGATATCGCTTTGGTTGTAGCGCCTCTTGAACTTTCATTTGCCGTCCGGCGCAAGATTGCATCTTGCGCTACATCCTAGCCGTCCACTGGCACGATATCGCTTTGGTTGTAGCGCCTCTTGAACTTTCATTTGCCGTCCGGCGCAAGATTGCATCTTGCGCTACATCCTAGCCGTCCACTGGCACGATATCGCTTTGGTTGTAGCGCCTCTTGAACTTTCATTTGCCGTCCGGCGCAAGATTGCATCTTGCGCTACAGTCTAGCCGTCCACTGGCACGGGATATCGCCCCGTGCCTCTTCATCCGCCGCCCTGGGCGGCGGTTAGGGCGGCCTGGATGGCGTCGTTCATCTCTTTGCGGGTGAAGGGCTTGTGGACGACCTTGTGGATGCCGCAGCGAATCAGGGTCTCCTCTTTGATCAGCGAACTGAAGCCGGTCGTCAACAGGATCGGCAAGTTGGGCCGCACCTGCTTGATCGCCTCGGCCAGTTGCTGGCCGGTCATCGAGGGCATGGTCTGATCAGTGATCAGCAGGTCGTAGGCGTCGGGATTGGCCTTGAAATGCTCCAGGGCCGCGGTGCTCTGCTGGTAGATAACGACCTGGTAGCCCAAGCGACCCAGCATCATTTGGCCGAGGTGCAGAATCATCTCCTCGTCGTCGACGAGAAGGATGCGCGCCTTGCCGCGGCGCAGCTCTTCCTGTTCGTAGAGGTCCAGATCTGCACTGTCGCGGTAGAAACGCGGCAGGTAGACCTTGATCGTGGTGCCCTTGCCCAACTCGGTGGTGACGGCGATATCGCCACCCAGCTCGACGACGATGCCGTGAACCGTGGCCAAGCCGAGGCCGGTGCCCTTGCCCTGCTCCTTGGTCGAGAAGAACGGGTCGAAAATGCGCTCCATCACGTGGCGGGTCATGCCGACGCCATTGTCGGCCACGGTCAGGGCCACATACTCGCGGCCGGACTGCAGGCGCGGCAGTTCGTTGGCCAGTTCCGGCGTGGCAAATTCATTGTCGAGTGTCAGTTGAATTTTGCCGGCGTCGCGGATCGCCTGATAGGCATTGGTGACGAGGTTCATGATCAGCTGGTGGAGCTGGCTGGGATCGGCGAGCACCGTTGCCGATTTGGAGACGGTATGCTCTTCGATGGCGATGGTCGAAGGGATCGAGGGCCGCAGCAGCTTGAGGGCCTCGCGCAGGACTTGGTGGACGGCGACCGCCTTGCGCTCGCTCTCGACCTGGCGGCTGAAGGTGAGGATGCGGCTGACCAACTCCTTGGCCAGGTGGCAGGCGTTGAGAACCTTTTCGAGATGTTGGATCGAGTCCGACTCGGACGGCAGGTCCTCGCGCACAATTTCGGTGAAGCCAATGATGGGGCTGAGGATGTTGTTAAAATCATGGGCAATGCCACCGGCCAAGGTGCCGATCGCTTCGAGTTTCTCCGCCTGGCGCAGGCGGGCCTCGAGTTTTGCCTCGTGGGTCAAATCGCGCATGACGGCGACGTAATTGGCGACGTGGCCGTTGGGGTCGCGCAGGGGCGAGATGCTGGCCTCGGCCACATAGACCTGGCGGTCGGCCTTGTAGCCCCGCACCCGGCCGTGCCAGACCTGGCCATTTTTAAGGGTCTCCCACAGCTTCTCATAGAAGGTGGGGTCGTCCTTGGCATTGTCGAAATCGTGGAAATTGAGGCTGACGACGGCCTCGAGATCGTAGCCGGTCAGGGTCAGAAAGGCGGGGTTGGCATAGAGAATGCGGCCGTTGACGTCCGTGATCAGGATCAGCTCGGCGGCCTGCTCGACGGCGGTCGCCAGCTGGGCGTGCTCCTGTTCGGTGCGTTTGCGCGCGGTGATGTCGAAGCACAGGCCGCGCACGCCGACAATCTCGCCGTCGCGCTCGAAACGTGCGGTCTGCAGCAACACGGTGCGGCGCTCGCCGTCCTTGCGCACCAGGCTAAAGTCGCGTGCCTGGCGTTGGCTGCCCTGCAGGCAATGCTCCAGCAGGTCGTGCTCGTTCTCGGGAATCAGCTGGTGGATCGGGCTGCCCTTGAGCTCACTGGGCGCGTAGCCCGTGATATTGAGGACCTCGCGGTTGAGGTAGGTGAAGCGGCCAGCGATGTCGAGTTCGAAAACGATGGCGGGCAGAAGGTCGGTCAACTCGCGGAAGCGGCGGCGGCTCTCGGCCACTTCCTCAAACGCTTGGAGCGTGCGCAAGACTTCCGCACACAGCGACAGCAGGATCGTGCCGACCTCGCGGTCGTGTTCCGTGAAGGGCGGCAGGGCTTTGTTGTGGAGCGAGACCACTGCCAAAATGCGGCCTTCCTCGGTCAGGATCGGAAAAACCAGCGAGCTGCCATCGCTGTAGCCCTGCCACTGGCTGCGGATGAATTCGGTGCGGTCGAAGTCCTTGACCAGTAAGGGCTCACGGCAGTTGAGCACGTGGTGGAAGACGCAGTCGGGCGCGAGCGGTAGGGGAATCGCTTCGGGCGCGTGGGGCTGCTCGAGCGTGTGGACGAGCACCAGTTCGCGTTCGGTAACCAGGTACAGGCTGCCGCCTTGGGCCATGAGGATGTTGGAGAATTCCTGTAGCAGCATAGGGCCGAGCTCGTGGAACTTGGTGCATGCGGCGAGTTTTTCGGCGGCGGCGACGACTTGGCGCAGGCGTTCGTTGATGCGTTCCAGCTCGCGGTTGCGCTGGGCCAGAATCTCGTCCGCGCGGCGCCTTTCGGCCACCAGTTCGACCGTGTGGAAGCAGCGGGCCAGGGTGTGCAGCAGGTCGTCGGGCGAGACGGGCTTGCGCAGGTAGTCGTAGGCGCCTTCCTTGAGGGCCTTGATGGCGGTCTCGAGGGCGGCATAGCCAGTCATCATGACACAGAGGATATCCGGGAAACGCTGTTTGAGCACGGTGATCAGATCGGTACCGCAGTCGCGGCCGAGGCGGATGTCGAGCAACGCGATCTGAGGGATGAAGCCCTCAATGGCATGGGCGGCGTCAAAGGAATGGGCCTGGCAGACCGCGTAGCCCGCCGGCTCGAGCATTTCGGAGATCGTCTCGGCGAAGTCGGGGTCGTCATCGACAATCAGGACGCGGCGAACGGCTTGGGTTGGTGCGGCCGGTTCGGCCATCCCGATCGAGGTCTCGTTTAGACTCATCTATTTCACCAGGCGTGAAAAATCTCGCGGAACCGCCCTGAGCTTACGCAGTAAATGGAAAAGGCAACGGCCTTCAAATTTATGAAGTGCCAGTACAAAGATCATATCCCGCTTCGTCGGGAGTGCCAAGCTTTTTACGGTGTGAGCGGCGGTTTTGTGCGGCTCTGCGGCGGGATGGGCGGTCGGGCCAGGAAATCAAAAAAAGGGACGCTGCGGCGCCCCTTTTTTTTGAACTTAGATCGCGATCAGGCGATCGCCGACTCGCCCGTGACCGCCTTGGCGACGATCAGACGGTGGATGTCGTGGGTGCCTTCGTAGGTCTTGACGGTCTCCAGGTTCATCATGTGGCGGATGACCGGATACTCCTCGGTGATGCCATTGGCGCCGTGCAGGTCGCGGGCCAGGCGAGCGATGTCCAACGCCTTGCTGACGTTGTTCATCTTGGCCAGGGAGATCTGGGCCGGCGAATAGTTGCCGCTATCCTTGAGGCGCCCGAGCTGCAGGCTGAGCAACTGGGCTTTGACAATCTCCTGAACCATATCGGTCAGCTTGACGGCGACCAATTGGAAGCGGGAAAGCGGGCGGTCGAACTGGATGCGCGTGTTCGCGTAGGTCAGGCTGGCTTCGTAGCACGCCATGGCCGCGCCGATCGCTCCCCAGGAGATGCCGTAGCGGGCTTGGGAGAGACAGCTCAACGGACCTTTGAGACCGATCACGTTGGGCAGGCGGCGGCTGTCGGGAACGACGACGTTGTCGAGGATCAGCTCGCTGGTGATCGAGGCCCGCAGGCTCCACTTGCCCTTCATTTTCGGGGCGGAGAAGCCGGTGCTGTCGGTGTCGACGATGAAGCCGCGGACCATGTCCTGTTCGTCGCGCGCCCAGACGATGGCGATCTTGGAGACGGTGCCATTGGTGATCCACATCTTGGTGCCATGGAGAATCCAGTTGTCGCCGTCGCGGCGGCAGCGCGTCTTCATGGAGCCGGGGTCGGAGCCATGGTCCGGTTCGGTCAAGCCAAAGCAACCGATGTACTCGCCGGTGGCCAGCTTGGGGAGGAACTCCTGGCGCTGCTCCTCGCTGCCGAAGGCGTGGATCGGGTACATGACCAGAGCGCCCTGGACGCTGACAAAGGAGCGCAGACCGCTGTCGCCCCGTTCCAGCTCTTGCATGATCAGGCCATAGGCGACGTTGTTGAGACCGGCACAGCCGTAGCCGTGGATGTTGGCGCCGAAGACGCCGAGCTCGGCCAGTTCGGGGACGAGCTCCATGGGGAAGCTCTCGTCGCGGTAATGCTGGTTGACGACCGGCATCCAGCGTTTCTCGACCCAGTTACGCACTGAGTCGCGGACCATCTTCTCCTCGTCGCTCAACAGGGAGTCGATGTCGTAAAAATCAAAAGGTGAATCCACTTTTTTCATGGGGCTCCTCGCTCTCTCGCTCTATCTTTTCACTCTTCGCAAAGCAAAAATCGGTGTGCCGGATTATTGGCCTTTGAGGGTATCGGCCTCGGTGTCCTCATGCAGTTCGCCGGGATCTTCGCCATCGGCCTGAATGCGCTCCCAGCGCGCCAGCTTGTCCAGGACGAAAGCCTGGTATTCGCTATCCGCGTGTTTCTCGTCGAGGTAGTTGTAGTAGAACATCGCCTCGCGGTATTTCTCGCGTCGCCACAAGGTTTCGGCGAGGTAGAAGTAAGTCTTGACCTCGTCGTACTGACCCTCGTAGTTGTTGAGCACCTGTTTGAGGCGACCTTCGGCGGATTGCTCGAAGCCCACGCCGCGGCGGAAGTAGTAGTAGCCCACGGCAAAGTCGTGGTCTGCCAGGCGCAGCTGGCAGAGACTGATCTTTTCCTTAGCCTTCTCGGCATAGCGGCTGTTGGGGTACTTTTGGATCAGGTTGTTGAATTCAGTATACGCGGTCCAGGTACTGGTCTGGTCGCGATCGGCGCTCTCGATTTCGGTAAAGAAGCACATCGCGTACTGGTACATGGCGTAATCGGCCTGGGCGTGGTTGGGAAAATGGGTCAGGAAGCTCTTGTACTCGACCGAGGCCTCGACGTAGGTGGCCATCTTGTCAAAGAAGTAGGAGTCGGCGATCTTGAGCTTGGTATCGGCGAAGGACGGGCTGTTGGTGGCGTTGGCCTCGATCACGCGGTACCACTGGCGCGCGTCCTGATACTTGCGTTCGGCCATGAGCTTGTTGGCGCCATGGTAGATATCCTCGACGGAGAGCTTGCCGTCGATGAGGCGGTCGCGCAGGGATTCGCGTTTCTTGTTGGGCCCGCCGCAAGAGCACAGGAACAGCGCGCAGAGCAGAAAAGGAAGGAACTTAGTCACGAGCGGCCTCCGCCAGGGAAATGAGGTGCCGAACCGCCTGCGCGGGTGAGGGCGCACGGAAGACACTGCTGCCGGCTACAGCAACGGCCATGCCAGCGCGTACCAGGGCGGTGATGTTGTCGGCGCCGATACCGCCGTCTACCTGGATAAAAGGTTTGTTGTCAGACGCTTCAATCAACGCGCAGAGTTGGCCCAAGCGCTTGTAGGTGGATTCGATGAAAGCCTGACCGCCAAATCCCGGGTTGACGCTCATGACCAGGACAAAGTCGACATGGTCAATCATGCCAGCCAGATGCCCGATTGGCGTGCCAGGATTGAGGACGATCCCGGCCTGGCAGCCGCGCGCGCGGATTTTCTGGCTGACCCGATGGGCATGGACCGCGGCCTCGATATGGAACGAGATCCAGTGCGCGCCGGCATCCGCAAAGGCGTCGGCATAAAAATCGGGATCGGAGACCATCAGGTGGACATCGAGAATTGCGTTGGTATTGCGGCGCAGCATGCGCACCATGTCCGGGCCCATCGTCAGGTTGGGCACGAAGTGGCCGTCCATGACGTCGATGTGCAGCACTTCCGCGCCGGCATCGACGACTTCGGTGACCTGTTCGCCAAGGCGCCAGAAATCGGCGGCGAGCAGGGAAGGGGCCAGTTGAAATGCCATGACTAGAGATCCTTGTTGACGATCAGGTTGATCGTCTGGGCTTTGGTAACCGGATAGCCGGGATCGGGAGACTGTTCGAGCACGACCTCGCCCTGGTCGAGATCGCGCGATTCGTATTTGGGCACCACCCGGAAGCCGCGCTCCTCAAGGAAGCGCTTGACGGTGAGGAAGTCTTTGCCGACGAGACGGGGCATCACGTAATAGGGCGATTGCGGGCCGTCGGAGATCAGCAAAGTGGCGCCGAGGCGCGGATTGGTATCCTCGCCAGGCAGGGGCGATTGCGAGATGATGCGGCCCCGGGGCACCGTGGTTGAGGGCACGCGGGCGATGACCCGGGCCTTGAGGCCCGCATCCTCCAACAGCGCAGCCGCGAAGTTCTGGGTCTCGCCGTTGAGTTTGGGGACCAACTTCTTCTCGGCGCCGGCAGAGAAGGTGACTTCGACCTTGCGACCGGACTTGATCTTGTTGCCGGCGCGGGGCACCTGCAAGAGCACGTGGCCCCGTTCGATCACTGGGCTGGCGACGAGTTTGGGCTCGATCGCCAGTGTCAGTCCGAAGTCGTTGCACAGTTGCCGCGTCTCGGCCTCGGTCTTGCCGTAAAAATCCGGCATGGCCACCACCCGACCCTGGACCTGATGCTTCAGGTAGAACCAGGTGGCGGTGGCCGTGCTCAGAGCGAACACAAAAAGCACTGCGCCGACAAAGACGACCCGTAAAAACAGGGGATGAGCTAGGATGCGTTGGATCTTAGCGCCCCACATCGTGCGGATCCTCGATGGGCAAAAATCAGGCCGTGGCTGCGTTCGTTTGCAGGGTCAGCTTGGATTTCAGACGGTTGGCTGCGTTGACGTGGATGAAACCGCCCTTGGTGGTCTTGTCGATCAGGGAAACGATGTCATTCAGCTTCTGGTTAGCGCCACTGGGATCGGTGGTCAAGAGACTGCGGAAACTCTTGAGCGCGGAGCGCAGGCGGCTTTTGGCAGCGCGGTTGCGGTCGCGGCGAACCAGATCCTGTTTAGATTTTTTCAGCGCAGATTTGTGATTAGCCATGTGAAGAGTAACTCCTGTAACCTCGCGTTACGTTTCAAAAAAAGAGATATGGCCAGACCATGGGCGTGGCCGATTCGATAGTATACGGGAAGGGTCGTGGGCTGGCAAGCAAAATCCAGGCGAATCAGTGGGATCGATCCTCGTTATGGGCGTCCTAGGCGCTGGCGGCCACGGCGGCCTGAATTGCCTTGCTGAGATCGGCGCCGATAATCGGTTTGAGCAGGTAGTCGTGAATTCCCACTTGGGCGCAACTTTCGGGGGTGACCCGCTCGCTGTAGCCGGTGATCAGCACGATCGGCAGTTCCGGCCGTAGCTCCTTGACCCTCCGGGCCAGGTCTAGACCGGTCAGGCCCGGCATGATCTGGTCTGTTACCAAGACGTCGATCGTCTCGGGCGCGGTGCGGAAGCGCTGCAGGGCGGCCAAGCTGTCGTTGAAGGTCTCGACCGTGTAGCCCAGGCGCTCGAGCATCTTCTTGCACATCAGGGTGATGGTTCCCTCGTCATCCACGAAAAGAACCCGTTCCTTGCCACGGGTTGGCTCTTCCACGCTGACCTCCTCCGCTTCTTCCGAAGTGACGCTTGGCAGATAAATATGGAATGTCGTACCCTTCGACAGTTCGCTGTCGACCGTGATCACGCCACAATGATTTTTAATGATGCTCTGGACCACGGACAGGCCCAAGCCAGTGCCCTCGCCACTTTTCTTGGTGGTGAAGAACGCGTCGAAAATGCGTTCCAAGGTGGCGCTGTCCATGCCGGTCCCGCTGTCGCGGACCTCGATATCGACCCAGCGGCCACCGCTGAGGTTCGGGTGCAACGGCCGGTGCCCTTCCTCCACAATCAGGCTGCGCGCGCTCAGGTCCAGTTCGCCGCCTTGTTCGCCCATGGCGTGGTAGGCATTGGTACCGAGGTTCATCAGTACTTGGATCAATTGGGTGGGATTGCCGACCACCGCCTCTTCGAGATTCTCGACATGGTAGCGAATCTCGATCGTGGTCGGCAGAGAGGAGCGCAACAGGCGTTGGGCCTCGCGCAGGATTGGGTGGATTTTGATGACCTCGCGCGTCACCTCCTCCTGGCGGCTGAAGCTGAGGATCTGTTTGACCAGTTCGCGGGCGCGATTGGCGGCCTTGAGCACCTGGTCCAGGTCCAACTGGCGATCGTCGCCCTCGTCCTCTTTTGCCATGCGCGCGAATCCCAGGATCGGGGTGAGGATGTTGTTGAAGTCGTGGGCGATGCCGCCGGCGAGGGTGCCGATCGTTTCCATCTTTTGGGCCTGCAAGAGCTGGGCCTCCAGATGGCGCTTGTCGCGCTCCATCCGTTTCTGCTGAGTCAGGTCGCGTACCTGGACCAACATGCTCGGCCCCGGTTGACCGGACTCGGCCAGGAGCCAGGTCTGCACCGAGACGGGCAGCAGCTCGCCGCGCGAGGTCAGCATCTCCTTCTCGAAGTTTTCCGAGAAGCCGCGAGTCTCCAGTTGCGGGCGGATCTGGCGTTCCTCCCACTCGGCCCAACCAGGGGGAGAAAGGGCGGCGTAGGGTTGGTCCATCAAGTCCTCGTAGTCGTAGCCAAACAGGTCGAGAAAGGCGGGATTGGCATCCTCGATCAGGCCCTGGGGCGAGACGAACAGCATGGCGTCGCGCATCGTGTTGAAGAAGCTGCGGTAGCGCTCCTCGCTCTGGACCAAGGCTTCCTCGGAGAGCTGCTTGGCGGTGATGTCCTCGGCAATACCGGCGAGGCGAACGACCTGGCCCTTGGCGTCGACCACGGGGTAAGCGCGGTCGCGGATCCAGCGAACCTCGCCGTCCGGACGGAGGATGCGGTAAACTTCGTCAAACAGACCCGCGACCTGGCCGATGCGGGCCTCTCTGACCCTGGCGGCGTCCTCGGCGTGGATGCAACTGGTCCAGTGGTCGGGGTTTTGAATGACGACCTCGCGAGGGATGCCCCAGATCTCCTCGAAACCGGGCGAGAGGTACCAGACCTGGCTGAGATCCGGATCGCACAGCCAGAAGACCTCGCAGATGTGGTCGCAGATCTGGCGCAGGATCTGTTCCTTTTGGCGCAGGACTCGTTCGGCCATTTTGCGCCTGGTAATCTCCTGGGCGATACCGATCAGCGCCGAGGTTTGGCCTTCCTGATCGCGCACTGGCAGGAAACTGGCGGAGAACCATTGCAGCTCCTCGGCGTCGGTGAATTCCAGTTCGCCGACCTCGCCGGACCTGGCCGCCTGTAAGAGCGTGCGAAAGGGCGCGCGGAAAGCCTCACCCAAGCGTTCCTCGAAGGGCAGGGTTTGGGCCTCCTCGAGTGTCGCGACTCCAAGTGCACTCAGGCCGCGGCGATTGCTTTGGATGAGGTGGCCCGCCAAATCCAGCTCAAAAATCCAGACCAGCGAGTTGTCCATCAGGGTCGCCAGTCGTTCGGCATCCGATTGGGGCGGCTGTGCCGTCGCCCAAACGGTATCCCGTCCGTTGCTGTGATTCAGCTGACCCTGACTGTCGGTGGTCATGTAGGTACTCCGCGGAGCCCCTCTGGCGCTGGATCCACTCGGTCGCGCAAAATAACGGAAGCCCCTCAAATCGATTATACGCAAGACGCTCCTGAAACACCATGTTTTCCCCGGTGTTGTGAGCCCAAGTCGAATGGTTGCCGACTACGTGGAGCCCGATCAGCAGGTGGATGGGATCGGCTTTTCGCGATCGAGCAGCGCCTCGGACAGGCAGCAGTAAATGGATGGCGAAGGCGGCGATTGGTGTCGGAAGCTTCGACCAATCCCGCGAAACGACGCCAGGTGTCACCCCTTGAAAGGGGCGGTAGGTTCCCGGTGGGAAAAGGGGTTGAAAAGTCAGCTTGGATCGCCGTTAAAAACAATGTTAAGCTTTTAGGCTCGCCCTGCCAAGGCCAGGAAGCGGAAAGTATGAGGGTGCGAAGGGAGCCGGTGCTTCGTACCGGCTCTCAAATGAGGGTTGACGAGGGAATGCTGTGGTAAGATTCAGAAACAAGCTGCTGTCTAGTATCATTTTGCTGTTGTTCGGGGCGGGTTTGGCCTGGGGCCAACTGACCATCGAACCCATCACCTGGGATGTTGTAGGCTTGGACAGCAACCGACCCTTGACCAGTGGTCCGGATTTGTTCCCAACGGGGGTGCGGATCTGCTCCGCGGTGGATACCACGAATGTCGTGGTCAGTTTCACCTGGCCTGATGGCAACGGCTCCGGTTGGGACTTCGGACCGGGCGATCCCTACGTCAACCTGCGGCCCAACTCGTTAACCACCCTTACTTTTCCCAGTCTCAGTGCGGGACAATGCGTCGACGCCTATTTCGAGCTGAAGATCACGCGCGACCCGGCCGCCTTCGGCTATACCCGGCCCTATGTCGTGACCGTCACGGATGATCTGGCTCAGACGGCAGAGACGCCCAGCTCGCGGGGGATCCATGTCGAACACTTGGTCTCTCAGAATCGCAACACTACCACTCAGATCCGTTGGGGGCAACAGGCCGATGGCTCCGATTGGGTAACCCTTGGTGGCGGCGGGACGATCAGCCTAGCTGTCGGCCAGTCTTATTACATGGAGCTGACCACGGCCACCGCCACGGGCTATGAACAGCTGCAATCCTTCCTGACCCTGTCCAACACGATTTTCAGAATTATTGGGGTCGAGACGACCTATACGAATCTCACGGCGCCACCCGATCGGGTGTCCGTGCCCAACCCGCGACTCTGGGCCGACGGCTGTGACTGGGACAGCGATCTCGATAGCCCCAACTACAACTCTTGCCTTGCAAGTGGCAAGGCGGGTGGCACGGTGGTCACTGTCTACAATATCCAGATCATTAGCGGCGGGGGCGACTCGGTCGGCCTCGAGGCCTTAATTTACGATCGCTCGGGTGGCAGTTTCCACTACAACACCGACTACATCAACTCGCCGGGCGACCTGGCGACGTATGATCCCACTGCGTCCAGCTTCTCGAAGAAGTTCACTCCCGCCACGATTGGCCTCGGCGATGTCTCGCGCCTGCGCTTTACGATCACCAACCCGAACCCGGAGGCCGTCAGCGGCTACAGCTTCGTGGACAATCTGCCGGCTGGTCTGATGGTCGCCAATCCCGCCAACGCCAGCAGCAGTTGCGGTGGCACCTGGAACCCACTGCCAGGTGAAACGGTGCTCAATTTCAGCGACGGCACCATTGCCGCTAACAGCAGCTGCACGATATTGGTCGACGTGACCGGCGCAGTCGACGGCACGTACAACAATGTCTCGGAAAACCTGTTCATCGGTCCGGCCGACACCGGCAATGCCGCGGCGGCCAGCCTGGTGATTAGCGCCACGCCACCGGCCGTGGTCCAGTGCGACACCAACGCGATCCTAGGCAACTGGCAGTTCCCGCTGGCGGCCAGCGCCACGGCCCCTGCTGCCAGCAGCAGTCTGGTCACGGCTACCGCCGCTGCGGGTGCCGGTCTGAATCCCGTGATCGATTCCGCCAACAACGACACGGGCGGCTCCTGGGGCTCGGACTTCTGTGCTGTCGGTGCGCTCAACACGGCCAACAACGACTATTTCGAATTCACCCTGGACACCACCGGCCTGGATGAAGTGACGCTGTCGTTTGCCGCACGGAGAACCTCGCAGGGTGCCCAGAATATCCAACTCTATTACGGCTCCTCCGCGCAACATGCGTCGACGATCTACACCATCGGCTCACAGAACACCTGGATCGCGATGGGGCCGACGACGCTCAGCACCAACATCAACTCATCCGGCAACACGGTCTTCCGCCTCTACGCCTACAACGCCTCCCAGAACAACAACGGCCACTCGGTCTACATCGACGGCGTGACCTTCACGGGGCTGGCCTGTGCGCCACAGGTGCCGCCCGCGCCGACGCCAGGCGTCAACCCGCCGACGGTGACGAAAGCCTTCTCGCCCGCGGTGATCGGCGTCGGCCATACGTCGACGATGACGTTTACGGTCGACAATCCCAATGCCAGCGCGCTCAGTGGCATAGTGCTCAGCGATGAGTTGCCGTCCGGCTTGACGGTTGTGCCAGGGACGTTCTCGGCGACCTGTAGCGGCTATTGGGATTTCGATCCGAACAACTCCGATACGCTGCTGTTCTCCGGTGGCACGCTGGCAGCCAATAGCTCGTGCACCTTCCAGGTCGACGTCACTTCCTCCAGCATCGGCGCCACGCTCAATGTTAGCGATGCGATTTACGCCATCGAATCTGGGTATAACAGCGACATCGCCACGGGGGTCGCCCAAGCTACCTTAAAGGTTCTGGCGCCGCCGATCATCGAGAAAAACTTCGATCCGGCGCTCTTACTGTTGGGCTCGCTTCCCAACGACGCGACCACGCTGACTTTTACGATCACCAATCCCAACCCTGACGATAGCATCAGCAGTGTCAGTTTCTCCGACACTTTTCCGGTTGGCGTCGTGGTCGCCAATCCCGCCAATGCGGCGACGGGCGGTTGCGGTTCGCCGACTTGGAACCCCGTCCCCGGCGCGGGGGCGGTGACTTTTTCTGGTGGCGACATCCCCGCTGGCGGTACCTGCACTGTCTCCGTGGATGTCACGGGCCCCGCGGGTGTCTACGACAACACTAGCTCGGTCGTGACCCACCTCGTCAGCGGCGTCGCCGACGACAACGGCGAAACCGCCCAAGCGACGCTGGTTATTGATGATCCGATTCCGGCCATCGTGCTCTCCAAGGAGGTCGGCCCCTCATCGGACCCCGATGGCACTTGGTCGGACTACCTGGCTGTTCCGATCGGTGGCACTTATTACGTCAAGTATACGATCGAGAATATTGGCGAGGCGGACCTGACCAATCTCGCCCTCAGCGATCCCGACTTCAACACAGCTAGCTGTACCTGGCCCGCCACGCTACCCGTGGCCGATGCGCTCGCACCCACAGCCCACATCGCTGTCTGTATCCTAGGTCCGTTCACGGCCGCGACTCCTGGCGTTTTCTCCTCCACTGCCACGGCCAGCGCAGATGCAGGCCTCGACCCTGTTCAGGACGACGATGCCGCGACTTACGCCACGGCCGCGCTGAGCTTCGATAAGTCAGCCTCACCGACGACATTCACGGCAGCGGGTGAAACCATTACCTATACCTTCACGGTCACCAACACCGGCAACGCGATTCTCCAAGGACCCGTGACCGTGGTTGACCCAGCTCTGGGCTCGGTGTCATGCGCCGATCTGACGGATCTGGGCAATGGCGACAACCTCTTCGATCCCGGTGAGGTTGCCCTGTGTACGGGTACGTATCAAATTCAGGCGGCCGATGTCCTGGATCAAGTGTTCGAGAACACAGCTCATGCCCAAGTGGGTGGCATCGACTCGAGCGACGATACGGCCACTGTCAACCTGCTGGTAGCCGAGCTGCAAACCGTCAAGGCTCTGAGCGCCAACGCCGACGAAGACGGCAGTGGCTCGATTACCGAGGGCGATACGCTGACCTACACGATCACGGTTACCAACACGGGTGACTTGGCCTTGACCAATGTCGTCGTCACGGACGATCTGATAACCCCCAGTGGCGGCACGACGCCCTGCGCTAATCTTGCGATCGGCGCCGACTGCACGCTGGTAGGCACCTATGTGGTCACCGCTGCCGATGCGCTGGCGGGCTCGATCAGCAATACCGCCGCCGGTGATTCCGACCAGACCGCGTCCGACGAGGACACGCTGGTCACGCCGGTCGTCGGCTCGCCAGCGCTGCAAGTGGCCAAAGCGCTGAGCAGCAACGCTGACGAGGACGGCAGTGGCACGATCACGGAAGGCGATACGCTGACCTATATGGTCACGGCCACCAATACCGGCAATGTGCCGCTGAATAACGTCGTCGTCAGCGACAGTCTGATCACGCCCACGGGTGGGTCGACGCCGTGCGCGACGCTGGCCGTGGCTGCGACCTGCACGCTGGTCGGCACCTATGTGGTCACGGCCGCCGACGTGACGACGGGCTCGATCACGAATACCGGCAGCGCCGATTCGGACGAGACGCTAGCCGACGAGGACACGCTGGTCACCCCGGTCGTCGGCTCGCCGGCGCTGCAAGTGGCCAAGGCACTGAGCGGCAATGCCGACGAGGACGGCAGTGGCACGATCACGGAAGGCGATACGCTGACCTATATGGTCACGGCCACCAATACCGGCAATGTGCCGCTGAATAACGTCGTCGTCAGCGACAGTCTGATCACGCCCACGGGTGGGTCGACGCCGTGCGCGACGCTGGCCGTGGCTGCGACCTGCACGCTGGTCGGCACCTATGTGGTCACGGCCGCCGACGTGACGACGGGCTCGATCACGAATACCGGCAGCGCCGATTCGGACGAGACGCTAGCCGACGAGGACACGCTGGTCACCCCGGTCGTCGGCTCGCCGGCGCTGCAAGTGGCCAAGGCACTGAGCGGCAATGCCGACGAGGACGGTAGTGGCACAGTCACCGAAGGGGATACGCTGACTTACACGATTACGGCCACCAACACGGGCAATGTGCCGCTGAACAACGTCGTCGTCAGCGACAGTCTGATCACCCCCACGGGTGGTTCGACGCCCTGCGCGACGCTAGCCGTGGGCGCCAACTGCACGCTTGTCGGCACCTATGTGGTCACGGCCGCGGACGTCATCGCCGGCTCAATCACGAACACCGGCAGCGCCGACTCGGACGAGACGCCAGTCGACCAGGACACCTTGGTCACGACGCTGAGCGCCACACCCGAGCTGCAGGTCGTCAAGACCCTGAGCGGCAACGCCGACGAGGACCAGAGCGGTACAGTCAGCGAGGGCGATACCTTGACCTACACGATCACGGCCACCAACACGGGCAATGTGCCGCTGAACAACGTCGTCGTCAGCGACAGTCTGATCACCCCCACGGGTGGTTCGACGCCCTGCGCGACGCTAGCCGTGGGCGCCAACTGCACGCTTGTCGGCACCTATGTGGTCACGGCCGCGGACGTCATCGCCGGCTCAATCACGAACACCGGCAGCGCCGACTCGGACGAGACGCCAGTCGACCAGGACACCTTGGTCACGACGCTGAGCGCCACACCCGAGCTGCAGGTCGTCAAGACCCTGAGCGGCAACGCCGACGAGGACCAGAGCGGTACAGTCAGCGAGGGCGATACCTTGACCTACACAATCACGGCCACCAACACGGGCAATGTGCCGCTGACCAACGTCGTGGTCAGCGACAGTCTGATCACGCCGACGGGTGGTTCGACGCCCTGCGCGACGCTGGCCGTGGGCGCCAACTGCACGCTGGTCGGCACCTATGTGGTCACGGCCACGGACGTAACGACGGGCTCGATCACGAACACCGGCAGTGCCGACTCGGACGAGACGCCCGTCGACGAGGACACGCTGGTCACACCGGTCGTCGGCTCGCCGGCGCTGCAAGTAGCCAAAGCGCTGAGCAGCAACGCCGACGAGGACGGCAGTGGCACGATCACCGAAGGGGATACGCTGACCTATATGGTCACGGCCACCAACACGGGCAATGTGCCGCTGACCAACGTCGTGGTCAGCGACAGTCTGATCACGCCGACGGGTGGTTCGACGCCCTGCGCGACGCTGGCCGTGGGCGCCAACTGCACGCTGGTCGGCACCTATGTGGTCACGGCCACGGACGTAACGACGGGCTCGATCACGAACACCGGCAGTGCCGACTCGGACGAGACGCCCGCCGACGAGGACACGCTGGTCACGCCATTGGTCGCAGCGCCTGAACTCCAGGTCGTCAAGACCCTGAGCAGCAACGCCGACGAGGACCAGAGCGGCACAGTCAGCGAGGGCGATACCTTGACCTATACCGTGACCGCCACCAATACCGGCAACGTGCCGCTGAGCAACGTCGTCGTCAGCGACAGTCTGATCACGCCTACCGGCGGCATCACGCCGTGCGCGACGGTAGCCGTGGGCGCGACCTGCACCCTGATCGGCACTTATGTGGTCACGGCCGCGGATGTGACGACGGGTTCGATCACGAATACCGGCAGCGCCGACTCGGACGAGACGCCCGTCGACGAGGACACGCTGGTCACACCGGTCGTCGGCTCGCCGGCGCTGCAAGTGGCCAAAGCGCTGAGCAGCAACGCCGACGAAGACAAGAGCGGCACGGTCACGGAAGGCGATACCTTGACCTATACCGTGACCGCCACCAACACCGGCAACGTGCCGCTGAGCAACGTCGTCGTCAGCGACAGTCTGATCATGCCCACGGGCGGCACCACGCCGTGCGCGACCCTGGCGGTTGGCGCGACCTGCACCCTGATCGGCACCTATGTGGTCACGGCCGCGGATGTGACGACGGGTTCGATCACGAACACCGGCAGCGCCGACTCCGACGAGACGCCCGCTGACGAAGACACGGTCGTGACCCCGGTCGAAGGCGGCACCCATCCCGATCTGACCGTCAGCAAAACCTCCGACCCCGTCAGCGGCACCGCGGTGGTGGTCGGCGAGACCTTGACCTACACACTCACCCTCGCCGTCGCTAATGGGCCCACCACTGCCGATGTCGTGCTTACCGACACGCTCGGTTCCGGGCTCGCTTTCGGCGCAGTTAGCGCCAACCCCGGCGGCTTCAGCTCGGGCGGCAGCGGCGCCACCCTGACCTTTACGCTCGCCGCGGGCGCGGCCTCCGGCAGCTACAGCATCTCCTACACCGCCATCGTCCAAGCGGAGGCCAGCGGCAGCGTCGCCAATCAGGTCGTGCCCAGTGGCGGTGGTGATCCCGACCCCGACTGCGCCAGTTGCGCGACCAGCCACCCCGTCGTGCCCCAGATCAGCGTCGCCAAGAGCGCTGATCCGGTCAGCGGGAGCGCGGTTGCTGTCGGCGAAACCCTGACCTATACGCTTAGTCTGGCAGTGGTCAACGGTCCGACCACGGCACCCGTGGTGCTGACCGATACCCTGGACGCCGGTCTCGACTTCGGTTCCGTCACCGCCAACACGGGCGGCTTCGTCCAAGCGGGCGGCGGCAATGTCCTGACCTTCACCCTGGCGGCCGGCGCCACCAGTGGTATCTACTTGGTCAGTTACACCGCCACGGTGAACGGCAAAGCCACGGGTTCTGTCGGCAACAACATCGTACCCAGTGGTGGTGGCGACCCCGATCCCGATTGTACGACTTGTGCGACCACCCACCCTCTCCACCCCGTGATTGCCGTGACGAAGAGCGCCGATCCCAGCTCGGGCACGGCCGTTTCGCCAGGACAGACGATCGCCTTCACGCTGTCGCTGACCGTTGCCAACGGGCCGACCACCGCCGACGTGGTGTTGACCGATACGCTCGATGCCAACCTAGCTTTCGCGGCGGTCGTCGCCAATCCTGGTGGCTTCAGCGCTGGCGGCAGCGGCCAAGTGCGGACCTTTACCCTGGCGGCGGGCGCGCCTGACGGGACCTATGCCGTGACCTACAGTGCCGTCGTCGCCATGGAGGCGCTCGGCGTCGTCGGCAATCAGGTCGTCGCACAAGGTGGTGGCGACCCCGACCCCGACTGTACGACCTGCGCGACCAGTCACCCCGTCGCCGTCATCGGCCTGGCCAAACAGGTGCTCTCGTCCCACTATGATCCCGACACCCAGACGTTCCAGTTGACCTATGGGCTCCTCGTCACCAATCCCGGCCAAGTGGTGCTCACCGAGCTCCAGGTCGTCGATGACTTGCGGGCGACCTTCCCGCTGCCGTTGCAGTTCGTCGTCGATCAGGTTACCAGTCCGGATTTCACCGTGAACCCCAACTACGACGGCGAGACCGTGCTGGAGCTGCTGGCCGGCACTGACAGCTTGGCGATTGGCGCCAGTGGTACACTCAACCTCCAGCTAACGCTGCAATTAACGCCGACCACGCCCGAGGGCCCGTACCGCAACACAGCGACAGCGCAGGCCCAGGGGGCCGGAACCCTAGTCAGCGACGTCTCTCAGGATGGTGCCAACCCCGATCCCGATGGCGCGGGTCCGGGCACGCACTCGGTGCCCACGCCCGTCACTGTTCCGCGCGTTGCTGTCGTGCCGCTGCTCGACCAGCGCTTCCTGCTAATCATGGTGCTTGGTCTGATCCTCGCGGGTTGGACGGTGCTCCGGCGCTCAAAAGCACAAAGGTCACCGTGACCAAGGCTCCGCTTGATCACGGTGAACATCGGGTTCCGAGGCCGACCGACGGTCTGCCTCGCCTTGGCGCCGCTCGCGCAAGGGTTGATCTATCAGGAGGAGTGAGTTGTCTCGCTTGCGTGAACCAGGGTTCCCGCGGCGTGGGGCTCAGATCTTTTGGACTTCGACTTTCTTGCCACTGTCCAGGTCGACGATGGTGAAGGTCAGACGGGCCACCTTGGTGGGGTCGGGCAGGTTCCAGGTGTAGTTCTTTTCCAGTAGCACGTCCTCGAACTTGCCGTTGAGCTTGTGCTTGACCAGGCTGCCGGCCTCGACCCGTTCGCCGATCAGGTTGCCGTTGGCGTCATAGGCGTGCTGACCGATGGCGTAGCGGGCCAGGCGCCGACCCAGGCCGTCCCAGCTCCAACTCATCCAGTCCGTGCCTAGCGAGAGGTTGAGGTCGGCGTTGGCAAGCGTGGCGCCGGCCAGGCTGCCGCCGACCTCCGCGGGGGGGATCTCACGCGGCTGGGAGAGGTAGCCGCTGAAGTTGTGGACCTCGCGGAAGGTGCCGTTGGCGACCTTGACCTTGACGTTGCGGTAGTCCTTGCCGGCGATCTCGCTGTAGTAGCGGATGCGGTAGTAGTGGGACTGGAACTGCACCACCCGCTCGAGATTTTGGCCCAGAGTTTTGGTCAGCACATAGGCCGAGAAGCCGGAGGTGTTGGAAGCCAGGCCGGATTCGATGCCGACGCCGTGCTTGTTGAGGTCGGCGGTGTAGACGTGGGGATTGCTCATGTCCCAATCCGTGTTGGCCGGAGCCAGGACGTTCAGACTGATTTTGTGTTCGACACAGGTGGTGACGATGGGGCGCAAATCGTGGTCGGGGAGCTTGTTGGCCCAGAGTTCGGAGATCAGAACGATGCTCTTTTTGCCCTCATAGGTGCCGAGGTAGTTGACGAACTGGCGGACCGTGTCGAGCTCGTCGAACATGAAGCGGTCGGTGGCGGTGTCGGCGACGCGGGTGAAGCCAGGATTCACGCTCGGGTCGTGTCGATCGCCGTTGATATTGGCCTTCAACGGCTCAAACCTGGGGGTGGCATAGCCTTCTCCATCACCGCCTTTAACGATTCCCTGACCCTGGAGGGCGGGGGTGGAGCGCTCGACCTGGTTGATGCTGGAGACCGAAAGGCCGCGAAAAGGTGAGCGGTTGTACTGTGCTTCGGCTGTATCCAGTGCTTGCAGTAACTGGTCGCGATCGGCCGTGAAGGGCTGGACAAGCTGGATGCCGAAGCCGTTGATCGCCAGGCCCATTTGGATGCGCTCGTCATAATTGCTCTTGATGAAGTCGCGCAGGGGTGGAAAGGCTTGCCGCATGCGGGTGGGGTTGTTGTTTTTAAAGTCGAGCACCAGCATCATGCGCGGCTGATAGGCGATCGCTTCCTGTGGGGGCAGGTCGGTCAGCGTCACTTCCTCGAAGCTGGCGATTTTCTGGGGAGTGCCGTTCTCCGTGACACGGAAATCGGTTTGGCTTAGACCGCCGATGCTGCGCTGTTGCCAGTCGGTGACTTTGACATCGAGTTCCACCATGCGAACGGTGAGTTCTTCTTGAACATCCTGTGCAAAGGCGAAAGATGCAAAAAGAAGCGAGGCAAAGAGGAGAGCTTTGTTTTTCATAATCCAACTCCGAAGGTTAATCGAACAGCACCGGTGCACTCGCTGAAACAGCAAAGTCTGTGCCATTGTCCTTACAGCCCCTTGTCCAGTTTCGATGTCACTTGTCTAAGAAGCTTAAAACAATAGCGATAGCCTGTGATGGTGGCGGCTCGGAGGGCGTTTGGGGATATCTGGAATTGACCTCGCGATCGGACATCGACCTTCTCGTTTTGTGGAACACGCTCACGGTGTAAGATACAGGATCGGCGCAAGGCCCATGGAAGGAGACGCCCAAGTGAGCCCCTCGAGTCACGCGGCCGCCCGTCCTGATGACGCTACGCTACGCGGCACTAGGAGGGTTTGCTCTCGCCGCCGGTTGTTTGGCGCCGTTGCTCCTGGATGTAGGCGAAACCAACCACCTGGTAGATGTTGACGATCGGCAGTAGCAGCCAGCCAATCACCGGCAGCAGGGCCAGCAGCATTTGGGCGGCTCCCAAGAGCAAGCGTGTGGCGGCGCTCTGTCTCGGCCCGGTTGGCTGCTTGGCCTCGCGCATCGCGCTTTCGTAAGGTTCCACGATTGAGGCGCCCTGCAGGGCGCAGCCGATCAAGAACACCAATGGCGCTCCGATGAACGGCACGAAACCAAGAGCGAGCAAGCCGATACCGAGAGCCACTTCCTTGACCAGATCCCGGATCATGCCGGGCAACGCCTGGATCACACCCATCGAGGGCAAATCGGCGCGAAACCAGCGGATCACCAGGGCGATTAAGGCGCCGTGCCAATAGGACATCAATTTAAACGAAACGCGGATTGAGAGCAGGGCCGAGATCAAAAGCACCGCGAGCTGGGCGAACCACAGAGTCATTTCCACGAAAAGATTGAGCCAGGGTGCTGTCTCGCTTTCGAGCCAGTGCCTCATGGGCAAGTGGATCCCTGCGTAGAAACCGTAGTTCAGCAGCGCCATGACCAGGAAGTAGATCGCCAGGTTCAGGCCAAACCCCTGGAAGGCTGCTCGGTGCAGCCCTGGTATGGTGCGCACCGCGGCAGCGCCCGCGCGCAGCAATGTCAGCGTATGGATTGAGGGAAGGGAAAGACGTTTCGCCAGATTACCACCTCGGATTGTCGCTGACTTTAGCTCGCTTAAGCCAAGCCATAAAGGCTTTTACGAACGATTCAAGCTTACGTCGGCAGTGTTCACGCCCACTGGCGAACATCTGGGTGCGCAGACGGCAGATTTTCTTGCCCACGGACAACATTTGAGTGCGCAGAGGCAAGCCTGGCGTACGACTTTGTCAAGACGGCTGGCGCCACGAGTGCCGCTTTTAAAACGGCGAGTGTTTGGATCTTTGGGGCCGATAAAATTTTAAGACGCGGGTGATAAGGTCGTAGCGATGCCTCCCGCGCTTTTTCGAGAGGGCTGTCCAGATCATCTTGCCTGTTTGAAAAAGAGGAAGCGGGTGCGCGAGGTGAACTTGGCCACGAAATTTTTTTTTGGCAGGCTGTTCAGGTGAACTTGCCCGCGCGAATTTTTTGGGAAGGGCTGTCGCGTTGTTGCGATCCATGCGTCAAAAATCGCGGACGCCCGCTCAGGTGAACTAACCCCTCGAAAAAAAGCTACAGGCCCTGTTGGGTTGTTTTTGCTCGCCGCCTGTCTTTCAAAACGGTCGTCTCATGTGAACTTGCCCCTCCGCATTTTTCAGATCACCCAGTCCAAATGAACTTGCCTCTGTCTTGAATGAAAAACAGGTACTCGGGTTGGTTTGACTGGTCTCTGGGAAGATCCGCTCCCCATTTGACCTGAATTGATCCGATCTCACGTCCTGAAGGTATCGTCATGCCCAGAAGCAGCTTATTGTGTTTTTTGGCTCAGCTCACCATTCGAGTCTAACCCACCCGTTCCAGGTCTTCGAGGTTGATGCAGATCGCGTCGCGGTCGGCGACGACCTCGCCGCGAATCAGGTAGGGGCGATTGTAGTCCAGCTCGCGGGCGCGTTTCTTGTACAGCTCCGGGAACATCACGGTCTCGTAGAGATCGGTCTCGTCCTCGAAGGTCAGGAAACTCATGGGCTCGTTGTGCTTGGTCATGACGGTCTTGCCGGTGATCAGCCAGCCGGCCAGGCAGACGTGGCGGTGCTTGCAGCGGGCCAGGTCGCGGGCCTTGGTGCGCACGTGGGGCTTGAAAAACTCGCGCCAGGGCTCCAGCGGGCGGCGCGTCAGCCAAAAGTGTTGACATAAAACCATTTCCTGTTAGACTGCTGAGTGAAGTATTGTTTTATAAACCGGTCAGCCGGATATCTTGAAAATTTAAAAGAGTAACGAAAAATGAGAAAAGTTTTTGTGTTAGCATTTGTGCTAGTTAGCTTCGGGTCCTTTGCTCATACCTGCCTCGTAACTGAGATTCGTTGGCATATTAATACTGCGGAAGGTCTGACCGTTGGTGTAACCCGAGTTGTATTCGCTTGCGAAGATAATGGAGGTGGAGGAAGTGGCACGTCGGAGCCTGGCGGGCCTACTGGAGGTGATCCGCCACCCGAGCCGGAACTTCCGTGTAAGTGGCCAAATGCTTCAGCTTGTGTAACCAATCTGCGCCATGTCGTGCCAACTTGTACCGAAATACTCCCATATGGGCCTGATTCCACTAGGGTGTCTGGTCATCATGATGGCGTAGACTTGATAGTAGAAAGTGGTGAGCCTGTCTATGCTCCTTGTGATGGCGAATTAATAATCAGCAGTGAAAACGTTGCTCGTAACGATCGTGGTATGGGTCGACAAGGAAATGATTGCACTATTCTTGTGTCCGGATCGTTCGGCGCTCCGCCCAAGGGCGGCTCCTCGAGTCAGATCGTGAATGGGTCGATTATTAAAGTTACTATGTCTCACCTTGATTTTAACTGGGCAACAAATGCGGGTGTTATAAACCACCAACCAGTTCATAAGGGACAGAAAATTGGTTTCACTGATAACACCGGATCAATACAAGACCTAGGCGCTCATCTCCACCTACAGTACACAGCGATTGTTGACGGCAAAGAGGTGATTGTGGACCCTCAAGAAGTAGCTGATTGCGGGAGAAATTAACATGATGATGCTTTGCTTTATTTGGTTAGCTGATTTTACATATAAACCGCCAGTGGGTAAATGGTTGGATTACTCCAGGTCATGCCCCCTTTCAGCTACGCGCCACTTAGTCGTCGAACATGACGGCCCGGTTGGTGATTATAGCAATGGGGGCAGACAATGGGTGATTGACAATGCGGGGACGCGACTCTACGAAATCAAGGAAGCAAAGGGTGCCTGGTTTGTCAAAAACGGTATAGTGGGAAGCGAAGATACTTTTCTTTATCAAAAGCACGACAGTAGTTCGGAATCCCACGGACGTGCCTACCATCTTTGGAATCCTAAATATGGCGATCGTGAAATTAAAGTGATGGGTAAAAATCTGGCTCAAGATCGCGAAGGCGTCTATGTTGGTTTGTTAAACAATGGATGCCGTATCACAGTCATCAGCAAAAGCTATGAACAAAAGAGTGACTCATCTCTGGTACCGCATTACCATCTTGAAGTGCTTGACCTAAAGGGTACAGTCGCTGACTTTTTCTCTTCAACCGAGGTACCCTTCTCCTTTTATGCTGACTCGAAAATAGACGCGTCAAGTTGCGATGTTTTTGGTGATATGGCATACTTTCACGAGTTTGGAAGTCGTACGGTTCATAGCATGAATATGGCGTTGTTTAGCAGCGATCCTCATGTTAAAGAAATAGAAACGGCATTGATCAATAAAGCATTTAGTGTTTGCGCAGGCCACATCGAATATTCCACTTTTTGGAACGATACGACCTCTACAAGCGACCTTTCTCCCGCAATCGCGTTTGGGTCCATCGACAATCCAATACCCTTGTTCATTCTAGCGGAAGGAGACAAAGAGCGTCCTGGTTACCGGGAGCTCCTTCAATTTTTGCAAGCCTTTCCAGCTCAATCGGTATATGAGGAAAATGGGTTTCTTTATGCGAAATGCCAAGACAAATTTTTTGTTTATGACTTGGCCAACCACATCATGAGCGTCTACCGATCCCAGACCTGGAATGGCGAGGTCAACGCCCATACTCCCGTATGGACGCCGGTAACGTCCGTCAGGGATGTCACCATCACGACCTCCGTCTACAGGGTCGAGGATAAGGCTTCGCCCCTCAGTATTTTCAATGCCAGTCGACCTGAGCTGATCATTGAAATCGATGTTAACGCCTTTCGGAAACAAATCCCCTAACACAATGTACCGGCTATGGGTCCAGGGCTTATTCACAATGAGCCCCTGGCGCCTCAAGCGCCGAGATTTGGTGCTTAAGTGTCGGCATCACGACGTTAGAGCTCCCGGCACACTGGCATTTTCCAAGAGCGAAAGTGTCAGTGTTCCAGGCACACAGTCCTCCCAGCGGGGGCTTCACGTCGTCTAACCCACCCGTTCCAGGTCTTCGAGGTTGATGCAGATCGCGTCGCGGTCGGCGACGACCTCGCCGCGAATCAGGTAGGGGCGATTGTAGTCCAGCTCGCGGGCGCGTTTCTTGTACAGCTCCGGGAACATCACGGTCTCGTAGAGATCGGTCTCGTCCTCGAAGGTCAGGAAACTCATGGGCTCGTTGTGCTTGGTCATGACGGTCTTGCCGGTGATCAGCCAGCCGGCCAGGCAGACGTGGCGGTGCTTGCAGCGGGCCAGGTCGCGGGCCTTGGTGCGCACGTGGGGCTTGAAAAACTCGCGCCAGGGCTCCAGCGGGTGGCGCGTCAGCCAGAAGCCGAACAGTTTGCGCTCCAGGCGCAGGTGGACCTCGGCGCTGTACGGCTCCATCACCGGCAGGTCCTCGACGCGGATGAAGTCGGGGAACAGGTCCTCGCTCTGGCCCTGGTGGCGCGCGTACCAGTAAATCGCCCGCCAGTTCAGGGTCGGGCGGTTGCTGTCGCGCTCCAGCTCGTCGAAACAGCCGGCCAGGATCAGGCGCTTGGTCTCCTCCAGCGTGAGCGTGACCCGGTGGAGGAAGTCGAACAGGCTGGTGAAGGGTCCGTGCTTGGCGCGCTCGCCGACGATCGCCTGCTGGGTCTCGTCGCGCAGGCCCTTGATCTGGCTCAAGCCCAGGCGGATCCGGCCCAGCTTGCCGTGCCAGCCGATGCGGCTGTCGTTGATGTCCGGGCCGTGCACGCTCAGGCCCAGGCGGCGCGCGTGGGAGAGGTAGGCGTAGCTGGAGTAGAAGCCGCCGTGGTTGCTGATCACGGCCGCCAGGAACTCGGCCGGGTAGTGGAACTTGAGGAACGCGCTCTTGTAGCTGACCATGGCATAGGAGGCCGAGTGGGGCTTGCAAAACGAGTAGCCCGAGAACGAGAGGATCTGCTCCCAGACCTCGGCGATCTGCTCGTCGCCGAGGCCGTTGGCGCGGCAGCCCTCGGTGAACTTGCGCTGGTAGTCGAGTAGCTGTTTCTGCTTGTCCTTCTTGGAGATGATCTTGCGCAGGCGGTCGCCGTCGGTGGCGTCGAAACCGGCCAGGGCGATCGCCGCGCGGGTCACGTCCTCCTGGTAGACCATCAGGCCGTGGGTCTCGGCCAGGGTTTCCTCGAGCTTGGGGTGGATGACCTTCCAGTTCGGCTTGCCACCGAGCAGCTTGACCCAGCGGTGGCGCTGGACCCATTCGGCGGCGATCTTGTTGGCGGCGGGGCGGATGATCGAGGAGATCGCCACCAGGGTCTCGTAGTCGCCCATGCCGGCCTTCTGCAGCAGCTGGCGCGTGGCGGGCGACTCGACATAGAAGCAGCCCATGGTGTCGCCGCGCTCGATCAGGGAGCGGGTCTGTGGGTCGCCCAGGGGGTTGAGGGTGTCGTAGCGCAGCGGCACGCCGTAGTTTTCCTGGACGGCGCGCAGGGTGTCGCGGATCACGGCCAGGGAGCGGTTGCCCAGAAAGTCCAGCTTGACGAAGCCGTAGTCCTCGGCGCCGTCCTTCTCCCAGGGGATGACGTCGTAGCCGATCGGCATCGGCCGCAGCGGGCAGTGATTGGTGATCTCGTCGGGCGTGATGACCACGCCGCCGCAGTGGACGCTGATGTGGCGCGGGTAGTCCTCGAGCCGGCGCGCGGCGCGCAGGATCTCCGGCCAGGGTGCCGGCAGGCTGACCGGGTGGTTGCCGCGCCGGTTCTTGATCAGTTGGTGGCTGGCGTCGGCGACTTCCTTGTCGCCCAGGCCGTAGACCTTGGCCAACTCGCGCAGGGCCGAGCGCGGGCGCAGGCGGTTGTGGTTGCAGACCATGGCGATGTGGTTGCGGCCGTACTTGGCCCAGAGGTAGTCGCGCACGCGGTCGCGCTCGTCCCAGGCAAAGTCGATGTCGATGTCGGGCGGGTCCATGCGGCCGGGATTGAGGAAGCGCTCGAAGAAGAGGTTGTGTTCGATGGGGTCGACGTGGGTGATCGCCAGGGCGTAGGAGACGATGCTGGCGGCGGCGCTGCCGCGCCCGCAGGTCAGCGGGAAACGGCTGACGACGTCCTCAATGACGAGGAAGCAGTTGGCGAAGTTCTTGCGGCGGATCATGTCCAGCTCGTAGTCGGCGCGGCGGCGGACGCGCTCGTCGAGACGGCCGTAGCGGCGGGCCAGGCCGGCGTAGGTCTTCTCGCGCAGGGTTTGGAAGGGGCGGTCGTCCTCGGCGGGCGGGAAGATCAGCTGGCCCGGCGTCGGCGCCCACTCGCAGGCCTCGGCGATGGCGTGGCTGGCCTGCAGGGCCTTGGGGTAAGCGGCGAACAGGGCCTCCATCTGCGCGCGTGGGTACAGGCAGGCCTGCTGGTCGACCAGTTGGCCGGCGGGGATGCGGCTGAGTTTGCTGTTGGTGTCGATGGCGCGCAGCAGGCGGTGCAGCGGCCAGGCCTTGGGGCTGATCATGTAGGCGTGGCTGGTGACGACCAGCGGCGCGCCGTAGCTGCAGTGGAGTGCGTCGGCCTGGGCCATGGCGCCGGGGTGGAGGTCGATGAAGAGGTCGGCCTCGGGGTAGAGCGCGGCGACCAGGTCGGGCGCCTGGGTGATGACGACGAGACCCTGGTGGCGCTCGCGCAGTTCCTCCAGCAGCGACCATTGGGGGTCGCGGTAGGCGGCGGTGAGGATGCGGCAGAGGTTGCGATAGCCCTCGCGGGTCTTGACCAGGCAGAGCGCGCTGGCGCGCTCGCTGACCAGCTCGGCGCCGACGATTGGGCGCAGCCCGTGGGCGGCGGCGGTGCGCAGGTGCTCGACCATGCCGTGCAGGCTGTTGCGATCGGTCAGCGGGAAGACGGTCTGGCCGTCGGCCTGGAGCGTGCGGGCGAGGACATCGATCGGGGCGGTGCCCCACATCATCGAGAAGTAGCTGTGCACGTGGAGGTGGAGCATGGCGGGACCTCCGGCTCAGGCGGTGTGTTTGAGGCCCTTGCCGAGCATCACCGTGCCGGCGCCGAAGCGCTTGCGCAGCTGGTCGAGCTGGGTGGCCAGGCGCGATTCGCCCGAGACGCCGAAGAGCTGTTGGTGGGCTAGCTCGTGCAGACCCTCGAGGGTCAGGCGCAGCACGCGCACGCGCTGGCGGCGGTCACAGAGGCGGTTGAAGCCGTTGAGCAGGTCGCGGTGGATCGGCGCCTCGCTCTGGGTCGGGGCGAAGCGGAACTGGCGCTGGCGCGTGACCTCGTCGGTGTAGCGCAGCTCGAGGCGGGCGCGCGCGGCGGTCAGCTGCTTGGCGCGCAGGTCGTAGCAGAGCGTCTCGGTCAGGCGGTAAAGGGTGGCGTGGAGCACGGCGTCGTCGTTGGTGTCCGGGTCGAAGCGCTGCTCGGCGACGAGGCTGGGCGTGTTGCGCGGCGGCGTGACGGGGCAGGGGTCGATGCCCATGGCGTGGCGGTGCAGGCGCGTGCCCAGCTCACCGGCGGCGAAGCTGAAGAGGTCGCGGGGGATGGCCTGGATCTGCTCGATGCGGCGCAGGTTGAGCTCGAACAGCAGCTTGCGGGCGCCGTTGGCGGACCATTCGGGCAGGGCCTTGCAGGGCAGCGGCGCGAGGAAGCGAGCCTCTTGCTCGTCGGGTACCTGGCAGAGCGGTTCGCGGTTCTTCTGGATCTCCTTGGCGGCGATGGTGCTGACCAGTTTGTTGGCGGCGATGCCGATCGTGGCGCGCAGGCCCAGCTGCTGTTCGAGTTCGCGGCAGAGTTTGAGGGCGGCGTTCTCGAGGCTGCCGTAGAGGCGGCGCATGCCGGTCATGTCCATGGCGGTGTGGCCGAAGCGGATTGGTTCGACGATCGGGCTGTAGCGCGCGGCCAGGGCCAGCACCTCGCGATGGACCTGGCTGTAGAGCGCGTAGTCGGGCGGCACGACCTGGAGGTCGGGAAACTCCTTGCGGACCCAGTCGAGCGGCAGGTCGCGGCAGATGCCCAGGCGCTTGGCCTGGCCACAGGCGGCCAGGACCAGGGCGCGCGGCACGGCCGGCGCGATCACCAGCGGGCGCTTGGCCAGCTCGGGCTCTGCGAGACAGGCGACGTGGGTGAGAAAGGCTTCGATGTCCAGATGGAATACGGGCATAGCGCGACCTACTAGGGGGAAGGCGAGGTGGTTTAGGTTTTGATCCGCGACAGTAAATTGGTTCAAAAAAATAACCGAAAGACGCGTGCTTTCGGTTATTGGCCGCTGTCGGCGTCAGTGTTGAGGGAACATCCGATAGAGCGCGTGGACGACGCCGCGGATCTCGAATTCGTCCTCGGGCTGGGCGTAAAACGCCTCCATGTGCTGGTTGGCGGGTTGCAGGCGGATGCGGCTGCCCTCGTGGTAATAGCGCTTGAGGGTGGCTTCACCGTTGATGATGGCGACGACGGTCTGACCGTCGAAGGCCATGGATTGGCGTTTGATGATGACGATATCGCCGTCGTAGATGCCGTCGTCGATCATCGACTCGCCGATGACTTCCAGGGCGTAGGCATCGCCCTTGGGCACCATCGAGGCCGGGACTTCGATCGTCTGGGAGGACTCGATCTGCTCGAGGGGCTGACCGGCCGTGATGCGGCCGAGCAGGCTGACGACCATTGCCCGGGGCGGTGGCTTGACCAGCTCGATCGAGCGGTGCTTGTGCGGGTTGCGGCAGATCAGCTGGGCTTCCTCGAGCACCTTCAGGTTCTTGCTCATCGCCTGTTGCGTGATTTCGAACATGTCCCCCAATTGGGCGACTGTGGGCACGGGCTCTCCCAACTTGAGGATACGCTCCAGGGTCTTGTAAATTTCCATCTGGCGTGGATTCAGTCTAAGGCTCAAAATATACCTCGCGACCACTAGAATTCCGGGAAGCCGACAAAGGGATTCCTGGCAGGGCTCATAGATTGTATTTTAAGTTGTACTAAGGTTGTTGTCAAGCTTGTCCGCGAAAAGCACGAAAAAACCCGAAATGGGCGCCGGAACACAGCGTAGGCCGTCGTGAGTCGTCTAAAAACACGGAAAGCACGATGAGCGCGGCTGGCCACAGCGACCGCCGTCGTGAATGGCCTGTTGTGCTGGAAATCACATCCGCGAAAGACTTCCAAAACGGGGCCACCGAAAGACGCGAACCGATGCGCGTCTTGTTCAGGGTGGGGCGCTAGCGCTGGCGTGGCAGCGGCAACCGTCACGTCTTTCAGGGCGTGTAGGGGCGTGGGAACTCCGGTTCGCCGTCGATGTTGAGCTGTTCGGTGAAAAGGGGGATGTCGCGGATGTCGAGAATGCCTTCGCAGAGCTTGCGCAGTCCCTTGTCGTGCGAATAGAGGGTGTCGACGCCGTGGGCCAGGCAGGTTCCAATAATGAGCTGATCGTTTTTGTAGACACCGCGACAGACCTTGTCGTCATGGCACTCGCTGTCGCGACGCTGAGGCACACAATGTCGGGTCTTCAAATCAAATTCGGCCATTTTCAAAGCGGCTGTGGCATCGAAGTCAAAAATCTTGAAGAGTTCGTGCAAATCACGCGTGAACCTGTTAGGAAGGCCCTCCACAGCCAGCAACTCTGCCAATGTGATGGATGTGATCGCTAGATCTGAGCCCTCGGCTTTTTCAAACCTGATCAATTTCTCTGCACGTCCCCCCATGGAGGGTTTTTTTGTCAAAGTCGTATACTTGTTTCTCAGGCCCCAGATGATGATCTGTGTGTCGAAGGCGACGAGCCTTTTCTTCATTCAGCACACCGCAGGTTCTGTATAAAGCTGTCGTCACAACCGACAAACTGCGTCCCGTAACGTTCAGCGAGCTTGAGGAACGCTGTGTCGAACTCTTCCCTGGTCTTGGCCTTATAAGGCAAAATGGACGTGATCTCAAACGATCTGATCATGCCCTGATCATTGCGTACGGCTTCTCCGCGGACACCCACTTCTTGATAGAGCCGATGTGCGAGTTTGACTGCCAGCTCCTTGTCGGTATGACAAATGACGGTCTGGCCGTCACTTAGCTTCAGCGTGACCTTTGGCTTTTGAGGGCCGCCAACGGCGTGAAGGATGCCGTATAGCGAGCAGGTAGCCGTCATGGTGAATTCGGGCTCTTCGTGGAGCGGTTCGGTGATTGTCGCGATGACTTCGCCGCGCGTGGAGATCTCGGCCTTAGCATCGCCAAGATTCTTCAGTAAACGGTCGATCTCCCGGCGCGCTTCTCGCGAGGGGCCGGTCAGGTCCGGGTTGCCGAAATCGCGCCAATGCGCTTCGTAAGACGTGGGAGAGTAGGAAATCAGGTCGACGCTACCTTGGCGGATTTCGACCATGCTGATATCGGCCTCGTCACCGTTTCTCACGAATTTGTCCAGATGGTTGAGAAGCAAGGCCAAGTCTTTCATGCTCAGCGTTTCTGGTCTGAGTTGGCCGTCGTCGCGAAAGATCTTGAAGTGATAATAATCGTGAGTCATGACGCACCTCGAACAGGCAAGGGGAATTGCCTCTTATCGAAGTATAGGCTCGCAAGCGGGAAACGACAAGTGCCATGTGTGTGCAAAGGGGCCCACCGTGGTGGGCCTTGTTTGGGACTGGGGCAGAGGGCAGTGCCTCCGTCGCTCTTTTTGGGGGCGGCGCGTGGATCAGACTTTTTGGAAGAAATCGCCGCCCTTGTCGTCGACGATGATGAAGGCGGGGAAGTCGACGACCTGGATCTTCCAGACCGCCTCCATGCCCAGTTCCGGGTACTCCAGCACCTCGACCGAGGTGATGCACTCCTTGCCCAGGCGCGCCGCCGGGCCGCCGATCGAGCCCAGGTAGAAGCCGCCGTAGGTGGCGCAGGCCTCGGTCACGCCGCGGCTGCGGTTGCCCTTGCCGAGCATGACCATGCTGCCGCCGTGGGACTGGAACAGGCCCACGTAAGGATCCATGCGCTCGCTCGTCGTCGGGCCGAACGAACCGGAAGCGTAGCCCTCCGGCGTCTTGGCCGGGCCGGCGTAATAGACGGGGTACTGGCGGAACCAGTCGGGCAGCGTGCCCTCCTGGTCGAGCCGCTCCTTGAGCTTGGCGTGGGCGATGTCGCGGGCGACGATCATCGGGCCCGTCAACATCACCCGCGTCGCGACCGGCAGCTTCGAAAGCGTCGCGCGGATCTCGTCCATCGGCCGCTCCAGGTCGATGCGCACCGCCTCGCCGCCACTGCCGTCGGCCTGGGCCGGCAGGAAACGCGCCGGCTCCTGCTCAAGCTGTTCCAGGAACACGCCGTCGCGGGTGATCTTGGCCTTGATGTTGCGGTCGGCGCTGCAGCTGACGCCGATGCCGACCGGGCAGGAGGCGCCGTGGCGCGGCAGGCGGATGACCTTGACGTCGTGGACGAAATACTTGCCGCCGAACTGCGCGCCAATACCCGTATCGCGCGCCCACAGCTCGACCTGGCGCTCCAGTTCCAGATCGCGGAAGCCGCGGCCGTGGGCGTTGCCGCTGGTCGGCAGGTGGTCCAGGTAACCGCAGCTGGCCAGCTTGACGACCTTGAGGTTCTGCTCCGCCGAGGTGCCGCCGATGACCAGGGCCAGGTGATAGGGCGGGCAGGCCGCCGTGCCCAGCGAGACGATCGCCTGGCGCACGAACGACTCCATCGAGGCCGGGTTGAGCAGCGACTTCGTCTTCTGGTACAGATACGTCTTGTTGGCGCTGCCGCCGCCCTTGGCGACGAACAGGAACTGGTAGGACTGGCCCGGCACGGCCATGATGTCGACCTGGGCCGGCAGGTTGCTGCCCGTATTCTTTTCCTCATACATGGTCAGCGGCGCCACCTGCGAGTAGCGCAAGTTGTTCTCTTGGAACGTGCGGTAGACGCCGCGGCTGAGGAAGTCCTCGTCGAGCGCGCCGGTATAGACGTCCTCGCCCTTCTTGGCGAAGACGATGGCGGTGCCGGTATCCTGGCAGGAAGGGAAGATGCCCTCCGCGGCGATCACGGCGTTCTTGAGCAGGTCCAGCGCGACATAGCGGTCGTTGTCGGAGGCCTCGGGATCGTCGAGGATGCGGGCGAGTTTTTCCAGGTGGGCGGCGCGCAGCAGGTGCGAGACATCGCGGAAGGCGCGGCGCGAGAGCTCGGTCAGGACCTCGGGCGCGATCCGCAGCACCTCGCGCGGGCCGTGCTGTTCGACGGTCACGCCGGGCAGGTCGAGCTTGGTGTAGGTCGTGGTGTCGTCGAGGATCTCGAGCATGGGCTGGAACACGTATTCGGGCATAAACAACCTCCAAAAGAGCCACCCCGCAAGTCTGGTAGAAAGACATGCGAAAGTCAAGTCCGGCCCATCCCGCCGGCCACGTGCTAAGATAGGGCGTCCGTGACTTCAATCCGAGGAGCGAGCCGATGAACGCCCCCACGATCACGCATATTGTCGATGGCGGCAGCGCGCTCGACCATCTTCGCCTGGCGGGCTACAGCGGCGCGATCATCAACTGGCTCGACGTGCTTCACGACGGCCCCGTCAGCGGCGGTCCCGATTGGGATGGCCACGTGCGTCAGCGGGCAGCGTACCTGGCCTCGCTGGGGTGGACCTCCGCCGAGGCAGCGCGCCGCGACCTGGCCGCCCGCTACGAGCAACTCGAGGCCAGCCGCGACACCGAGCGCGTGATCTGGCTGGCGGCCGAGTTGTTCGATCAGCTTCAGCTACTCGAGTTGCTCGCCTATCTGCGCGACACGCACCACGACCTGAGCAGGGTCAGCCTGGTCGGCCTGCCCCACTCGGTGCCCCTGACCTCGGCAGACGACCTGGCCGTGCGTTACGCGGCGCGTCAGCCGCTCCAGCCGACGCAAGTGCAGTTGGCCGGCCAAGCCTGGGAGGCCTTCACCGGCACCGACCCCAACCGTTTGGCCGACCTGCTGGCGGTCGATCTGACGCCACTGCCCTATCTGGGCGCCGCGCTCCTGCGCCTGTGCCGCGAGTTCCCCCACCAGAGCCACGGCCTGAGCCACAGCCAGTACCTCGCGCTCCAGCTCGTCGCCGGTGGGCCGATGACGCCGGGCCGCCTGTTTCGCGCCATCACCGATCGGGAGCCCGTGCCTTTCATGGGTGACGCCTCGTTCTGGTGGCGGCTCCAGGCCATGTGCGCGGGGCCCGCGCCACTGCTCGCCGCCCATCACGGGACCTTTGCATACGGCGACCTGGAACGCTTCCTCGCGACCCGCCTCGTTGTCACGGCCCAGGGCGAGCGCGTGCTTGCCGGCCAAGCCCACTGGACCGAGCAGGCCCCGATCCAGATCGGCGGCTGCGACCTGGGCGCCCGCCGCTGGTGCTGGCACGAGCGCGATCGGCGCTTTTGTTAAATCGCCCCGCCCATCGTGCTCACGGGATTTCGCCCTATTTATAGCGTCTCTTGAACTTTCATCCGCCAGGATCGCAGCTTGCGCTACAGCCCCTTCATTGGTTTTTTGATCGGGCCGCTAGCTGTGCGATTGTTTACAGAAAATTAAGAGATCATTATCTTGTTTCGGTCACTATTTCCCTCAATACTGGTAACGTTGGTGAAATACCGTTACCGCGAGAAAGGGGAGGAGAGTAATGAGTTACTGGTGCCTATGGTTACTATGCTTTCAAGATCCTAGCGACATTCGAGAGCAGCTGAATGTCACCTATCGTCAAGTTCAGGTTCGTGTCCAGGACCGCCAGGGCCGGCCGATTCAAAAGCTCGGCGCCAATGACTTCGTTTTGGAGGTCAATGGCAAAGAGGTGGCGCCTCAATCCTTTATGGAAATAGGTGTTGGTGATGCGGGCAGTGCCGCGGCGGTGGAAGCCACCCCAGTGACGGGGGATACGGGCGTGACATCCAAGCCGGATCCCACCACCCCTGCTCCTGTGGACAGCGGTAGTGTGCAAGCGCTCTCTCCCCAGCGCAGCGTGGCGATTCTGCTCGATCCGGGGATGGCCTCGGTGAAGGGGTTTCAGACTTTGCAGCAGTCGGCGCTCGACTTGATCGATCACCTCCCCGCCAATACCCGAATTGCGGTCTATCAGATGCGTTACGGTCTGACTACGCTCTCTGCCCTGTCTTCGGATCGCGAGATGTTGCGACGCTCGGTCACGGATGCGGTGTATTTTGCGGGTCTTTTGAATCGATTGGAGACCTCCCAAATGGCCATCATTCGGGAAGTCGAAGACATGCTTACGCCCCGTTTCAGTGAGAAGGGCGGCAGCACTAGAGTCGATGCCGCTTTGAATAACCTCAAGGGCTTGTTGAGCGACAAGGGTCATCACAAGGATGGCTACGCCAATAAATTGGCGTTCGGCTTGGAACTCATCGGCCGCATGCTCGTGCCGCAGTCCGGTGAGCGCTGCATCTACCTGCTCACCGCGGGCGGCTATAGCGACAGCGAGAACAGGGGCCCTCTGCGTGCCGTTGCCAGCCGGCTCAATTGGAACAACATCCCGATCCATACGATGCACCTTCGCGACAGGAACGCCCAAGCGCTCAGTCAGGTGAGCGGCTCGCATTTGTCGGAGCTGGATCTCCAGGCCGTTCAGAACTCCTTGAGCGGTAAGCTGTCCACACAACGCAATGTCAATACCTTAGCCGAATCTGAAGAGGTGCTTCAGACCTCCTCGCGGACCTGGGCTCAGGAAACCGGTGGCAGTTTCGTGAACGTCAACAATCCGATGGAGCTAAGCGAGAAACTCGCACGCCTTCAGCAGGCATCGGATCATTACTACCTCATCAGCTATGCAGCGTCCGACAAGCTAGACAAAGTCGAGATCCGCCTCGCCGCTGGTCGCGATGCCTGGGATCTGCGGTTTGGCGCCTTGCGCGGTGTCTTGTCGTCGGCTGGCAGCGCCACCAGCAGTGAGAAAGCGACCGACTTTGCCGCGACGCTCATGTACGGGTTCCCCCACCGCGATACGGAAATCGAATGGTCCTTCCAGCATTTTCGACGCATCGACGGAACCTTCGTGTTCCCCGTGCTGGGCCATCTCGACGGTCCTTTTCCCAGTGGCGGTTACGAGTTGGGTATGGTGGCGCTGGACCAGCAGGGCCGGATCCTCGACGAGCGCAAGTCAGAGATTCGCAAACCCGGCGCCGGCTCGGTGCTCGAATTCTACGATCTGCTGGCCACGCGCGTGGCGCCGGCGGCGGTGCGGGTCATGATCCGCGAGAAACAGACGGGCAAGTCCAGTCTGGAAGAGTGGTCCCTTGAGGATCAGGGCCTGGATGGGACCGGTCTCAGCTCGCTGGTGTTAGTGCCTTCGGACCAACGCGATCTCTTTGCCATCCATGTCCTCAACCATGACGACGTCACGCTGGATGCAAAGAAGATCGCTCGCGAGCAGCTCGACCCGTTGATCAAGACCGAGGGTAAAAGGGTTGGCATGACCTACGGGCCCTTCCCCATAGGCAAGCCGCTGGGCTTGTACTTCCAGGCCCAGCGCCTCGAGGGTGGTCTGAACCAATACGAGCTAGAGTCCGTGCTGATTCGGGGCGAGCAAAGGAAGCCCGCGCCGCTTAAGCTGATCAAAGTCGATGGGCTGGGTCCTGACGGTGCCGAACTGATGGCGGTGCTCGACACGACCCAATTGAACAAAGGCGACTATTCCCTGGTCATGCGCCTGCGCGACAAGCGCACAGGTGTGGCCACGATCGACCGCGAGCGACAGATATCGCTCGTCCCATGATCGGGTTCCCTGGCTGCTGGTGGTCTTACCAGCACCGTCAGCCCCCAAGGTTGCCCAATTTCTGTGGTAACAGGTTTTTCAGCAGGGCCGGGTTGGCCTTGCCGCCGGAGGCTTTCATGATCTGGCCCATGAAGAAGCCCTGCAGTTTCTTCTCGCCGGCGCGGTAGCGCGCCAGCTCATCGGGATTGGCGGCCAGGACCTGGTCGATGATCGCGGCCAGGGCCGCGTCGTCGCTGACCTGGCGCAGGCCCTTGTCCTCGACGATCTGGGCCGGGCGGGCGCCGGATAGCTGCATCTCGCCAAACACTTCCTTGGCGGCCGTGGCCGAGATCGTGCCGTTCTCGATCAGGCCCAGCAGTTCCGCCAGCTCGCTGGGGCCAAACGGCAAGGCCTCGCCAGAGCGTTCCTTCAGCGCGCGCAGCAGCTCGTTGTTGACCCAGGCGGCCACGAGTTTGGGCTGGTGGATCAGGGCCAGGGTGCGTTCGAACCAGCTGGCGGCAAGCTCGTTGTGGATCAGGGTTTCGGCCTCGGCGGCGGAGATGCCGTAGCTGGCCTGCATGGTCTCGATCCGCGCCTGGGTCTCGGGGTCGAGCTCGCGCTTGACCTCGACCTGGGGCGCGGGCGCTTTGCTCACGGGCTCCTTTTTCTCGACCGGCCCGGCGGGCGCTTCCTGCTTGGCCCAGGAGTCGCGTAAGCCGACGGTGCGATTGAAGACCAGGTGGCCGGGCGCGCTGTCGGTCGGGTCGGAGAAGAAGTAGCCCAGGCGCTCGAACTGGTAGTGGCTGGCGGCGGGATCGGTCGCCAGCGAGGGCTCGACCAGGGCCTGGACGATGCGCAGCGAGTCGGGGTTGAGGCAGGTGCGATAGTCCTCGAAGGTGTCGGGCTGCTCGACGTTGAACAGGCGATCGTAGAGTCGGACCTCGGCAGGCAGCGCCTCGACGGCGGGCACCCAGTGAATGGTGCCGTTGATCTTGCGATCGCTGGGGTTGTGACCCAGGGTCGCGGGGTCATGGCTGCAGTGGATCTCGGTGATGCGGCCGCTTTCGTCGACGACGACGCCGGTGCATTTGACGACATAGGCGTAGCGCAGGCGGACTTCCTGGCCGGGCGCCAGGCGGAAGTAGTTCTTGGGCGGGTTCTCGCTGAAGTCGTCGCGTTCGATGTAGAGTTCGCGGCGGAAGGGGACGGGCCGGCTGCCCTCGCGGGGCACGTCGTGGGGATAGGAGGGCGCGTCGAGGAGTTTGACCTGGTCGGCGGGGAAGTCGTCGATGATCAATTTGACCGGGTCGAGCACGGCCATGACCCTGCGGGCCTGGTGGTTGAGGTCGTCGCGCACGCAGAACTCGAGCATGCCGATGTCGACCATGCTGTTGGCCTTGGCGACGCCGATGCGGTCACAGAAGGCGCGAATCGCGGCGGGCGTGTAGCCGCGGCGGCGCATGGCGGCCAGGGTCGGCATGCGCGGGTCGTCCCACCCGGCGACCAGTTGGTTCTGGACCAGGGAGAGCAGCTTGCGCTTGCTCATGACGGTGTAGTTGAGGAACAGGCGGGCAAACTCGTACTGGCGCGGACGGCAGGGGGCTTTGGTGTGCTCCAGCACCCAGTCGTAGATGTCGCGGTTGTTCTCGAACTCCAGGGTGCAGATCGAGTGGGTGATGTGCTCGTACGCGTCTTCCAGTGGGTGAGCGTAGTCGTACATCGGGTAGATCTTCCAGGTGTCGCCGGTGCGGTCGTGGGGGACGCGCAGGATGCGGTAGAGGGCGGGGTCGCGCATCTTCATGTTGGGGTGAGTCATGTCGATCTTGGCGCGCAGGACCATGCTGCCTTCGGGGTGAATGCCCTGGCGCATTTCCTCGAACAGGGCCAAGTTCTCGGCGGGCGAGGTGTTGCGGTAGGGGCTCTCGCCGCCGGGCTCTTTGATTGTGCCCCGCACGGCGCGGAAGGCTTCCTCGTCGAGGCGGCAAACGTAGGCCAGGCCGCGTTCGATCAAGTCGACAGCCAGCTCGTACATCTGCTGAAAAAAGTCGGAGGCATGGTAGAGGTTGGGACCCCAGTCGAAGCCCAGCCAGCGCACGTCGTTCTTGATGCTCTCGACATACTCGACCTCTTCCTTGGTGGGGTTGGTATCGTCGAAGCGCAGGTGGCAGAAGCCGCCAAAGTCTCTGGCCAGACCGAAGTTGAGGCAGATCGACTTGGCGTGGCCGATATGGAGGTAACCATTGGGTTCGGGTGGGAAACGGGTGCGAACCTGCTGGTTGACGCCGCGCTGCAGGTCGCCTTCGATGATGGCGTGCAGGAAGTGGCATTTCTTCTCGGTCTTGTCCGCGGCGTCGCTGGTGGCACTCATGGTTTCCCCCAATGTTCAGGTCGTAACATGGCCAGCCTTGGGCTGGAGTGGCACAATTCTAGCCACAACTGCGGCGAGGGTCCAGTGGTTTGGCTGAAGACGCGGCGGAGATCGGCGTTGGGGCGATCCTCGCCTCTCTGATCCGATCACTGGCGGGGGCTGCGTCGGTCCGGCTCAGCTCGGGGCGCCGAAGACCAAGCGGAAGCGGGCGCCGTGGCCGAGTCCTTCGCTGGCGACGGTGATCTGGCCGCCCATCTCGGCCATGACCCGCTGGCAGTAGTGGAGGCCAAAACCGTGGCCGTCCTGCTTGGTGGTGAAACCGTGGGTGAACATGCGCGCCATGTCCTCGGCCGCGATGCCGACGCCGGTATCGCTGACTTCCAGATAGAGCCGGCCCTGCTCGTCGCGGTCGGTGGTCAGGCCCAAGATGCGCTCGTCCTGGAAACCCATGGCCTCGACGGCGTTCTTGACGAGGTTGATGAGGATGTGGGTCAGTTCGGCCTTGCGGGCATCGACCGGATCCTCGCTGCGGTAATCGCGGCGGACCTGGACGCGGTGGCGCTCGATGGCGGGCTGCTGCAGGTGCAGGGCGTCCTCGCAGAGCAGTACCAGGTCCACCTGCTCGCTGCCCATCACGCCCTTGGCGTGGTTTTGCTGGGTTTCGATGATGCCCTTCATCAGGCGGATGTGGCGGGTCATGACCTCCAGCTCGCCACCGATGATCTCGTGCTCCTTGGCCAGGACCTCGACCAGGTCGCTCAAGTAACCGGGCACCAACTTGCCGCGCTCGTCTTGGGTCAGGTAGTGGCCGAGGTTCTCGCGGTGGGTCTTGATCAGGTTGAGGGCGCGGATCAGGTTGCCCATGCGCGAGGTCCGCACCAGCTCGACCATGCTCTCGTTGGCGACACCCACGGTGTTGAGCACGTTGTTGATGTTGTGCAGGACGGAGCTGGCGAACTCGGCCTTACCGGCCTGGTGGGCGTTGGCGACGGCGATTTCCTGGGCCTTGCGCAGCGCCTTCTCGGCCTTCTTGCGCTCGGCGATCTCACGGGTCAGGTTCTCGTTGAGGGCCGCCATGTTGGCGATGAAACGGGCGTTCTCCAGGGAGACGGCCATTTGTGGGGTCAAGAGCCGCAGCATCTCCAAGCGCTCCCTGGTGAACGTGCCGCGCACCAGGTGGTTCTCCAGGTAGATCATGCCCAAAAGCTCGGTCTGGCGCAGGACGGGCACGCACAGCAGGGCCTGAACGCCCGACTTCTGAAGGTAGGGGTCGTGGCGGAATTGCTGGTTCTCCTGGATGTCGGAGATGACCAGATCGGCCCGGGTGCGGAAGACGTAGTGGATCACCGGCAGGGCCAGGTCATCGCGCGAATTGAGGCCGACCTCTTCGATGATGCCCACTTCCCGTTGCGAGACATGCCACTCGGCACCGATCATGAGGCGGCCCTTGTCGTTGTAGATGAAGACGCCGCGCTGGGCGCCGGCGTTCTCGACGACGAAGCGCATCATCTTGGCGAGCAGGCGGTCGATGTGAATTTCGCCCGAAATAGTTTGGGCGGCTTTCAGCAAGGTCAGCTTGTCGAGCGTGTCGTCGCCGGAGGCCGAGGGCCCACCCGAGAGCTCGCGCTGGTCGCCGGCGGTGGCACGCAATAGCTCGTCGAACTCGGTGCGCAGGTCGTCCTGGCAAGCGCAGGCACCCCAATCGCCATAGGCGGCGATGGCGGTCTGAAGGTGGTGGAGGCCATAGCCGATGAAGGAGCGCTCCAGGAAGAAGCGGGCGGCTAGCTCGTTGGCGATGGCCTCGTACTTGCGCAAGCCGAGGTTGCGGGTCGTGCGGTAGGCGCGCTGGAAGTGGCGCATGGCCTCGAGATCGCGATCGAGCAGGTAAGCCTCCTCGGCGGCGATCAGATGGTAGAGGTGCTCGTAGTTCTCCGGACAGTGGCTGGACCAGACCTGGAAACGCGCGCGGATGCGGGCCAGTTCGACCAGGTCCTCGCCGCGCTGCTGGGCGGGTTGGCCAGCTGCGCGACGGGCCAGCAACAGGCCGTGATAAAAAGAGTGGAGGCCGAGCACGACCAGGTTGTCGCAGAAGTGGATCAGGGGCGCGCAGGCCGTCAGCGCTTGCCAGGCGCGTTCATGGGCACCGCGCAGGAAGAGCACCTCGAGCTGGAGGATGCGGCAGATCGCCACGCCGGTGTAATAGGAGGCCCGCGCGATCGCCTCGATGCAGGTTTCGGTCTGGAACTCGGAGGTGTCCAATGTATCTGGCGCCAATGAGAGTCCGCGCAGATTGAGGGCGACGTGAACCATGAAACGGTGGGTCCAGCGCGCGGCCTCGTTGCGGGTCTGGCTGGCGTAATCGCAATGGCGCTCGGCCTCGTCGAGAATTTTCAGCAGCGAGTCGCCTAGGAACCAGCGGTGGTGAGAGATCACCAACTGGGCGTAGTTGGCATAAGCCAGGTCGCCGAAGTCCTCGGCCGAGTGGAAGATGCGGGTTAGGGTGCCCATGTCGCGGCGCACCGGATTGCACCAGTGGTTGACGAGATTAGCGCCGATGAACAGCAGCCGGTTGCGCACGAGCGGGTCCGGAAAACGCTCGTTGACGGCCAGAGCGATCTCGACCAGAACGCAGCCGCGGCGGTAGTCGCCGCGCATGCCGAGCAGGATGCCCATGGTGGCCAGGGCATAGGCGGAGGTACAGTCGAGACCGTGGGCGACCAGCTGTTGCATCTGCAGGAGGGTGCAGAGACGGAACAGCGTCTGATCGGTATTGAAGGCGGGTGGTGTGATCTGCATCAACAGTTTAATGATGTGTTCGGAGTCGCGGTTCTCATTGGCGGGCAGGGCCAGGATCGACTCGGCCGTATGGGACGCCAACCAGGCGTCGACCTCCTGCCAGTGTTTGGCAATTTCAGACTCTCGCGTCGGACCGTCCTCGGCGATCAGGATCCCGAACAGGCGCAGACCCTCCAGGCCGACCCTGACGGCCTCCTCAAGGCGGCTGATGTTGATCAGGATCAGCACGCGGGTCTCGTAGATCTGGGCCTGGTCGGCCAGGTCGCGGGCGGCGGCGATAATGGGCGCGAAGGCCGCCTCGGCGGCGGCGACATTGCCGTTGAAGTACTCCATCTCGGCCAGCATCAGGTGGATCTCGAACCACAGCCGGTAGTCGTGCTCGCGCGCTTGTTCGGGCAATTGGGCCTGGGCCATCAGCAGGTACTCGCGGGCGCAGGTGTAGGCCGCCGAGTCCCGCGACTTGATGCCGGCATGGAGGTTCAGGCGGGCTAGGCTGAGGTGTGCATCCAGCCCGTGCACCAGCTCGCTGCCCAGGTTGAGCTGGTTGACAATGCCGAAGACCAGCTCGTCGACTTGGGCATCGCGGCTGTAGGCCAGGAACAGCTCGCCGACCTCGAGGTGCGTGCGCTTGCTTTGGATGGCATCCATGGTTTCGTAAACGGCCTGTTGGACGCGGCTGTGCATGAACTCGTAGGAGATCTCGAGGTTGTGGTGGGCCAGGTCCTCCAGTTCCTCGGCATCGTCCATATCAGGCAGCAGCACGGGGCTGCCCAGGGGCACGAGGAGGCCGGCATGAATGCTTTCGACAAGGCTGCGGGCCGTGTCTGACTGGCTCTGTTGGTTGGCGATGGCCAGCAGGCGGATACTGAACCGGCTACCGATACAGGCGGCGCGCTGCAGCACGCGCAGACTCTCAGGCGCGAGCCTGGCGATCTTGTCGGCGATCAGGCGCACGAGGTTGCGGTCGTTGCCATCGCGGGCGCTGATTAGCACGGCGTCCCAGTTCCAGGCGCCGTTTTTGGCGATATAGGTCAACAGCCCGCGCTCGTGGAGCGAGCGCAGGTAAAGGATCAGATGAAGTGGGTTGCCCTCCGTGCGAGCCAGGGCGATTTCGGCCAGGGGACGGCTCTCCTGCGGCGGCGTGCCCAGCGAATCTTGGAGCAGGTGCTGAATCTCGAGCAGATCGATCGGACCCAGGTCGATGGTTTCGCGCTCGCAGGTCAGCTCGTCGAACAACAGCTTGTCGGTTTGGGCCGGTTCCTCGCGCAAGCCGGCCACCACCATCAGGTAGCCCATCTGGGGATCACACAGCAGCGCGCGCATCAGTTCGAGGGTCGAGAGGTTCAGCCACTGGACATCGTCGAGAAAAATCACGAGCGGGTGGCGTTTGCGGGCGAAGACGTTGAGGAACTTCAGCAGCGCCACCTGGAAGCGCGTCTTGGACTCGTTGATCTCCAGCGGCGGCAGGCGCGCGCACTCGCCGAGTACCAGGGCCAGATCGGGCACTAGATCGATGAGTGCATGGGCCAGGGGACCGAGTTCCTCTGCCAATAAGCGGCACCAGAGCTCCATTTCGCGGGGCGTCTCGGCCAGGATTTGATGGACCAGATCGTGGAAGGCCGCGATCAGTGGCGCGTAGGGGATTTCGTGTTTGGCACGCTCGCAAGCGCCCTGGATAAAATAGCCTTTGGCATGGGCGATGAAGGGGCGTAGCTCGCGGACCAGGGCGGTCTTGCCGCAGCCAGAGGGCCCGCGCACGACCAGCAGGCGCACTTGGCCGCGGCAAACGCGCGCGAACAGATCGCGGCCACAGGCGAGCTCGCGGTCGCGACCGTAGAGTTTTTCCGGGATCGCGAATTGGCTGGCGACATCGCGGCAGGCCAGGGGAAAGCTGTCGATCACGCCCTTGCGCTGCAGGCAGTCGCTGCACTCGCGCAGGTCGCGGGTCAATCCGAACAGGCTGCGATAGCGGTCTTCCGGGGTTTTGCGCAGCAGACGCATGACGATCTCCGCCAGCATCGGTGGGACTTGTTCGTTGAGGGCGCGCGGGTGGCGTGGCTCGCGGGCCAGATGGCTATGCACCAACTCCATCGGGTCTTCGGACGTGAACGGCTTGAAGCCGGTCAGCAGCTCGTAGAAGGTGATCCCCAGGCTGTAGAGATCCGATGCGGTGCCGACCTTGCGGTTGAGGCGACCCAACTGTTCGGGCGACATGTAGGCCAGCGCGCCGGTCAGGGCGTTCAGGCCCACCTCGTTGACGCGTTCCTCTTTGAGCGAGGTAATGCCGAAACCGAGCAGGCGCACCTGCTTTGCGGCGGGGTCGAAGAGCAGGTTGATGGGCCGGATATTTTGGTGGACGATACGGTGCTGATGGGCCTCGAGTAACGCCTCGCAGACCAGGGTTGCAAATGTTAGGAAGCCGGCAGGACCCTCGCGCTCGAAGAACTGGCCTGGTTCGGGCGGCCGGCCCTCGAAATAGTCCAGGATCAGCGCGCCCTGGCTGAGATCCAGGGCCAAGGGTTTGAGGATATGGTTGAAACGCAGCTTGCCGGTAAGGCGCAGCTCGCTCTTGAGCGCCGCTTGGTCGAGGGCGCTGGGAATACCGACCCGCAGGGCCTTGATCAATACGGGGAGGCCGTCCAGCTCCCGGTAACCCCGGTAGAGCACGAATTTGGCGTCTTCGAAGATCTGTTCCGAAGTTTGGTAACCGGAGAGTTGCAACATTGTGGTCCAAGGGAATGGGAGGCTTGGCTGCTGAGGGGTGAGGGAAATGCGTCCCCTCCTTGAGGTGGGCGCTTTTGGTTTGGCGAATCCAGGGCTTCGGTGAATAATGGTGTCTTAAGACAGGGTGACGAACACCTCCCGAACCTCAAACTGAGAGTGAGGCTATGAAAAACCGCTGGATCAATTTGTTGTTCGGGTTGCTGGTGATCCTCATTGGCGGTTTGTCCTTTCACCTGTTCGTGCTGGCCCAGACGACGGAAGCGGTGGGGCTGATCCTTAATATTCTGAAGCCGCTGAATATCTTGCTGATATCAATTTTACTTTTCGTCGTTTCCCGCAATCTTCTTAAGCTTTATTTAGGTTACCGCAACCGCGTCGCCGGCTTTCGCTTACAGACGCGTCTGGTTCTGGCGCTCCTGCCGCTGACCTTGCTGCCCAGCATCGCGCTGTTCTTCCTCTCGACCAGTTTTGTCGACGACTTCCTCTCGGAGCGCCTCAAGAATCCAGAGCAAACGGAGCTGTTGACGGCGACCAACGACTTCACCGAGCGCCACTTCGACGAGGTCGGGGCCTTCTACGCCGCCCACAGCGAGCGGCTGGCGGCGCTGTTACACACGGGCGATCGCGCGCGTATCGTGGCCTACTTGGATCGATACCACATCTCCGGTGCCTCGTTGTTCGAGGGCGATAGCCCCGCCCGGCCCGTGCTCGCCAGCAACTTCCCCGAGAAAACCTTCGAGCGGGTCCGCCGTCGCTTCGAGCTTCGCGACCTGCAGGACGAACTGACCCACTTCGACGACGGCAGTCTGATGGCGAACTATCGCTTCGGCGCGGGCGCCAACCAAGTCCAGATGCTCTACTACATGGATTCCGGCTTCAGCGAGCGCTACCTATTCCTGCGCGACAGCTATGTCTTCCTGCGCTATGGCCAGAAGAAAAACGACAAGCTGGGCGAAATTGTGCGCGGCATTCTGCTGATCACGACCCTGACGATCCTGTTTGGCGGAATCTGGGTGGCTTTGCGCTTCTCGCGCCACTTCCAGGCCGGCTTCAGGCAGCTGATCGAGAGTGCCGGTCGCATCTCCGCTGGCGACCTGGACACCCGGGTCGACCTCGAGACGGGCGACGAGATGGAGGATGTGGCCACGGCCTTCAACAACATGGCGGCCACGCTCAAGGCCAACCAACGCGAACTGGAACAGCGCGCCCGAGATCTGTTGCAGCTCAACGGCCGCCTTCAGGCCGAGATTCGCTACAGCCAAGTGATCCTCGAACAGACACGGGCGGGCGTGGCCTCGCTCGACGAGGGGGAGGGCCTGCGCGACTACAACTCGGCCTTCAGCCAGATCCTGCGGCTCAATGACCCCGAGCGCGGCCGTGTCCTCGGCGAGGTCTTGGCCGCGCCTGGTTATGCCCCGTTGCGCGAGCTGGTCGCCGAGCGCCTCGGGTCCAGCGGTCGCACGCGCCAGCTGGAGTTGACCGACCCCGACGGCAACCCGCTGCACATCGCCGCCAGCATCGCCCCGCTGCGGATCGACAGCGGCGAGCGCCTGGGCGATCTGCTGGTGATCGAGGACCTCTCGGAATTGATGGAGGCCCAGAAACAAGCGGCCTGGCGCGACGTCGCCAAGCGCGTGGCCCACGAGATCAAGAACCCCTTGACGCCGATTCAGCTCAGCATCCAGCGGGTCGAGCGCAAGGCGCGCAAGGGCGCCGAGGACCTGGTCGAGGCCGTCTACAGCGCCCATGAAACGATCATGAGCGAGACCAGCCTGCTGAAAAACCTCGTCGACGAGTTCTCGACCTATGCCAAGCTGCCGACCCCGGTTAAGGCCGAGGTCGATCTGCGCGAGCTGATCCTCTCCGTCTGCACCTCCTACCGCCCCGTCCACAGCCACATCCGCATCGAGACCCAATTCGCCGAGGGTCCGTTCCTGCGCTCGCTCGACGCCAGTCAATTTCGCCAGGTGCTCGGCAACCTGCTCAATAACGCCGCCCAAGCCAGCGAACAAGACGGCCGGGTCACGGTCGGCTTGGCGCACCTAGGCGAACGAGTCTTGCTCTACGTCGACGACGAGGGCCGCGGCATCCCCGAGAGCGATCGCGAGAAGGTGTTTTTGCCCTATTACTCGAAATCGCCCAAGGGCACGGGCCTGGGACTGGCGATCGTCAAGCGCATCATCGCCGACCACGATGGCGTCATCGAAGCCCTGGCGCGGGAGTCTCGCGGCACGCGTATCGCCATCACCTTGCCCTGAGCCGCGACCGAATGCCTTTTCCCAGCTCAAACCACAGGAAACACTCAGCGGACATGACAAAATTCTGGCATTCCGGCAAGGACCTTGATATGATTCCAAGCTTTGGAGCCCCCTGTGCATGGCGGGGCACGAATCAGGCCGCTCGGTTTTGGGCCGCAATCAGGTTAAAAGGTTTTTAGGGAGCATAATGAATGGCAACCAATCGTGAACCGAAAGCGCGCATGATGCGCCGCTTTTCCGAGGTGATGTTCCGGTCACCCAAATATCACGGGATCGTCGAGAGACGACCCAACCCGCCCGGTGTTCATGGCGCCAAAGGTCGTCGTGGCAAGAAGAGCGAGTTCGGCAAGCGCCTCGAAGAAAAGCAGAAGCTGCGTTTCCGCTACAACATCATGGAAAAGCAGATCCGCCGCTACGTCAAGCGCGCCTTCAACAGCAAGGGCGTTTCCGGTCACGTGTTGCTGGCCCTGCTGGAGAAGCGTCTTGACAACGCCGTATACCGCCTCGGTTTCGCCACCACGATCTGGTCCGCACGCCAGCTGGTCAACCACGGCCACATCCTCGTCAACGGCAAGAAAGTGGACATCGCCTCCTACGAACTGAAGGTCGGTGACAAGGTCAGCCTGCGCGAGGGCATGAGGGCCAACAGTCAGATCCTGGAAGCGCTGAACTACTGCCCTGCCTCCATGATCCCCTCCTATTTCTCCTCCGATCGCGACAACTTCAGCGGCGAGCTGATCGCGGAACCGCAGCGCGATGCGATTCCCGAGAAGATCGACGAACAGCTGATCGTCGAGTACTACTCCAAGTACGTATAATCGTACTGGATTTTTTCGCTCTCGAAAGCCTCGAGGGAAGGAGTCGGCCAAGAACGGCTCCTTCCTTTCGCGGGCGCGGGGCCCTTATCACGGCAGCGAGCGCGCCTCCGCGGCGGACGCGCCTGCGCCGTTCATGTGCGCTGTTCCCTTGCTCGCTTCAGACGCCTTCTTCGTCCTTGCTGGCTTCATCGAGCAGCCAGTTGCGGAACGCTTCCAGCTTGTCGTTGGCGCGGCGCTTGGGGTAGACGATGTAGTAGGCCACCTCGGAAGGCAGCCAGACGGGGAATGGCTGAATCAGGCGTCCGCTGGACAAGTCTTCGCGTACTAGGTGTTTGCGTGCAAGTGCCACGCCCAGTCCGTCGATCGCGGCCTGCAGCAGCACATTGTGGTCGTTGAACAGCGGACCGCGTTGATGGTCGACGCCCTCGACGCCTGCCAGGCGCAGCCAGGCGCGCCAGCCGTCGCGGGTCGTGTCGTGGAGCAGCGTGTGATGGGCGAGGCTGCCTGGCGCGGTCAAAGAGTGATCGCCCGCCATCAGTGAGGGCGCGCAGACGGGCGTGATGTCGATGGTCATCAGCAGGTCGGAGTTGAGCCCGCCCCAGGTACCGCCGCCCAGACGGATCGCCATGTCGATGTCTTCCTTGCTGAAGTCGACCATGGCGAACGAGGCGTTGAGCAGGACCTCAATGCCGGGATGAGCGCGGTAGAAGCGGTCCAGCCGCGGGACCAGCCAGCGCACCGCGAAGCTGGGGATGACACTGATCGTGATCGGTTTGTCTTGCTGGTGCCGGCGCATGTCCTTGGTGCCGTCGCTGAGTTGGCTGAGGCATTGGCGCACGACTTCCAAATAAATGCGACCGGCCGGTGTCAGCTCGAGCGAGCGCGGCAGCCGGCGAAACAGCTGCTGGCCCAGGTAGTCCTCGAGGTTTTTGACCTGGCGACTGATGGCGCCATGGGTCACGAACAGTTCCTCGGCCGCGCGGGTAAAGCTCTTGTGGCGCGCCGAAGCCTCGAAGGCGGGAATCGCATTGAGGGGGGGGAGTTCGAGTCGCATGGACGCTCCTTGCTGACAGAGGAAATCGGTCGAGGCACCAGATCTCCAACCATACAAAGGCTGGCGGTCGCGGTCAAGTACTAGCTTGCAAGAACTTCGAGGTTGTGAGAGACTCGGGTAAGCCGCTGTGCCTACAGGCCCTTTCTCCGGGGTGCAGGGAATACGAAGGAGCATTCTTGGCCAGGAGACGTCGTTCCGCGCTGCCCCTCCCTACCAACTGTGTCGTGCTGGACTTGGAAACGACCGGGCTTTCACCGCGCGAGGGCGCACGGGTCATTGAGGTAGGCGCCGTTCGGCTGCGTCAGGGGCGCATTGTCGACGAGTTCGAGAGCCTGCTCAATCCCGGCTTCGCGCTGCCCGTCACCGCATCCACGATCACGGGCCTGACCGATGAGGACCTATGCCTCGCGCCGGCGGCCGAACAGGTCATTCCCCAACTGCTGCGCTTCATCGGTCGTGACGCCGTGGTCGCTCACAACGCCGGTTTCGAGCAGGAGTTCCTTGCCTCGGAGTGCCAATGTGTCGGCCTGCTGCCGCCCTCGCTCGAGTTCCATTGTTCGTTACGCCTAGCCCGTCGCAGAGTCGAGAGCGCGCTCAATTGTCGGCTCGAGACCTTGGCCCGCTCGCTCGGGCTGCCCGCGCCCGACGGGTTTCACCGCGCGCTTCGCGATGCGCGCATCACGGCGCACCTTTGGCTTCATCTCTGCCGACTGGATGATCAGCGGCGCGAGCGTCTGGGCGAGGACTGATTGCCTCGGGGTCAAACGCCGTGCTAGGCTTCCAGCTGTCGCTTGGCCTGACCTTCCAGGCTGGCCGCAACCCACTCGATTCCGGAGTTCATCATGAAGTCGTTTTCCGCTCTCAGCCTGGTGGCGGTCGCGCTCTGCGCCTTGACCGTTTTTGCCGATGCCCAGCCCGGCAATCCGCTGCAGCGACACGGCGACGATCCGCTGCGCTACAGCGAGGTCAAAGCCGAACATATCACTGCCCTGGCAGAGCAAGGCCTGACCCAGCTCAAAGCCAAGATGGCGCTCATCTACAGCGCCGAGCCCCGCAGTTTTGCGAATACACTGGGCGCCTTCGACGAGGCTCTGGCCGAGTTTGGCGATGTCTACGGACCGATCTATTTACTCGCCAACGCCAGTCCCGACGAGGCCACCCGCGAAGCCTGTCATCAGGCCGTCGATAAACTCCAGTCGGCCCTGATTGGACTGGACCTCGACGAAAAACTCTACGCCGCCGTTGTTGCCTTTGCTGAAACCGAGGAGGCCAAGGCCCTGGCCGGTCCCCGCAAGCGCTTTCTCGAGCGCACACTTCGCGACTTCCGACGCAATGGCCTGGCCCTGCCTGCCGAGAAGCGCGAGCAGCTCAAGAAGCTGCGCAACGAGCTGGCCCCGCTCGAGCAGGCCTTCGACCGCAATATCGCCGAAAACGACGATGCCTTGATCCTCGCCGAGGCCGACATGGCCGGTCTCAGCCAGGCCTACAAGGACCAGCGCCGCCAGGCCGATGGCAGTTATCGCATCGACCTCAGCTATCCCTCCTACCGCGAGTTCATGCGCGACGCGACCATCCCCGCCAAGCGCGAGGCGCTCTACAAGCTCTACACCAACCGCGCCGCCGACAAGAATCTGGAGCTCCTCACCAAGGTGCTGACCCTGCGCAAGCAGCAGGCGGAACTGCTGGGCTTCGACAGCTACGCCAACCTCGCGCTGTCCTCGAAACTGGCCGGGAACAGCGAGCGGGTCATGGCCTTCGAGAACGGCCTGATCGACAGTCTCATGCCCAAGGCCAAACAGGAGATCGCGCGCCTGCTGGAAGCCAAGCGCAAGCGCGAGGGCGCCGACGCGACCGGCGTCTACGACTGGGAGTACAACTTCTACAACGAGACCATCATGCGCGACCAGTACCAGGTCGACGAGCGCGAGGTCTCCGAGTATTTCGAGATGAAAACCGTGCTTGATGGTCTGTTCCGCATTACCCAGTCCCTGATGGGCGTGACCTTCCACAAAGTCGAAAATGCCTCGGTCTGGCACCCGGACGTGACGCTTTACGAGGTGCGCGAGGGGCAGCGCAAGATCGGTTACTTCTACCTGGACCTCTTTCCCCGCGCCAACAAGTACAATCATGCCGCCTGCTTCCCCATCGCCGCAGGCCGCGGTCCCAAGGACACATACCGCCTGCCCGTCGCGGCCTTGCTGTGCAATTTCGTCCAACCCCGTGAGGGCGTGCCGGCGCTGATGAACCAGCTGGAAGTGGAAACCTTCTTCCACGAGTTTGGCCACGTCCTCCACAGCGTCCTGACCGAAGCCGAGCTCAACGCCCAGTCGGGCACGAGTGTCGACGGTGATTTCGTCGAGGCGCCCAGCCAGATCTTCGAGAACTGGAGCCGCAACTACGAGGCACTCAAGCTCTTCGCCCGTCACTATAAAACCGGTGAGGTCATGCCCAAGGCATTGTTCGACCGCATCGAGGCCAGCCGCACCGCCTTCACGGGCATCTCGACTCTGCGCCAAGTCTTCCTGGGCCTGGTCGACATGGGCTACCACCATGGCTACGACCCCAAAGGACCGATCACCACGGACCAGGTGATCGAACAGGTCGAGGCCAGAACGTCGCTTTACCTGCGCACCGAAGGCACCCACTTCCAGGCCGGCTTTGGCCACCTGATGGGCTATGCCGCCAACTACTACGGCTACCTCTACTCGGAAGTCTTCGCCTACGACATGTTCTCCGCCTTCGAGAAGGAGGGCGTGCTCAACACCGAGACCGGCATGCGCTACCGCAAGGAAATCCTCGCCAAGGGTGGCTCCGACGACGCCCTGACGCTGATGCGAAAGTTCCTCGGTCGCGAACCCAACAACGAGGCCTTCGCCCGCTCGCTTGGCATCCCCTGAAGCCGCAGCCGCCCGCCACAAGACATCGATACAGGAGGTCACCATGTCGTTCCCGGAACCGTCCCAATTCGAACCGATCCCAGGCAAGGGCGTGGTGACCGCACTGCTCGACCGGCCGAGCGAGCCACGGGCATTGCTCGTGCTCGCCCATGGGGCGGGTACCGACATGCGCCATGCCTTCATGGCCAACCTGGCCGCGCGTCTCGCCGCTGCCGGCATCGCCTGCATGCGCTATAACTTCCCTTATACCGAGCGCGGCTCCAAGCGGATCGACGCGCGGCCGCTCCTGCTCGACACCGTGCGCGCGGCGGTCGATCACGGCGCGCGGCTCCTGCCTGGCCTGCCCTTGTTCGCCGGTGGCAAATCCATGGGCGGTCGCATGACTTCCGGCGCGGCCGCCGAGCCGGGGTTGAATTCGCTGAAGGGCATCGTCTGCTTTGGTTTTCCACTGCACGCCGCCGGTGCGCCGGCGACAGAGCGCGCTGACCACCTGGCCCAGGTCCGGCAACCGATGCTGTTCCTGCAGGGCACGCGCGACACCCTGGCCGACTTGAGCCTGCTGACGCCAATATGCGCGCGGCTGCCAAGCGCGACACTGCACATTGTCCAAGGCGCCGATCACGGTTTCGCCGTGCGCAAAATGGATGGCCGGACCGCGGATGAGGTCATGGGTGAGCTGGTAGCCACGACGGCTGCCTGGATCCAGTCTGCATAAAACCCTCGCTGTCAAACAGCAAATCAGGTTCTGGTCATCGCTTTCCTGCCATCAGGCCGTGTAGCGGGTAAAGCTGAGCCAGGCCTCGCCGTCCTGGTAGTGGTTGAAGTCGCAGTCGTAGAGCGAGGTCAGGTGGTCGCGAAGCTCGTTGGCCATGCAATCGAAGATTTTGCGACCCTGCTTGAGCGCCGTCACTTTTGGGTTGTGGTGCACGTAGTCGTTCCAGTCATGGGTCACGACCAACATTGCCTGGCCCTCGCGGTTGAGGCGGGCCAGCAGGTCGACCAGATCGCGGCGGTGGCCGGGATCCATGGCGGTCGAGGGTTCGTCCAATAGCAACAGCCGCGGCCGCTGAGCCAGGGCCGCCGCGATCAGCACCCGTTGGCGTTCGCCGCCGCTGAGCTCGTCGAGAAAGGCGTCGATCAGATGCGCCGTCTCTGTCTGGCTCAGGGCCTCCTGAATGATCCGCTCACGGGTCGCCGCCGTCTCTTCGTAGGCGTAGCGCGACAGGGCCAGGAAGCCCGCGACATCGAGGTTGAACTGCAAATCGAGAAACTGGGGCACGTAGGCGACCAAGCGCGCTCGCTCGCGGGCTTTGAGTGCGCCAAGCGGGCGACCGTCAAGGGTAATCTGACCTCGATAGGCGTGGAGCCCGAGGATGCATTTGAGCAGGCTGCTCTTGCCGGCGCCGTTCGGTCCGAGCAGCAGCTGAAACGCGCCCTCTTCGAGATCATGGTCAACCCCTTCGAGGATCTGCTTGCCGTGTAGGTCCAGGCTCAAGCCCTCGAGCGTCAACAGGCTCATGGCGCGTCCAGGATCCGGCTGAGTTGCGTCAAGGTCTCCACGAAGCGGGGACCGGCCTGGAGCACATGGTCGGCGTGGATCAGGTGATAGTGCTCCTTGCCGGCCTCAAGGAACGGCAGTTGCGCCCACAGCTGGCGGCGCCGCTGGCGCTCGCTCTCGCTGATCTCGGTTTGGGGCACCAGTTCCACGATCACGTCCGGATCCAAGGAGAGCAGCGCCTCTTGGCCGATCTTGGGAAAATAGGGATGGGCGTTCTGCCAGGCGTTCTCGCCGCCGGCCAGGGTCAAGAGCTCGTTGAGAAAGCCGTTGCGACCGACCAGGTAGAACTCCTTCATCTCGTTCTCGCCAGGTCCCATACTGCCTAGCACCAGCAGACAGCGCAGCTTTTTGGCGCGGCGATGGGCGAGCTTGCCGGCCTGCTCGCGCAGGCGTGCCGTCAAGGCGCGGGCCTCCTTGGCGCGGCCCAGCAGGTCGCCAACCTGGGTCAGGGAGGCATAGACGTCCTCGACGCTGTAGTTCTTGATGGTGGCGACCTTCAGGCCAAGTTTGCCGAGCTTTTCGGCGACGTCACGGTGCTCGGGCAGAGCCAACACGAGATCTGGCCGCAGGGCCGCGATGCGCTCGAGATTCGGGTTGAGGTAGCCGCCGATCTTGGCCTTGCGCTTGACCTCGGCAGGGTAGAGGCAGTACTCGGTGACGCCGACCAGCTGATCGCAACCGCCAAGCGCACAAACCGTCTCGCTCAGCGAGGGGGCCAGGCTGACCACACGACTAGGGCTGGGTGCCTGAAACAACAGAATACAACAGAGCAGATGGAGCATGGGCGGCCCTCCGATGCCACGACTCTAATCAATCGCGCGACCTTTGGCAAGTCCAAGCCGGCGTTGCAGCAAAAAGAAAAGCCACCGCGATCATCAGACCGCGGTGGCTTCCGAAGGGGTCGGTTGGCGCCTTAGCGACGGCGGTTGACGACCGCCGTGGTCTCGGCTTCAATGCCCAGTTTCTGAGCGATGGCGGTTTTGGACTGAGCCTTGCCGTTTTCGTCGACGATCGGGCCTTCCGCATCGTCGGGCAGGATCTGCAGCGACTTGAGGAATTCGATCACATAGGCCTGTTCTTCGGCGTCCATGGCGAAATAGGCGTCGCGCTGGCCGCGCGCCTCGCCGCCGTGGAAGTGGATCGCTTCGGTCATGGTGGTCAGGTCGCCGACGTGGCCGTAAGGCGCCGTGTTGCCAGCATCCCAGAGTTTGCGGGTCAGGAATTGCTCGGTGGGCACGCCGGCTTGTACGACTTTCTCGTTGCAGAAGTGGTCGTAGTCGGCGTCGCAGAGGTTGTGACGCTTGAGGTCGGTGAATGCGCGAACCACGGCCTTGCCGTCGTAGCGGCGCTCGAGGCGGTTGCCGAAACCTCGCTCCGTCATGTCGAAATCGACCGTGGCGGAGGTTTCGGACGGAACCAGGTTACCGGCGGGGTTGTAGGGATTGGGCTCGCTGAAGACGGGGTTGTTGAGGACCATCGAAGGAACGTGGCAGTCACCACAGCCGATGCCGGTGAACAGGCGCTCGCCCATGATGATCGCGCGGGCGACTTCGGGGTCGTTGGGGATGACCTGACCGGGTGTGGCCAGGGCGGCCTGCCAGATCGAGGCGGCGGTGATGTCGCCAACCGTCAGCTCGTCTTCGACACCATCCTTGTCGAAGTCATGGCTGCCCGTGCGGGCGACGCCGAAGCGTTCGGTGCTCTGCATACCGTGGTGGTGGTTATAGGCGTTGTTGCTGAACTCGCGCAGGGAAACGACGACGCCCTTCTGGTGGAAAGGTTTGATCACCAGATTGGCATCGACACCCTGGACCGCGGAGGTATCGAAAGTACCGTCCGGATGCGCGGTGATGTAGCCAAACTCAACGCCCTTGGAAACCAGTTTCTTCGTGACGTTGCCATGGTTGGCACTCGCTTCGGAAGCGGCCAGGCTGCGGATGTAGATCAGGTCGGTCGTCATTTCGCGGGCCAGCATTTCGACTGGGCCAGCGCCGTGCATGCCGAGCGTGTTGCGGTTGTTGCTGAACTGGGCACTGACCGACTCGGTCACGGGATCGAGGGTCTGGGCCAGCACGAAGACGTTAGCGACGATGTCACCAGCGGCTCCGATGAAGGGGTCGTTATGGCATCCAGCGCAGGCATTCGAATCGGGCGCCGAGGTGCGCAGGAACAGCGGCGCGCTGCCGGCGACGCGGGCTGCGCCTCCGCCAGTGGTAGCCGGACGGCCCTGGCCGTCGTACTTATTGAATTTGGCGACGAACAAGTCCTCGCCTTTTTCGAGCAGGTCATACCAGTCGACATGACCGGCTTCGAGCTCCGCTTGGTCCAAATGCTCCTTGATGACTGGGCCATCACCAATTTGAGCGAATGCACCTACGGAAACCAGCAAGCAAAGTGCTGCCAGCAAAAGTTTTCCACGTGAAATCATGAGTTGCCTCCAACGTTTGGGGATGCGAAACCCGGTCGACCGGGTGGTCATCCTCAATCCAACATGTCCAAGCCATCGGCCAGATTGGGCTTCTGGCAGCGGCGCTTGACAAGAAGGTAGACTCATTCTATAACCGCAACGGTTCAATCAGAAAGTCTATTCCTGTGGTCTATGTTACAAATTTGTAAATTTATTTGGACCCGTGTTTGGTGTAGGGCCCAGTTCCAGTGAAATTTTTATGGCCGTGAAAATGGTCTAATCAGCCACGTCATGTCGGGTTGCCAGAAGGTGCCAGCTCAAGCGATTTCTGGTTTACGGGCGAAGGTGATGAAGCCGGTCATGGCGCCGAAGAACCGGCCAGCGGCGTTGACCTCCTCCAGTAGGGCCCACCAGCGCCGCAGCTCGTCGGCCGAGAGCACGCCGCGATCGCCCAGCTCTTGTAGCGCCACATCCATTTCCAACACTGCCCGCGCCAGGGCGAGGTCATTGAGAATGCTGGTGATCGGCCGCACCGCCAGTTCCGTCAGGCCGGCGTCCGCCGCCATGCGCGCGGTCTGATGGGCCGCCCAGCCGTTTTTGACCCTGTCGCTGATCGCGGCGCAGACCTTGCGCGTCAGAGGGCGGTCCGGCAGATCGAAGACCAGCGTTTCCCAGTCGGGGTCGATACAGACCAGCCGCCCGCCCGGTCGCAGGACGCGGACCAGCTCGGCCAGGGCTTGCTCGCGCCGGGCCAGGTGCTGAAAGACCCTATCCGCCCGGCAGGCCTGAAAGCTGGCGTCGGGAAAGGGTAGCGCCGTGGCATCTGCGACCTGGAACTCGCTCTGTGGCAAATGTTGGTGGCGTTGTCGCGCCTGGGCGATCATTTCTTGGCTGAGGTCGATCCCAATCGCCCGACCCGTGTAGCCGACCCGTTCCGCCAGCTGGGCGACATCGTCGCCCATGCCGCAACCCATGTCCAGGACCCAGTCCCCAGGGCCCAGCTGCAACAGCGCATAGCTCAGTTGCTTGTATTCCTGGACGAACTCCCAGCCCGTGATCGTCGCCAAGGTGTGTACATAATAGTCAGGGCGGGACGATTCGTTGATGCGTTCCCAACCAGATCGCTGTTCTGATGATGTCATAGTGCCTCTTCAGGGGCGTCGCCAAAACATCGAGTTCCCCATGTCCTTGCCGCATTGCTTGCGGTTTAGAACGACTCGTGCCCGGTGGACGCAATATATCTCAAGGTCTATCAGAACATCCCGGCAAATTAAAAGTAACAGGTCCTGCGTATTTCTGCAAGATGGAAAAGATTTTCTATTGAATAAATTTGCGTGGGTGGGGACGCGGGTAAAAAAAAGCGCCGATTGCTCGGCGCTTTTTGCGATGTGCGGTCGAACCTGACGGATTCGACCGGTATCTCAGTGTTGAGCTGCGTCAGCAGGCGCAGGCTCGGGCGCCTGCTCGCTGCCGGCTTCGGCACCAGCCTCGGGCGCGGCGGCCGCATCAGTGGGTTCGGCAGCGGGCTCCGTGTGCGCCTCGGCGGGGGCGGCATGCTCTTCAGTCGCCTGATGCTCGCCAGCGGCCGCTTCGCCACCTTCGTGCTCGGCGCTGTAGTGGGTCACCGGCTCGGTGATCTTGAAGAGAGAGGCCGTTTTGCCGCCTTGCAGTTCGCGGTTGGTGTAGTCCATGAACAGGCCGCCAATCAGGATCAGCAACAATACAGCGGGGTAGAGCACAAAGGCCAAGGTGACCTTGTTCTCGTACTTGCCGTGCATGAAGAAGGCCGTGACCAGGGATGCTTTGACCCCGGCAATGCCGACGGCCGCCAGTTCGTTGCCCAGGTGACCCAGGTCCAGTTTCGCAACCATGAAGGTCGCGATCGTCAATGCCAGGAGCGCGAAGAACACGCCCATGTAGATCCCTAGGCTCTGAACGTGGCCCATGTGGCGCTCTTCGCCATGGTGGTGGTGATCGCTCATGAATGACCTCCTGCGACCAGATACAGCAGCGGGAACAGGAAGATCCAGATGATGTCGACGATGTGCCAGTACAAGCCACCCACCTCGACGCCACCAAAGTTCTGCGCGTGGTAGCGTCCCTTGAAGGCGCGAACCAGCAGCAGACCGATGAAGCTCATGCCGACCAACACGTGCAGCAGGTGCAGGCCGGTGGTCATGAAGTAGATCGAGTAGAACACGTTGGTGCCGGGGAAATGGCCGTGCTCGAACTTGGCGGTCCACTCGAAGTACTTGACGACGAGAAAGACCGCGCCAAAGAGCAGGGTCAGGATCAGGTTGAGCTTGAGCTTGAGCTGTTGACTGCGCTGTGCGGCGTCGACCGCGAGCGCCATGGTCAGCGAGCTGGTCAGCAGCACCAGGGTGTTGGTCAGACCGAGGTTCTTGTCGAGGGCCAGGGCGCCTTCGGCGAATACCGATGGCCATTTGTACTTGAACAGGAAGTAACAAGCGAATAGACCGCCGAACAGCAGGACCTCGGTAGCGAGGAAGATCCACATGCCCAGCTTGAAGTTCTGGTACTCTTCGACCGGATCCTCCTCATGGAGGTGGAAGAAGGTACCCGGCTCCCATTTGTGATGTGCAGTTTCTGCCATGTATCGATTCCTTTATGCGCTTTGTTCTTCGCCGTAGCCGTAGGTCCAGGTGGTTACGGTGGGCACTTCGTCGAAGTTGGTGAGCGGAGGCGGCGAAGGCACCGACCACTCGAGGGAGAGGCTGTTGTAGGGGTTCTGGGAGGCAGCCTTGCCCCGGAAGATCGCGTAGATCAGGTTGCCGAAGATGACCAGATACGCCGCGCCATTGACGAAGGCCCCAAGCGAGCTGGCGAAGTGCAGCATCGAGTACTCGTCGATGTAGTCGGCGTAGCGGCGGGGCATGCCCAGGTAACCCAGCAGGAACTGGGGCATGAAGGTCGCGTTGAAGCCGAGGAACAGCATCCAGAAGCCAACTTTGGCGATCTTTTCGTTGAACATGCGCCCGTAGATCTTGGGCCACCAGAAGTGGAGACCGCCGACCAGCGCAACCACGGTGCCACCTTGCATGGTGTAGTGGAAGTGGGCGACGACGAAATAGGTATCGTGGAGGTGGACGTCGGTGGCCAGGGTGGCCAGGGGAATCCCGGTCAGGCCGGCGACCGTGAACAGGAAGATGAAGCCGACCGCGTAGAGCATCGGGCTATCGAGCTGGATCGAGCCCTTGTAGAGCGTGCCGATCCAGTTGAAGACCTTGATGGCGGTGGGGATCGCGACCGCGAAGGTGACCAGCGAGAAGACCCAGCGCGACCAGTAGCTCATGCCGGAGACGAACAGGTGGTGACCCCAGACGAAGAAGCTGACCAGGGCAATCGCCAGCGAGGAGTAGGCGATCGCGCGGTAGCCGAAGATCGGCCGCTTGGCGAAGACCGGCAGGATCTCGGCGACCACGCCCATGGCGGGCAGGATCATGATGTAGACGACGGGGTGACTGTAGAACCAGAACATGTTCTCGAACAGAACCGGGTCACCGCCGAGTTGCGCGGTGAAGATGCCGATGTGGAGGTAGCGCTCCATGATCAGCAGCAGCAGCGTGATGCCGACGACCGGGGTGGCGAGGATCTGGATCAGCGAGGCCGAGTAGGTGGCCCAGACGAACAGCGGCAAACGGTGCCAGGTCATGCCGGGCGCCCGGAAGTTGTGGATCGTGACCACGAAGTTCAGACCCGTCAGGATCGAGGCAAAGCCCAGGACAAAGGCGCCCAGGGTGACCGGAATGACCCCGGCGGCGGTGTCGACCGAGTAGGGCGTGTAGAACGTCCAACCGGTGTCGACCCAGGATTTGGGGAAGGACAGCAGACCCTGCTCGGTAAACGTGGGCAGGGGGCCAACCAGCGAGTAGATCACGATCAGCGCGCCCAGCAGGTAGATCCAGTAGCTGAGCAGGTTGAGTCGTGGAAAGGCGACGTCCTTGGCGCCGATCATGATCGGCAGCAGGAAGTTGCCGAGCGTGGCCGGGATGCCGGGTACGATGAACAGGAAGACCATCAGGGCGCCGTGCATGGTGAACATGACGTTGAAGCCATGCTTGTCGACGATCTGCATGCCGGGATGCAGCAACTCGGCGCGGACCATCATGGCGCAGAGGCCGGCGATGCCGAAGAAGATCAGGATCGAGTACAGGTACATCAAACCGATGCGCTTGTGATCGACCGTGAAAAACCAATTTTTCAGACCGCCGGGTTGGAGATACGGTTTGTATTCGTGCGTTGCGGAAGACATTTCTCTATCTCCTCCTTACTCTGAAAGCGTCTTCATGTAGTCGATGATGGCTTCGATATCCTTGTCGGAAAGGATGCCTTCGAACGACGTCATTTGGTTTGCCGGGAAGCCTTGAACGATCTTCGCCTTGGGTTTGATGATCGACTCGTGAATGTAGTTCTCGTCGACCGCCAGGCTGGTGCCGTCCTCGAAGGTTTCAGTGCGGCCCATCAGGTTCTTGAAGGTCGGGCCGACGCTCTTGGAACCATCGGTGGTGTGGCAGCCTTTGCAGTTGTTCTGGGCGTAGAGGTACTCGCCCAGCTCGGCGCCGACCCTCTTCTTGTCGCGGGGGTCGAGCGGCTGGTCGCGCACGAAACGCTCCCAGGTGGCGGCGTCCAGGACATGGACCTTGCCGAGCATACCGGAGTGATCGTCACCACAGTACTCGGTGCAGAAGATGTTGTAGTCGCCGGGCACGTCGGCCTGGAACCAGAGGTAGGTGTAGAGCGAGGGAACCACGTCTTCCTTGACCCGGAACTCGGGAACGTACATGCTGTGGATCACGTCCTCGGAAGTCATCGTGAACTTGACCTTTTGGCCGACTGGGACGAACAGCTCGCCGGGCGATACTTTGCCGTCGAGTTTGACAGGGCCCTCGGGGGTGTCGAACACGTATTCGCCCTTTGGATCCGAGTAGGTGAAGGTCCAGGCCCATTTGCGGGCGTGGACCTTGACTTCCAGCGCATCCTCGGGCATGGTGCGCATGTCGTCCCAGACTTCCATGCCGATCCAGAAAATGATCAGGCACAGGATCGTGGGAATGACCGTCCAGACAACCTCGAGCATGTGATTGCCGTGTATCGTCGACACTTGGTCGTTGGGTCCCTTCCGTTTGTACTTGAGCAGGAAGTAGACCATGACGGCGTTACAGGCGAGAAACCAAAAGGCCATCGTCGCGATCAGGGCGATCTGGACGATGTCCACATCTTTGCCCAGCTCCGTCACATTTGGAAACAATTCAGACATTGTGTTCCAGCCTCCATTTACGAACTAACTCCGATTTCCACAAGAAAAAACCGCCGATCAACATCAGGATCAGGGCGAGCACGCAGCCCACCCGCATGATCATCCAGGCCATTGGCACATATTTGCCGGCCGTGGGGTCGTAGCGGTAACAGTACGAGACGACGAGGTCGACGGGCGACCCGATTTTGCCATCGGCGGCCTCGAGCACCGCAAAGCGCGCCTCGCGCGGAGCGATGCCGATGCCGGTCAGGTAGCGGGCGATTTTCCCGTCGGCGGTCAGCACTACCATCGCGGCGGCGTGACTGTAGACGCCGTCGACGAGCTTGTAGTGAAAGCCGATCTGGTTCATGAGCGGCGTGATGTTCTCCGGCGTGCCGGTCAGAAAGTACCATGCCTGCTCGGCCCCCTTTTGCTTGGAAGGGTCCAGGGCGGAGCGGTAGTTGGCCGCTTTGGCGGCCGCCAGCTCGGGGGTATTGGTCGGGTCGAAGGAAACGTTGACGATCTGATAGTCAGTTCCCAGTTTGAAGTCGACCCGGTCGATGATCTCGCTCACCGAGTTCAGGACCGTGGTGCACAATCCAGGACAGCTGTAATAGACCGGAACCAGCAGCGTCACCTTGCCGGCACAGAGCTCCTCGAGCTTGACCGGGGTGCCGTCCTCCTTGGTAAAGGTCAGGCCGGACGGGATCTGTTCGCCGAGGCGTTGGTCGACGCGGACGTCCTCGATCAAAGCGGCGGCGCCCTGTTGCGCGAGAAGGGGTAGCATGCAGCCCCATAGGCTCAACAACATCACACCGAGAATTTTTTGCATCCTGTTCGTTCCTACCACGTACATTAGAAGGGCGAAGTGCGGTTGAAAAGTAAAAACGCCTGGTTGCAAATCTACCCGCACATCGTGCAATCTTAGAGGATGCGCCCCGCTTTTTCAAGGTAAATATCTCGCATCTCTACGTCCCCGCGCGTTCGCCCACAGGCCCCTCATCCAGGCCTCGGCAGTCCGTGCTACAATGGGGGCGCATCAGGGTCCAGCCCTCATTCCGAACGCCCGCCGAAGGTCATGCCCGCCCCCTACCACGCCTTCAAGAAAAAGGTTCGCCGCACCTTGCTGCTGGTCTCCTGCCTGTTCGTGCTGGTCAACATCTACGCCACGGTCGGCTTCATGTGGCTGGAGCATCAGGCGCCCCTGGACGCCTTTTTCATGGCGGTCATCACCATCACCACGGTCGGCTACGGCGAGGTCTTTCCGCTCTCCTCGATCGGCCGGCTGTTCGCCATCAGCAGTATTTATTTGGGGCTTCTTTCATCGGGCTTTGCGGTGGCGATGGTCACCGACCTGTTCGTGCAGGGGACTTGGATGAATCTCTTCAGGGAACGCGCCAAGGAGGTCCGCTTGCGCAAGCTCAGAGGACATTATATTGTATGCGGTTATGGCACGACGGGTCAGGGGATCGTGCGCGAGCTGCTGGCTCAGGGCGACGAAGTCGTCGTCATCGACCGCAACCCCTTGCCTGACCAAGAAGGCCTATTGGCGATCGTCGGCGATGCCCGCCGCGACGAGGTCCTGCGCGAGGCCGGCGTGCATCATGCCAAGGGACTGGCCACCACCCTGACGGAGGACGCCGACAACGTCTTTGTCGTGCTCTCGGCCCGCGCCCTCAACGGCGACCTCAAAATCGTCAGCCGCTACAAGCACGCCGACACCGAGCGCAAGCTGGAGATCGCCGGTGTCAACCACGCGCTCTCGCCCTACCGCATCGGCGGTCACCGCCTGGCGATGGCGCTGACCAACCCGCCGTTCCTCGAAGTGCTGGATGCGAGTTTCCAGAACAGCGGCATGCAGGTGCGCTTCCACCACCTCAAGTTGCAACCAGGCAACCCACTGAGCGGGAAGAGTTTGCGTCAGTCGAACTTGCGCGAGGCGGCCCTTGGCGCCCTGGTCGTGGCCGTCATCGATCGCCAGGGCGAGACCGTCTTCAACCCCTCGCCGGACTACCCGCTGGACCATGCCACCCAGCTGCTGGTGCTCGGCGATGAAGAACAAGTCTCTTCACTGCGCGCATTTCTCGGCAACTAGGTCGACTTTGTCAGGTTACCCAGGTCTTATCTCTCCCCCAGTTCCGCGGACCATACGAGTTCCCTGACAAACGGGTGACGGACGGGCAGGTCCAGCTGGGCCTGCCCGAATCCTGCCTTGGGTTATTTAGGTACTAGCTGGTCGAGCTCCAGCCGGTATTCCTCGTTCTTGTCGTAGGCGATCAAGAGGATCTGCCGGTTCACGGCACTTCCTCCCACGGCATATTCGAGCTTTAGGTCAAAGCGGGCCAGGACCTTGCCATCCACGGCCGAGAGGACCACGCCGGTGAAACGCGTTTGGTCGAAGGTGAATTTGCGGATCGCCAAACGGTCGCCCTCGAGTGGGTAGAGCGCCCCCAAGAAGGGTAGCCTGTCGGGTAGTTTCATGGTGTCCTTTTCCTTGCGCATGCGCTCGAAGAACGGCTTCTGAAAGTCGTGGACGTCTGCGCCCAGTTCGTCGCTCTGGATCGGCACGCGGAACGTGCCAAGGACGCGACCCTCGCGATCGCAGCGGGTCACCTGGGGTTCGCACCAGTTGGCGTACCACAGGCGATCGCCCTCCACGGCCACCAGGAAATCGGCGGCGTAGGGCGCGTAATCGGTGCCGCCCGCCGCATTGGCGCCAAAGCGCGACTCGGGCAGTTGCGCGACCTCCACCGCGACCTCGAACGTGTCGTCCAGCAGCAGCAACCGCATGCGCTTGTTGCGCCAGCTCATGTCGGAGACCAGGGTGCGCCCGCCCAAGCGCACGAACTCGCTCCAGCGCCCGTAACCCTTGCCGCCGACGTCCTGGGTGCGCAGGTAGCCGCTCTTGCGATCGAAGACGTGGATGCGGCGGCGATCGAAGACCCAGAGCAAGCGTTCGTCCAATGCCAGGGCGCCATAGTTGTCGCTCATGTCCAGTTCGCCCGGACCCTTGCCTGGCCGGCCCAGGGCACCCAGGTAGCGGCCCTGGGGGCTCCATTGGTGAATCACTTTTTGGCCGATATCCAGGACGTAAATCGTCGTTTTGTCGCCCGCCACCGCCAGGGGTTGGACCAGACCCAACTCACCCGTGGGCGTTTCCAACGCGGCGACCCGTTTCAGTACCATTTCTGTTTCTGCACCCAGTAACAGGGCCAGCATCCATGCGATCGTCATAGCTCCTCCCCCGCTTCATTCCGTTGCGCCACGTCCTTGCTGTTACGCTGGTCCACCAATTTCTTCCAACGCCAGCCAAACCAGCCCGGAGTGGGTGCCTGACCCGCCAACTTGACTAAGCCATCGCCCGCGCTGTCGAAGCAGGCCCGATTGGCGCGAGCATTAAGCGCAATCCGCATACGCAGCAATGCCCGCACTTCGGTTAAGTAGACCCTCGCCCGTGCTAGTTGAACGATCCGACCGGAAGAGTAAAGCTCATCGTTGTGCAGTTGTTCCAAGAGATCGTCATATTTGTACATCAGGCACCTCCACTCATCCGCGAATGCGTTGCCGTCATGGCCCGCTTCCAGCGGGCGCCTAGCCAGCCAACCGCACGGGCTTGTCCTGGCAGTTTCACTAATCCGTCGCCTTCTGGAGGGAAGGGATAGCTCCTTGCCAAGCGTGCAAGGCTATGTCGCACGCTGATGCAAATCCTGCTTAGTTTTTCCGGTGCTAAATGGGCCAGTAGCCCACGGTCGAGACCTATTCTGACGATCTGACCTGGCGAGTAGCACAGGCCTTCTTCCAGTTGGAACACGAAGTGAGCGTATTGGCAAGGTCGACCTCTTTTGGGTTTGGTATCGGCAGTCATGTGTTTCCTCCATGGTAATCAAGTTCCCAAAACCGAACTCTGAGACCTAAGCATGACCTGTCTTTTTCGCGTAAATGGAGCTAATTTTTTGGTTTGTGTGCTAAATTTCGATTAAACCAAAGGAACAAAGTGGTCCTGACGTCGCGTTCGCGGAGCATCCGTGGCTTTTAGGCGCACCGGCTGACAATTGGAAATTCCGCAGTTTCTGAATCAATGTTGAGAACAAGGTCCTTTCCCGATCGGCCCATGATGCGCTAAAATGGCGTCAGTTCTAAAAAAAGGATGCGTCCGCGAACAGGAATCGCTGTAGTGTCTCAAGAAATTCACACCATCGCGCGCCAACCAAGGGGGCATTATGCGTAACAAGGCCAAATGGCTTTTGATTCTTTTCATCGTCGGCTCAGCCGCCATCGCCGATTTTGTCAGCTACGCGGCGTCAACAGGCAGGGAGCTTTTTGGCCAGGGATCAAGACCGGATTGTTCTGACAATACTGGACCTTGCTAGAGCTTCTCGGCTTTTTGTCACTGCAGATCCAGGTCATGGCTAGACAGGACCGTCTTGGTTTTGGTGCGTACGACGATCCACACTCTATCCCGGAAGCCTGCGATGGCAATACCAGGAAATGTTTTGAGCGAATGATATTTAAAGAGACCGTCCAGATAACCAACCTTGGTACCGCTGGCGCGTGAGCCATAAGCAAGGATGACTGCGCCCGCATTCTGCCAGACTTCATATAACAGCTCACGCTCTTGGGACCATTTCACGTGCAGCGCTTGGGCCTCATCACAGGGGACTACGCGGTCGAGTCGGAATTTACCGCGCAACGCCGAGTTGCCGGGAATGTCAAGCGGGTAGGTCGTGAGAAACGGTGTGGCACGATTTGGCGAGTCAACGCGCTCCCGGCCCAGGTACTCGTCGTCAATCTGGAAGATCGTGAAACTCCCCTGCATGAAGGCCAATTTTTTCCCACCAAATTCCAGAAGCCAGAGCCGTGTGGGAAACCGCCCCTGGTAGGCCAGCTCGCTGGGCAGCTTGAAAAAGCTATCGCCTACATAGACCATCTTGATCGTGTCGAACTGGGTCGCCAGAAGCGGGAAACTCACCCGCTCTTGGTCGATCCGCTGCATATCTGTGACATAAAGTAGGCCATTGATCACATTTGGATTATCAAGCGCGGCGTTGTGACGTGTTCGTGGGGCGCGCAGTCCTTTATCGGTGAGCATTAAGTCGTACTGCCCGCTCTCCCGTCTGACCGTCAGAAAGATCGTACCCAGGGCCTCGCACAGGCGATGGAGTTCCCCATCGATGGCCAAGGCGCCTACCTTATTGCCCTTAAGATCAAAGAACTGCACGGCCTCGTCGCCTGGCTCCCAGGTGGCGATGCGCTCTGTTTGGGGTAAGACATAGATCCGGGCATAGGCACTGCCGTCGGGAATGATCCCCGCCATCAGGAGCAGCATCCACATCATTGCCACACCACTTCAATAAAGTTTGTGTCATGCTCAACCCTGGCACCCTGCGCGTTGCAGGATTCAAGGAAACCGATGAGTTGCGCATGCTCGGGCACTGCCACTGTCTGATGCCCCGTCACGCCCATGGGGGTACCGCTCACCTTTTGCCAGAAGGTTAGGGCCTCCGCGCTGTCCAGACATATATAGCTCAGATCCAGGAAGCCGCCTAGCCAGGAGAGGTATCCGGGTTCGAGGCTATCTAGCGCCTCGCTGCGGACAAGGTTGAAATTGCCCGCAATGCCGCGCTGACTGCCTGGGTAGACCACCGAATTACCTTCAATTCTCATGGGCTCACCAAAAAAGAACAGGGCCGGGGCCTCGTAGAAGCGGTCGCCCACCTTCAGACCAGCACGCTGAATGCTTCGAATCACGCCTATCTGGCCCTCGAAGCGCACCCGGTCGCCCACTTCGTAGCGTTTGCCCGCGGCGATCACATAGGCTGGCCCTTCGATTGGCGCTATGATTTCCTGGATGTCGTCGCCAACCATCTCGTCCGGAAACCACCAATACCAAGCGAGGGCGCTAGGTATAGAAACAAACATGAGGGTGAACACCAGCGTCCCACGCCAGCGCAGATTGCGCCGGGAAATCGTTTGGGTACCGGTTTGCTGTGGCGAATTCAGTGGCATGGCATCCTCAGGCTGAGGTGCCGTGCTCAGACCCGCAGACCCTTCTTTTTCTGCCAAAGCCGCACGGGCCTCCGCAGTGAGGTAGAAGTGATCCAGGTTCACCGACTGATCGGGGTAAGGAACGATTTGGTTGCCACTCAGCGCAAAGAGCGTGCCGGGCTCTTCCTCCATGCGCTGTTTCAATTGCGCCATAAAGGCCGCCAATCGGTGAAGGCCCGGACCTAACAACGCCAACCACTGCGCGCCGGTCAGCTGGGGGTTCGTCCCTTCGCCCTGACGGTTGGCAAGATTGCCATAGGATAAGCGCAAGCCGGTCAACAATTGCTGGTAGCGGGCGTGATTGAGGGCGCTGGCTTCCCCTGCAAGCGCGATGTGGGCGATGTTCATGGGGTAATAGTCGCACGAGGGGTGGAGTTGGCTCAAGACAACGGCGCGATGGAGCGCCATATAGGTGCCGCGTTTGGACGGAAGCGGCACATGGTCGAGGACAATTGGCACATATCGCAAGGGAATCATAGGTGCCTCACGGCAAGCGCATCGTGCGATAGGCCGAGCGTCAAGTCCGCCGTCGAAGACCTAGTCCAGGCGCAAGGGCAACGGCGGGTCCAAAACACGGTGGCTAAAACGTCTGCGATGACAGGCAATTTCACATGACTACCCATCACACTCCCCCTAGCAAATCAACGAGCCTAGTCAGCCAAATGCATGAGACAGGTTATAGAGTCTCCCGCATGGGCACAGGTCGCATGGCATTCAAGGCACTACAGTACACGAGTTTAAAACTTTACCGCGTAAAGGGCAACCAAATTCTTAAAATCAAATAGGTTGACATCATATATTTCAGTGACTTGGCAATGAATAAAATAAAAAGTATTCGCGTGCTACAGAGTATATTGGTGTGACGCTTTTTTAGAAATTAATCCCATAGGGTCACAGAGGAACGCATGCGTTACTCGTAATCAGCCGATGAGTGAGGCTGCGCAGTCGCCCCGCAGCGTCGCGGCTCATCTGCCAGTTTGCCCATTCCTCTTTTCTTTAAAGATGTCGCCACGATTGTCGTAGCTGTACGACGCCAGCCTATTTGGACAACGCCTTCATCAGGGAGCACGAGCTACCGCTTCTGCTTCGGCACGCAGAAGAGGGCAGTCTGGCCCTGCACCCCATTCATTCTTCAGCACCTGGAAACCTTCGAAGAGATTGCGCCGGTCGAGTTCGAGTACAAGCTTTCGAATTTCGTCCGTTGGCTTGAAACCACTGAGCAGGGCAAGGCGCTGGAGCTGAATTTGGACTATCGCCCGCACTAAGGGCAACCTGACGCCAGCGGCCTCGTAGCTGTAGTCGAGGTGGCCACCGGCGGGTACGGTGGCGCGGGTCATGGGTAGGTCGACAATAATCGGGGTCCGCGTCTGGGCGCCCAGGCTGGCGGCAAGGCTGAATATGAATAAGGGGGATGCGTATAGTCAATAACAGACCCGCAGACGCCAGCGTTCCATTTCTTGGCCACGGCCGTAATCCCTTTGACTGGCTCATAGGCAGCAGCTGCAATGATCGCAGCGGCTGCTACAGCCCAGGGCTAAACATTGCTAAGTGAGGTTTCAAATTAGGAATCATGAGGGTGTTTATGGCTCCAAGGGGAATTCCCAGGTAAGAAAAGGGTAAAGCATCTCAAGGTCGGAAGTGGCCATTCTTAGTCTGGCGAGGTAATCCATTTTCAATTCTTTATTTCGACCAAAACTGAATGAAGGGTGCACGAAAAACTCATAAAATAGCGCCCATTTCAAATGATGTGCAATCTTTAGTGCAATCATATGCTTTTCCTCCATTCTGCCAGATGAAAAAAGTAATTTTTGCAGCCAGATCCGGACAAACAGCCAGTCCGATTCTTCAACGACATTTCGCCAGTTTTCAGCAGATTCAATCGCATCCAGGAACTTTAAAAGAGTTTGTGGGTTTTCATCGCTTGTTTCACCAATGATTGCTTTCGCGATTGTCTCACGTTCATTCCATTTACCGCTAAAAGTCAGATCCCCTAGGTAATTTTCTTGTTCGAAGAAAAACTTGGCAATCCTCTCAACCATAGTTGACTGGGCAAAAAAATGAACTTGATCACTCCCAGATAGATGTGTCCCAATGCTGTTAAGTTAAGAAATCGGTCACGGGAAAATTCATTCATCTGTTGCA
>CAYRFM010000038.1:0-68746 GCA_964423555.1 uncultured Holophagae bacterium | reverse complement strand
AGCAGCTACAGCGCCTGCGGGACCTGCCTTGATCATCAACCTGACAAAGTCGTACTAGTTCACCCGAACATCCCGTCCGATAAAAATCGCGAGGCCTAGTTCACCCGTCACCAACCGATTGATTCGGCGTACCTAACCGACGCCTGGAGGAAAAGGGAATCATTTCATGGGGACGTTCACGGATTTACGCCCTATGTACAAGTCCTCTTTAACATTCACCCGCCGCCCGGCGCAAGATTGTGCGCTACAGCACCCTGAGGGACCTTTTGGAATGGGCTCAAGCTTGCTCTCTTTCTTCGCGCCGTCGCGGCTTCGCGTGAGAAAGGGTGCCGCTGACGAGATTGCGCTTATGGCCGGCGAGGAAGGCGTCGATGTTGGCGCGGACCTCGGCCACGAGGCGGCGGCGCGATTGGGTGCTGAGGCCGCCGATATGGGGGCTGAGCAGCAGGCGATCGCCGAAGTCGCGGGTCAGCAGTGGGTGATCGGGCGGTGGCGGCTCTTGGGAGAGGACGTCGAGGCCGGCGCCGGCCAGGGCGCCGGCCGACAGGGCATCGGCCAGGGCGGCCTCGTCGATGAGGGCGCCGCGGCCGGTGTTGATCAGCAGCGCGGTCGGCTTCATCAGGGCCAGGCGCGGGGCGTCGATCAGCCTGAGCGTCTGCGGGTTGAGCGGGGCGTGCAGGCTGACGACATCGGCGCGGGTCAAGAGCTCGGCCAGGGCCAGGCGCGGCCAGCGGGTTTCGGGGTTGCGGCCGCTGGTGGAGTGGTAGACGACCTCGAAGCCAAATGCCTCGGCGCGCTCGGCGACGGCGCGGCCGATGGCGCCCAGGCCGACGATGCCCCAGACCTGGCCGTCCGGTTCGGGCCAGGGCCGGGCCAGGTGGGTGAAGCAGTCGCTGGCGCTCCAGGCGCCCGTAGCGCAGTAGCGGTGGTGGTAGGCCAACTGGTGGGCCAGGCCGAAATAGAGGGCGAAGCTGTGGGCGGCCGCGCTGGCGGTGGCGTAGCCGGGCACGTTGGCGACGGCGATGCCGCGGGCGGCCGCGGCGGCCAGGTCGACCTGGTCGTAGCCGGTGGCGGCCACGGCGATCAGGCGCAGGCGCGGGGCCGCGGCCAGGTCGGCGGCCCGCAGCGGGACCTTGTTGGTGACGGCGACCTCGGCCTCGGCCAGGCGCGCGGCCAGCTCGGCCGGGGCCGTGCCCGCGTGGACGGATGCCTGGAAGCCGGCGCAGAGGACGTCGAGATCCAGGTCGGCACCGAACGTTTTGGCGTCGAGTACGGCCAGTTTCACGGGCAACCTCCGCGGTCCTCGGTTACATGCGGTCCAGGGCCTCAATGCCGAGCAGGCTCAAGCCCTTGCGCAGTACCTGGCCGGCAGCGTCGACCAGCGCCAGGCGGGCGATGCGCAGGCCCTCGCTGTCGGCCTCGAGGACGGGGCAGTTGTCGTAAAAGCGCGAAAAGTCCTTGGCCAGCTGGTAGAGGTAGATACAGATCAGCTGCGGCCGGTACTCGTCGCGGGCGCGCAGGACAACCTCGGGGAACTCCTGCATTTGGTTGAGCAGGCCGCCCTCGAACTCGTGGACCAGGGCGGCCCAATCGGCCTGGGTCAGGTCGATGGCGCCGGCCTTGCGCAGGATGTTGCGGGTGCGGGCGTAGGCGTACATCAGGTACGGGCCGGTGTTGCCGGTGCGCGCGGTCCACTCGTCCATGTCGAAGATCAGGTCCTTGGCGTTGTCCTGGTTGGTCATGCCGTAGCGGATGGTGGCGACAGAGATGGCGCGCGAGGCGGCGTCGATCTCGACGTCGGACCAGTCGCCGCGGTAGGCCTCCAGGTAGTTGACCTTGATGCGGGCGTCCAATTGGTCGCGCAGCTCGGAGAGCAGGATGATGTTGCCCTCGCGGGATGACATCTTGCCGGACGGCAGCTTGACCATGCCGTAGGCCAGGTGGTAACAGTTGCGGGCGCGGTCGTAGCCCATTTTCTCGAGGGTGCGGAAGACCTGCTGGAAGTGCAGGCTCTGGGAGACGTCGACGACATAGATGCTGCGGTCGATGCCCCATTTCTCGAACTTGTCCTGGGCCAGGGCGATGTCCTTGGTGGCGTAGAGGCCGCTGCCGTCGGACTTGATCAGCAACAGGAACGGCAGGCCGACATCTGCCAGGTCCATGCCGATCGCGCCCTCGGACTTGACCAAGAGGCCGCGCTCGAAGAAGCCCAGGCAGATCTGCTTGCCGCGGTCGCCGACCTCGGACTCGAAGAAGTAGTGGTCGAAGCGGGCGCCCAGCCAGGCGTAGATCTTGTGAAACTCGTCCATCGACCACTGCCGAGTCTCCTGCCAGAGCGCCACGATCTCGGGGTCTTTGGCTTCCAGCAGGTGCAGGCACTGGGCCACGCCCTCGCTGCGCTCGCGCATGGTGTCCAGCACGGAGACCTCGGCGGGCAGGGCGTCGGCGATGCGGAAGTATTCGGCGACTTGCAGGCCGAGCGCGGTTTCGGCTGGGAAGCGGTAGATCTGTTCCTTGTCCTCGCTCAGGTCCATTTCCTTTTCGGAGAGGATCATGCCGACGGAGGTGACGCCGAACTTTTCGACGGTGCCGATGCGGCGACCGTTGACACGGGCGCCGGGCCGGGCGTAGGCGACGATGTCGCCGGCGGCGTAACCGGTGCCGCCGCAGAGGACTTCGGCCGCGCCGTGGCAGAGCGTCAGGCGCACACGGCGCTGCTTGGCGGGTGCGTCGGGCTCGGTCAGGGCCTCGACAGCGCTGACCTTCGCAGTCTCGACCAGCGGCATCGGCACCTGGGTCAGGCTGGTAAAGTCCAGCATCATGGTGGCGCGAGTGTAGAGTTCGCCCAGGAACTCGCCGCGGTTTTCATTTGGGATGTGGCCCTGATAGTGGTGGCGCAGGTACCACAGGCACTTGGCGATGTGGGCGCCCTCATCGCCGATATAGTTGGAAGCGACGACCTCGTGGCCGCAGAACTCGTAGATGCGCACCAGGGCGTCGCCCAGGGCGACATTGCGGGTATGGCCGACGTGGAAGGCCTTGTGGGTGTTGGGCTGGCTGTACTCGATCATGACCTTCTCGCCGACCGGCGCGCGGTTGGCGAGAAAGGAGCCGTCAAGAATCGCGGGCAACAAGCTGGCGGCCATGCTGCCCTTGTTGACCTTGAAGTTGAGGTAGGGACCGGCGGCGATGACTAGGGCCAGCTCGGCATGAGCGGCAATTTTGGGTTCCAGCGCGACCATCAGCTCGGCGGCGATGACCGGCGGCGCCTTGCGCATAGCCTTGGCGAGGCGGAAGCAGGGGAAGGCGAAATCGCCCATGGCGCGGTCCTTGGGCACTTCGACCAACGCGGCCAGGTCGCCGAGCACGGTCGGATCCACACCGGTCTCCGCGAGCACTTCGCTCAATAGCACCACAATCGCCTGCTGATAGGACATAGCCGTTCACTTCCTCTATATATGGGCTCGAAAACCCGTTTTCAAGCATTCAACAATAGCATACAAGCGGCAAGTTTCAAGCGCCTCTTGTCTCTTGCTGCTCGAGGCTTCTCGAGTCTTGCCCCCTTGTCTCTCGCTTCTCGATCAGTAAAGCAATCGCGTGCGGATCGTGCTGGGAATGCGCGCCAGGCGCTCGCGCAGGTCCTTGCCCTGCTCTTCGCTGACCTGGCCGATGTCGAGGACAACGTAGCCCAGCTCGCCGGCGGTGGCCAGGTACTGGCCGAGGACGTTGATGTCCATCTCGGCGATGACGTCGTTGATTTGGCGCAGGATGCCGGGCGTGTTGCCGTGGATGTGGAGCAGACGGTGGGCGCCCTCGTGGGCCGGCAGGTTGACCTTGGGGAAGTTGACGGCGCCGTCGGTATTGCCGCGATCGCTGAAGTAGGCCAGCTTCTCGGCCACTTCCTTGCCGATGTTGCGCTGGGCCTCGAGCGTCGAGCCGCCGATGTGGGGCGTGAGGATGACCTGTTCCAGGCCGCAGAGCGGCGATTCGAACGGCAGTGCGTTGGACTTGGGCTCGACCGGGAAGACGTCGACGGCGGCACCGGCCAGGTGGCCGGATTCCAGCGCGGCCGCCAGGGCCGGGATATCGACCACCGAGCCACGACTGGCGTTGATCAGGAAGGCGTCCTGCTGCATCTTGGCCAGGCGTTCGGCATCGATCATGTTCTTGGTGGTGGCGTCGGCCGGCACGTGGAGCGTGACCACATGGGCCTTTTCAAGCAACTCGTCGAGGCTGTCGCAGGCGCGAGCGTTGCCCAGCGGCAATTTGGTCTGGATATCGTGGTAGATCACGGTCATGCCCATGGCCTCGGCCAGCACGCTGACCTGGGTGCCGATATGGCCGTAGCCGACGATGCCCAACGTCTTGCCGCGGACCTCGTTGGAGCCCTTGGCGGACTTGATCCACTGGCCGCGATGGGCGGCCGCACTCTTGGGGAAGATGCCGCGCATCAGCATGATTGTATGGCCGATGACCAGCTCGGCGACGGAGCGGGTGTTGGAATGGGGTGCGTTGAAGACCGGGATCCCCAGAGACGCCGCAGTGGCCAGGTCGACCTGATTGGTGCCGATGCAGAAACAGCCGACAGCCATCAGCAGGCGGGCGGAGCTCAGCGCCTCGGCGGTCAGCTGGGTGGTGCTGCGAATGCCGACCATATGGGCGTCGCGGATCCTCTCGATCAGGGCCTCGCCCGCCAGAGCACCCGGCAGTAGCTCGACATTCTGGTAGCCGTGGTGGTTGAGCACGTCGACGGCGAGGCGGTCGATGCCTTCCAACAGCACGATGCGGATTTTGTCCTTGGGCAGAGAGTGCAGTTTCATAATAGCTCCTGGATCAGTTCGGTAAGCGTGGCGACATCGGCGGCTTCCGGTGCGCCGCTGGCCAGAACCGGCGCGCGGCGGGCCCATTGAGTGAAGGCGATGAAGTGGTCGACTAGACCATCGCGCTGCAGGTTGAGATCGGTCATGCCATCGCCGACGGCGATGCGCGGTCGCGACCAGCTTGCGGACAGGGCGCTAGCGCCCAGGCTCTTGGAGAGGCTGAAGGGGTCGTCGGGATCGATGCCGAGAAAGCTGCCATCGTCGGCAAAGCGCAGGCGGACGGCGCCGACGGCGGCATCGTCAAGCCCGAGAAAATGGGCGCACGGCACGATCGCCTCGCGCAGGCCACCGCTGATGATGGCGACGGCCACGCCGCGCCCCCGCAGATCTGCGATCAAGCCGGCCATGCCGGGCGTGAGCCGGGCAATGGCGTGCAGGCCAAAGGCCTTGACCTCGGCCAGGGTCGGGGCCGCCAGCGCCAAACGACGGGCTAGCGACTCGCGGAACGAGAGCGCGCCCTCCATGCCCAGGGCCGTGATCGCGCGCAGCTCCTGTTCCAGCTCGGGCCGCTCGCGCAGGCGCACGGCCAGGATCTCCTCGAGACTCTCGCAGTCGATCAGGGTCGAATCGAAATCAAAGACCACCGTGGCCATGCTACCTCCCCTGGGCCGAACGCGTCTGCGCGCGGCCCCAGGATTGTACCACCACCGTCGCTGGCGTGGGATCCCGAGGTGACGAGAATTGCGGGCGCGCCGCGCCGACAGCGTTCGACCGATGCTCTTGATTGCCGCTGCCGGAGACGATACGATTATCGGGTGGGCTGCTTCGGCCCGACTTTTCGACCGACTCAACCAGGGAGGCAGCATGCGCATCTTGATCTTTGGGCCCAACGGCAGCGGCAAGGGCACTCAGTCCGCGTTTCTCGTCAAACACTTTCAATTGGCCCACGTGGAATCGGGCGGAATTTTCCGGGCCAACATCCAGGGCGGTACGCCGCTGGGCATTGAGGCGCGCAAGTACATCGACCGCGGCGAGCTGGTGCCCGACGAGCTGACCATCCCGATGGTGCTCGACCGCCTGGCCCAGGACGACTGCAAGGGCGGCTTTATCCTCGACGGCTTCCCGCGCACGCCCAATCAGGCGCGCTCGCTGGTCGAAGGTCTCGATCAAGCCAATACCCCGCTGGACGCCGTGATCGTGATCGAGGTCGCCCGCGCGACTGCCCGCGCGCGCCTGCTCGGCCGCCGCGCCTGCCCCGAAGGCCACCCCAACAACACCGCCATCGCCGCCATCGCGCCGCGCCAGGAAGGCGACAGCTTCCTCTGCTGGAAATGCGGTGCCGCGACGACGGTGCGCAAGGACGATATCGACGAGGTCGCCATCGACCAGCGCCTCGACATCTATTTTACGGAGACGCTGGCCTCGATCGAGGAGGTCCACGCCTGGGCCGCCGACAAGCCCCAGGTCAAACAGCTGACCATCGACGGCGAAGGCGAAATCGCCGCGATCCGCGACACCATCCTCGGCCACATCCAGGGCTGATCCGGGGCCCGCGCAGCCAGGTGACCGGCCTGGTTGCGCCCACGGGCGCCCGCCGTTTTTCGAGCTGCCGGCAGCGTACCAATCGGCAAAATGCAACAGACCGGACCGTCCCCAAACGGCGTACCGACACCGCGGACCGTCGCCGGACACGGCGCTGCGGGCGATCCGTCGTGCCCGTGCGCTACCTCTTGACCACCCATGCGACTTGATGCATGATGGGCCATCACCCCACGCGTGCAGGTCGACGAACATCCTTCAGCCGGTAAGACCGGGACGCGACTTGCGTGGGGCAGTCAGGAGGGTTCACTCATGTATAGCAAAGCACCGAAAGCGCGCCATTGGGTTTTCCTGATCGCGCTGCTGCTTTCCGGCTTCTTGCCCGGCTGGTCCCAGGACCAGCCCAAGGAAGGCGAAGAGCCAACCATTCGCGAAGAAATGACCGTCGGCTCCCGTCGCCGCATCGAGCGGTCCAAGACCGATACGCCCGCGCCCGTCGACGTCATCCCGCTCTCTGAAGTCGCCACCGAATCCGGCAACTTCGACCTGGGCAGCGTGCTCCAGTTCGCCGCGCCCTCGTTCAACTCCAACCGCCAGTCCGGCTCCGACGGCAGCGACCACGTCGACCCCGCCTCCCTGCGCGGCCTGGGCCCCGACCAGGTGTTGGTCCTGATCAACGGCAAGCGCCGCCACACCTCGTCGCTGGTTTACCTGTTCGGCACCCGCGGCCGCGGCAATGTCGGCACCGACCTCAACACCATCCCCGTCGCCGCCATCAAGCGCATCGAGATCCTGCGCGACGGCGCCGCCGCTCAGTACGGCTCCGACGCCATCGCCGGCGTGATCAACATCGTGCTCAAGGACAGCAAGGGCCTGGATGTCATGCTCTCCGCCGGCCAGTACCAGGAGAAGGATGGCGATTATGGCCAGGTCGCCCTGAACTACGGCATGGAGATCGGCAACAACGGCGTGCTCAACCTGACCGGCGAGTTCCTCACCCGCGACCGCACGAACCGCTCGCCCGGTGGTGAGCCCCGCGTCATCGGCGACGCCGAGACCGACAACGGCACGCTGTTCTTCAACCTCGACACCCCCGTCGGCCAGGGCCACTTCTACGCCGATGGCGGCGTCAACCACCGCGACGGCGATGCTGGCGCCTGGTTCCGCGGCGGTATCGGCTCCGACGATATCCCCTCGCGCAACTCCGCCGCCATGTACCCCAACGGCTTCGTGCCGACGATCACCACCGACATCGACGATCTGGCCTCGACCTTCGGCTACCGCTCGACGATCGGCTCCTGGTTCATGGACGCGAGCACGACCTACGGCTCCAACGACATGAGCTATTACATCAAGGACACGCTCAACGCCTCGATCGCCACCCAGAACAACGGCATCTCGCCGACCGGTTTCGACGCGGGCGGCTTCAAGTTCACCCAACACACGACGAACCTCGACTTCTCACGCTTCTTCGAAGCCCCGCTGCACGGTCTCAACCTTGCCGCCGGCCTCGAGTACCGCCGCGAGACCTACGAGATCACCGCGGGCGAAGCGGGTTCCTGGGACGACTTCGACGGACCCGGCAACGGCAACGCCGGTTCTCAAGGCTTCCCCGGCTTCCAACCCGATGACGAGACCGACCAATCGCGCCACAACACGGCCGCCTACCTCGATCTCGAGCTCCAACTCAACGAACGCGCCATGTTGGCCGCCGCCGTCCGCGGCGAGGACTACAGCGACTTCGGCAGCACCGTGACCGGCAAGCTGGCCTTCAGCTACCGCGCCACCGACGAACTGCTGCTGCGCGGCTCCGTCTCTTCCGGTTTCCGCGCACCCTCGCTGCACCAGCGCTACTTCAGCTCGACCTTCACCGACTTCATCGCCGGCGAACCCGCCGACGTCAAGCTCTCCCCCAACGGCAGCCAGCTGGCCCGCCTGGTCGGCATCCCCGACCTCAAGGAAGAGACCTCCACCAACTCGACCGTCGGTTTCACCTGGTCGGGCGAGCACGACAAAGTCACCCTCGACGGCTACTGGATCGACATCGACGACCGCATCGTACTCACCGGTGGTTTCACCGCCGACGACCCCGATGTCGGCGACATCATTGCCGCCCAAGGACTGTCCGAGGTGCGCTTCTTCACCAACGCCGTCGATACCCGCACCAAGGGCATCGACCTGACCTACGCCCACAGCGCCAACCTCTCCTGGGGCACGGTCCAGGGCTACCTGGCCCTCAACTACAACAAGACGGATGTGCGCACGGTTCACACGGCACCGGGCCTGGAAGGCAAGGAAGAAACCTACTTCAGCACCCGCGAGCGCTGGTTCCTGGAAGGCTCCGCGCCTGAAGAGAAAGCGACGCTGGGCCTCGACTGGCACCGCGGTGCCTTTAGCACCGACAGCAAGCTCACCTACTTCGGCGACGTCAAAACCGGGACCTGGTCGCAGCTGGACGACCCCACCCTGCCGCCCCAGGACTTCAAGGCCCAGACGGTCATGGACCTGACGTTCGGCTACGACTTCTCCGATCACGTGCTGCTGCGCATCGGTGGCAACAACATCTTCGACAACCGCCCCACCTCGCTGGATTCCAACGAAACCGAGAACGGTGCACCTTGGGAAAACGTGCAGATGGGCTTCAACGGCGCCTTCTTCTTCACCCGCATCGGCCTGAAGTACTGAGGTCGCGATCACGAGCCCGCACGCGGGCTCGTTGCGCTTGGACGGGCGTCCCTCGGGGACGCCCGTTTTGTATTTAGCGCTGCTCCAGCGCCGCGATCTTGGCGACCCGACCCGCGTGGCGGCCGCCCTCGAACGCTTCGGCCAGGAAGCGATCGACCAGCGCCAGCGCCAGACCGGCACCGGTCACCCGCGCGCCCAGACAGAGGATGTTGGCGTCGTTGTGCCTGCGGCACATCTCGGCCTCGAACTCGGTGTGACACAGCGCGGCCCGCACCCCGGCAATCTTGTTGGCCGCGATCGAGATACCGATCCCCGTGCCACAAATCAGGATGCCGCGATGCTCAGGCGCGGCGGTCACCGCTTTGGCGACCGCTGCCCCGTAGTCGGGGTAGTCCACCGACGCCAGCGAGTGCGTGCCCAAATCCTCATGGACTACGCCTTTGGCGCGCAGGTAGGCGATGAGTTCCTCTTTCAGGGCAAAGCCCGCGTGGTCCGATCCTATGTACAACATGATGTGCCTCTCGAATGGCTTGGCGACCTGTATCAGGATTGCAGGGAAAGGGCCCAGATCCCCGCAAAGTTGCCCAGACTGGCGCCGATATTCGTGCCCATGAAGACCAGCAAGGTGCGCAAGAAGGGATTGCGGTACCAGCCCTTGAGGCTGACCATGTCCTGGGGCACTTGCTCACAGTCCTCGACCTTCGGCTTGTTGAGATAACCTTCGACCGTGCCGGAGGCCATGCCGGCGCCGAGGACCGGAATCAAGGTTGTGATCGGGGCGGCCACGGCGGCCGTCAGCACGGAGGCAATGCGACCGCGCGCCACCAGCGCACCCAGGCCCGCGGGGATACTGGTCCACAGCGCCCACACGCTGAAGACCTTGAGAAACGAGGTATCCTGAGCCTTGTAAGCCATGAGGCCAAGTACCAGGATCGTCAGTCCCCAACCGAAGATGGCCGGCCAACGGCTTTTCGGTGGGATCACATTGATCGCGGCGCGGTCGATCTTCTTGCCGAAGTTGGCCTGCATGCCACTGACGTGACCGGCGCCGACGACGGCCACGATCTTCTGACCCGGCGCCTCCTCGATCATCGACATCAAATACTGGTCGCGCTCGTCGATCAGCGGCGTCTTGACCCCGGGCATGGTGCGCGCGAACTCCTGCATCATCTCGTTGAGGTGGTCGCGCTCCTTCATTTTCTCCAGCTCTTCCTCGCTGATCTCCTCGTTGGTCATGAAGCTTTCCAAGAGCCCGCCCATGACCACGAACTTCTTCCAGAAGCCGAGGTTGGCCCAGGTCCGCTTGAGCGTGACCTGGATCTCGCGATCGGCGAGGACCAGCTGGCAGCCGTGCTGTTTGGCCTGGTTGACGCCCTCCAGCAGTTCGGCACCGGGCTTGACGCCCAGCTTGTCGCCCAGCTTGCGCTGAAACGACGACAGCGCCAGGCTGGCCATCAGCATCAGGGCCTTGCCCTCCTTGATGACTTGGAGGATGTCCAGCTTGCGCCACTGGTTCTCCTGGGTCAACGTCTGGAAGCGCGTTTCGCAGAGCTCGACGCAGACGGTATCGGGCTTGACCTGGGCGATCAGCTCGCCGACTTCGGCGACGCTGCGCTGAGAGACGTGGGCGGTGCCAAGAATATAATAGGTTTTATCGCCGGCGCTCAGGACGGTGACATTGCTGGACAGCTCCGGCGGCGCGGCGGCTTCGTTTTCGGTATCGGTAATCAATGGGATGAATTCCTCGCAGGACCAGGCACGGGCTCAGGGGCGCCAGCCGAACTCCTTGAAATCGATGTGTCCGTCATCGGTGAACCTGACCTTCTCGGCCTCAAGCATGGCTTTTTGGAGCATGTATTGTTCACTGTGGGTGGAGAAAGAAAGCTGTCCCTTGCTGTTGATCACCCGGTGCCATGGCAGCACCAGATTCTCTGGGGTTTGATGAAGCGCGAAACCGACTTGGCGCGCGCGTCTGGGGTGTCCGAGCATCGAGGCCAATTGTCCGTAACTTGCCACCCGTCCCTGTGGGATGGCGCTCACCAGCTCCCAAACCCGTTGATTGAACGACTCTCTCATGTCCACACCTCGCCTGCGGAAAACATTCTCCGCGCGCTGGCGTGTACGGCGCGCGGCCTGACCCTACTTTAGCACATGAGGTGGGTGGTCGGGTAAGCAATTACCGAGCGCGGTCGGCGCCGTCTGGGCAAAAAAAAGCGCGTGCCGGACTGAAGAACGGCACGCGCGTATTCCCTTTGGAGAAGGAATTGCTGGAGCGCTTGCCAGGTGTTTGGGGACCCTTAGCAGCAATCGCTCTGCAGCAGGCCAAGGCAAGGTCGGTGCCAACTTCGACGACGGCTCCCAATCGGGCGCGGCCCTAAGGAAAACTCTGATGGCCGCCGCACGGGCACTCAGGCCGATCGATGGGAACGTTAGGATTGTCTAAGCGAATGCGAAGCCAAGCGTTATGGATTGCTAACCCAGTTGCGCCCGATCGGCGGGCGCTTGCGCGCCGAGGCCCGTGCGAGCTGCGTTCTCCAAACAAGCCCTCCCTTGCAGGCCTGGCCCTGCTTTTGCTAATTCCGGATGCTGGTGCCTTCCTGCGCACCAAACCTGATAGAATGGACTGTCCTGCCGGATAGCCCACTGGAAGGGGTCCCATGACCAGCATGCTTTACACCATGGCGCTGATGTCCACCATGATGGTGGGAGGAGCCGAGCCAAGCTTCCTCCTGACCGATATCCGCGTGGACGGTGCCCGACAGGTTTCCGAAGCCCTGATCCTTGCCGAGACAGAGCTCGAGACCGGTGAATCCTACACTGAACATCAACTGACTTTGGCCCGCCGCCGCTTGATGCGCCTACCCCATTTGTTGCGGGCCGAGTTCTCGCTTGAAAAGGGTACCAGCTACGGCTCCTACACCCTCGTCATCACCGTTCAGGAACAGGCCAACGTCTTTTTCCGCTACGACTTCACCGCCCATTCCGGCGACCCTGCCCTCGACGCCGACCCTTACGCGCGTCCCACCCCCAAGGAAGGCGGCGAGCTCGCTTTCGGTGCGCGCGGGTTTCTCGGCACCTGGTGGAGTTGGTACCTGGGCACCGAGTTCGTTCAGGAGGGCGGCAAGGTCGACAGCGAGCCCGGCCATCCCATCGACATGGGCCTGACGCATCGCAACCTCTTTGGCCGCCACGGCTTCTTCAATCTCCACCTGCAAACACGCGATGCCCGTTCGGGCAAGCTCTACGACCCCTACCTCGGTCGCTCGCTGGTCTACACCAATACCCGCGATCTCGCCCCCACGATCGACCTGGCCGCGCCCCTGGGCCGCAGCGGCCAGTGGCTCTCGTTCTCCGCCGCCTTTTTGGCCGAGTCGTACCGCTTCGAGGACTCCGAGCCCCAACTGCAGGACACTGTCGAGGAGCGTCGCTGGAGCGCGCACTTGAAATGGTATCGCGATACCACCGACGATCTCATTCTGCCCCGCCAGGGCACGCGTTTTGAGCTGGGTCTGGCTGGCTCTAAAGTCAGTTCCAATTTCACCATCGTCCTGACCCAGCCCTACAAGCCTGGCACCTCGAGCCTGGACGAAATTTTTGGCGGGCTCAAACCCACCGTTCAGACCATCGCGACCGTGATCCGCGGCAACCTGCCCGGCGTCTCCGGCTCCTACCAGGCCCGCGGTTTCGACCTCCAGGCGCAGGTCGCCCACTACCAACCGCTCAACCACGCTTGGACCCTGTTTGGCCACGCCAACTACCTCGAACGTCTCTCGGAGCGCGGCGACCTCATTCGCGACCCTAACCGCCGCGTGATCGAGAGTGATCTGGGGCTGGACTGGGACCTGGCCGGACTCCTGCCGCGGCGCCCGCTCGACGATCTGCGTCTGCAGATCGCCGCCGATTACCGCGAACAACGCGATGACTTCTTTCACCAGCATGTGACCGCCCTTGAACTCGGGCTCGTCTGGCGACAGCGCTGGGGCGTCAGTCGCGCCGCGCTTCGCTACGAATACCAATCCACGAACCTGCCCCCAGACTCAACCGAGGTTCCATGACCGTCGTTCTCTGCATGTGGCTCCTGGCGTTTGGGGACAAGCCGATCCTGGCCCGCTTAGCTCCCGATACCCTCGTGGTCAAACTGCCGGCCGACCTGCTCGACGACGCCACCACGCGCCGCCGTTTACTCAGCGGTCTGACCCTCAGCCTCGAGCTGGAGACCCAGCTCGAGGGACCCCACTCGGAACGACGTCAACATACCCTGCTGACGGTGCGCTATGATGTTTGGGAAGAGCAAATTCTCGTGCAAGAGCTCGACCCAAACGGCGCCGTTCATGCAAAAACCTTCAAACAACTGGATGACCTATTCGCCTGGCTGGCACGGGACGGACTACCCGCCGCCAGCCTCTCACAGCTCGAGTACCCGCTTCGTCTGCGCATCACCTGTCGCATCACGCCTTACTCCGCCGAAGAGGCCCGCCTGACCCGCGACTGGTTCGCCCAACGACTCGAGGTCGCGCGGGCCGGCGATCGCGGACTCGTCGGTGGCGAAGGGGCCAGCACCCCTAACGGCAACAATGTCTTCGAGGTCCTCATGAGCGGTGGCATTCGCGAGCGCCCAATTCAGGTCCACAGCTGGAAATGGACGCTCCAGCGCGGGAGCCTGCCATGACCCAGCGCAGTCTGTTGGTCTCATTGTGTTTAATGAGTGCCGCGCTGCTCGCGTTTTTTCAGTTTTCCCAACGCCAGATCGCCAATCCCTGGGAGCAACTGATGCTCGATCCCGAACTGCGCGACCTCTTGATTCGCTGCATGGCCCAGGAACGCCAACTGGCGGCGCTTGAACCCGAAGCCGCGGACCGCCACAAAGCGCAATTCCTCGAGGCCCAGGGGATGCTGGCCCATTTGGAAATCCTTGAGGCCAACCGCGACAAGATCACGCGACGCTACCAGTCGATCCTGTTGGCCCTGATCGGCGGCAGCCTTGGCTCGATCGTGCTGCTCCTGCTCTACCGCCGCCATCGTCTCGAAGGGCAGCTGCGCCAGCTGGGCGGGTTCCTGGGTCGCCTGGCGGCTGGCGAGACGGACCTGGTCGTGCCGATCACCGGCAGCGATGTGCTGGGCCGGATCGGCCAGATGATTCAGACGACCTCCAGCGTTCTGGCACGCGCGGCCCAACGGCTCAAGGCGCTGGACCACCTGGAGGCTTGGCAGGAGTCCAGCCGGCGCATGGCTCACGAGATCCGCACGCCCCTAACAACGCTGCGGCTAGAAATCGACAAGCTGTTGCGGACAGCACACCGGCTGGCGCCGGAAAGCGCCGCCGCGCTCGACGCCCACGAGCACAGCATTCGCGAGGAGCTAGGCCAGCTGACGGCCTTCACCGATCAGTACACCTCGTTCGCCAAGGTCGGCAAGCCCCAGCCCAAGCCGCTAGAGGCGTGGGCGTTCCTCCAGGAGTTCTTCGAGCTTTACCACGCCGCTTGGCCTAACCTCGGCCTGACCCTGACGCAGACGCCGAACGCGCCGATCCTGATCGAAGCCGACAAGCGCTTGATTCGCCAGGTGCTGGTCAACCTCTGCAACAACAGCAGCAAGGCCTTGGCGGAATCCCGTGGGGAGGTCTCGTTCTCGCTGACTTTGGCCGGGTCTAGACTGCTGTTGCGCCTGCACGACACCGGGCCTGGCATCGAGCCCGCCATCCGCGGGCGCCTGTTTCAGCCCTATGTCACGACCCGCGCCGTAGGCGAGGGAACCGGACTGGGACTGGCCATCTCGCGCAAGATCATGCTCGACCACGGCGGCGATTTGGAGCTAGTCGCCACGGCGAAGGGCGCCTGTTTCCAACTCGTTTTCCCGCTTGCAGCCCCTAAGGAGTCCGAACCATGAGTCTGATCTGGGTCGTCGAGGACCACGGGAAAATCAATGCCCATATGACCGCGTTGCTGCGGGACGAGGGTCATCAGACCCGCTCCATGGCCTCGGCGGAGGAGGCCATGGCGGCCATGGCGGCAGAATCGGCACCCGACCTGGTCCTGCTGGATATCCGGTTACCGGGCAAGAGCGGATTGGACCTGATCCACGACTGGGCGATGCACCAGCTGCCGCCGACGATTGTGATCTCGGGCGAGGCAACCATCAGCGAAGCACTCGAGTCCATGCGACTGGGGGTCCATGACTTTATCGAGAAGCCGTTCTCCGACGAAAGGTTGGTCTATGCGGTGCGCAACTGCTTGGAAAAGCTCGCATTGCGCGACCGGATCCGCTCTTTGGAGCGGGAGCTGGGCGGGGGTCAACCGATCGTCGGCCAATCCCAGGCGGTGTTGCACCTGCTGGAGACGATTGACAAGCTGGCGCCGACGGACGGTAGGGTTCTCATTACAGGTGAGAGCGGCACGGGCAAGGAGTTGGTCGCGGCCACCATCCACGCGCGCAGCCGCCGCCGCGCCGGGCCCTTTGTCCGGATCAACTGCGCCTCGTTTCCGGTTCATTTGATTGAGGACGAACTGTTTGGTCACGTCAAGGGCGCGTTCACGGATGCCCACCAGAACAAGATGGGCCTGTTCGAGGAGGCCAACCGCGGTACGCTGTTCCTCGACGAGATTGGCGACATGGACTACTCGCTCCAGGCCCGGCTGCTGAGGGTGCTCGAGGACGGCGTGGTGCGGCGGATCGGCGCCAAGACGGAGACGCGGGTCGACGTCCGGGTAATCACAGCGACAAACCGCGACCTGATGAAGATGGTCGAGGAAAAGCGCTTCCGCGAGGATCTCTACTATCGGTTGGCCTCGATTCCGATCGAAGCGCCGCCACTGCGCGATCGCCACGGCGACGTACCGATCCTGCTCGCCTACTACGTGGAACGATTCTGCAAACAGTACCAGATGCGATCAAAGCAGCTCTCGGGCGAGGTCGTCGACCTGTTGAGCGCCTATCGCTGGCCGGGAAATGTGCGGGAACTGCGCAACCTGTGCGAGCGCATGACGATTTTCGGAGGCGACACGATTGGGGTCGAGGTCCTGCCAAGCCAGATCTGGAGCGGCGGTAGCCCTGAGCCGACGAATTTGCTGCGCATCACCGAGATGCCGGCGATGCCGTTGCGCGACTTCAAAAACCAGTGCGAGAAGGAGTACATTGAAGCCTGGCTCCACCGTACAAACTGGAACTACATCAAAGTGGCGGACCTGCTGCACACCAACCGCAGCTACCTGCACCAGAAGATTACGGCATTGGGCATTGAACGGAAAAAAACGAGTTAGACCCACAGGATGCGCCGGGCGGCGGATGAACGTGCAAGAACCGCTAAAAATAGAGCGAAATCTCGTGAGCATCCCTGGGCGGCGATGAAAGTCGTACCTTGCCAGAGCGCAGGGCACACGGATGTTTTTGCGGGGTGAAGATCGACCCGTCATGGGCGAAGAACGCAGCTTTCGATCAGGATCTATATAGCGGTGTGAGTTAAAAGGATGCTGGACAATGGTTCAGATTTAGCCCACAATGAAGCGTTCCCGTTTACTCCCATTGCAGCAGAGGTATGTGTACCATGGCAAATAAATTGAGTCCCCTTGCCTGGATCGGTATTGGCTGTGTCGGCTTGGTCCTGGTCGGCGTGATCGGCGCAGGTGTCTTCTTTATCTGGATCAAGGGGAAAGCGGAGGACTTTGCCGGCGAGATGGAGAAGAACCCGGCTTTGGCCATGGCTAAAGGTATTGCCGCAGTCAATCCGGAGCTCGACATCGTCAGCAGTGATGACCAAGCCCAAACGGTTACGATCAAGAACAACAAGACGGGCGAAACGGCGACATTCGACTTCAACCAACTCAAAGAAGGCAAGCTCACCTTCACGACCGATCAAGGCACCGCCACGATCAGTAGTGAGGAGGGCACGCTGACCGCCACCGGACCCGATGGCCAGAAAACCGTTTGGGGAGGCGGCGCCGAGTATCCCGAATGGGTGCCGGCTTATACCGGCACTAAGCCGGTCGGGGTAGCCTCCGTCAACAGTCAGGAGAGCCTGGCCGGTATGTTCTCGATGGAGACGCCGGACGCACCGGACAAGGTCGTCGACTGGTACAAGGGCAAGCTGGCCGATGCCGGTTTCACTGAGACCTCTTCGACCTCGACCAGTGCCGACGGCGGCTCGATGCGCATCCTCTCGATGCGCAACGAGGACAAGAAACAGGATGTCTCCCTGACCGTGGTCACCAACCCCGGCGAGGCCGGCACCAAGATCAGCGTCACTTACAATATGACCAAGTGACGCGCCCGAAGCGCGCTTTTCGGGGCGCGCTTCACTTCTGGCTTGCAAGTTTCCTCGGGGATCGGTACCTTTGAGGCGGCCGCGGTCGGTCCGCTGCCACTTTGACGAGGAGTAACGCAGTGGCCTTCAATCTCAAGAACCGCAATTTTCTGAAACTTCTGGACTTCAGCCGCCAGGAAATCCAATTTCTGCTCGATCTTTCCCGCGAGCTCAAGCGCGCCAAATACGCGGGCACCGAACAGCCCCAACTCAAGGGCAAGAATATCGCGTTGATCTTCGAGAAGGCCTCGACGCGCACCCGCTGTGCCTTCGAGGTCGCCGCCTTCGATCAGGGTGCCCACGTCACCTATCTGGGTCCGTCCGGTTCCCAGATCGGTCAAAAGGAGTCGATGAAGGATACGGCCCGCGTGCTCGGCCGCATGTATGACGGCATTGAGTACCGCGGCTATGGTCAGGAGATCGTCGAGACCCTGGGCCAGTACGCCGGAGTGCCGGTTTGGAACGGCCTGACCGACGAGTTCCACCCGACCCAGATCCTCGCCGACTTCATGACTATGCTCGAACACAGCGACAAACCCCTGCACCAGATCGCGTTTTGCTACTTGGGCGACGGCCGCAACAACATGGGCAACTCGCTGCTGGTCGGCGCCGCCAAGATGGGCATGGACGTGCGCATCGCGGCGCCCGTCTCCTGCCAGCCCAACGCCGCCCTGGTGGCCCAGTGCCAGGCAATCGCCGCCGAGTCCGGAGCGCGCATCCTGATCACCGAGAACGTGGATCAGGCGGTGGCCGGGGTCGATTTCCTCTATACGGACGTCTGGGTCTCCATGGGCGAACCCGACTCCGTCTGGGAGAGCCGCATCCAGTTGCTGCGCCCTTACCAGGTCAACATGGAGGTCGTGCGCAAGACCGGCAATCCGCGGGTCAAGTTCCTGCACTGCTTGCCGGCGTTCCACAATCGCGAGACCAAGGTCGGCGAGGAAATCTTCCAAAGGTACGGCCTCGACGGCATGGAGGTCACGGAGGAAGTGTTCGAGTCACCCTGTTCGGTGGTCTTCGACGAGGCCGAGAACCGCATGCACACGATCAAGGCCGTGATGGTGGCGACCCTGGCTTGAGGATGCGTTTGGCGCGGATGCGACGCGGTTTTTTGCGGCGATCCGCGCCCTTTCACCTATAATGGGTGCTTGACTCGATACGCGAGAGCAGACGGGCGCCATGCGTCCGCGGCACGGAGGACGGCATGAAAGCGGATTTGAGCCAGATTCGCGCTCTGGTCACGGATGTGGACGGCGTTCTGACGGACGGACTGATCTACCTGGGCGGCGAGGACGAGTTCCAGGCCTTTCACGTGCGCGACGGTTTGGGCATCAAGTTCCTGCAGGCCGCCGGGATCCCGGTGGTGATTCTCTCGGGTCGTGCGCCGGCCAGTCTGCTGGCGCGCATGCGCATGCTCGGCATCGACGTCTTCAAGGCCGGTCGCATCGACAAGCAGGTGGCATTCGAGGAACTCTGTGCCACGCTCGAACTCACGCCATCCCAATGTGCCTACCTTGGCGACGACTTGCCTGACTTGGCACCGATCGCCATGGCCGGCGCCAGTTTTTGCCCCGAAGACGCCGTCACCGAGGTGCGCGAGCGAGTCGATGAGGTGGTACCACTGCGGGGCGGACAGGGGGTGATCCGCTTTGTGGCCGAGCGCATTCTCAAGGACCAGGGCCTCTGGTCCGAGTTGGTCGCCCGACACGAGGTGAAGCGATGATCCGCTTTATGGCGCTGTTGCTGTTCTTCCTGTGGATGCTCTCGCTCCACCCCATGCAACCGATCGACGAGACCGTCAGCCTGCGCTGGCTGCCGTTCCTGCCGGCAACACGGATCGATTTCAGCCTCGTCCTCTACGGCGTGGGCACGATCGGTCTGTGCTATGCGGCGGTGATGAGCCTCTTTGATCAGCTGGCTCTGCGCAAACAGAATCGCCTCTTGCGACGGGAGAGCGAAACGCTCAAGAAGGAGCTGTCCTCGCTGCGGGCCATGCTTCATAGCCGCGAGTGACACTGTGCGCGGCATCACCTTTTTGTGAAAGGGTGGCGCCCCGAGCTTGACATATGAACTAGGATTGATATAATCACAAGTTCGCTTGAGCTGCTTTCCCACGAGCCAAGCCAAGCAAGTCGCGCAAGTGAATTGCCATTCCGTTGCCATCTTTTTGAGCAGACTACCTTGACCAACTTTCTGATTTTTTGTCGATTATCGAGAGCGGGATTCGGGGAAAAAAGGAAACTTTTTTCACAGCAACGGTTAACCAAAGGATTTCAGCAGCCGTTAGTAAATAGGGACAGAAGACGGGTGTCGATCTGTCCTTCTTCGAGGCTGACGATGAAGACGCAATCGGGCCGAAACGAATCTTCGGTACGGCTCCACAACCCAGGTCTCAGAGTCACGGGTCGTGTCCGCCCAAACACGACGCCCGACACATCAGGCCAACCAGGCAAATGGGCTGGAAGAACAGGGTAATCGAGGTGATTATTTGAAAGAGGAATTGCCCAAAGAGTTTAACGACCTTCTCGAACGAGGCAAGGAGCGCGGCTACCTTACCTATGACGAGATCAACGACTCGCTACCTGAAGAATTGGCGACCCCCGACGAACTAGATGAGTTCTACCAGGCTATGGCCAATGCGGGCGTCGAACTGATTGACGATGCGGGTAAGTTGACCGTCTCCGATGAGGTCGGCGGGGAACAGAAGGGCTCGCCGAGCCTGCCCTCCACCGATGCCATGTTCGATCTCGGCGATGGCAAACGCGAGGAAGGCAGCTACGAAATCGACCTCTCGCCCAGTGCCCTCGACCGCACCAACGATCCTGTGCGCATGTACCTCAAGGAAATGGGGAACGTTCCCCTACTGACCCGTCAGAAAGAGGTCGTGCTCTCCAAACAGATCGAACGTGGCAAGAAAATTACCTCCAAGGCCCTCTCGCGTTTTCGTTTCCTAATCCCCGAGATTATGGAAATCGGACGCCGGACCCGCCTTGAGCCCGAAGAGTTAAAGAACAATGGCGACCAACCCGAGGACGAGGACTCCAGCAAGATTCGCAAGATCATGCTCGAACTGTTCGACCGGCTCGAGGAATCGGAAGCGATGGTCGAACAGGAAGAGCGGCTGCTGAGCGCGATCGAAAAGCCCGAAAGCGCCGCTTACCAACAGCAGTTCACCGTGCTGCTGCGCACGCGCATCAAGACCTCGCGCATCATCCGCCAGATCCCTTTCAGCAACAAGGAACAGGGCCATCTGCTCGACATGGCGGCCAAGTTCTACAACTCGATCATGACGTACGAGCATCGTCTCTCGCGCATCCAGTCACGCCTGACCAACCCGGCCTTTCGCAGCCAGATCGCTGATCTGGAAACCGAAAAGCAGAACGCCGAGATGGCGCTGGCTCTGATCGAAGGCGAGATCGGCGCCCCGATCGAGCGTTTCAAGACCAACTACAACAAGATGCGCAAGGGCGAGTTCGAGACCGAAGAGGCCAAGCGCAAACTGATCGAGGCCAACCTGCGACTGGTCGTCTCAATCGCCAAGAAGTACACCAACCGCGGTTTGCAGTTCCTGGACCTGATCCAGGAGGGCAACATCGGTCTGATGAAGGCCGTCGACAAGTTCGAGTACCGCCGCGGCTACAAGTTCTCCACCTATGCGACCTGGTGGATTCGCCAGGCGATCACCCGTGCGATCGCCGACCAGGCCCGCACGATCCGCATCCCGGTCCACATGATCGAGACCATCAACAAACTGATCCGCACCTCGCGCGCCCTGGTCCAGGAAATCGGTCACGAGCCGACGCCGGAAGAGATCGCCGAGAAAATGGATATGCCAGTCTCAAAAGTGCGCAAGATCATGAAAATCGCCCAGGAGCCGATCTCGCTGGAAACCCCCATCGGCGAGGAAGAGGATTCGCACCTTGGCGACTTCATCGAAGACAGCAAGGTCGAGTCGCCGGTCGAGGCGGTGGTGTCCAACAACCTCAAGGAGCAGACGACCGGCGTGCTGGCATCGCTGACCCCTCGCGAGGAAAAGGTTCTGCGCCTGCGTTTCGGCGTCGGCGAGGAATCGGAGCACACGCTCGAGGAAGTGGGTCAGAAGTTCGCCGTCACCCGCGAGCGCATTCGCCAGATCGAATCCAAGGCGTTGCGCAAGCTGCGTCACCCGTCCCGCAGCCGCAAGCTGAAAGCCTTCCTCGAAGGCAGCCGCTTCAGCTGAGCCAGCCAGCCTAAATGCGAACGGGCCGCCTACTGGGCGGCCCGTCGTGTTTCAGGGTGTGTGTGGCCAGGCCTCAGGCGTATTTTTCCATGAGCTTCTGGTGCTTTTTCTTGCCCAGTTCGCGCAGAAGGGGGCAGGACTTACAGCTGGCGCCTTTCTTCTTATACTTTTTGCAGCACTTGTCTTTGACCTTCACGAATCCCTCGAGCACCTACAGTTATGAGACTGCGTCTCATCTGAACGCATGGTATCAGGATACCTCGTCACCCGCAAGTCCCTCATCGCGCTTTTACTTGGCCCAGGCCTAACTCTATGTTACCTTCCGGCAAAAGCGGTGAGTCTCGACCTCGCCCAGATCTGTGAGGTGTCCCGTGTCTGAGAACCAAACGTTGAAGCGCATCGCCGTCGGTTGTGGCGTTCTGGCCGTTCTGGCCGGTATCGCCTTTGCCTTTTTCGGCTATTTTGGCTACAAGACGGCCAAGAAAATCAAGGCTGACGCGGAGAACCCTGGACCTCGCGCGCTCGAGATCCTCGGCGCAGAGCGCCTGCCCGATGGCTACTTCCCCAATGCCGCCGTCGCCGTGCCCTTCATCATGGATACCGTCATCATTTCCGACCAAGAGAACCTCGGCGGCAAGCCCACCGGCTTCGGCAAAGGCCAGGGCTTTCTCTTCACCCAGGTCTTGCTTGGCGAGGAGAAGGACAGCGAGGGACTCGAAGCGTTCTTCACCGGGAAGAGCGACGACTACAGCGCACTTGCCAAGAACCGTATCAATATCGAATTGGACATCAAGAAGCTGCTGGCGCGCGGCGTGCTGGCCATGAATGGCATGCAGGTTCGCTATCTGACCGTCAAGGACGGTTTCAATAGCGCGGGCGAAGGTCTTTCCGTCAGTCAGAAGAACGAGGACGGTCTCAGCATCGAGACCCAAGACCTCAAGAGCGAGGGCCTGACCACGCTCTTCATGTTCGAATGCCCCCAGTCCAAAAAATTGCGGTTCGGGATCTGGTACTCGGACAAACGCCTCGAGGAACCCTATGATCTGACCGGCACGGTCGGTGACGAGGCCAAGATCATCGAGTTTCTGGATCATTTCCGCTTGTGCGGTGAGGAGGCAGAAGCCCCGGCTCCGCCGCCCGCCCCGGATCAGGCCCCGTAAGCGATTTAGGGCCCGTCGGGTGGCTGCGCCGGGCGGGCCGGCAGGATCAGCGTGAAGCGCGCACCCAGGCCCGCGCCCTCGCTGTGTGCTCCCAGCTCGCCCTCCATCTCATGGGACAAGAGCTTGCAGCTGTGCAGGCCAAAACCATGGCCCGTCTTGCGGGTGGTGAAGCCGTACTCAAAGAGCCGCTCCTGGTGCTCGGGTAGAATGCCGATGCCATGATCGGCGACGTGCACGAAGAGGCGTTCATCCTTGTGTTCGCACCAGATGCGCAGCCAGCGTTCCGCGCCCTCGCGGTTGGCGTCGTCGATCGCTTTGGCGGCGTTGTTGATGAGGTTGACGAGGATCTGCATGATCTTGTGGCGGTCCAGGCGCAACAGCGGCCAAGGGTTGCGGGAGCGTTCCAACTGCACGTCATAACGGGTGATGCTGTTGTTGGCGATCTTGAGGGCTTCGTCGATGATCTCCTCAATGTCCATCGGGCCCTCGCCACCGCCCAGCCGCGCACGGCGCTGTTGCAAATTGACGGTGACATTGATGTGGTCGAGGTGGTCGATCAAACCGTGGATCTCGTTCTGGAGCATGGCCCGCTCGCGCTCCAGCACCTCGCCCAGGGAGTCGAGGAAGGTGGGCACCATCTTGCCCTTCTTGGTGGTGGCGAAAAAGGTGCCCAGGTCGGCTTTGTGGTCCTCGAGTAGCCGCGCAATCTTGCGGACGTTGCCGACCTTGGAGAAGTCGATGATGCGCTCCATCGTGTGGGTGCTGACGACCAGGCTATTGAGCACGTTCTTGACATTGTGCAAGACATCCGTGGCCTTGCGATCCACGGCGGTGTTGCTGGAAAGTCGGTGGATCTCCCGGTGCAGACTCTCCAGTTGCGAGGTGCGATCGCGCAGAATGAACTCCAGCTCGAGGTTCATCTCCTTAATCGCGGCCTCGACCTCCTTGCGACCCGTGATGTCGCGCAGCACGAGTTGCAGGGCGGGCTTGCCCTCGTAGACGACGCAGACCGAGGCGATCTCCACCTCGATCGGGTCGCCGATCTCCATGCGGATCGTAGTCTCGAACTTGTAGGTCATCGGCATGGTCGTGAGCAGGCCGCGTTCGAGGTGGTGGTGCAGGTCCGCGACCAGCGAGTCGAGCACATGGCTCTCTAGCCGCGTCTGCGTCAGCAGGTCGCGGTCCTTGCGCCAGAGGTGAGACGAGGCGATGTTGGCGTAGACGATCGTGCCTTCGACCACCACCAGAATCCCATCGGGCGAGCTCTCGACCAAGGAGCGATAGCGCTGCTCGCTCTCCCGCAGCGCCTGCTCGATGCGTTGCTTCTCCAGCTCGGATTGGTGCTTGAGCAGGATTTGGCCAATCACAGAGGGCAGCAATTCGAAAAACACGCCCTCCGTGTCCTTGACAATGTAGTCCTGGGCCCCCATTTTGAGGGCCAGGGCGGCCGTGCGTTCACAGCCTGCGCCCGTGACCATGATCACGGGAGGACTGTTATCGAGCTTCTGAAGCTCGGCAATGACGTCCAGGCCGTTCATGCCAGGCATCAGATGATCGACGGCCACGAGATCGTAGGTGTTGCGGGCGCAAAGCGCCAAGCCATCGAGCCCGTTGATCGCGATTTCGACCTTGAAACCCAGCTTGACGAGCTTGCGCTCGAACAGCCGAGCCACGCCGGGATCGTCTTCCATGTAGAGAATGTGGGGCTGCGAGTGGGTCATGGAATCCTCGTGGGGCCTTGAGGAAAAAAACCAGGAGCGTAAAGATTCGAAAAGTTAACCAAGCCTCTGTTATGAAAATTCTACCTAAGATCGCCAATAAAGGAAACGTGTTTTAAGTGGGCATTGGGTTTATCGATCACACCGTCGGCTCGGAGTCCGGCGCTTCCTCTTGGCCGTAGCGGGCCAGCAGCGGCTCGACCTCTTCAGCCAGAAAGTCGAAAACCTGTTGGCGTGCCCGGCCCGTGTAGTGTTCGGGGTTGGCCAGGGCGGTCAGGGCCTCGCGCTCGAGACCGAAGGCCGGGTCGGCGGCGATGCGGTCGAGCAGGTCATTCTCACCGCCCTCGATCTTGACGACCCGGCTGGCGGCCATGGAGTGGACCCTGATCTGCTCGTGGAGTTCCTGGCGGTCACCGCCGCGTTTGACGCCCTCCATGATGATGTTTTCGGTCATCATGAACGGCAGTTCGGCGCGGATATGTTTTTCGATCATGCGCGGATAGACGACCAGGCCACTGGCGATGTTGTGGAAGATCAGCAGGCAGGCCTCGGTGGCGAGGAAGGACTCGGGCACGCAGATGCGTTTGTTGGCGGAGTCGTCGAGGGTACGCTCGAACCATTGGGTAGCGGCGGTGAAGGCCGGCGAGAGCGAGGTGGTGATGACGTAGCGCGCCAGGGAGGTGATGCGCTCGGCGCGCATGGGGTTGCGCTTGTAGGCCATGGCGGAGGAGCCGATCTGCTGGTCGCCGAATGGTTCCTCGACCTCCTTGAGGTTGGCCAGCAGGCGCAGGTCATGAGCGAACTTGGAGCAGGATTGGGCGATGCCGGAGAGTACGGCCAGAACCTGGGCGTCGACGCGGCGAGGGTAGGTCTGGCCGGTAATGTAGGTCTTGCTGAAGCCCATGCGCGCGGTGACCTGGCGGTCGAGTTCGCGGACCTTTTCTTCGTCGCCCTCGAACAGTTCCATGAAGCTGGCCTGGGTGCCGGTCGTGCCCTTGACACCGCGGAAACGCAGGGTTTCCAGCCGGTGCTCCAGGTCGGCATGGTCGAGGATCAGGTCCTGCAACCACAGACAGGCGCGCTTGCCGACCGTGGTCAGCTGCGCGGGTTGGTAGTGAGTGAAGCCCAGGGTCGGCTGGCCGGCCCACTGCTTGGCGAATTCGGCCAAGGCGCGGATGACCGCGCGCAGACGACGACCCGTCAGAACCAGGGCCTCGCGGATCTGGATCAGATCGGTGTTGTCGGCGACATAGGCCGAGGTGGCGCCAAGGTGAATGATCGGGCGGGCTTTGGGCGCCTGGACACCGAAGGCGTGGACGTGGCTCATGACGTCGTGGCGCGTCTCCTTTTCCCGGGCGCGGGCGACGTCGTAGTTGATATCGTCCTTAAAGGCTTCCATCTCGGCAATTTGCGCGTCGCTGATCGGCAGGCCCAGCTCCTGTTCGGCACGGGCAAGGCAAATCCACAGCTGGCGCCAAGTGCGGAATTTGAAGTCGCCGGAGAAGATGAAGGACATTTCCTCGGAACTGTAGCGCTGGGTCAAGGGGTTGCTGTAGGTGTGTTCGCTGGCCATGAATCGCCTCTCCGCTGTGCTAGGGGCCCGCTGGCCCGAAAACACCCAAGAATAATACAGCTGACCCCGTGGGACAAGCGCCAAGGGCCAATACGAGCGCGGCGCTTACACGCCGGAGCGGCTTTTTACGCCGACTCATACCGGTGTCGGAGATCACAAAAAACTGCCGGTCTACCGTCGTTTCGAGGTATGATAGAGCGCAAGTACACTGGTTTTCCAGCAACACTCATGGGTCGCTCGACCTTGATGCACGACGTGGACGGTTGGCAATGGACTACAACAATCGCATCTTGATCGTCGACGACAACGAGTCGATCCACGAGGACTTCCGCAAGCTGCTCGAGCCGCGCATCCCCGCGCGCAACGCCAAGTTGGCCCAAGTCGAGAACGCCTTGTTTGGTGAAGAGGACGACTTCCCCGAGCCGAGCCAGGACGCGCCCCATCAGGGTTACGCCTTGCAGTTTGCCTACCAAGCCGAGCAGGCTTTGGACCTGGTCCACCGCTCGGAAGAGGAGGGGCGGCCGTTCGCCGTGATTTTCACGGATGTGCGCATGCCGCCCGGACTTGACGGCGTGCAATTGGTGGAGCGACTGCTCAAGATGTCTCCCTATGCTGAGATCGTCATCGTCACGGCCTTCTCCGACTACTCCTGGGAGAGCATGATCGAGCGGTTTGGTTGGACCGACCGTATCCTCATCCTGCGCAAACCGTTCGACAGCATCACGATCAAGCAGATTTCCTCGACCCTGACCAAGAAATGGCTGCTGGGTGCCCAGGCCCGGCTGATGGCCGCGCGTATGTCAATGAACCTGGTGACGCTTGAGCGCCAGGTCGAGGAGCGCACCGCGCGACTGGCCCAGGCTTACAAGGAGTTGCAGAACTTCGCCTATATCGTCTCCCATGACCTGCGCTCGCCGCTAGTCTCGATCCGTGGCTTTGTCAGCGAACTGCGCTTCGACCTGGAAAAGGTTTTTCAGGCTGTCGATATCCTCCTGCCCAATCTCGAGAAAGACCAACAGAAATCACTGCAGGTCGCGCTGCGCGAGAATATCCCGGAGGCGATGGACTTTATCGATACCTCGACCACCAAAATGGACCGCCTGATTCGCGGCATCCTCAAGCTCGCTCGGCTGGGCCATCGCAGCTTCCAGTTCGAGGATCTGGATCTGGAAGAAATCGTCGACCAGCAGCTGGAGAACCTCTCGTATCCGATCGAGAAGGGCCGCGTCCAGATCGAGCTGGTCCGCCCTCTGCCGTCGCTGCGCTCCGATCGGCTGGCACTGGAGCAGATTATCGGCAACCTGCTCTCCAACGCCGTCAAATTCCTGCGCCACGACCAACCGGGCCTGATCCGCATCAGCGGAGAGAGCCTGGGCGACCAGATAAGCCTGACGATTACCGACAACGGCCGCGGCATCGAGCCCAACGACATCGACACCATCTTTGATATTTTCCAGCGCGGTGGCGCCCGCGACACGCCGGGCGAGGGTATGGGTTTAACCTTCGTTAAAACCCTGGTGCAGCGCCTGGATGGCAAGGTGACTTGCAGCTCGACGCCGGGTGAAGGTGCGATCTTCTGCGTCACTCTGGCGCGCGAACCCGCCTCTGGGATGGATCTGCCCGACGGTCTCGCCAATCCGGCCTGAGCTGACCACGCTCGCGCCACCAACGCCCGCGACCAATTGTGTAAGGCTTGTGTGCGCTTTGTCGCATCCGCTAAAAGCTCTGAATCGATCACCGTTTTCTGCTAGGTGGTGAGCTCGTTTCATGTAAGAATGGGTCTTAAAGAGAGCCGTGATTCCCTAGCAGAATCGACCACAATCACAAAAGAAGGTTTGTACTCCCTGATGGTCATCCGTTACGTACTCGACACCAACGTGCTGCTGCACGATCCCTTCTCCATCTACAAATTCAAAGAACACCAGGTCCTCATCCCCATCGTCGTCGTGGAAGAAATCGACAAATTCAAACGGGATCAGTCCGAAGTCGGTCGCAACGCGCGCACGATCTCCCGTTTGCTGGACGAGGAACGCAAAAAAGGCTGCCTCAGCAAGGGCGTACCGCTAAAAGACGGCGGCAATCTGATGGTCGTCATCCAAAGCGATGAAGTGGCCGCGCCCCACCCCATTTTGTCGCCCTCCAAATCCAACGACAACAATATCCTCGGCGTCGCCATGCATTACGCGAAGGGCAAGAACCGCACCAAATGCGTGCTGGTCACCAAGGATACCAACCTGCGCATCAAGGCCGACGCCATGGGGATCCTGGCCGAGGACTACTCCAACGACAAGGTCAAGGTCGATGAGCTCTATCGCGGTTGGTCGGAGATCGAGGTCAGCGCCAAGGAATTCGACGCCTTCGAAAACGACGGCCACATGCCGCTGTTCGACGAGAACCTCTACGCCAACCAGTTCGTGCACCTGACCGACGACTCCGACAGTGGCCGCGAAGCGCTGTTGCGGGTCACGCCCGACCGCGCCATGCTAACCGGCCTTACGGCCACCAGCCAGAACGTCTGGGGCATCCAGCCGCGCAATACCGAGCAGCGCCTGGCCATGGAACTGCTGCTCGACCCCCGCATCAAGCTGGTCAGTCTGATCGGCAAGGCCGGTACCGGCAAAACCCTGCTGGCCCTGGCGGCGGGCCTGCAGATGGTCATCGACGAACACAAGTACAAGCGCCTGATCGTCTCGCGTCCGGTCCATCCCCTCGGCAAGGATATCGGCTACCTGCCTGGCGATATCGACGACAAGATCCGCCCCTGGATGCAGCCGATTTTCGACAACCTCGAATACATCCTCCACTGCAACACGGAAGATCTGGGCAAGAGCCACATCACCTACCAGTACTTTATCGACAAGGGTTGGATGGTCGTAGAGCCGCTGACCTACATGCGCGGTCGCTCGATCCCCAATCAGTACCTGCTGGTGGACGAAGCTCAGAACCTCTCGCCCCACGAGATCAAGAGCATCATCACCCGCGCGGGCCACGGCACCAAAATCGTGCTCACCGGCGATCCTCAGCAGATCGATAACCCCTTCCTCGATGCATCGACCAACGGCATCAGCTACCTGGTCCAACGCTTCAAGAACCAGGGTCTGTACGGCCATGTCACGCTCGAGAAGGGCGAACGTTCCGAACTGGCCGAGTGCGCCAGTAATCTGCTGTGAGGTGAAGTGGGTCCACCCCCATGAAGGTGCTCGTCGCGACTTCGGAAAAGTATGCCGGTTGCATGATCGAAAGCCTCCTGCTGGCCGGGCACGAGGTGGTGGCAGTCGTCTCGCCCATGAAGGGCATGTACGCCCGCCAACACTTCGGGCCGCGGTTCTGGGTCTTCGAGATGCGCGGTTGGAGCGTCCTGCCGCTGTGTACCAGCAAGGGGATCGAGTTCCGCGTCTGCTCTCGCCTAGATGACGGCGCCTTCATTGCCCTGGTGCGCCAAAAACGCCCCGATCTGCTGCTCGTCTTTGGTTGGCCAGCCCTGATCGGCGATCAGGTCTTGGGTCTGTTCCCGTTTGGCGGCATGAATATCCACCCATCGCTGCTGCCCAAGCTACGCGGTCCCGACCCGCTGTTTCAGATTCTCGACCGCGGTGAGGACGGTTTTGGCGTCAGTTTTCACCGCATTACCCAGCAACTGGACGCGGGTCCCCTGTTCCACCAGGCAGGTCTGATTTCTGGCGATGGCGCCTCGCACGACTTGCTCTACTGCCGGGTGCTTGAAGGTATCTTCGAACATCTGCCGATCGCCTTGACCGTGATGGAGCAACATCCCCAAGGTCGCAAGCAGGTTGGCACGCCGACGTTCGTCAAGCGCTTCCGCCAACGCGACCGCATCCTCGATCCCGGCGACAACGCCGACGCAGCTTGGCGTCGTACCCGCGCCTGCTACTCCCACCATACGCGGCTGACCGCGGTGGGCGATCTGCTGCTGACTTTCACGCGCTGTCGCACCATGCCCTACCGACCCTTGATCCACAAGATGCCCGGCGCGATCCAGCGGGTGGGTCTGTTCAGTCTCGACATCAACCTTTCTGGCAAGTACGTTCATCTCGGCGGCGTGCGGATCTGGGCCAAGCTCGGGCTCGCCACGCCCTTGTTGCTGCTGTGGAAATGCCGACCTGGACAACACCTGAGCTCAGCCAAAGAGGTTTTCCAGATGGCCAAGAGCCTGGGCGCCATCTGACAGAACCCGTTTGTTTGGAAGGGATGTGAGGTGGCGCACTGCGGTTTTTTTACTGATTCCAGACAAGGGATGATAAGATGGCACTCGAAGTGCCCGAGGCTGGTATGAAAATTCAAAAAGGTTTCCAGTGTAAATCCTGTAGCTCCTTCCTTTCCCATCCCGTCGATGTTTGTCCGGTTTGCAGCGATCAATTTTACTGGCGGATCGTGCCCGAGGCCCCGGTCGATGGGCTCCAGCGCGATGCCTTTGTCGCAAGCATGGTCAACCTGGCCGAGGGCCGGGTAACCCCCGAGTTCCTCACCCATGGCGGTCATCTCTGGCTGCCCTATCGCTATTGGGGCATCGATCCCAGTGGCAACGCGCTGCTCGAATTTAGCTGGCTGGACGATTTAGAGGTCTTCCAGCACGACAGCCAAAAGGCCGCCAAGTCGAGCGCGGAACCCGAAAAGAAACAGGAGCCTGCGCCTTGGGATACGATTCCCAAGCTGGAAGTCCCCGACTTTACTCAATACAAGCCCGAACCCAAGGCCGCGGTCGCCACCACCTCCGCCGAGCCCCGTGAGACCGAGCCGGGTTCCGTGCGCGCCTCAGACGCGCCCGACCAGCGGAATGCCCGCGCCCGTATGCCTGAGCGCGTGCCAAGCCCCTCGCTCCTGGGCCTTTTGCGCGGCGATTTGTTCGTACCCTTGATGATCTTCCTGTTCCTGGTCCTGCTTTCGCTCAGCTACCTGGTGCTGCGCTACCACAAGAATCAACTGACACCACTCGCGCCACAGACGCACTTGGAGGTTTCCGATGAGCGAAATTTATTGTCCTGAGTGTGGCGCACAATCCGAGGCCACGGCAATCGCCTGCCGCGAGTGCCGCTTTCCCCTGGAGTTACGCGTCACGCTGGACGGTCAAGGCGTGCATATCTCAGGGCAGGCCGAGCGCTGGAAGCGCATCGCGCAGTTGCTCAAGCGAGGTGGTGTGCGGATCCAAACCAGCGATCATGTCCAGAACCGCGTGGTCTGGTGGTCTCTACCGATCCTGGGTGCTTTCATCCTGCTCCTCAGCCTGGTCTTCGGTGGCTCGATCGCTGGCGCGATCTGGGCGCCGCCCCCGCCTGCGCGCACCGTGCTCGACCTCAATGACCCGAACCCTAGCAAACCCGAGGAAAAAGTGGATGAGGATCCGACCTTGGCCTTTATGAGCGAGGTTTTGAAGCCGAACGCCGAGCAGGAGCGTGCCGCCAATCAGGAGGTGGATCTGTCTGAGTTCGTCGACAAGCCAGTGCTTTCGACCGCTGAAATCGAAGAACGGGCCAAACAGGTGCTGGTCGTCATGACCGTGGCGAACCGCAAGGCACGGGGCACGATCGTCAACGAGCAGGGAGATGTCCTGGTCGCCCAGAAAAATCTCCAGGGCGCCTTTGTCCGCAATATTCGCTCCTTCATGGAGAAGGGCAAGATCGTCGAACGGGAAGTCATCACCATGCCTGAGCTGCGCACCATTGATGGCAAGACCAGCACCGGTGATAAAGTCATTGAGGACGAACTCTTGGGGGTCACGTTGCTGCAATCGCAGTTCAAGCAGCGCCTCAACTTCGAGCCCAATTTCAATGCGGCCGTAGGTTCTGGGGAACGACTTTGGATCGCTAGGGAGGTAGATGGTCACATCGCGCTCGAAGAGAGCGAGACTGTCACCCAGGTACCTTTCTCCGACGAGGTCTACTTCTGGGTGCTCACTTCGAAATATTCAGCCAGCCATACGGGCTCGCCCGTTTTTAACACGTACGGCGATTTGGTCGGGATATTGATGGACCACAATGATGAATCAGCAGTTGCCACGCTGCTCACCCTGCGCGAGCGGGCGCCCCAGATCTACAAATCCATCCACTGAGAGGTTGCATTGAGCATTCAATCGCCGAAGGATCTCTTCGCCCGGCTGGCCCAGGGCGTGTTCGATCAGAACACGACCCTTCAGCAAATTGCCGTGACCCTCTACAAGCATGTCAAGGGCATCAAGGTGGGCAATATTTTGTTGGTGGGTAATAGCGGCACCGGCAAGACTACGATCATGCGCACCGTGGAGCGGGTCTTCGCCTTGGATCCGGACCTCGCCGCCTATACCAACATCGTGCGCCTCAATGCGAATCTGGTCGCGCGGGACGAAGCGGACGACCTTTCGACCAGTGTGATCATCGAGCGACTGCGCGCCAACGCCTTGCGCTTGCTGGGCGATCATCCCGATCCCACGCGATTCCGCTCGCTGATGGAGCACGGCGTGGTCTTTCTCGACGAAATCGACAAGATTCGCGCGGTGGTGGGCGACAAGCCCAGTCCCAGTGGGATCCTGGCTCAGGAGTCGCTGCTGACGCTGATCGAGGGCGAAGGGATCGATTTGCCGTTCACGGTGCGCCACGAATCCGGGCAACTGGAAGAAATTCGCATTCATGTTGACACCAGCAAGATTTTATTCCTATGCGGCGGCGCCTTCGAAGGCCTCTACGACATGGTCTACCGCCGCGTGGCCAGTGGCGAGCACAAGGACAAACTGGTCCAGGAGTACCTGGTCGGCGACGATACACAGTCCCTTGAGGAGCGGGAACATTTCAGCCTGCAGGGCTATGTGCGCTACGAGGACTTTTTCGATTACGGCATGACGCCGCAGTTCTTGGGGCGCTTTGACGAGCTGATCGTGTTGAGCGATCTGACCGTGGCCGGCCTGATGCGCATCTTCGTCGAGCCGCCCGACGCGCCCTACCGCGAAGCACGCCGATATTTTCAGAGTCTGGGCATCGAGTTGCAGATCACCCGCGAGGCGGTGCGTGCCTTAGCCGAGGCGGCCAGCGACAACCACCGTCTCGGTGCGCGGGCATTGCGCGGCACCTTCAAGCGCGTCTTGCGTGACCTCGAGTACGACCCAGGCTCCAGTTACCTGCTCAAGGAAAAAGACGGCCAGAAGATTCTCGCGATCACCAAGGATTTTGTCGAGGCCCACGTATGAGCGGGGGAGGTAGGAGATGATCGGTTTGAGTCAGGCCATAGATCAGTTTGAGGAGTCGTTCGCCAGGCCCATTCAGGTTTGGAGCGCCATGGTGGGCGAGGAGGATCTGGACAACCTGATCCAAACGCTTGGCAGGTTAGCGGCTGCCTCCGCCGAGATCGGAGCCCGTTTTGGCGCGACCGATCGCAGCCTGTTCGAACGTCGTTGGCTGCCGTTGTTGGATCGGATCCGCTGCCAGATCCCGGCGATCCTGACCCATCTGGAGCGGTTGCGCGCCGAAGCGAGGGTCAGCCTCGCTCAGGTGCAACAGGCGCAACAGGGCCTGAAAGGCTACCGTCAGTCGCTGCCGGACCAGCAGACCTCGTTCGAGTCCGAGGGTTGACTGCGCTCACATAACCCAAACCGATGCGGGATGCGCGCGGTAGGCAAGGTACAGCGCTTCAATTTCCTCATAGGTGTGAATATGGACTTCGAGGGTGTAGCCCCGGTACTTGCCGCCTTTTGAGTCGTTGAGGCTGACCTTGATCTCATCCACTTCGCGGGCCAGGGTCGTGCGCGTCAGGGCCAGCAGTTCGCTCTGGTCGGAGCCCTCTTGCTGAAGAATGACCTTGAAGCGAAAGGGTCCAGGTAGCGCGATGAGATCGCGTGCGGTGGTGGGTTGATTCATGGGTAACCTCCGTCGAGAAGCTGAAGCCATTGTAACCCGGTCGCGCGTCGTAGAGCAGCCAATAAAATCTGACAAGGACGATGTAAAACAAACTTGACACGAAACCACTCATGTTTTAGACTGAGCTGGTCAGAGCAAATGCTCCACGCATAGGAGGCTAAAATGGCAAAGATTATCGGAATCGACCTTGGGACGACGAACTCGTGTGTCGCCGTCATGGAAGGCAAAGATCCCAAAATTATTACCAATGCGGAAGGTTCGCGGACCACGCCCTCCGTGGTCGGTTTCGCCAAGTCGGGCGAACGCCTGGTGGGCCAGGTGGCCAAGCGCCAAGCGATCACCAATGCCGAGAACACGGTGTATTCCGTCAAGCGGTTCATGGGCAAGAAGTTTGAGGAAGTCACCGACGAGGCCAAGCGCGTGCCTTATAAGGTCGTGACCGGTCCCAACGGCGACGTGCGAATTCGCGCCGGTGAGAAGGACCAGTCCCCGCCCGAGATTTCTTCGATGATTCTCCAGAAACTAAAGGCCGCGGCCGAAGCCTACCTGGGCGAAACCGTGACCGAAGCCGTCATCACCGTTCCGGCCTACTTCAACGACGCCGAGCGCCAGGCCACCAAAGACGCCGGCAAAATCGCCGGTCTCGAAGTCAAACGGATCATCAATGAACCGACCGCCGCTGCCCTGGCCTACGGTTTGGACAAGAAGGGCGATGAGACGATCGCTGTCTTCGACTTTGGCGGTGGTACCTTCGACATCTCGATCCTCGAGGTCGGTGAAGGCATCGTCGAGGTTAAATCCACCAACGGCGACGTCCACTTGGGCGGCGACAACATCGACGAGCTCTTGATCAACTGGATCCTCGACGAGTTCAAAAAGGATCAGGGCATCGACCTGCGCGGCGACAACATGGCGCTCCAGCGTCTCAAGGAAGCCGCCGAGAAAGCCAAGATCGAACTGTCCAGCACCCAGTCCACCGACATCAACCTGCCCTTCATCACCGCCGATGCCAGTGGCCCCAAGCACCTCAACCTGACGCTGTCCCGCGCCAAGTTCGAATCGCTGATCGACGACATCTGCCGTCGCCTGCTCGAGCCCTGCAAAAACGCGCTCAAGGACGCCGGCCTGGACCGCAGCTCGATTGATGAGGTCGTGCTCGTCGGTGGTTCCACCCGCATCCCCAAGGTCGTCGAGCTGGTCAAAGAGTTCTTCGGCAAGGAGCCCCACAAGGGCGTCAACCCCGACGAAGTCGTGGCCATCGGCGCGGCCATCCAGGGCGGCGTACTCTCCGGCGATGTCAAGGACGTGCTGCTGTTGGACGTTACTCCGCTGAGCCTCGGCATCGAGACCATGGGCGGCGTCGCGACCGTGTTGATCGAGCGCAACACCACCATCCCCACCAAGAAGGCCGAGACCTTTTCGACCGCGGCCGACAGCCAGACCGAAGTTCAGATTGTCGTCTTCCAGGGCGAGCGCCCCATGGCCCGCGACAATAAGATCCTCGGTCAGTTCAATCTCGTCGGCATCCCGCCCGCGCCCCGCGGCACCCCGAAAATCGAAGTCACCTTCGACATCGACGCCAACGGCATCCTTCACGTCACCGCCAAGGACTCCGGTACCGGCAAGCAGCAGGACATCCGCATCACCTCCTCCAGTGGCCTGACCGAGGACGAGATCAACCGCATGGTCAAGGAAGCCGAAGTCAATGCTGGCGCCGACAAGTCCCGCAAGGAAGTCGTCGAAGCCCGCAACAAACTCGACAGCCTGATCTGGCAAACGGAGAAAACCCTCGAGGAAAGCAAGGACAAGATGGCCGCTGGCGACGTCGACGTGCTCAAGAGCGCGCTCGCCGATGCCAAGGAAAAGGTCAACAGCAACTCCGCCGAGGAACTCGAAAAAGCCCACCAAGCGCTGATCCAGGCCTCTCACAAGCTGGCCGAGGCGCTCTACAAGAACCAGGGCGGTCCCGAGGGCGCTGCCCAAGAATCTGCCCAGCAAAAGACCAAAGTGGACGACGACGTCATCGACGCGGAAGTCGTTGACTAAACACCGTCCGGTCGGAGATAAAGGGAGGTTGCGGCCTCCCTTTTTTCCGCTGGCTCCATCACGCCCACAGGCTTCGGTCGTCGTTCGACCGCACGAGGTAGGTGTATCATGTCGGATGATCCATACAAAATCCTGGGCGTCAAGCGCAGTGCCTCGGACGCTGATATCAAGAAGGCCTACCGGCGGCTAGCCCGCAAATTCCACCCGGATTTCAATCCCGGCGACAAATCCGCCGAAAACGAGTTCAAAAAAGTATCCGAGGCCTACGAGATCCTCAGCGACAAGGACAAGCGCCACGCCTTCGATACGTACGGCACCACCCAGATGCCACCCCCAGGCGCCAACCCATTCAACATGGGCGGCTATGATTTTGGGGTCAACTTTCAGGGCTTCGATTTCTCCGGCGGCGGCGGCTCCCGCGATTTCAGCGATATCTTCTCGGATATGTTCAACCGCTCAAAGCGCGGTCAGGGTCAGAGCAGCGGCGCCAAACGCGGCCAGGACATCCAGCATACCGTCTCGCTTTCCTTTTTCGAAAGCATCAACGGCCTGACCATGCCGTTCAAGGTCGATCGCAGTAAGACCTGCGACGTCTGCGGCGGATTCGGCCGGGTCAAGACGGCCCAAAAGACGACTTGCGGCAACTGTGGCGGGGCGGGTAAGACCAAAGTGCGCCAAGGCAACATGGTCTTTGAGACGCCGTGCCAGGCCTGCGAGGGCCGTGGCCTGTTCGACTCCAAACCCTGCACGGGCTGTAGCGGTGCTGGTCGTTTGCCGTTCAGTGAGAAGATCACCGTACGCATCCCCCCAGGCGTGACCAAGGGCAGCAGAGTCAAGGTCGCCAACAAGGGCGAGGCCGGTGCCAACGGTGGGACCGACGGCGATTTGATCATCATCACCAACGTGGAGGACCACGACTTTTTCGAACGCCGCGGCGACAACCTCTACTGCACCGTGCCCATCACCTTCGCCGAGGCCGCACTCGGTGCCAAGGTCGATGTGCCCACCGTCGATGGCCACGCCACCATCAAGATCCCTCCGGGCACGCAAAGCGGCCAAAAATTCCGCATTCGCGAGAAGGGCGTGCCCTCCAGAGGCGGCCAGCGCGGCGATCAGTTCGTCGAGGTTCTCATCCATGTGCCCAGACTGCGCGACGAGCGCAGTAAGGAGATTTTGCGCGAACTCGAAACCCTCAATCCGGAAAACCCCAGAGACCAGCTCAATGTGAGCCGTGAGTGAGTGCGGCCCTCGCCAGACTAAGTCAAGGGATGGAACCATGAAAGGAAAGAGCAAGCAGCCGGGTTACTTCTCCATCAGCGTCGTGGCCAAGACCTACGACATTCATCCACAGACCCTGCGCATGTACGAGCGCGAAGGGCTGTTACGGCCCTCGCGCACCGACGGCAACACGCGTCTTTATGCTCAGGAGGACGTGGAGCGTCTCGAGGCGATCCTCAACTTGACACGCGATTTTGGCGTGAATCTGGCCGGTGTCGATCTGATCCTCAAAATGCGCGAGCAGATGGAGAAAATGCAGGAAGATGTTAATGAACTGCTGAAAGCGTTCCGTCAAGTGTTCTTGGAGAACATGGTTGACGGTGAGGCGCGCTACAAGAATTCGCTGGTCAGGGTCTCGCCCAAGACCAAGGTCATTCGCCTCGAGGAGCATGGAGGGGGAACCCATTGAAGGAAGAGTCCGGACTGTCCTCGGAAAGCCTGAACTGGTACCTGAAGGAGATCTCCAAGATCCCGCAGCTCTCGCCCGAGGACGAGCGCGCGCTGGGTGAGGCGATCCGACACGGGGACGAGGACGCGCTGAATCTGCTGGTCGAGTCCAACTTGCGCTTCGTGGTCACCATCTGCAAGAAATACCGGGGCTTGGGCCTCTCCTTCCTCGACCTGATGAACGAGGGCAATATCGGCCTAATCGAGGCCGCCAAGCGTTTCGATCCCGAGAGGAACGTCAAGTTCATCACCTACGCCGTCTGGTGGATCCGCCAGGCCATCATTCACGCCCTGGCCAAGCAAAGCGGCGCCTTCCGCCTGCCCCAGAAACAGGCCAATTTGATGTACCAGCTGACCCGCAAGTACAACCGCCTGTCGCAGGCGCTCTCGCGCGAACCGACGGTGGAAGAGTTGGCAGCCGAGCTGGACGTAACCACCGAAGAAGTCGAGCAGTTGCTGCAGGTCAGCGGCGAGAACATCTCCTTGTCCGGCGCGCTCGACGACGATCGCGAATTCAACCTCTTGGACAAGCTGGTTCAAGAAGGCGAGAGCCAGGTGGATGAGCCGCTGATGCAAGAGGCCTTTGAGGCCCAGATCCACACGGTGCTGGCCGATCTGGACGAGAAGGAATCGGCGATCCTGCGCATGCGCTTCGGCCTTGAGGGCAGCGAGCCGATGACGCTCAAGGAAATTGGCGACAAACTCAACCTGTCGCGCGAGCGCATCCGCCAGATCGAGAATGTGGCCCTGCGCAAGTTGCGCAAGAGCGATGTCGTCAAGGGCATGCGCGGCTACCTCTCCTGAGCCCAATGGCGCGAAATGCTTGGTGTGGCGCGGGCTTCGGTGTAAACTCTTGCTTCGGCCCGGAGCAACCGGGATCGCTGGAGGTTGCTCATGACCACGATTGCCCAGGAAATCGATAAACGCCGCACTTTTGCGATCATCTCGCACCCTGACGCCGGCAAGACCACGCTGTCGGAAAAGCTTTTGCTTTACGGGGGCGCCATCCAGAAGGCCGGGATCATCACCAAGAAGGCCAACCGCGCCCAAACGGTTTCCGACTGGATGGAGTTCGAGCGCGCGCGCGGCATTTCGATCACCTCCAGCGCCCTCAAATTCGAGTTCGAAGGCACCGTCTATAACCTGCTCGATACGCCGGGCCACGAGGACTTCAGCGAGGACACCTACCGCGTTTTGACCGCCGTCGACAGCGCGATCATGCTGCTGGACTGCGTTAAGGGCGTCGAGCCCCAGACGATCAAACTGTTCAAGGTCTGCCGCGAGCGCGGCATCCCGATCTTCACCTTCATCAACAAGATGGACCGCCCCGGTCGCACGCCCTTCGAACTCCTGGACGAAATTGAAAAAGTGCTCGGCATCCTGCCCGTACCCATGACCTGGCCGATCGGCGGGGTTGGCGATTTCAAGGGCGTCTATGACCGCATCTCGGGCGAGGTCTTCCTCTACGAGCGCACCGCCGGGGGCCAGTGGAAGGCGCCGGTCTCCTCCACCAGCCTTGAGGACCCTGCCCTACAGCAGATGCTCAGTTCCCGCGACTACACGACGTTGCGCGATGAATTGGAGATGATCGACGAGCTGGCCCACGAGTTCGACGAGGAGCTGTTCCGCGAGGGCGAGTTGACGCCCGTCTATTTTGGCTGTGCCATCACCAACTTCGGCATCGAGCACTTCCTCAATCGCTTCACCCGCAAGGCGCCGACGCCAGGACCGCTGCGCACCTCCGCCGGGCCCTTGCCGCCGACGGACGAGAACTTTTCTGGCTTCGTGTACAAGGTCCAGGCCAACATGGACCCGATGCACCGCGACCGTGTCGCCTTTATCCGCGTCGCCACCGGCAAGTTCGAGAAGGACATGAGCGTCAAGCACCTGCGCACCGGCAAGAAGGTCAAGCTCAGCTTCCCTTACCGACTGCTGGGTCAGAAACGCGAAGTCATCGAGGAGGCCTGGCCAGGCGATATCGTCGGTCTGGTCAATCCCGGCATCTTCAAGGTCGGCGATGTGCTCTCCAGCAGCCGCGAATTCAAGATGCTGGGCTTCCCGCGCTTCGCCCCGGAACTGTTCGCCAGGGTCCACCTGCTCGACCAGACCCACGGCAAGTCGTTCCGCAAGGGTGTGGAACAGCTGGGCGAAGAGGGCGTCGTGCAACTGCTGCGCGATCCCAAGGGCACCTCGCCGATGCCGATCCTGGCCGCGGTCGGCGATCTTCAGCTCGAAGTCTTCCGCGATCGCATGCGCGCCGAGTACCGCTGCGAGTGCCGGCTCGAGCCGCTGCCCTACAACATCTCGCGCTGGTTGGGCTCGCCCCTGGCCAATCCCGACTATCCGCCGTTCACGATCATGTACGACGAGCTGGATCGACTCATGGGCCTGTTCCGCAACGAGTGGCACATGCAACAAGTCCTGGCCGAGGAAAAGGATCTGGTGCTGCTGACACATCCGCCAGAGTGATTTTAAAATCGCGCGGCCTAGTACGACTTTGTCAGGTTGGTGATCAGGGCAGAGCCTAGCCGAAAAGGTCCCGCAGGCGCTGTAGCTGCTGTAGCGCAAGATGCAATCTTGCGCCGGGCGGCGGGTGAATTCTCAAAGCGGTCTTTTCAGTAGAGCGTAACTCCGGGAGCGCTCCTCTGAAATGATTCTGTTTTTTGCCAAACGTCGAATGGAGACGACCTTTTCGGCTAAGCTCTAGCCAGGGCCTCGTCGAAAGGGCCCGACGCAGGATGCAGTCTTGCGCCGGGCGGAGGGTCGATATTTCCCCCATGCTCCGCGGGACCATAGGTGTTACCTATCGCGGCGGACGCTTCACCTCGCTTTTCCTGCCATTCAGACGCGTTCCCACAACGTCCGCATCGAGTCAAAGCGAAGTTGTGACGATTCATGCATAACATGCAATTGACAACGCCAACGCGTCGACCGGCTATCGCGCATAAAACGTTTGGAGATAGACATATGCATGACTGATGCGAATTCCTTTGGCGCCTGTTTTGCGCAGGTGCATGAGGCTGTCCGAGTTGTGGAAATCCGTTGGTGCACATTGTTTTTATTCGCGTCACGACAGGAAAAGTGTTCGTGCACGTTTCATACGGGGTCCGATGCGGCGTCAAGGGCCTCAAACACATTGTTTTTATTCGCGCCGAGGAGCGCGGTGCGCTGCTCCACCTTGCTCACGCGTATCATTTGGACAGAAGAGGTCGAAAACCGAGTGACTTTGCAGGTTAAACAAGCGTCAAGGCATGGGATTTCGCTCGACAAAGGGGCCCAGCGTGCCGCCAGTTGTTCTAGCAATGCGGCGTGGTTGTGTTATGGTTTGTAAAAAGTGTCGATAAAAAGTGTTTTAGGACTTTTCACTTCGTGCGAAGACCATGTGCACGTTGCTTGAGGACCCTGCCGCCTATCGGAACCGCCGATACACTTGTGGCGAGCACCTTTCCCATGAGTCCCCGGATCGATTCAATGTGTGCCGATCGCCCTGATGCCCATCGGAACCCTTCAGCAAGGTGCGCCAGAGCTTGTGACAGGCCTAAACGGTCTTATGCATTTGTGACGAACGCTCTCCACTCTCCGCGAACTATATGCGTTCCCCACAATTACGACCGGGCGGGTCCGCCTGGGTGCCAGACTCTGCCTACGGAATCAACCTGACAAAGTCGTACTAACCTCTTCACTTGGTCGGCCCCTTTTTGAGAGTGTGATGAGATCATGGGCGAGTGAAGGTCCTGGGCGCATGGTCCCGACCGTTTCACCACCACAAACCCCATGGACGGGACTTGGGTTCGCGCGGCCGAGTGGTGTACACTGGTACCGGGGGTGAGTCATGCTGCGCTTGTATCTCATGCGACATGGCGATGCGGAACCATCGCGAGGGAAGTCGGATATCCTCAGGGCCTTGACGCCCCAAGGGATTGCCGAGGCCAAAATCCAGGGCAAACGCTTGGGCGGCTCGGACCACCAGATTACCCGTATCCTTCATTCGCCCTATAAGCGCGCGACTCAGACGGCCGAGTTGGTCAACGAGGTTCTCAAGCTGCCCTTGGAGGTCTGCGAACACCTGGTGCCAGGCGGCAGTATCACGCGCCTGCTCGACACCATCTCTGGTCTGGACCACCACTTTCTCCTGGTCTTCCACCAGCCGATCATCGCCGAAATGGCCCACGCGCTGACCGGGCAGGATTTGAGTTTTCACCCGGCCACGGTCGCCTGCCTCTCGCGCGGCGACGCCTTCTCGCGCACCGCCCGTCTCAACTGGCTCCAACATCCCTGAGGACCGCGCGTTTCCTGCACCCACGGACGCGATCGGCGCACCCGTTTTCCGGTGTGCGGTGTTATCATACGCGGTTGGCCCGCTTGGGCGACGACCGTTTGGAGTTTCTTCGACCATGATTACTTTGACCGACATTTCGAAGCGCTATGGCGCGCAAGTTCTCTTCGAGGAGGTGAACGTCCGCTTCGATCCAGGCAAACGCTATGGTATCGTCGGCGCCAACGGCGCAGGCAAATCGACGCTGCTGCGCATCATCACCGGCGAAGAATACGCCGATGGCGGCCAAGTCGGGATTCCCACCAAATGCAAGGTCGGCACCCTCAACCAGGACCACTTTGCCTTTGAGGACGTCGCCATCATGGACGTCGTCATCCAGGGCAAACCGGTCCTGGCCGAGGCCCTGCGCGAGAAGGAAGCGGCCCTCGAAGACCACAGCGTGCCGCCCGAGCGCATCGCCCACCTGGAAGAGATCATCGCCGATAACGGCGGCTATGTGGCCGAGAGCCGCGTCGCCGAAATGCTCGAAGGTCTCGGCATCCCCGGTGAGAAACACATGCAGCCGATGAGCGTGCTCTCCGGCGGCTACAAGCTGCGCGTGCTCCTGGCCCAGTGCCTGTTCGGCGATCCCGACGTGCTGATGCTCGACGAGCCCACCAACCACCTCGACATTTTCTCGATCAAGTGGCTGGAGGAATATCTCTGCAAGTTCCGCGGCGTGGTCGTGGTCGTTTCCCACGACCGCGAGTTCCTCAACAACGTCTGTACCCATGTGATCGATGTTGACTACGGCACTGCCAAGCAGTACACGGGCAATTACGATGCCTTCCTCAAGGCCAAAGCGGCCGATGCCGAAATGCGCGCGCTCGAGGCGGAGAAAGCCGAGAAGAAGATCGAGGACCTGCAGAACTTTGTCGACCGCTTCAAGGCCAAGGCCACCAAGGCACGCCAGGCCCAGAGCAAGGCCAAACAGATCGAGCGCATGGAAAAGGACATCACCAAGCCGGTCTACAGTTCGCGCACCTTCCCGCGCATCCAGTTCACCGCGATCCGCCCGCCCGGCAAGCAGGTTATCGAGGTCAAGGGTATCTCTAAGACCTACGGTGACAAATCGGTCCTCAACGGGGTCGGCTTCACCATCTATCGCGGTGATAAACTTGCGATTCTCGGCCCCAACGGCGTCGGTAAGTCGACGTTGTTGAAGATCCTCATGGGCGAACTCAAACCCGATGCCGGCACCGTCGAATGGGGTCACGAGACGTACCCTCAGTACTTCAGCCAAGATCACCGAGAAAACATGCCGACCAATACAACGCCCAACGATTGGCTGCACAATTGGGCCCCGGCTGAACCGATCGGCGCGATCCGCGGCATTCTCGGCAACCTGCTGTTCTCCGGCGATGACGTCCACAAGTCGACGGCCGCGCTTTCCGGTGGCGAGGCGGCTCGCCTGGTGCTCGCCAAAATGGTGCTGCTCAAGGGCAACGTGCTGGTACTCGACGAGCCCACCAACCACCTGGACATGGAGTCGATCGAGTCGCTGGTCGACGCCATCGCCGCCTTCGAGGGCACAGTCCTGCTGGTCAGCCACAACCGCTACGTGGTCGAGAAAGTCGCCACCAAGATCCTCGAGATCACGCCCGAGGGCCACGATCTGTTCGAGGATAACTACCACGCGTTCCTCGAGAAGGTCGGCAACGATCACCTCAGCTACCAGGTCGACCTCAGCGCCCGCACCGACAAGAAGGACAAGAAGCCCCAGGTCGACAAGCAGGCTCGCAAGGACAACCAGGACAAAAAGCGCCAATTCAAGGTCGAGGCGGCCGACGCAATCAAACGCGCCAAGGAAGCCGAAGAGGAGATCGCCAAGCTGGAAGCCCAGCTGGAAGCGATCAACGACCTCTTCTTCGATCCAACATTCTTCAGCAAAGCCGCGCCGGACGTGGTGCGCAAGAAGAACGACGAGAAGCGCCAGCTCGAGACCCGGCTCGAGGAACGCTTTGCCGCCTGGGAACAAGCCAACACCGAGGTGGAAAAGCTGAAGGAGAAGCACGGCGTCACCGAGGCGGACTAGCCCCCCGACTTGTGCTAGAATGGGCCAAATCCCAAGCTTCCCCTACGGGAGCGAGGAGTGGCCCATGCTGTTCCGCTGCGACATCGACCCGACCCATGGCCTGGTGGACCTTTATCAGGCCAGCCTGCTGGCCGCCTGTTTCCAGGCGCGCGGCCACCAAGTCGCCTATGCGATCCGCAAGGACGGCCTTGATGCCGCCCGCCGTTTTTTGGGCGAGGACGCCCAAATTTTTCGCATGCCCGACGCGGCCGAAGAGGATGCGGAGCGGCTTGGTCACTTGGCCCGAACCCACAAACATCGGGTGCTGTTCGTCATGCTGCGCGAGCCCAGTTCGGCCTACATGTTCCAGGTCCATCGCCTGTTTCCCTTTACCGCTGTGATCGACCGCGGCACGGCGCAGATGATTTATGCGAATCTGGTGATCAATGGCCGGCTCAATGCCCAGACCCACGCCTACAGCTGCTGCCCCGAGGCGCGCCTGCTGCTCGGCCCGCGCTACCATATCTGCGATCCCAGCCCCCTGCCCACTGCGAGCTGGCCGCCAACAGTCGACCGCCTACTGATCTCGCTGGGCGCCGACGAAGAACTGATCGCGGAGGTTCTTGCGGGTCTAGCTCGGCTCGAGAGCTGTCCAGAAGTGCACCTGCTGTTGCCCGATGAGCTGATGTTACAGGGTTTTGAAGCCTGGTCATCGCAGTTCCCGGACCTGAGCTTGTTGCCCATTCTGCCCGAGCCAGGCAAGCCCTTTGCCTACCACGAATACCCCTTGTTGCTGGTGGAAATGAGCGAGCTCTGCCTGGACCTGGCCCGGCAAGGCCTATGTTTTGCCACCGTCGCGACACATAAGGCCTTTCTCCAAGAAGCCTACCAGCTGGAGCAGCTGGGTGTGGCGCTCACCCTGGGCTGGCGTCTGTCGAAGCGCGCGGAGGGGATCGCCGAACTGATCGGAGGCCTACTGGCGGACGGCGCGCGTCGCGAAGCCCAAAGACGCCAAGGACCGCAACTGGTCGACGGCCAGGCGGTCCTGCGAATCGCGCGTTTCGTGCCCGGCGAAGCCGGACAGCCGCTCAAGTCTCCTTAAGACCGACGTTGACCTCAAAGGGGCCGAAATCGGTGTTGAAGGGGATGGCAATACACGGGATGCCCTTGCGCGAGATGATGTGCCCCTTGCCGAGGATAATGTTGGGCAGCGAGATCGTCACATTCTTGCCCATCGCTACGAGCGAGCGGCGGGCGTCGCCGACGATGATGTTACCCATCTCGCCGATGGCGTCTTGAACGTTTTGATCGAGGGTGGTGCATTCCTCCATGAGGAGGTTGGAGGCCACTCGGCATGCCAGCCCCGAGGGCATGGAGACGATGATGGAACCCTCTACTTCGCCTGTCAGCGAGACGATCGACGAAATATCGTAGGTGGTGATGAGATCGGTCTTGAGGGCGAGGTCCGCCCGGGTGGCCGTGATCTGTGCCATCATCTCCAGGGATTTCAGGGTCGACTCGATGAAGGGGTTGATGTACTCGACTCTCATGGGCAATTTTTCCTTGATGTTCGGGTGCCAGGATTCGCGCTCACGCCAGGACTGGTATAGACCAACAACGGCTGAAGAGCCTACTTTCTTGAATGTTATTATAATCTTTTTGGACGGTGGGTCCTAAGAATTCTTCAGACCAGAGAGAGCAAAATGCTGCCAGGTTCTTCAAGGAAGCCCTTGACGGTCTGAGCGAAAGATGCACCGACGTCGCCGTCGACGACCCGGTGGTCGAAGGAGACGGAGAGGTTCATCATCTGGCGGATGACGATCTGACCGCCGCGGACGACGGCCCGTTCCTGGAGGTTGTGGATGCCCAGGATCCCCACTTCGGGGTGGTTGATAATGGGCGTGGCGAACAGGCCGCCAAGACGGCCGAGCGAGGTGATCGTGAAGGTGCCGTCGCTGATGTCGTCCATGGTCGAGCGGCGGTTGCGGGCGCGGTCGGCCAGTTCGCCGATCTCGCGAGAAATCTCGAGGATGTTCTTGCGGTCGGCGTTTTTCAGGACCGGCACGGTCAGGCCGTCAGGGGTGGCGGTGGCGATACCGATGTTGTAGCGGGATTTGTAGACCAGTTCGCCGGCGACGTCGTCGACGGAGGCATTCAGGGCCGGGAACTGTTTGAGCGCCAGGACGACTGCCTTGACGACGAACGGCAGGTAGTTGATCTTTTGGCCGCCAAGCAGGGGCGAGCCGACGAGACTCTCGCGTAAGGCAACCAGTTTGTCCATTTCGACCTCGTCCACATAGGTGAAGTGGGGGATCGTCGACTTGGAGCGGGTCATACTGGTGTAGATCGCCTTGCGCAGACCGCGCAGCTTTTCGCGGCGATCGCCAGCCGCGGTCGTGACAGCCGCGGGCGCGGCAACCGGTGCGGCTGCGGGTGCCGGAGCAGCGACAGGGACGGGCGCCGCGGCTGTGAAGCCAGCGACATCCTCGCGCAGAATGCGGTGGTTGGGACCACTGCCGACGACCTGGGCCAAGTCGACGCCCAGCTCACCCGCCAGGCGGCGCACCGCGGGCGTGGCCAGCGGGGTGCCGAAGGCGCTGATCGAGGGGTTGTCGGCCGGTGCGACTTGGCGTGGCGTGGGCGAGGGCGCCGCGGCAGGAGCGGCTGCCGGTGCCTTGGTAGCCGGGATGGACTGGGCCTGGGCGGCGACGCCAGTGACGCGCAGGGTCATGATCTCCGCGCCGACCGTGAGTAGCGCGCCAGGCTCGCCGACGGTGGCAACGACAACGCCGTCCGTCGGCGCGTTGATCTCGACCGTGGCCTTGTCGGTGAGGATCGAGACGACCGCTTGATCGGCGCGGACTGAGTCGCCAGGTTTTACGTGCCAGGTCACCAGCTCGCCCTCGATCACGCCCTCGCCGATCTCCGGGAGCGGGAACGAGATCACGGCGTCTTTGGTGGCAGCGGGCACGGCGACGGCTGCCGTCGTGCTGGGCGCAGGCGCGGCGGGCGCGGGTGCAGTGCCCTCGGCCTGGTAGGTGAGCAGGGCACCGCCAACGGGCACCACGCCGCCGGCCTCGCCGTAGGTGGCGGTCACGGTGCCACTGAAGGTGGCGGAAATATCGACGGTGGCCTTGTCCGTGAGGATGCTGACGAGTTTCTGGTCGTGTGTGACCCGATCACCGGCGGCGACGAACCACTCGACGATCTCGCCTTCGACGACGCCTTCCCCGATCTCGGGCAATTGGAATTCCGTTGACATCTGCTTGTCTCCTCACCTGTTGGAATGTAACTGGGGCCGCTCAGACTTCAAGGACGCCGCGCAGGCGATAGGCCTTGTCGCGGGCCAAGTGATTGGCCAGAAAATATTCACCTGCTTTGTAGGACGAGCGCACCAGCGGACCGGCCGCCACATAGAGGAAGCCGAGGGCGCGAGCGCGTTCCGCGAGTTCGTCGAACTCCTGGGGCGGCAGGTAGCGCTGGACCGGCAAAAGTTTGTAATTGGGCTGGAGGTACTGGCCCATGGTGACGACGTCGACACCGACGGCGCGCAGGTCGGCGAGGGTCGCCATGATCTCCTCGGCCGTTTCGCCCAGGCCCAACATGAGACTGGACTTGGTAATGCGCTCCGGTTCCATCTCCTTAACCATGGCCAGGACCTTGAGGCTTTGGTCGTAATTGGCGCGCGGATCGCGCACGGTGGGCGTGAGCCGGCGCACCGTCTCGAGGTTGTGGGCAAAAACGTCGGGTTTGGCCTCGACGATACGAGCCACGCTTTCACGCACGCCGCGGTAGTCGGAGGTCAGGACCTCGACCAGGCATTCGGGTCGGCGGGCGCGGATGGCCTCGATCACGGCGGCGAATTGGGCGGCCCCGCCGTCGGCGAGATCATCGCGGTCGACACAGGTGATGACCACATAGCGCAGGTCCATGGCCTCGACGGTGTCCGCGCACTTGGCGGGCTCGTCGGCGTCCAGGAAACCGCGCGGGTTGCCGGAGGAGACGGCGCAAAAGCGGCAGCCGCGGGTGCAAACGTCACCGAGGATCATGATCGTGGCGGTACCTTCGGACCAGCACTCGCCCATGTTGGGGCACTTGGCTTCCTCGCAGACGGTATAGAGCTTTTTGCTGCGCAGGCGCATCTTGAGTTCGTGGACGCGATCGCCGCTGGGCAGGCTGACCCGCAACCAGTCGGGTTTTCTCATGACGTTCTGGGACACAGCCCTACCTCCGCAAAAAACGTTCGGCCGCGACTCAGCGGCGACGTGCGATGATGTCGCGGCCGCCCGCCACTTTCTGGCCGACCTTGGCGACGATCTCGCAGTCTTTGGGGAAGCGCAAATCGACCCGCGAGCCGAAGCGGATCAGGCCGAAGCGCTCGCCGCGTCCCAGACGGTCGCCGGTCTTGGACCAGCAGACGATGCGCCTGGCGATGAGGCCGGCGACCTGCGTGACCTCGAGCCGGAAGCTGCCATCGACGATGACCAGCTTGTTGCGCTCGTTGACGGTCGAGGCCTCGGGGCGATCCGCAGGCACGAATTTGCCGCTGGTGTATTCGGCGCCTTCGATAACGCCCTCGATCGGACTGCGATTGACGTGCACGTTGAAGATATTCAGGAAGATCGACATCGCCTGGCTGCCGTCCTCTAGTTGACGAACAGCGACGACCTTGCCGTCAGCAGGCGAGACGATTGCGCCCGCCTCGCTGGGGATGGCGCGTTGGGGGTTGCGGAAGAACCAGGCGACATACAGGGCCAGAACGCCAAGTATGATCGCGACGACCGTGTAGGCGAAGTAACCTGCCACCAAGGCTAGGATCAGAAGTGGAAAGAAAAAGATCCAGCCTTCCCGGGCAATGATTTCGTCGTGTTTGTTCACTTTCTGGACACCCTCGCCATCGGCAAAATCTCGGCACTGTAATGATAGCCCAGTGGCGGTCGATGTCAAACAACTTCACGTTATCCCCGTGCGGGAACGGCGGTCGCGAAGACATATATCCACCGCGAGCCCGCTTAAACAGGTGCTTGTTGGGTGCCGCGACTCTCCCACAAGCTCGACAGACCCATGAAGAAAAAGCCGTTCTGGAACAGCAACAGGAACGGGAGCGAGGCCCAGACACCGTTGCTGATCGCCCAGATGATCGCGCCGCTGTAAAGCAGACCCAGGCCGAGCTCGACCAGGCTCCAGGGACTGAAGGGCAGGCGGTAGCCGCGGGTGTCGCTCTGGTTATCGCCCTGCTTGGGGGTGCGCACGAACGGGCTCTGGCGACCCAGGAGGGCGTCGATCACGGCACGCGCGTTGTTGACCGTCAGGCCGATCCCCAGCGCCATCAGGGCCGGCACGAAGCGCAGGCGCGCCCACAGGCCTGGCACGGCGAAACGCTGGGCCGTGGTGTAGAAGTAGATGAAGGTCATGCTCAGGAACAAAAAGAAGAAGCCGTCGACGAACAGCACCATCTTCCATGGCAAGCCCTGGCGCAAGACCATCGCTGGTATGACGAAGGCGATGCTGTTGATCAACATCAGCAGATAGCAGAGGTTGCCGGTCAGGTGAAAGCTGGCTTCGAGCTTGACCGACAGCGGGAATCTGCTGCGCCAAATTTGGGGAAGCAGCTTGCGCATGACCTGGATCGAGCCCTTGGCCCAGCGATACTGCTGGCTCTTGAAGGCATCTACCCGCGCGGGCAACTCGGCCGGGCAGGTCAGCTGGGGCAGGAACAGAAAGCGCCAACCCGCTAGCTGTGCGCGGTAACTGAGGTCAAGGTCCTCGGTCAAGGTATCGTGCTGCCAGCCGCCGGCCTGTTCGATACAGCACTTGCGCCAGATCCCGGCGGTGCCGTTGAAGTTGAAGAAGCGCTGGCTGCGGCAGCGACCGCCGTGCTCGATAATGAAGTGAGCGTCCAGCAGAATCGCTTGGACCTCCGTCAACAGGCCGCGATGGCGGTTAAGGTGGTCCCAGCGCATTTGCACCATGCCAATCGCCGGGTCGGTAAAATGATCGATGGCGTCGCGCAGGAACGTGGGCGGCGGCACAAAGTCCGCGTCAAAAATCGCCACAAACTCGCCGCTCGCCTGTTTCAAGCCCTCGGCTAAGGCACCGGCCTTGAAGCCGGTGCGTTGGTTGCGCGCGATGTGCACAATGTTGACACCGCGAGCCCGCCAATAGGCGACCCTGGCCTGGACCAGCTCGCGCGAGTCATCGGTGGAGTCGTCGAGCACCTGGATTTGCAAGCGCTCGGCAGGATAGTCCAGAGCTGCGCAGGCGTCGATCAAGCGTTCGACCACCAAACGCTCGTTGTAGATCGGCAATTGCACCGTCAGGCTGGGCAATTCCGCGAAGCGTTGGGCGGGTGGACCCGGTGCCTCGCCGCCGCGCAAGTAGAGCCGGGTGATCCGCCAGCGGTGGAAGCCGTACAGACACATCAAACTCAGAATGGTGAAGTAGCCGAGCAGGATGAAGTTCAATGGACGCGCGCTCCCGAGTCTCCCATGCGTGCCGGAGCTGGTGCCACGCCCGCGAGGCGCGATCGACCAAGCCCTCAGCTCGCCGCAAGTATCCTACACTGAATGAGAGACCCGAACAAGTCGCCAGCGCCACTCACAGTCCGGCCTGGCGCTGATCGACCAGGTGCAGTTCGTGGATGCGCAGCACGTGGCTGTCGTTGTGAAGCTCGCCCAAGACCTCGGCCGCTTTGCCCATATACTCCAAATGGTGAATGAAGCGCAGGCCTTTGTCGTCGGCGGCGAAGCGCCAGAGCGTGCCATCGGCGGTGACCATGCCCATCTTGTGGCCGTCCTTGCAGAGCTCGCCCATGGCGAGGCCGGCATGCATGGCGACCTCGCAGTCGAAGCAGGTGATCTTGCCTTGGACGTCGCCGGCCACGAAATGGTGGGTCGGGCGGGGCAACAGAACAAAGACCAGCAGAGCCGCCGCCGCGGCAGTGCCGAAAGCGGTCCAGATCCAGCGCTTATAGCCACGACGCTTGCGGGCAAAAGTCGTTTCTAGGCGCTCGCGAACGGCCTCCGGCATGTCGATGGCGTTGGCGTGGAGGGCCAGGCGCTTCTTCATCGCGCGGAAAAAGGCGACATTGGCGGCACACTCGCGACACTGGGCCACATGGGTTTCGACCGCGTTGTGGTCAGCTGGCGAGAGTTCGTTGTCGACGAAGCCCTGAACCCTTTCTTCCCAATACTCATGTTCCATAATCCGTTCCTCCACGATTGTCCTGTGCCGCCTTGGGGTAGATGGGCTGGATTTTGCGATCCTTGACGATGCCTTTGCGGATAGCCAGTTCCTGGAGTTGGGCTTGCAGTGTTTTGCGGGCGCGATGCAAGCGACTCATGATGGTGCCTGGCGGGACATCCAGAATTTCCGCGGCATCGCGGTAACTCAACTCTTCCATGTCTACGAGCAGAATCACTTCTAGGTAGTGCTTGGGCAATTTTTCGAGGGCGTCGCGCAGTTCGATGTCCAGCAGATTGTGGAACAGGAATTCCTCTGGCGTGCTTGGCAGCAGATTGACGTCCACGGCCGGAATGCGCTCGCCCTGTCCTAGCTCGTCGAGACTGAGGTAGACGCCCTCGCGCTTGCGCTTGCGGTATTTGTTGATGAAGATACTTCTGAGGATGACCAGCAACCAGGCCATCGGGTTGGTACCCGGCTGGAACTGGTCGAACTTCTGGTAGGCCCGCAAAAGTGTGTCTTGGACCAGGTCTTCGGCATCGCGCTCATTGTGGGTGAGGCGATAAGCGAAGCGGTACAGGCGGTTGCCGTGGGGTAACAAGATTTCGTAGAACTCTTCCACAATCCCCTCCTGCACTGGAAACGGAGGCAGACTAGGGTTTATTCCAGCCTTTCATGTAGAATGTTCCCCGCGTTTCAGGACTTTAGGAGGTAGGTTGGAATTTGGCCAGCCGCAGGGCGAGGACCGCGGCGGTGTCGATCATCAGTTTGTCGGCAAGCAGGTGGACTTGCCGGGTCTGCCAGTTGAGGTGCCAAGGCGTGCCCTTGACCCATTGGTTGAAGGCGCCGAGCGAGGAGCCGCAGAAGATCTGGAAGTCGACCTTGTTCTCGGGCTTGCCCTCGAGGGCCAGGTTCCAGGTGTAGTCGAAGTACCACTTGAAGACCAGCAACATCTTGTACTTGGGGTTGCGCTCGGCTTTCTCGCGCTCGTCGGGTCTCAGGTGCTGGGCCTGGATCCGCCAGACCTCGTCGAAGTCGCGGCGGAAATACTTTTCCTGGACCTGTTGGCGGCTTTTGGGATCGATCTCGTCGAGCGAGGCGAACTGCTGGTAGAGCGAGTAGAGTTTATTGGCGCGGGCTGGGAAGAACAGACCGCGTTTGAGGACCTGAATGCGCGAGCCCATCTCGAATAGATCACCGGATGGCGCGTAGGCAGTGTCCTGGATATTGGCGTCGACGAGCATGTCCTTGACGAGGTGGCTGGTGCCGGCCTCAAGGGTGGCTTGGTTGATCGAGTTGGTGGCGATGAAGTCGGCACCCAGCACGAATGCCGCGGCGGCCGCCTCGGGTGTGCCGATGCCGCCGGCGGCGCCAACCCGGATCGGCTCGGCGTAGGCGTGGGCGGCCTGCATCTCGTCGCGCAGACGCAAAAGGGTAGGAATCAGCGCATAGGCCAGGGCCTGCTCGGTGAGACCGCCGCAATCGGCCAGGGCAATAATGTCGTGGGCCATGGGCAGGTCCTGAGCCAAGCTGGCTTCCAGGGCGCTGAGCGCGCCGGCCTCGCGCAGGCGAGTCACCAGGGCGGTGGGTGGTGGGCTCATGAAGAGCTGAGCGATCTCGGGCCGAGAGACGCGGGCGACGATGCGGTTGGGCGCCACCAGCCGACCATGGCTGTCGCGGTGCAGGCCCTTGAGGCGGTAGGCGACCAGGCTCGGCGTGAGCTGAAGGTAGTTTGCCGCCTCGACGACACGGACACCGTATTTAAGGCACAGGGCCAAGGCCTGCGCTTCCTGTTCGGGTCTGCTGATCTGGCTCAGCACGCCGACCCCAAACGGTTCCCCGTGGCCAAGGCGGTCCTGGATCATGGCCAGGTCAGCCTCAATCCGCGAGAGCGCGAGGCCGCCCGCGCCGTAGAAGCCGAGCAAGGAGGCCTTGCCCAGGGCGACCACCGTTTCGACAGAGCTGACGCCCTGTTCGATCGCGCAGGCCATGTAGGCGTACTTGAGGCCATGGGCCTCGCGGAAGGCCGGATGGCCGAGCGATTTAGGGTCGACGCCGCGCACGCCCTGATAAGCTGGCGGCGGTGCTGAGCGCTCGGGCGGGACGGGTGTGTTAGAGACCGTGTCGACAGTGTTGGCCGGTGGACCTTCGTCCGGCTCGACCAAAGGATCGGTTTCCTGGCGGATCTTGCGGATCAACCCAGTCAGGACTTTGCCTGGTCCGCACTCGACGAATTCGGTCTCGCCCTTGCCCATCAAGTAGCGGATCGAGTCGACCCAGTTGACGGAGTTGTTGATCTGATTGGCCAACAGCGTCTTGACCTCGTCGGCGCGGTAGGGGCGGGCGCGCACATTGGAGATGACGGGGATCGTCAACGGATCGAAATCAAATTGGGTGAGAAAAGCGGCAAAGGCATCGCGGGAGGGCTTCATGTAGCGTGAATGAAAAGCCGAGTTGACCTTGATGATGACGTATCGAGCGCCTGCGTCCTCAAAAGGACCGGTGGCGCGTTCGATCTCCTCCTTGGGCCCGGAGACGACAATTTGGCTGGGCGCGTTGAAGTTGGCGACGTCGATGGCGCCCAAGCCGTTTTCGGCGAGAATGCGCTCGATTTCCTGTAGGCCGATGTTCATGACTGCGGCCATGCCGCCCGCGCCGGCGATCGCCATCAACTCGCCCCGCTTGCAGACGAGTTTCATGCCGGTGGCGAAGTCGAACGCGCCAGCGGCGAACAGGGCGTTGAACTCGCCCAGCGAGTGGCCGGCGAGATATTTGGGCTCTTCTTCATGGGCAGCCATGCGCTGCAGGTAGGTCATGGCATTCACGGCAAACAGCGCCGGTTGGGTGTACTGAGTCAGGTTCAGGACATTGTCCGGATCCTCGAGGCAGAGTCGCCGCAAGGAAGTGCCCATGATTTCGTCAGCCTGGACGACCAACTCGGGGTAGGCGTCGAACAGCTCCTTGCCCATGCCCAGCTTCTGGGCGCCCTGTCCGGGAAAAACATAAGTGGTCATGCCCTACTCCTCATTGGAATCATCGGAAAGTGCGCGTCATCGAGCAGTGGACGCGCCAGCCGAACCAAGCCATTGTCCCGGCAGTGCACATTCCCGACAAACTTACCTAAATAAAGACACCGAGTCAATTGTCCTGCCTCACGCAGACAGAGTTCTTCTTGTCCAGGTCGGGACGATCTGAAGGTCGCGACTCTTCCCTGTCGCGCGTAAGTGCGGTCTGAAGGGGCTTTGCCTCTGCGATCCGGTGGTGAATTATCATCCCCCGCGTGCTGTTTTCTGGTCATGTCCGATCAACTTTCGTACAATGGAGGAAGCGCATCGTGGCGGAAAAGGCTCATTATCATCCCTGTCCCAAAAGTTGGGCTCAACGAGGAAGGGAATGCCCCACACCAAATTTTTAAGACTTCACGAGAAGGCGAGTATTCTGGTGGTCGACGACTCGCCACCCAACTTGCTCATCATGAAAGGGATTCTGTCTGCGCAATGCCATGTCCTAACTGCCAGTTCGGGGGAGGAGGGTCTCCGCATGGCGCGGGAGCTGAGCCCCGACCTGATTCTGCTGGATGTGACGATGCCGGGCCTTTCGGGCTTCGAAGTTTGCCGAATGCTCAAGGCAGACGACCAGCTGGCCTCGATCCCGGTGATTTTCGTGACCGCCCGCGACGAGATGGATGACGAGGCCCAGGGCTTCGAGGTTGGCGCGGTCGACTACATCACCAAGCCGGTGCGGCCGCCGATCGTGCGGGCGCGGGTCCGCAACCATATTGAGCTCAAGCGCCACCGCGACACTCTGGAGGAGCTGAGTACCCTTGATGGCCTAACGGGCTTGTTCAACCGCCGCCTCTTCGACCAGATCCTCGCCACCGAGTGGTCGCGTTCAAGTCGCGGCAACGAGCCGCTGTCTTTCATTCTGGCCGATATCGACTGTTTTAAAAAATTCAATGACCGCTATGGTCATCTGGTTGGCGATGAGTGCCTGAAGCAGGTTGCGCGCGCCCTGGCCGCCACGCCGCAACGCCTGTGTGACGTGGTCTGCCGCTATGGCGGCGAGGAGTTCTGTGCGATCTTGCCTGCCACCCGCCTGGAGGGTGCGCTCAAGCTGGCCGAGGCCATGAGGGTCGCGGTGCTTGCCCTCGAAATTCCCCATGAGGAAAATGCCAGCAGCGGTTTTGTGACGGTCAGTATCGGCGTCGCCAGCATCGTACCGACGCAAGATCAGGCGCCGGCCAGTTTGCTGCAACTGGCAGACAGGCTGCTTTATCGCGCCAAGGCCCAAGGCCGCAACAGGGTGCTGGGCGAAGAGTTCCCGCCCAAATGAAAAAAAGGGACGCCCCGAAGAGCGCCCCCTGTCAGTGAGAGACGGAACTGTAACATTGAGTGTCGGTCGGCCCGCTGGGTGAGGCTCGGGCTTCAGAGGTTGCGGCTGTGGTAGACCAGGTGGTAGCTATCGGCTTCGCGACGTGCGACCTGGATGGTAAAACGGGTGGGGTCATGGTGGAGAAATAGGGCGTCGCCGTTGGCCTCGAGCTCGAAGTGGTGAGCGAGGGTACGGCCTTGGTGACAGAGGCGGGCGAGGTCGATCGTGACCTGATCCGGCCCCTGATCATTGCAAACGTTCAGGCTGAAGTCCGCGAGCAGCAGATCGTCGAAGAGGACCTGACCCACGTAGTAGCCGGATCGGTCGAAGCGGTGTTCCAAGCTGTGCTCCTCTGTCGCTGCGGGGTTGTTCACCGTACAAACCAGTCGTTGGAAGGTTTCGCGCCTGCCACCCGCATCTAGCGAGTGTCATGGTGATAGTCCCGGCCTGTGCCGCAAAGGTTCAATCGTGGACGAAAAAAAATCGAGAACCCGGCGCTCAGGGGCCTCGCTGAGCTAGGCCGGCTGCAAATCGACCGCGTGGGTGAAGTCGGGCCAGGCCGATTCGCCTTGCTGGCAGAGGTGGGGCAGGAAGACCTGCGTCAGCCAAACGGTGGCATAGGCCCCAGAGGGCAAACGCAGGCCCAGTTGGACGGCGCCGTCCAGGAACACCGGTTCGTCCAATTCCGGCCAGACCAGCAGGGGGCGGCGGGCGCCCAAGGCCTGCTTGCCAAAGCTGCGAAAGCGCGCCACCGAGAGGGCGTTCTCGTCGAGAAAGGCCAATTCGCCTGGGCTGAGTTTGACTTTATAGCCGAACAGTGGACCGGTGGGGGCGATCTCGCCACGGGCGAAGCGATCGGCGATTTCGGCATCCGGGACAGCGGCAAAGCAGCGCTTGCCATTGCTCTGCGTCCAGAGCTCATCTTCCCGTTGGCCGAGGTCGGCGCGCTCGAGCCGCAGACGCAGGTAAGCGTTGAAGAGTTTGCTCTGCAGGACGCTGACATTCTCTCGCGAGCGGCGGGCCAGGCGCCAGAGTGTGTCCAAGTCGGGCAACGGCTTGCGGCCGAACCGCTGGCGTCCGTAGAAATTGGCAAACGGCGCCCGCAGGCGTTCCGGCGCTGGCAAGGGACCGTCGCCTTCGAGGGTGAGCACGAAGTGATTGGCACGCACATGGCCCAGATGCAGGGCATTTTCGTGCTGGGTCAGTTCGAGCAACGCGTAGCCCTCCCCCGATTGTGGCTCGCCGCGCTGGGCCGACTTGGGCCAGGACAGCCACTGAGTGGCCGTGGCCTGGGCGTCCTTCATGCCGGCATGGCTGATGCGGTCAGCGGCGATTCCGAGCGTTTCGCCCAGGCGACGCTTCATCGTCAAGGTCGAGATACCCCGCTTGCGGAGCCGCGCGAAGACGTGCTCGCCCTGTCCCGAGGGCGCATAAAGCAACTCTTCGGTGACCACGAAACTCTCCTGATTTTGCTCGTAGCGCAGCATGGCGACCTCCTCGTTTCCGGTCCCCTACTCTAGCACTCAGGCCTCATAGAAACCAGGCCGTTCCTCGTCAGGTTGCGCGGGTAGCCTCATCGACAAGCCCCTCCTCGACGGCGCCAAACTTGCCATCAGCCTCGTGTGACGAAGCGTCTACGACGCGAAACGGGCTTGGGCTGAGCGGGTGGCCGGGGTACAATGAATCCGAACTCAACGACGCGGGGGGTCCATGTCAACTACGAGTCAACCAGCGATTCGCTCCTTTACGGAACGCCCAGGCGCAAAGCTGCAGCTCTACTGCTTTCCCTACTCCGGGGGCAGCGCCCAGATCTATAAGGACTGGGGCAAATCCTTGCCAGGCCATGTCGATGTCCGCGGAGTCCAGCTACCCGGCCGCGCCTCGCGCTTTCGCGAGCCGCGCTACCTCTCCGTGGAAGAGGCGATCCAGGGCCTGCTGCCCGAGTTTTTGGGGACCGTTAAGGCACCCTTCGTGCTCTTTGGACACAGTCTTGGGGCCGCCCTGGCCTTCGAAATGGCGCACGAGCTCGAACGTGCCGGGCAGCCGCCCGCATTGCTGGTCGTTTCCGGGATGATGGGGCCTCGTCTCCCCTCCCTCGAACCACCCATCTACCATTTGCCGGACGAGCAGTTCAAGGCCAAGCTGCGCGAGTTCAATGGCACGCCCCATGAGGTTCTCGAGCACGAGGAACTGATGGACCTGCTGTTGCCCCTGCTCAAAGCCGACTTCACCATGGCCGACACCTACACGTATCGCGAAGGCCGCGGCGTTTCCTGTCCGATCGCTGCCTTTGCCAGCACCGCCGACCCGCATACCAATGCAGAGGGCGTTCAAGACTGGCGCTCTTATACCTCGGGCCCCTTCAGCGAGCACCACTTCCCTGGGGATCACTTCTTTATCCACACCGAAGAGCCGCGCTTGCTCGCCACACTCGCCCAATACCTTCACCGGTTGGGCTAGGTACGGGGCAATGCGCGACTGGCTTCAGTACCTCGGCGGCGCCTGGTGCCCGGCCCGCTACGGTGCCTGGCTAGAGGTCGTCGACCCCGCCAGCGAGGAAGTTTTCGGCCGCATCCCCCGTGGGTCCGCGGCCGATGCCGAGGCGGCGATCGCCGCCGCCAATGCCGGACTGCGCGGTCCCTGGTCGCACCTCAAGCCCAAGGAGCGCGCGCGCCTGCTCTACGATTTGGCCCGGGCACTCGAGGCCGAGGCCGAGGCCTATGCCGAACTGGAGACCCGCGACGCCGGCAAACCCTTGGCCCTGGCCCGCAAAGAGGTCTTGGGTACGGCGCGCTATTTCGAATACTATGCCGGCGTTGCCGACAAGCTTCAAGGCGAGACGATCCCCCTGGGACCGGACTACCTGGACTTCACCATGCGGGAGCCGATCGGGGTAACGGTCCATATCCTGCCCTGGAATATGCCGCTCAACATGGTCGGTCGCAGTGTCGCTCCGGCGCTCGCCGCCGGCAATACGGCTATCGTCAAGCCCTCCGAGTTCACCTCGCTGACCGCCCTCAAATTGGCCGAGCTGTTCGAGCGCCTAGGTTTTCCGCCAGGCGTTTACAACGTCGTCACCGGTACCGGACCCGAGGTCGGCGAGACGCTCGTCGGCCATTCCGACATCGACGCCATCACCTTCACCGGCTCGGTCGCCACTGGTCGCCAGATCATGCGCAGCGCGGCAGAGCATGTCAAACCCCTGGTCCTCGAGCTTGGCGGCAAAAGCCCGCATCTGATCTTCGCCGACGCCGACTTGGACCTGGCCGCGGCCGAGGCCCTGCGCGCGATTGTCACCAACTGCGGCCAGGTCTGCTCCGCCGGCAGCCGCCTCCTGGTCGAGCGCGGCATCGCCGAGCCACTGCTTGCGCGCATCCTCGAGCGCGCCGCCTCGCTGCGGATCGGGCCCGGCGTCGAGAACCCCGACCTCGGTCCGCTGGTCTCGGCCGTCCACCACCAGCGCGTTTTAGGCCATATCCGCGCCGGTCAGGCCGACGGTGCGCGTCTTCGTTACGGCGGCGACGTGCCGCGGCCGCGCGGGTACTTCGTCAGTCCCACCGTCTTCGACCGTGTCGATCCCGCCGCTGCCCTGGCCCAGGAGGAGATTTTCGGACCGGTCCTAGCCGTTTTCAACTTTGCCGACGAGGCCGAGGCACTGGCCCTGGCCAACCGTTCCCGCTACGGCCTGGTCGCCGGCATCTTCACCCACGATCTGGATCGCGCGCTGCGTCTAGCTCGCGGCCTGCGCGGCGGCCAGATCTACGTCAACGAGTACTTTGCCGGTGGTGAGGAAACCCCGTTTGGCGGCACCAAACTCTCCGGTTTTGGACGGGAGAAAGGGCTCGCCGCCCTGGGCCACTACACCCAGCTCAAAAATGTCGCCATTCGTATCCGCAGTTGAGGCACTCCATGGCAGCCCAACCCTCACCATCTTGGCCCAACACTTGCTCCGGCGGAAGTCGAGGCGTGGCGGCGCTCGCTCAGAACGCCACGATCGACGCGCAATGCCTTGAGAACAGAGATGTTCTCATCAAGTACCGGAGTTCCCCGACGATGACGCGATCGATGGTCCTGGCCATTTTGGCATTTAGCCTACTGATTATTGCCAACCTGGCCACCTTTGGTTTCCTCGGACTCCGCGTGCTCTCCGAGCAGTTGGTGACCGAGCGCCTGTGGAGCGGTCTGAGCGAAGCGCAGAGCCTGCTGGAACAAGAGGCGCGCGACATCGACAACCCCTACCAAGCCTCCGAGCGCTTGGCCCCGCGTCTGCACAGCCTCTCCGTCTTCGAAGCCGTCGTCGTGCTCGACCGCTTTGGCAACGTTCTCCATCGCCGCAGCCTGCGCGGACAGGTCGTCCTCGACGCTCAGGAGCCCCGGCCAGAGACCGAGCCCGCTCCCGACCAGGGGTTCCGCAACGTCAATGGCAAATTGCGCCACATGCCGGTCCAGAAGCCAGACGAAGATGCCAGTGAACGCCTGGCCCTGGAGTACAACGAGGAAGCCGTGCGCCACGAGGTCGAGGCGCTGCGCCACGAGTTCAACAAGAAGATCGGCATCGCCATCGGCGTTTCCCTCTTGCTGCTGTGCGCCGGACTGGGCTATGTGATCCATGCTTACAAACGCGGCCAGTCGCTGCAAGAGGAGGCCCGCAAGGCCGACCGGATGGCCTATGTGGGCACGCTTTCCAGCGGTTTGGCGCACGAGATTCGCAACCCGCTCAACTCCATGAACATGAATGTCCAACTGATCCAGGAAGAACTGGAGGAGATGGGTGCCGAGGAGCACCAGGACATCCTCGAGATGTTGGACAGCACGCGCAACGAAGTGCGCCGACTGGAGCGCCTGGTCTCCTCGTTTCTTGCCTACGCGCGGCCCACCCAGTTGGCTAAGCGGCCGGGCCAGATCAACGAGCTGGTGCGCGATATCGTCCAGTTCCTCGAGCCCGAGTCGCGCGACCTGGGCGTACAGGTCCAACTCCGGCTGAGCGAGGACCTGCCGCTGCTGGCGATGGACGAGAACATCATGCGCCAGGCCTTGCTGAACGTGATCCAGAACGGGATCCAGGTCTCGCAGAAGGGTCAGTTGCTGCGCATCGCCACTCGCAAGGCCGGCGGCGACAAGATCCTGGTGGTGGTGGCCGACGAAGGGCCGGGCATCGCCGCCGAGGAACTGCCCAATATTTTCAAAGAATTCTATTCCACCAAACGCGGCGGGACCGGTCTGGGCCTGCCAATCGCCCAGCGCATCGCGGAATTGCATCTGGGCGGCATCAAGGTCGAGAGCGAGATCGGCAAGGGCTCGACCTTCACTTTTATCTTGCCGATGGAGCAACCGGGCAAATGAAAACACTGATTCTGATCCCCAGCAAAGTCGAATTGCGTCGCCTGCTCGGCGACGCCGAACCGCGGCCGAGTACCCAGGGTATCCCGCGTTACCGCTGTGATGGCCTGGACTTCGCGCTCTGCGGGATCGGTCCGGCCGCGGCCGCGATGACGACCGGCCTGTTGCTTGCCCATGGTGACGTCGAGCGCGTCCTGCTGCTCGGCATCGCCGGCGCGATGCGCGGGACCGGCCTGGAAGTAGGCGACCTGGTCCAGGCCAGCGGCGAGGTTTTTGCCGACCTGGGCTACCAGGACGCGGGCGGGTTCCAGACGCTCGACGAGATGAACCTGGCGATGGCCACCGCCGGTGGCGTCGACCTGACCTGCCGCTACAGCTTGCGCGCGCTGGACCCCAACATCCGCTCGGGCCCGTTTGCGACGCGCTCGACGATCACGACCGATGCGGAGACCGCGGCTCAGCTGCGCCGCCAGTTCGAGGTCGTGGCCGAGAACATGGAGGGCGCGGCCGTCGCCATGGCCTGCGCTGCGGCCGGCGTGAAATGCTATCAGCTGCGAGCGATTAGCAACTTTGTCGGCCCGCGCGAGCCATCGACCTGGCGCATCGACCTGGCCATCGCCAGCTTGCGCGAATGGATGGCCACGCGCGCGACCGTGCTGCTGGCTAAATAGAACCGGCCAAACCCTAGGGCCTTTGACAGGCGCATGTATGAGCTTCGAAGGTCCTCGGCAACGGCCGCTCTCCCAGGTCTCTATTCCAGGAGGGTGGCCAGCCTGGCAAGCACGTCATCTATGATGCGTTGCGGCACTGTTTCCACGCACCTGCCTTGCCGGGCGTGAAGGTCGAGCGCCCGAGGTTGATCGCACCGGATCACGCCCGTCGTCCGAGTGCCTGTCAAGGGAACCACGAATCCCTGCCTGCTGGCAAAATCGCCTCCGTTGGTGATCGGCAGGACGATGGGGGTCCGAGTCAGGCGATTGAACGGCGTTGGAGATACGATCAGGACAGGGCGCGTACCCCTTTGTTCATGCCCCAGGGTCGGCTCAAGGTCGACCCACCAGATCTCACCCCGATCCATCAAATCAACTCGTTGCCTACGGGTTTAGCTTGGAGCCACGCTTGATCCTCAGCGGGTGGGGCCGCAGATGGATCGCATTGGGCGATGAGCTCTTCGAGCGAATAACGTGGACGAGTTACCGGTTCTACGATCAGGCGGCCGTTATCCACAGCCAGACCAACTCTGGATCCTGGACCTAACACCATCGTGTTGAGCACGGCTGGCGGAACGGTGAGCATGGTGGAACCACCTACTTTTCGAAGCGATGTTTCGTACATACAGACCTCCTGTTATACAAGAATATAATACGATACAATTCGTCAATTGATCCATCTAATTTATCTTTCAACCGAAATCGTTATCCGATTCGTTTGAAGTAACGACGCTCTTGCTCAATTGGATTCGCTTTCGGTCTGTCAAATTTGCTCGAAGTAGCGGCGGCGCTCCCAATCGGTGACGGCGTTGGCGTAGGCGGCCCATTCGGTGCGGAAGAAGTGGGTGTAGTGCTCGACCACCGCGTCACCGAAGGCCTCGCGGGCGAAGGTGCTGCTGGCAAAGGCCTCGATCGCCTCGGGGAACGTCGTGGGTACGCGCGGCAGCTCGGCAGCGGCGTAAACGTCACCCTCGAACATCGGCGGCGGCTCGATCTTGTGGCGGATGCCGTCCAGGCCACTGGCCAGCACGGCCGCGTAGCCCAGGTAGGGGTTGACGTCGGCGCCGGCGATGCGGCTCTCGATGCGCAGAGAGGGACCCGCGCCGACGACGCGGAACCCGGCGGTGCGGTTGTCGAAGCTCCAGGCAACCGCGGTCGGCGCCCAACTGCCGGCCTTGAAGCGCTTGTAGCTGTTGACGGTCGGGGCATAAAACGGCATCAACTCGCGGGCGTGCTTCATCCAGCCACCCAGGAACCAGCGGAACTGGTCGGAACACTGGATCGAGGCCAGGCTGTGCTTTCCGGGGAACATGGGTTTCTTGCCCTCGCTGTCCCAGAGACTGACGTGCATATGGCAGCTGGAGCCGGCCAGGTCCTCGCGGTACTTGGCCATGAACGTCACCGACTGGCCCAGCTTGTCGGCCAATTCCTTGAAGCACTGCTTGTAAACCATGTGGCGGTCGGCCATGGCCAGCAGATCGGTGTAGCGAATGTTGAGTTCGTGCTGACCCGGCCCCCACTCGCCCTTGCTGAACTCGACAGGTACGCCGCTGTTCTCGAGATGGCGGCGAGCGGCGCCGTTGAGGGCCTCCTCGCGGGTGCACTGAAGGATGTGGTAGTCCTCGATATAGCCGGAGACCGGGGTCAGGCGGTGGTAATCGCGCTCGCGGGCATCCTTGTAGCCGTTCTCGAAGATGTAATACTCGAGCTCGCTGGCACCCAGGGCCAGGTAGCCCTGTTTGGCGGCGCGGTCGACCTGTTGGCGCAAGAGGCCGCGCGGGGCCAGGTCGACGCGCTCGTGGCTCTGGGGGTCGTGGATATCGCAGATCACGAGGGCCGACTTGTCCAGCCAAGTGGCCCGGCGCAGGGTGCTCATGTCGGGCACACAGTGGAAGTCGCCGTAGCCCTGTTGCCAGTTGGCGTAGCGGTAACCGGGTACGGGCTCCATGTTCATGTCGACCGTCAGCAGGTAATTGCAGGCGTGCATGCCCTCCTCGGCGATGTGCTCGAGGAAGTATTCGGGCATGATGCGCTTGCCCATCAGGCGACCGTAGAGATCGGGGAAAACGGTGACGATCGTTTCGATTTCGCCCTGGCTGACCAACTCGCGCAATCTTGTCAACGTCAACATGCCGCGTACTTGGGAATGACTCATAAATACCTCTGGTGGGAATGAAAGCTGCTGTTATTCTAGCATGGTGTCTGCCGTTGCCGCCCGCTTTCGCGGCCAACGCGACGGCGCCCACCAAATTCTGACAGCGCGAGCGGGAGGCGCATGTCCAGCGAAACTTGTCCCAAGTGCCAGTTCCCCAAACAGTCGGCAACGGCGCTGGAGTGCCCGCGCTGTGGCATCGTCTTTGCCCGCTACCGAGATCCCGTGGCCGACCATCGAGCTGCGCCCTCGCCACGGCAGATGTCCCAAGTCCAGCTGTCCCACGAGCAGGAGAGCCCCTTCGAGTGGGTCGAGGGCGTGCCCATGGCGGAGCTGGAAGCGCTACCCCGCGACCCGCGGGAGGCGCCGCCTCAGCCCAGTATCCACCACGAGCCGGAGCCCTTGACAGCGCAAGCCCATCGCTACGATTTCGCGCACATGCTGGGATCTGAGGCTGGATCGAAACGCGCTCTCGGGTTAGGATCACCTCAAGCATCCACCAAAAGGCAGAAATGGGGCTGGATGGCACTCGGCTTCTGCATGGCCCTGGTGCTCAGCTTCAGCGTGTTTCCGCGCTGGATCTTTGGCATTCTCAGTGTGCTGATTCACGAAATGGGGCACGCAGCCTTCGCCTGGCTCTTTGGTCGACCCGCCATCCCCAGCCTCGACCTGATCAATGGCGGCGGCATAACGCCGACCTTCTCCCAAAGTCCGCTGCTGGTAGGGTTGATCGCGCTGTCGATCTACCTGCCCTTTGCCAAACAGCGGCACGAGCCTGGGGTCAACCTCCGGGCCGGTCTCTGCATCGGCCTCTATTTGGTGATGGCCTTCACCTCACTTTCCCAGGTGTTATTGATCGCGGGCGGCCACCTCACCGTGCTGATCAGCATCGTCTACTGTCTGCACCAGGTCATGCGTGGCACGAACTTCAAAACCCCCTTGGACCCTCCGCTGTATGCCATCATCGGCTTTTTCAATGAGTTTCACTTGCTCAACGAATTCTGGAAGCTGACCTTCGATCCTGACTTCCGAGTCGAGTACGAGCAAGCCAAGGGCGGCCTCCCCTCCGACTTTGCCAGTCTTGGCGAAATCCTCGGTGTAGGGGTCGCGCCGCTCGCCGGCTTGGCGCTCATGGCGACCCTGGCGATGCCTGTCCTGGTATACCAACTCGACAGACGAGGTGACATCTGGCAGGCCTGGCTCAGGCATCAGTTCGCGAAACTGACCGGTCGCGCCTGAGTTCCACGGAAGCGGCGTTCAGGTGCCGCTGCGGCGCCTCAATCGTCGCCGTCCTCGCATTTGACGCCGGTCTCGTATTCCTTGAGCTTGCGCTGCAGGGTGCGCAGGCCAATCGCCAGCAGCTCCGCGGCACGGGTCTTGTTGCCGCCGACCCGGTCGAGGGTCTGGGTGATGGCCTCGCGTTCCAGCTCGTCCATGGTAATCCCGGCAGGGACCTGGAAGCCGCGCGGCGGCTCGGGCCGCTTGGTCAGGTTGGCGGGTAGGACATCCTTGGTGATCAGATCGCCCGGCGTGAAGATGATCATGTTCTCGACGACATTCTTGAGCTGGCGCACGTTGCCCGGCCAAGTGTAGGCGGTCAGCACCTGCATCACGTCGGCGGCGATCTGTGGCTCACGACGACCGTTTTCGCGGCAGATCTCGGTGATGTAATGGGCGACCAGTTGGGGGATGTCCTCGCTGCGCTCGCGCAGCGGCGGGATCTCGAGGGTGACGACGTTCATGCGGTAGTAAAGGTCCTCGCGGAACTCGCCCTTGGCGACCATTTCAGCCAGGTTCGTGTTGGTCGCAAAGACGAAACGCGAATTGAGCTTGATCAGCTCGGAACCGCCGACCCTCATGAACTCGCGGTTCTCCAGGACCCTCAGGAGCTTGACCTGGAGGTCGAGGTTCATGTCGCCGATCTCGTCCAGGAAGATGGTGCCCGGCGAGGCCATTTCGAACTTGCCGATCTTGCGGGCGATGGCGCCGGTGAAGGAGCCGCGTTCGTGGCCAAACAGCTCGCTCTCGAGGATTTCCGCGGGAATCGCGGCGCAGTTGATCGGCAGGAAGCGGTGCGGCCGCATCTTGGAGTGCTGGTGAATGGCGTTGGCGATCAGTTCCTTGCCGGTACCGCTCTCGCCCAGGATCAGGACGTTGGCATTGGTCGCGGCGACGGCCCGGATCTTCTCGAAAATCTTCTCCATGGCCGTGCTGTTGCCGATGATCTGGTCAAAGCCGAAGCGCTTGTCCAGGCGCGTCTGCAGCTGCTGGACCTCGCGGTTGAGCGAGGCGTTGCGGATCAGCTTGGAAACGCGGGCGCGAAACTCGAAGAGATCGACGGGCTTGGTCAGATAGTCGTCGGCGCCGAGTTTCATCGCCTGGACGGCGGTCTCGACGGAGCCGTAAGCGGTGGCCAGGATGACGCTGATCTCCTTGTTGGCCTCCTTGGTCTCGCGGCAGACGGTCAACCCGTCCATGCCGGCCATGCGCAGGTCGGTGATGACCAGGTCGATGTCCTGGGCATTGGCGCGGATGTAGCGCAGCGCGTCCTCGCCGTTGGCGAAGGCCTCCACATGGTAGTTCTTCTTGCGCAACGCCAAGCTCATTGCTTTGCGGCTCTCTTCCTCGTCCTCGACAATCACCACTTGCCCCGCGGACGGCTCCACCATATTTACTGCTTTTTCCATTGTGCTAACCAACCCTCGTCGACGATCTCTACGCCTAGCGACTGAGCTTTAGCAAGTTTTGAACCAGCTTTTTCGCCGGCGACGAGCAGGTCGGTGTTCTTGGTGACCGAGCCGGTGACGTTGGCGCCCAGCCGCTTGAGCAGGTCGGTCAGTTCGGTGCGATCGCCGCTGACGAAACTGCCGGTGATGACGACCGTCTTGCCGGCCAGCGGCTTATCGGTCTCGCCCCCGGCGGTATCGTCCTGGAAACGGGCGCTGTCGTCGAGGGTCAGGCCCAGTTCGGCCAACGCGGCGAACATCTCCTGGTAGCCGGGCATGGCGAGGTGTTGGCACAGGGATTCGGCCAGCTTCGCGCCCAGGCCATGGAGCGAGGCCACCTCCTCGGCGGAGGCCTGACGGAGGCGCTCGTAGCTGTGAAAGCGCTCGACCAGAAGCTCGGCGACCTTGGCGCCGACCATGGGGATGCCGACGGCAAACAGCAGCTTGGCGAAGGGTTTCTCCTTTGACTTCTCGATCTCGCCCAAGAGGTTGCGCATCGATTTGTCGGCCATGCGCTCGAGTTTGAGCAGTTGGTGACCGGTCAGGCGGTAGATCGAGGGCAGGTCGGTGATCAGCCCGGCGCCGACGAGCTGCTGAACCCGCTCCTGGCCCAGGCCTTGAATGTCCATGGCGGCACGGGAGGCAAAGTGGGTGATGCGCCGCTCGAGCTGGGCCGGGCACGCCAAATTGGCGCAGCGCACGGCAACCTCGTCGACTTCCTGGAAGGTCGGACCGCCGCAGCGCGGACAACAGGTAGGCGCGGCAATGGCGGTTTCGCTGCCGTTCCGTTTCTCGAGGATGACGCTGACGACTTTGGGGATGATGTCGCCGCCCTTCTCGATGAAGACCCAGTCGCCAATGCGGATGTCCTTCTTGGCGATCTCGTCGAAATTATGGAGGGTTGCGCGGGTCACGGTCGTGCCGGCCAACTGGACGGGCTCGAAGACGGCGACGGGGGTCAGCACGCCGGTACGGCCGACCTGGACCTCGATGTTCCGCATCTGGCTGGTGGCCTGTTCGGCGGCGAATTTGTAGGCGACGGCCCATTTGGGGAACTTGGCGGTGTAGCCGATGTCGTCGTAGTAAGCGGACTGGTCGACCTTGACGACGACGCCGTCGGTCTCGTAGGTCAATTGGTCGCGAATCGCGCTCCAGCGCTCGATCAGGGCCAGCAACTCGTCCTGGTTGTGGACCAGGGTGTTGTTGGGGTTGATGGGGAAGCCCAGCTCGGCCAGGCGCCGCAGGCCGGCCAAATGACTGCCGCCTTCGGGCAGGGCGGGCCCAAAGGCCTGGTAGACGAACATGCGCAGGCCGCGCTTGGCGACCTCGCCGCTGTCCATCATGCGCAGCGAGCCGGCGGCGGCGTTGCGGGGGTTGGCGAAGAGGTTCTGGCCGTCGGCCAGGCGTTCGGCGTTGATGCGTTCGAAGTGGCGGCGGTCGATGTAGACCTCGCCGCGCACTTCCATCTGAGGCACGTCGCGCCAAGCGGGCACCCACAGGGGAAGGTCGCGAATGGTCTTGGCATTGAGAGTCACATCCTCGCCCTGGCGGCCGTCGCCGCGAGTGACGGCGCGGCTGAGCTGGCCGTGTTGGTAGACAACGGCCAGGGAGAGGCCGTCGATCTTGAGCTCTGCCGCGTAAGCCAGGTCGTGATGGCCCGACGTGCGGGTGTGCTCGAAGAATCGGGCCAGATCGTCGTGGGTGTAGGCATTCTCCAGGCTCAGCATCGGTCGCGAGTGTTCAACGGTCGGGTGGTCTTCGGCGATGCCACCGCCGACGCGGAAGGAGGTCGAGTAAGGTCGCACCAGTTGCGGATGGGCGGCCTCGAGGACCAGCAGCTCGCGCTCGAGTAGGTCGTACTCGGCGTCGGCGATGACGGGCGCGTCCTCCAGGTAGTACTTGCGCCGATGGTACTCGATGGTCTCGATCAGTTCGTCCATGCGGAGGCCGGGATCCTGGCTCATGCTGCTTCACCGTTCCTTTGAGTTCGCCCTGCGGGCCGACCCCATTGTAGCAGGGAACGTTTGGCCACGGTATTCTGGCGAAAGCGAGGTCCCATAACTCGCTCCGGGAAAGGAACATAGATACGCGTATGGTCCAAAAGGCGCCACATGCTTTTCCGTGTGCTCCGTGTTTTCCGTGGTTAAAATCCTCCCTTCTGTGCGGGCTGCTTAACGACAGGGACCCAAAATTGTGGGCGAGAAGCGATTGTCCTAACGACAGAGACCAAAAATTGTGGACGAGAGGCGATTGTCCTAACGACAGGGACCAAAAATTGTGGACGAGAGGCGATTGTCCTAACGACAGGGACCAA
>CAYRFM010000037.1:0-69897 GCA_964423555.1 uncultured Holophagae bacterium | reverse complement strand
AGATCGGAAGAATCATGATCCGGCGCTTGAAGCCTCACTTGACCCTGTTTAGTCCAGGACAAAGGGATCCAATAAAGGCATTTGCCAGCACGCCATTTGGAAGGGGACGGATTGTGGTGCTGTTGAAAATGTTCTACGGAAAATATGGTTGGCTCAAGCATCCCATTTACAAAAGCTTTGACTCTACATTTGAAAAGGAGTCAAATTTATTTATTGGTGGAAAGCCACCCTTTCCAAGTTGGAGGTAATTGTGAAGTTTTATGAGTGCAAGAATTTCGAATTCCTTGCACGTACCAGAAAGGGGCGTTACCAAGAAAATGATGCAATGGTATTTGCATTCAATAACATACCCGGGTTCAACTTGGCCCACTGCTACATTTCTGCACCTAGAGGCATGGACTTCTTCAATCTAGGTTTGTACCAAAAATTAAAAATTCATACCAACGGTGTCCACGACTTGCTGTCAGCTAAGGAGTCACGCGCTTTGTCGCGGTTACTCAAAAAACACTCAGGATGGAGGTATGATCAATTCGGAACAGGTTTGTACGGGAACGAGCAGGTGCACTTTTTTGCTCAACCAAGCATGATAGAGCGAATAGCAATGTATTTCTTGGAACAGGAGAGACTTCTAGGAGATCTGGCTTTTAATGGTAGATGGAACGATGTCGATACAAGAGTGAGGCGAATAATTGGTTCTGTTAAAAACGATAGTGTCGAAGCATTGATATCTCTAATAGAAGAACTTGAATCCACAGATAATTGGCGTAACATCATTGAATATAGTGACTGGCCTTTCTTGCAACTTTGGGTGCAAGGTTTTTTAGCGCCTAATAGAATTGTTCAAGAAAAAAATATTCTCGGATTAAAAATAGCGGGAATTCTTAAGTGGACATGTTTTTACTACTACTTAAAAAGACGACTCTGTCTCGCCCATAAAAAAAAGGATGACCTGGCTGTGGAATTTCTGGAAAGGAAAAAGGCAATTGCTACCGAACTTGAGAATATATATCCGTTCTTTAACTGGGAGTTCCCATTAGAGCCAAAAGTGTGCTAGAGGTAGCGATGCCGCCAGGACAGCGGTAGCATCGCGTCGATCACCGCCGCCTTCAATGGCCAGAACATGCCGCTCGACGCCCAGGGCCGCGGACGTTTCAGCTCGCAGACGCCGGGCCTTTACGAGTCCTCGCAGCTCGAAGCCCTGGGCACGACCCACCTCTTCTTCCGCAACGTCCAACTGGAGTACGGCTCCAGCGAGTGCCAAAAGGGGGGGGATTTTTGTTCGCGCGGGTTTTTGCAGGGTTTTTTGGAAGAGGCTCCAAAAAATATTTTTTTGGTTCTTATCCTTCTGGTAATAAACAACTAACTAGGCATACGGTGGTCAGATGCGAAAAATCCGTCAGCAAATTTCGAGTTCGATTTCGGCATTACTATATAGAGGGTCTTGTTTGAGACCCTTTATCTTGACCCCTAGAGGTGACCTATGAAACTCGCACACTCCGTGAGTGCCTTCGCTACGATGAGTGACCTCATCATGGCGCTTTCCCAACTCGAGCAGCAGCCTGAGCCGCTGCTTGACGAAACCTTCCACCAACGCCTGAGCCAGGCCGAGGCGGCGCTCCGCGCGGCCGTCACGAACCTGGATCAGGCCAAGACCGCCAAGCGCCGCGCCGCCGCCGAGCGTCGCGACCAGGGCGGTACCATGATCCGCTCCGTGCGCGACTTCCACCAGAACCTGCGGCGCACGGCCAAACGGGATCCGGCCGCGCAGACCTGGCTGGAGGCCTTCAACCTCAAGCAGGCATTGCCGGAGGACAGTACCCTGAGCACGCGCTGGTACGAGCAGGCGCGCCAGATCGCCGAGGCCGGTGCGGCCACGGCGGCCAGGCTGGCCGCGAGCTCGGCAGCCTTCACGACGCCTCCGCCCAGCAGCCCTTCGGCTGAGCAGGTTGCGGCGTCGCTGGCCAGTGCCCTGACCACGCACCAGACCTACCTGGACGCTTGCGTGGCCCAGAAGCAGGCCGAATCCGCCGCGCGTGCTGCCAGCGCGCAAGGTCAACGCCTGCTGACGGTGCTGCGCAAGCGCCTGGCCGGCCTGTTCCACGAACTGCCGCCGGAGCTGCGCCGCGCGGAGATGGTCAAGTACGGCGTCCGCTATGCCAGAGCGACACCGACGACCGAAACCGCCGGCCAACCCAGCCAACCCAGGGACCGCGACCAGGTGCCCGCCTGAGCCGCGCCCGCGTCTCCAACCCGGCGGCCTGATCAGCCCAGCCGGACCTCACCCTAACCACTGACAGCGCGACCGCAGCAGGTACCCTGCGGTCACCGCGAAGCAGAGCTCGCGCCCCCGACGAACCAGCCTGCAGGCCGCCCTCGTGTGGCCTGGCGCGGCCTGGCGCCCACAGACGGCGCGCCAATGCGCCGCACCCATCCGAACCACCCGACCCCGTGCCATCGAGCAGCGCCACTTTGGTCGCAGCCGGGGAAAATGACCTCAAAACCTTGTGACAGCTGGCTCACCGTGCGAGAATGACCGCTTGGCGGTTCGGCCAACGGCCCCGTCGCAGCTCGAATCGGGGTGTTTTATGCGCTTCACACTCTTCGCTTGCCTCTGTCTCGCTAGTCTCGGCATGGCCCTGGCCGCCGACCAGGATAAGGTCGTGGTGCTCGGCTTCGACGGCGTCGACGCCAAACTGACAGAGCAGTGGATGGACGAGGGCAAGCTCCCCAATCTGGCCAAACTGCGCGAGGAAGGCAGTTTCCGCCCGCTGCGCTCGACGGTGCCCTCCCAGACGCCGGTCTCCTGGTCGACCTTTGCCACCGGCCTCAATCCCGGCCGCCACCAGATCTTCGACTTCCTGCGTCGCGACCCCAAGACCTACCGACCCAGCTTCGCCGCCTTCGACACGGAAACCGTGCCGATGTTGTTCGGCAAAAACAACCCGCTGATCTTCGGCGCGATCGCCATGGTCCTGGTTATGTTGCTGACTTTTGTCGGCTTGCGCCTGTTCGGCCGGCCGCTCAAACAGAGGCTGATCGCCATGGCGGTCCTCGGTGGCCTCAGTTTCTTGGCGGTCTACGTCGCCGCCGACCGCCTGGTGCCGACGCAGCGGCCGCTAGCGGTCAACCGCCAGCAAGGCCAGACGGTCTGGGAAGCGCTCGCCGATGCCGGCAAGTCCGTGCGGGTGATGCGCATGCCGGTCACCTTCCCGCCTGAACCCTTTGAACACGGCAAACTGCTGAGCGGTCTGGGCACGCCCGATATCTCGCTGCGGATCGGCAAGCCCTTTTACTTCACCTCCGAACTGTTCTTCGAGCCCAAGAGCGGCGGCGAGTTTTCCGTCGAGGTCGTTCACCTGGAAGACAACAAGGGCAAGCTGGCGACGGAGATCAAGGGCCCGCCTAACAAGCTGTTCCCCGAGGGCCCGCCCTACATCACGATCCCCATGAACTTGACGGTCGCCGAGGACCGCAGCTCGCTGCACATCGAGACCTCCGGCAACCAGCTGGACCTCAAGGTCGGCGAGTGGAGCGAGTGGGTCTCCTTCACGTTCCCGTTCAACGCCCTGGTCAAGATGCACGGCATCGGTCGTTTCCGCCTGATGGAGCTGGAACACGAGGTCCGTCTCTACCTCTCGCCGATCGTTTTCGACCCCCGCAACCTGCCGCCGGTGGTCGACATCACCGCGCCCAAGTCCTTTGCCGGCGAGCTCTGCGAGGACTACGGCCTGTTCAAGACGCTGGGCTGGGCGATCGATACCTGGTCGATTGCCGAGGGCACGATCGACGAAAAGGTCTTCTTCGAGGACACCTGGTTCACGGTCGACCAGTACCAGAAAATGCTCAACGGCGCGCTGGCAGAAACCGATTGGGACGTGCTGATCCACTACTTCGAATTCCCCGACCGGGTCCAGCACTTGATGTGGCGCTACTTCGACCCCAAGCATCCGCTCTACGACGCAGAGAAGGCGGCCCAGTGGGGCGGCTCGATCCTGGAGACCTACCAGCGCATGGACGCGATCGTCGGCGAAACCCAGAAACGCATGCCGCCCGGCACGCGCCTGTTCGTGCTCTCCGACCACGGTTTTGCCAGTTTCCGCCGCACGATGAACTACAACACCTGGCTGGTGCGCAATGGCTACATGACCCTGAGCGGGCCGGAGACGACGGATGTCGACCTGGAGACGCTGTTCGACCAAGGCGACTTCTTTGTCAATGTCGACTGGAGCAAGACCCGGGCCTACGCCCTGGGCCTGGGCCAGCTCTACATCAACCTCGAGGGCCGCGAGGGCAAGGGCGTCGTTAAGCCCGGCGCCGAATACGAGGCCCTGGTCGCCGAGCTGCGCCAGAAGCTGACCGACTACGTCGACCCCGACACCGGCGAGAAGCCTGTCGCCTACGTCTGGACCCGCGACGAGGTCTATGGCCAATACGACCCCAACCTAATCCCCGACCTGATCCCCTCCAACAACGACGGCTATCGGGTCGGCTGGCAGGACAGCCTCGGCGGCATCGCCCGCAACGTCAACGACGACAACGACCGGCTCTGGAGCGGCGACCACTGCTCGGTCTACCCGCCGCTGGTCAACGGCGTGCTGTTCTCCAACCAGAAACTGGACGACAGCTCGCCCTACATGGCCGACCTGATGCCGACTTTGCTCGACCTGCTCGGCATCAAGAGCACGACCCAGTTCGACGGCAGGAGCGTGCTGGCCCATCCGGGGGCGCCATGACCCTGTTCGCGCTGTTGCTGCTTTGCCAGAACCTACCCAATCCGGTTTTTCGGGAGATCACGGCCGAGAGCGGTGTGAAGTTCACGCACTGGAACGGCCGCACAGGTGAGTACCTGCTGCCGGAGATCATGGGTTCGGGCTTGGCTCTGTTCGATTTCGACAATGATGGCGACCTCGACCTCTACATTGTCCAGGGCGCCCGCTACCCCGGCTATACCAGCAAGCCGCCGATCGATCCAAAGCCGGACCAAGCCAGCGATCGGCTCTACCGCAATGACCTGGTCAAGGGCGTCGTGCGCTTTGTCGACGTCACCGCCGCGGCGGGTATCCAGGAGGACGGTTTCGGCATGGGCGTGGCCTGTGGCGATATCGACAACGACGGTCTGATCGACCTCTACGTCACCAACCTCGACGGCAACCGGCTCTGGCACAACGAGGGCGGCGGCAAGTTCCGCGACATCACGGTCAGCTCGGGCACGGCCGACGCCGGCGCCGCCACCAGCGCGGCCTTTGTCGACCTGGACGGCGACGGCCTGTTGGACCTCTACGTGGCCCACTACGTCGTCTTCCCCAAGGACAAGAGCCCGCGCTGCTATGCCGGCAACACCCAGCTGGACTACTGTGGCCCGGACGCCTACACAGCCCAGGCCGATCGCCTCTTCAAGAATCTCGGCAAGGGCCGCTTTGAGGACCGCTCGCGCCTGTTGGCTGGGGCGAGCCCCGGCGCGGGCCTGGGCGTGACCCTGATCGACGCCGATGGTGATGGCCGCCTGGACCTCTATGTGGCCAACGACGGCGACCCCAACCATCTCTGGCGCAACAAGGGCAACGGCACACTCGAGGAGACGGCCCTGTTTAGCGGTGTCGCCGTCAACGGCGAGGGCCTGCCGGAGGCCGGCATGGGCGTGACGGTCGGCGACGCCGACGGCGATGGCCGCGAGGACATCTTCCTGACCCACCTGGAAAAAGAACACAACACGCTCTACCTCAACAAGGGCGGCTTCTTCGAAGACGCCTCCACCAAGTCCGGACTGGCCCTGCCGAGTCTGCCGATGACGGGCTTTGGCACGCGCTTCTTCGATTTGGAGAACAACGGCACCCTGGACTTGCTGGTCCTCAACGGCGCGGTGCGCACCTTGCTCGACCAGGCCAAGAAGGGCGACAACTTCCCGCTCAAGCAGGCCAACCAGCTGTTTGTCAACGACGGCAAGGCCCGTTTCAAGGACATCTCTCAACTGGCCGGGCCGAGCCTGCGGGCACTCGAGGTCAGCCGTGGCGCCGCCTTTGGCGACCTGGACAACGACGGCGCCTGCGACCTAGCCATGACCAACAACCTCGGACCCGCCCGCGTCTTCCTCAATCGGGCCGCGACCGGCGCTCACTGGCTGGGCCTGCGCGTGCTTGCGCGCGACGGCAAGCGCGACGCGATCGGTGCCCTGGTCAAGCTCTGGCCTAGCGCCGGCGCCGCGCCGCTGCTGCGCCGGGTCGATCCCAGCGGCAGTTACCTGAGCGCCAGCGACCCCCGCGTCCTGTTTGGGCTCGGCAAGGCCACCAGCTTCCACCATATCGAGATACTCTGGCCCGATGGCGGCAAACGCACCCTGCCGACAGGCCCGATCGACCGCTACCTGACCGTGACCTGGAGTGAGCGATGACGCTTTTGTTGCTGTGTATGCTGAGCGCACAACTGATTTCTGGCGAAGCACTGGAACCGGAGCTGATCCCGTTCGACACGCCGGACCTGCAGCGCCTCGACCCCGCCGTCGTCGCCCAGTTGAGCCAGGCTCAGGAGGCCCTGGTGACGGCCTTGGCACACAAGGACCGCGACGAAGCGCAAGAGGCCTACGCCAACCTGGCCGAGGCCTATCACGCTTATGACCTGATCGAAGCGGCCGCCGTCTGCTACCGCAATGCGCTGACCCTCAACCCCCAGCGCACCAGCTCGCTCTACTTGCTCGGCCGGCTCAAAATCGACCACAGCGAGGCCGACGCGGCCAGGGCCTACTTCCAGCGATTCGCCGCGTTGCGGCCGGATTACGCGCCGGTCTGGTACCACCTCGGCGAGATCGCCTTGACAGCGTTGAATCTGGACGAGGCGGCCAGCCATTTCCAAAAAGCGCTGGAGCGCGCGCCGGAGGTCGCGGCCTGTCACGCGGGGCTGGGTCGGGTCGCCATGGCTCGCGAGCACTGGCAGGAAGCACTGGGCCACTTCACCAAGGCGCTTGAGCTCCAACCCAAGGCGGATCGCCTCAACTTCTTGATCGGCAGCGCCTACCAGCGCCTGGGCGACCAGGAGCGGGCGCGCGCTTTCCTGGCTGCGGCGGGCAAAGTCGGACCGGCCATGCCCGACCCGTTGTTCGCCCGTGTGGCCGCGGCCAACTCCAGCGAGTTGCTCTTTCTCAGCCAGGGCAAGACCGCCTTCGGCGCCGGTGACTATCAGGGCGCCGCCACGCTGCTGCGCAAGGCGATCGAGGCCAACCCCGACAGCCTCGCCGGCCATGTCAATCTGGGCGCGGCCCTGATCCGCCTGAACCAACCGACGGAGGCGATCGAACAGTTTCGCTTGGCGCTGGCGATCGATCCCGACAACGCTCCAGCCCTGTTCAATCTTGGCGTGCTCTTGGCCAAGGATGCCGACCACGCCGCGGCGATCGCCTACCTGGAGCGCTTGCTGAGCAAGGGGCCCGATGCCCAGGCCCAGCTGTTCCTGGCCCAGCTCTACAAGGCCGACCAGAACTATGCCCGCGCGCTGCCGTTGTTCCAGGCCGTGGCCGAGAGCCAGCCAGATCTGGAGGAGGTCCAGTTGGAGGTCGCCGGTCTGTTGCTCAACGCGGGCCGTTACACCGATGCCGCAGAGACGCTGGCTAACGGCTGTGCCCGCCATCCCGATTTTGGCCGGTTGGTCCATCTTTACGCGCGCCTGCTGGCGACCTGCCCGGTGCGCAGCCTGCGCGATGGCGCCAAGGCGGTCGCCCTGGCTGAACAGGTCGTCGCGGTCATGCCGAGCAGTCGTCACCTCGAGACGCTGGCGCTGGCCTATGCGGAACAGGGCCAGTGCGACAAGGCGGCCGAGATCCAGGGCCGGGCGATCCATGCCGCCCAGGCCGAGGCCGTCGACCCGGCCCGGCTCCAGGCCGATCTGCAGCGCTACCAGCGCGGTGCAAACTGCCGTCCCGGCGAGCCCTGAGCGCTCAGCGCCTCAGGAAGTTGCGCTCGATCTCGTCGTTCTTGAAACGCAGGAAGATCGGTCGACCGTGGGGGCAGAACAGCGGCGAGGAACTGGACCAGAGGCGCTCGAGCAGATGCCGCATCTTCTCGGGCGTCAGGCGCATGTTGATCTTGACCGCCGCTTTACAGGCCTTGGTGGCTGCGAAATGGTCGATGATCGCCTCCATCAGCGAGTCCGTGCGCGTGCCCTGGACCCGGTCGACCAATTCGACCACCATGCGCTCTAGGTTCTCGCCCGTCAGGGACGCGGGCACCTCGCGTATCATATAGGTATTGCCATCGAAGGCGTCCAGGTCGAAGCCGAAGCGGCGCAGCTCCGGCAGCAGACGCGACATCATCACCGCCTGCTGGGGCGACAACTCGACAGTGATCGGCACCAGCAGCGCTTGGCGTTCGACCTCGCCGGCTTCCAGCTCGGCGCAGATCTGGTCGTAGAGGATGCGCTCATGGGCGACGTGCTGGTCGATCAAGAGGAGGTCGCCCTCCTGCTCGGCGAGGATGTAGCTCTCGCGGAACTGGCCGATGATGCGGGGCATGGCGAGGGTGGGATCGGCGGCGAAGAGGTCGACCTCGGGGGCGTGCTCGGGCGGCGTCACGGGGGAGAGCTCGGTCGCGGCCAGGGGCTCTGCTTGCGGTGGGCGAGTTTCGGGCGGTTGCGGGTTCGTGGCGCGCTGACGGTCGAGGAACTGGGCATAGGGCGTGGTGGCTGCGGGCGGATCGCGGAACAGTGGGTTCTGAGCCACCGGGTCTGCACCCGGCAGTAGCGCCTGACTGGGCTGGCGCGCCCAGGGGGCGGGTCGACTACCGGCTGCAGGCAGCGCACCGGGCCGCCGCCAGGGGTCGCCGGCCCCTTGAGGCAGCGCCGAGGGATGGGGGTGGTTGCCTTCGCGGAAGCGGTAGGGCACGGTCAGCTTGCGTTCGACCAGTGCCTTGCGGATCGCGTCGCGGACTCGGTCGTGGACTACGTCGGCCTGAATGAACTTGACCTCCGTCTTGGCCGGGTGGACATTGACGTCGATCTCGCGCGAGGGCAGGTTCAGGAACAGGAAGATGACCGGGTGCACGCCGCCCTCGCCGAACCCTTGGTAGGCGGCCGTGATCGCGTGGCCGAGCACGCGGTCGCGCACCATGCGGCCGTTGGCGAAGAGATACTGGTGGTTGCGGTTGGTCTTGAAATAGTCCGGGGTTGAGGCCATGCCCTCGACTTGGAGCCACTCGTGGGTCGCCCCGAAGGGCACCAAGTGGTCCAGCATTTTCTTGCCAAAGTGCTGGTAGATGCGCTCCGAAAGCTCCTTGACCGGGGTCAGGTCGAGCAGCACCTTGCCGTCGTGTTCCAGGTAGAAATGTTTGTCCAAGTGCGCGATCGAGTACTGGGTGACGAGGTTGACCATCCAGGACAGCTCCGTCTCCGTGCTGCGCAGAAACTTCTTGCGGGCCGGGATATTGAAGAAGAGGTGGTCGACGGTGATGGTCGTGCCGGGATTGCGCGAGATGTCGCTGACCTTGACCAGGCGCGAGCCTTCGACCTCGACCCTGACACCGCTGTCCTGGTCGCGGCTGCGACTCTCGAGGCTGAAGCGGGAGACCGAGGCGATCGAGGGCAGGGCTTCGCCGCGGAAACCGAGCGTGCGAATCGAGAACAGGTCCTCGGCGCGGGTCAGCTTGCTGGTGGCGTGGCGTTCGAGCGCCATCAGGCAGTCTTCGCGGTCCATGCCGGAGCCGTTGTCCTCGATCCGGATGCGGCGTTTGCCGCCGGCCTCGAGGTAGACGCGGATCTCTGTTGCGCCGGCGTCGAAACTGTTCTCCAACAGTTCCTTGAGCGCCGATGCCGGCCGTTCGACGACCTCGCCGGCCGCGATTTGATTGGCCAATTGGTCGGGTAGAACCCTGATTCGCCCCATGGCAGTCCCCCTCTCGCTGACCCGACCCACTCTAGCACGACTGCCCAAAAGGGGAGTATTCCGAAAGCGGGGCAGGTGTGAAATCTATCACAGAAATGCGATTATTTTAGCGCGCCAGGCTCGCGTAGAATGAGCGCAATCCCTTGCCCTGACTGGGGAAAGCGGCGGATGGTGTCGAACACCCGATTTCATACCTCGAGATTCTTTTAGCAATCTACTTATCAACTTGCATTTTCTGCCGAATGAACTAGAATAAAGTGGCTATGCCCCACACTCGAGGCTGATTTACCATGTTCAAAACCCCAAAAAATTATCGGAGGGCTGTAATGAGAACCGTGTCATTTATCCTGATGTTGATCGTTTCTGGTGCGCTCTTTGCCCAGAACGAGGGCGACAGTAAGGACATCGACGGTCAAGTCTTCAAGTACAACAAAGGGATTTGGGTACACGAGGCCCTTGGAAGCTCTTACTCCCTGACGGACGAGTACACTTCGGTGCACAAGGATCCGAAGTGGAACAAGTGGTATGCCGAAGGCGACGCAACGGTCAAGAAAATTCTGGACCTCGGACCCAATGTCGTGTTTACTTGGAAAGCAAAAAAGGATAACCAGTTCCATACCTGGGCTGTGTTCCGCAACTCTAAAATGGCCGCTGCGGCCATCAAAGGCGGCGCCGTTGCCGTGGCAGCCGGGCTAGGTGGCGCAGCCGGCGCAGCTGGCGCTGCTGCCGGTGCAGCAGCCGCTAGTTCGGGCACCATTCTCGGCATGACAGCGACGACCGCTGCGATCGTCGGTGGATCTGTCGTCGCCGGTGGCGTCATCATCGCCAACAACGACAACAACTCCCCCGCATCTGGCGCCAAACGCTAAACCGATTCCGCACAGTCAAAAAGGCCGGCCTCTCGGGGTCGGCTTTTTTTTTCGCTTGCTAGAGCATAGGCGCGTAACTTCGGGAGCATCCCATGGGCTCTTGCTAGCTCATAGCCTAAAAGGTCCTACAGGCGCTGTAGCTGCTGTAGCGCAAGATGCAATCTTGCGCCGGTCGGCCGGTGAATGTTAAGGAAGCGCTGATGGGCTCCTGCTAGAGCTAAGCTAAAAGGTCCTACAGGCGCTGTAGCTGCTGTAGCGCAAGCTGCAATCTTGCGCCGGGCGGCGGGTGAATGTTAAGGAAGCGCTGATGGGCTCCTGCTACTAGACCGCGGGATTTCCTTGAGGCCTTGGTTAGCGGTCCGGTCGGTGTATGGGTCGTCCCCTGATCGTGGTATCATGATGATCCGCGTACGCCTGGTCAGACCGAGGTTGCCATGAGACTGATCGCGCCCATGATTTTTGGTTGGATCTGCCTAGCCGGGCTGGCCCAGGAGCCCAGCCTGGAGCCGCTGCCTGGCGCGCTTTGGAAAGGTTCGATCGAATTCACCGTCAGCGGTGAACAATTCACGCAATCGATGAACGCCGTCAAGACTGAGGACGGCCGTCCGGAATACGTCAAAGAGAAGGGCCGTATGGCCGTGGACCTAAGGGTGACGATCGAGTTCTACATCGACGCCGTCGGCGATACCCACGCCCTGGCCCAAGAGCATTTCAAGGGCGATTATCTGGTTACCAACTCGAGTCACCATCAATTGAAAGAGGCCTACCTCAATAGAGGCCTCAAGGACAGCCGCCTGGTTCAAATCACCGAGAGCCGACAGACGCAGGTCCCTTTCCAGGCGACTGCGACTCGCAACCAGGAACAGATGATCGACAATCTGCGCCTCACCGCCAGTGGCAAGCTGGACGGCAAGGGCGAGCTCGAGGTCAGCGGCGATTTCGTCTACAGCTTCGACGGCAGCGGCAGTTTCGAGGAGCAGCGCACCCGCCAGCCCGCCTTGGCGACAGACCCCAACGCCAAGAAGGTCGCCAGCGTCAAAAAGCGCTACAAATTGCCCGTTACCTTTCGTTTCAAGACGGCACTTGCCGGCAAGCCGATTGCCGGGGCCCTCACCATTCAGTCCGATCCCAAAAGCCCGTTCCCCGAGGGTCCGCCCGAGGTCAAACCCAACTACCAGAGCCAGATCAGTGCAAGCGGTAGCTATCGGCTCGAGCCGCTGTTCGGCAAGCCCTGAAGGTTGCCGATGCGCACGATTTTCACCTCTGACCAAATGGCTGCCGCCGATGCCTATACCATCGGCACGCTGGGTGTGCCTGGCGTTGAGTTGATGGAGCGGGCAGCCCTGGCCTGCGCGGAGGCGATCGTCGAGATGGTCTCGCCAGACCAGACGGTCGCGGTGGTTGCTGGCAGCGGCAACAACGGCGGCGACGGCCTGGCGATCGCGCGTATCCTCCGCGAGCGCGGTTATCAGGTGAAAACCTTCTTGGCCTTGCCGGGCCGGCCTTTCGGCGGCGATGCGGCACAACACTTCGAGCGCCTGAGGGCCAGCGGCGCCACCATCGCCCCGGCGGATGATCGCTTTCTCAGCGCCGAGCCCTTCGCCCTGCTGGTCGACGCCCTGTTTGGCACAGGACTCGATCGCCCGCTGGGTGGGTTCGTGCGCGACCTGGTCATGCGCATGAACGCCGCACCGGTCCCAATTTTCGCAGTCGACCTGCCCTCAGGCCTGTCGGGCAACAGCGGACGACTGCTGGGCGAGACGGTGCGCGCCAAACGGACCGTGACCTTTCAGCACCTCAAGCTGGCCCACGTGGTCAGCCCCGCCTGCACCTTCTGCGGCCATGTGACAGTTGCCGACATCGGCATACGTCGTCCGCCTGGCGCTTCCTACCCGAACCACCTGCTCGAAGCTGAGGATTATCGCCGTGCCCAGCGCGGCGCCGTGACCCACAAGGGCTCGTTTGGCACGCTGGCTATTCTCGGCGGCTTTTCCGGTATGGAGGGCGCTGCCAATTTGGCCGCCGTGGCTGCATTGCGGTTCGGCGTCGGCAAGGTGCGGGTCTACACCAATAACCGCAACCGCTACCATCACGACTCGGTCATGGTCGAGAACATCGCCCACTACCAGCCCCAGTATAACGCGCTGGTGATCGGACCAGGATTGTCGCGCTCGGACGAGGCGTTTGCCCATGTGCGCCGGCTCAATCTCGAGCGCGAGCGGGTTGTTTGGGATGCGGACGCGATCCACTACCTGAAGCGCCAGCAGCCTTCCTGTCTCGGCGGCGAGTGGGTCATGACGCCTCATCCGGGTGAAGCGGCGGAGTTGCTCGACTGCCTGGCCCGCGAGATTCAACAGGATCGGCTGGGCGCCTTGCAGCGCCTGGGCGAGCGCTACCCAGGTGGCTGGATCCTGCTCAAGGGCTACCGCACCCTGATCCGGTCGCCGGAGGGCGAGGTCACCATTTGTGGACCCGGCGGACCGGCCCTGGCGGTGGCCGGCAGCGGCGATGTGCTCAGCGGCATGATCGGCTCGCTGATGGCCCAGGGCTTGTCGATGAAGGACGCCGTCCTACAAGCCTGTCTGCGCCACGCCCTGGCGGGCGACCACTGGTCGGCGCACCACCCCGATTACAGCATGCTGGCCGAGGACATCATCCACGACCTCACCCGCAAAATCGGCCCGACCTCACGCGAAGGCTAACGCGCAAGTCTCCTAATCTAAGCCGCAACGGTCCCGCTGGCGCTGTAGCACAAGATGCAAGCTTGTGCGGACGAAGGGCCGACTTCTGAACAGGGCAGGCCGGGGTCTTCTTTTCGCGTGCTACAAAAAATTGCGACCCTCCGCAGAACCGGCTAGAATGAAGGAAGTCAGAGCAGAGACGAGGCGGATCTATGATTACCATTGGAACGAGAGGAAGCAAGCTTGCGCTGGTCCAGGCCCACTGGGTGGCCGAGGAGCTCAACCGCCGCGGCATCGAGAATTCGGTGCGGATCATCAAGACGAAGGGCGACTTGGTCCAGGATCGCTTCGACAAGATCGAGGGCAAGGGCTTTTTTACCAAGGAGATCGAGGACGAGCTCCACAATCGCGAGATCGATCTCGCCGTCCACTGCCTCAAGGACTTGCCCACCGCCGGCGTCGCCGGTCTGCGCATCGCCGCGGTCACCCAACGCGAGAACCCCTATGACCTGCTGATCTCCACGCAGCCCTTCCACTGGCGTGCGGACGGCTATCCCGATCTCGACGGCAAGGTCATCGGCACCAGCTCCACGCGCCGGGTCGCGGCTCTGAGCCATGTCTATCCCAGCGCCAGCTTCGTCCCCCTGCGCGGCAACGTGCCGACCCGTCTGGACAAGCTGCGCCAGGGCGACGCCGAGGTGATCGTGTTGGCAGCCGCCGGGATCAATCGCCTCAGTCTCGCGCTCGACGATGTCTTCGCCTATCAAGCCGTGCCCCCACTACTCGTGCCAGCGCCCGGTCAAGGCGCCCTGGCTCTGCAGGTCCGCGAGGACGACCCCATCGACCTGGGCTTCTTCCACCACGAGGTCACCGCCGCCTGTACCGCCGGGGAACGCCAGATCCTGGCCGCGCTCGAAGGCGGCTGTCACTTGCCCCTGGGCGTGATGATTCGCGAGCGCGCCGTCGACGACTACCACCTCGAGCTCTTCCTCGGCGGCGAAACCCGCGAAGCCCATATCCACCTCTCGGAGAGCGGCTCCTCGGCGCAAGCGCTGACGGAAACGGCCCTGGCCCGCCTACGCGAACTGGGTCGCTTGGCCTCCTGACCGCACGCCATGCAGCTGTGGTTCACCCAGGTCGACCCGGTGCCACCTGACGTGGCCGCACAACTGAACGCCAAGGGCTGGCAGGTCGGGCACCTGCCCCTGCGCAAGGTCACCTGGCTGGAGGTCGACATCCCCTGGTCGGAGGTCGACCTGGTCGTGCTTTCCTCCAAACAGGCGGCACAGTGGCTGGTTGCGCACCTGCCCAGCCACTGGCCAAGCCTGGCCGTTGTCGGCGCCACAACCGCGGCCATGCTGCCCAGGTCCAAACTGCTCTTTGAAAACCCGCCCGCCCATGCCGCCGAGCTGGTCGAGCGGCTGCGGCCGCGCCTCGCGCTGGGGACCCGCCTGCTGTTCCTGCGCGGCGAAAAGGTGCAGGATGCGATTCCCAACGGACTTGTCGATTTTGACCTGCGTCAGGCGATCGTCTACCGCACCGAAAAAAACTTGGAAATTTGCCCCCCGTCCGCTTCTCCCGCCATGGTATATTTCCAGGCACCAGGCACCGTTGCTGATTACTCGGAGGCTTTCCGGCAACCCCCCAGCTTCGTTGGCGCCATCGGGCCCACCACGGCACGTGCCCTGGCAGCGCTTGGCTGGCAGGTTGATTTCCAACCCAGCCGCCCGGAAAACCCATGCATCGCCCAGGAATTGCCCCCACCCAGCGCCTTTGCCAGAAAGAACTGGCGCTGAAGATCACGACCATGGCAGGAACTCGACTCCTATGAATCGTTCGGAAACCCTATATCGTCAAGCCGTGACCTTGATGCCCGCGGGCGTCAACTCGCCCGTCCGCGCTTTCCGCTCCGTTGGTGGCACCCCCATTTATATGGAACGCGGTCAAGGTGCCTATCTGACCGACGTCGATGGCCGCAACTACCTCGACTTCTGCGGCTCCTGGGGGCCGCTGGTGCTGGGCCACCGCCACCCCGCCGTGCAGGCCGCCATCGAAGGCGTCGTCGCCCGGGGCTGGACCTACGGCACGCCCGTTGCCGAAGAGGTCGAACTGGCCCAACTGGTCGTCGAAAAACTCACGGCGCTGGACATGGTGCGCTTCGTCAACAGCGGCACGGAAGCGGTCATGAGCGCGATTCGGGTCGCCCGCGGCGTCACCGGCCGCGACCGCATCCTCAAGTTCCGCGGCTGCTACCACGGCCATGCCGATTACCTGTTGGTCGATGCCGGCAGCGGCCTGGCCACGTTCGGCACGGCCTCCTCCGCCGGCGTGCCCGCCGCCTTCGCGCAACTGACGGCGACGATGCCGCTCGACGATGCCGACGCCCTGGCGACCCTGTTCGCCGAGCTGGGCGACCAGCTGGCCTGCGTCATCATTGAGGGCGTGCCGGCCAACAACGGCCTGCTGGTGCAAACCCGCGAATACGTCGCCGAGCTGCGCCGGCTCTGCGACCTGCATGGCGCCCTGCTGATTTTCGACGAGGTTCTCAGCGGCTTCCGCATGCCGGAAGTGATGGCTTATGAACACTACGACATCACCCCGGACCTGCTGGTCCTGGGCAAGGTCATCGGCGGCGGCATGCCGGTCGGCGCCTATGGTGGACGCTGCGAGCTGATGCAGCACGTAGCCCCGCTCGGCAAGGTCTACCAGGCCGGCACGCTTTCGGGGAATCCGGTCGCCATGGCGGCCGGGCGGGCGACGCTGGCCACCTATTTCGCCGAGAACGTGCCGGCCCGCATTGAGGACCTTGGGCGCCACCTCGAGGCGGGCATCGCCGATGTGCTGGCCCCGCTGCAGGGCGCCGTCGGCTTCCTGCGTCTCGGCTCGCTGTTCTGGTTCTATTTCGGCCGCAACGAAGCGCCGCGCCGCGCCGAGGATATCGACAGCGCGGGCGCGGCCGTCTACGCGCGCCTCCACGCCTTCATGCTGGAGGCCGGTCACTATCTGGCGCCTTCCTCGTACGAGGTCGGTTTCCTCAATGCGGCCATGACGACCGCCGATCTGGACGGCTTCGTCGCTGCCTTGCGCGCCGCGCGCGATCGAGGGGTGCTCTCATGATGTTTATCGATGCTTGCCATCGCCGGCCCACACCGCGGCCGCCGATCTGGATCATGCGCCAGGCAGGCCGCTACCTGCCCGAGTACCGCGAGATCCGCGCCCAACGCACCTTTCTAGAGATGTGCGAGGATCCGGAGGTCGTCCGCGAGGTGACCTTACAACCGCTGCGGCGCTTCGACATGGACGCCGCCATCATCTTCTCCGACATCCTCATCCCGCTGCGGCCCATGGGCCTACAACTGCGCTTCGCCCATGGCGAGGGTCCCGTGATCGACAATCCGATCACCTGCCGCGCCGATGTGGATGCTCTGCGCATGCCCGAGTTCCCCAGCGACGTGCCGTTCCTCGATGAAGCCCTGCGCATCACCCGCGCCGCACTGGCGCCCGACAAGGCCCTGTTGGGCTTCGCCGGCGCGCCCTTCACCCTGGCCTGCTACGCGGTCCAGGGCTGTGGCGGCAAGAACTTCGAGGTGGTGCGCCAGTTCATGTACGCCCGCCGCGAGGATTTCGACGCCCTGCTGGCCAAGCTGGCTGAGATGACGATCCACTACCTGCGCATGCAGGTCGCCGCCGGGGCCGATGCGGTCCAGATCTTCGACAGCTGGGGCGGCATGCTCTCCGCCTACGACTACGTGCACCGTATCTTTCCCCATGTGCAGACCGTTCTGCGCGGCCTCGCCGACCTCAACGTGCCGCGCATCCTCTTCATCAAAGGCGCCTCCCACTTCAGTTCGTTCCTGAGCCTGGCCGAGGCCGAGGTCATCGGCTTGGACTGGACGATGCCGATCGAGAGCAGTCGCCGCATGCTCGGCAACCGCTTCGCCATCCAGGGCAATATGGATCCGATGGTGCTGTTCGGTTCGCCGGACCTGATCCGCCGCCGCACCCTGGCGATGATCGAGGTCAACGCCGACAAACCGGGCTATATCGTCAACCTCGGCCACGGCATCCACAAGGACACGTCGCCTGAACACGTCCGAATCTTCGTCGAGACCGTCAAGGCCTACCGCGCCAAGGAGCATTCATGAAATTGGAACCCTACTACATCTGCAAAGCACTGCATCTGTTCTCCATGGTGATCTGGATGTCGGGCACGATGGTGCTGTTCCGGGTCTTCGCGCTGCACGGCGAGCACCGCGGCAATGCCGACGCCACCGACATGCTGAAGCGGGTCGCGGCCTGGTGCTACAAAGTGTTGCTCAACCCCGGCCTGATCGGGACCTGGGTGTTTGGCGTCGCCATGATCGGTCTGAATCCTAGCATCATGAAGACCGGTGGTTGGCTGCATGCCAAGCTATTGCTGGTGATCATCCTCTCGGGCATGATGGGCGGCCTGCTGGGCAAGGCCCGCAAGCGCTTCGAGCAGGACACCATCAGCTTGACGCCCGCCCAATGCCGGCTGTTCGGCCAGATTACGGCGGTGCTGCTGCTGGCGGTCGTGGTGCTGGCAGTGGTGAGACCCTTCTAAGATGAGCGAGCGCGTCTTCGGCCCAGAGGTCAGCCTGGGCGAGGTGGCCTATATCCACCCCAGCGTCCAGATCTATGGCAAGGTCCGCATCGAGGACGGCGTTTCGCTCTGGCCCAACACCGTGATCCGCGCCGAAATGCACGAGGTCGCGATCGGTCGGGACACCAATATCCAGGACTTCGTCATGATCCACGTGGGCGATCACACGCCCACGCGGATCGGCGCCTACTGCTCGATCACCCACCACTGCACCATCCACGGCTGCACGATCGGCGACAACTGTCTGATCGGGCTCAATGCCACGATCATGGACGGCTGTGTGATCGGCGACAACACCATCGTCGCGGGCGGCAGTTTCCTGGTCGCCGGCACGGTCGTGCCGCCTCACTCGATCGTGATGGGGATTCCGGGAAAAGTCACTCGCCAGGCCAACAACTGGGTCAAGAACCGCTTCAACGCCCTGATCTACAAGCGCAACGGCGAGGCCTACCAGCGCGGTGATCACAGAGCCTGGACCGGACCGGCCTTCGAGACTTGGGCGCAGGCCGAGTTGGCGCGCCTCCAGGCCGAATTCACGGCCACCTTCGGCTGATCGGCTCGCGCGATCCGCGTTAGCGGCCGATAGTAACAACACCACGAGGTGGCACCATGAAGGACCTCCAAGCCGCGCAGATCCCTGGCTTTTATCGCCACGAAGGTGTGGCTGAGGACTGTCTGCCCTTCGCCCACCTCGAGGGCCACGATAGGGTCGTCGTCTTCTTCCACGGCTTCACCGGCTCGCCCCACGATTTCCGCAACTACGCCCTGCCTTACGTGGCCGCCGGTTTCGATGTCGTCGTACCGCTGATCCCGGGCCACGGCAGCCATATCAGCCGCCTCGAGCGCCTGGGTTTCCGCGAGCTCTACATCCCCTTCGAACCACTGGCCGACTGGCTGATGCCGCGCTACCGCCAAGTTCACCTGGTCAGCCTCAGCTACGGTGCGATCCTCACCACCCAGCTGGCGCTCAACCGCCCGGACCGGCCCTTCACGACGATGAGTTACCTTGCGCCGGCCTTCTTCCTCACCGCCGACAGCGAGCGCAGCTTGGCCCTCGTCCAGCGCCTGCGCCTGTACCTCGTCAAGGGCCGAGTCGCCAAGACGACCGCTAGCCGCGATCGCGCCTTCCGCCCCCACCCCTATACCTATGCGGAGATCCCCTTCCGCCCGGCGACCGAGCTCTTGACCCGTGCCCGTCAGATCCGCGCCCAGCTCCAGGGCCTGCCTTGGTCCGTCTTTCACGGCCACGGCGACGCCGACGACACCACGCCCCTGCTGGAGAACCGTGCCCTCTTGGCTCACAGCTTCGCCGATTACACATTCCACCGCGTGCGCAACGGCACCCATGTGCTGCCGCTCTCCGTCGGTGCCGATGAACTGGCCCGCGCCCATATCGCCTGGCTCGAGGCCCACGCGTGATCCGGGTCGAGCACCTGCACAAGAGCTTCGAGCACGGCCACGACCGGATCGCCGTGCTGGAAGAACTCAACTTCCACCTGGAGGAGGGTGAGTTCGTGACCATCATCGGTCGCTCGGGTTCTGGCAAATCGACCCTGCTCGACCTGATCATGGGCCTGACCCAACCTACCGAGGGTCGTATTCTGCCTGCTCGCGCGGACCTGCGCATCGGCTATGTCTTCCAGAAGCCCGCACTCCTGCCCTGGCGCACGGTGCTGCGCAACGTTAGCTTGCCCCTGGAGTTGGCGGGACTGCCGAAGCGGGACCGCCTCGAACAGGCCCACCGCGCCCTGCGCGAGGTCGGCATGGACTACGCCGCCCAGGCCTTTCCGTTCCAACTCAGCGGTGGCATGGCCCAGCGCGTCGCGATCGCCCGCGCCCTTGTCGGTGATCCCGAGCTGCTGCTGATGGACGAACCCTTCAGCGCGCTCGACCCACTGCTGCGCGACAATCTCAACGTCAACCTCGCCAAATTCGCCCAGCGCACCCACAAGACGATTCTGTTCGTGACCCACTCGATCAACGAGGCCGTCATCCTCTCCGACCGCATCGTCATCCTCGAGGCCGGCCATTTTCTCCACAGTCTCGCCATTGACTTGCCCCGTCCCCGCGACTTCCAGACCTTTCAGAGCGAGGCGTTCCAGGAACTGGTGCGCCACGTGCGCCGCCATATGCCGATCCAGCCCAACCTGCCACGGGAGGAACCATGAGCGCCCTGACCAGAAGCGCGCGGGCGCTCGCCAAACGCAGCGCCGTGCTGCTCGCCCAGGTGGGCGCGCTGTTATTGGCCTGGCAGGCGGTGATCTGGCTCTGGCACCCCGCGCCTTGGCTCTTTCCCGCGCCCCGCCAAGTGTGGGTCCGGTTCTGTGAGTTGCGCGCGGCTGGCGCCCTTTGGCACCATGTGAGCGCCACCACCGTCGAAGTTGTCAGCGGCTACATTCTCGGCTTTGCCTGCGGCCTGTTGTCGGGCTACCCCATCGCCCGCATCCGCCTGCTCGAAAAACTCGTCACCCCTTACCTGGTCGCCGCAAACTCGGTGCCCCTGGTGGCCTTTGCCCCGCTGTTGTTGCTCTGGCTGGGCAACGGCCTCGGCACCAAGATCGTCGTCGCCGCGCTGATCGTTTACTTCCCCGTGACCGTCAGCACCATCACCGGCTTCCACGCCGTTTCGCCCATGCACCTGCGCCTGCTGCAGAGTTTGCGCGCCAGCCGCTGGCAGCGCTTCGTCCACCTGGAACTGCCCTCGGCCCTGCCCGGAATTCTGGCCGGCCTGCGCATCGGCGCGCCGCTGGCCGTGGTCGGCGCTGTCGTCGGCGAGTTCCTCGGCACTGGCGAGGGCCTCGGCCACCTGATTCTCGAGGCCAACGGCCTGCTCGACACAGCCCAACTGTTCGTGGCTATCCTCTTTTTGGCAGTGCTCGGTATCTTCTTTTATCTCTCCACCCTGGGACTCGAGTTCCTGTTGGTGGGTTCCTGGTATCACAAACGGAGGTCCAAGGAATGAACGTTGCATCGCTGTTGCTCCTGCTCTGCTGCGGGCAGACCGAGAAAATGACCTATGCCGCCGGCTACATCCCCAATGTCCAATTCGCCCCCTTTTACGTCGCTCAGAGCCGCGGTTACTACAAGGCCGAGGGCATCGAGCTGACGATCGACTACACCATGGGCCCCGATTTGCTGAAATTGGTGGCTCTGGGCAAGATGGCCGTCGGATCCGCCGATCCGGACGCCTTCATGCACGCTGCCGAACAGGGCCTGCCGCTGGTGCACGTGGCCACGCTTTACCAGAACTACCCCATCGCCCTGATCGCCCGTGAGGACATCATCGACAGCAAACACCTCAAGGGCAAGCGCATCGGCATCAGCGGCGCCTACGGCTCTTCCTACCTGGGCCTCAAGGCGATGCTCGCCCAGCTCGGCCTCAAGCTCGAGGACATCAAGCTGGCCACGGTCGGTTTTACCCAGACGACGGCCCTGGCCCAGGGTCGGGTCGACGCGGTGGTGGGCTATGTCAACAACGAGCCGCTGCGCCTGCAGCAACAGGGGATACCGACCCACACCTACATGTTGCCGACCCACCAGGCCATTCCCGGCGTCGGCCTGATGACCTCCGAGTCCTTCCAGAAAGCGCATCCCAAGCTGGTCGAGGGCTTTCTGCGCGCCACCTTTCGCGGCATGCAGGATGTCTTGAGCGACCCCGCAGACGCTTATGCGCTGGTGGTCGCCAAGTACTTGCCGGAGCTCAAGGCCAAAGACAAATACGACGCCGAATACCAGGTCTTGCTGGCGACCTTGCCGTTCTGGAAGGTGACTGGTGCCTATGGTCAATGCGATGCCAAGGCCTGGGAGACCCTGGCCCGCATGATGGCCGCAGAGCGCGGTGGCCAAGCTTTCAGCCGTTGGAGAACCCACTTGGACCGCAAGTTCAGCTGGAAGCCCTGACGAGCTGCCTTGGACGTCAGGCGTCCGGCGCTGGCAGCTCGCTCCCCCGGAACCTGAACGTCCATGTCGCCCGGGCACCCCCCTCGGCGCGGTTCTCGAGCCGGACCTGGCCACCGTGCAGTTCGGCCACGCTGCGCACGATGCTCAAACCTAGACCGGAACTCTTCTTGCCCGTATCCGGTCGGCTCAGTGAATAAAAGCGCTCGAACACCCGCGTCAAGGCGTAGTCAGGGATGCCCGGACCCTGGTCCTCGATCGTGATCCACTCCGTGTCGATGACGACGCCGATCTCGCCCGCCGCCGGCGAGAATTCGACGGCATTGCGCAACAAGTTGGATAGCGCCAGGTGCAGCAGGAAGCGCTCGCCTTCGAGTGGGCATTGGGCGACGCCGCCAATGCGCAGCGTCACTTGGCGCTGCTCCAACATCGGCGACAGGGCCTGGGCGATTTCGCCAACCAGTTCGACCAGATCGACGGTCCGCGGATCGCGCAGGGTTTTGCGGTTCTCGACCGCCGACAGCTCGAGTAGGCGATCCACCAGGTTTTGGATACGACTGGTTTCCGTGGCAATATTCGCCAGGAAACGGGTACGCCGTTCAGCGGGCATCTCGTCTTGCAACAGCTCAGCCGCGCCACGAATCGCCGAGAGCGGACTCTTGATCTCGTGGGTCAGGGTCTGTACGTACTGTTCAACGTATTTCTTGCCTTCCAGGGCGTCGCGCATCTCCTCGAAGGCTTGGCCGAGCAGGCCGATGTCGCTGCGGCCCAGGCGGGGCATGACGCCGCCGCGGCCGTCGCGAAGGGCCAGCACGTGATCCGTCAATTGGCGGATCGGGCGGGTGATCCAGGTCGTGAACAGCAGCCCCCAAAGCAATGCCAAAACGATCGCCACAAAGAGACCCAGCACTGTCTCGCGCCACATGGCGTCGACCATGGTGTGGGCCAGGTTGACCGACTTGCCGATGCTGACCACGCCGATCACGCGACCCTCGACCTGGATCGGTGCGCCAACAAAGAACAGCAAGCGCCGTCCCTCGGGTCCCTTGACCCAGGAGGATCGGGCCCCGTATTCACCGGCCAGAGTCAGCTTGATATCGCGCCATTCGGAAAAGTCCTGGCCAACGGATAGTCCGGCCGAGTCGTAGCGCACGATCCCGCGGGCATCGGTGACGTAGGCCGAAAGGGCCAGATCCTGCTTGCTGTAAGCGTAGATCCTGGCCTGCAACGGCTGTTCCGCAGCCAGGCTGAAACTGTCGGCAAAGTCGTCCAACACCAGTTCTCCGCCGCGGGAGGCAGTCGCCAATTGGGCCGCCAGCAGTGCGGCGAAGTCGACGAGATCGTCTTCGATCGGCATCACCAGCACCGGCCGCAGCTTGAGATTGGAAAAGCGGAACAGGAATCCGAAGGCGATCACGCCCATGGCCAGGATCAGGATCACCATGCGGGTGCGGACATTCATCGCGCGCTGCCTCCTCGCGTCCTACTCATTTCCACTCTTTGAGCGAATAACCCATGCCGCGGTGGGTGCGGATCGCTTCCTCGTCCTCGCGCACGGCGCGCAGCTTCGAGCGCAGCGCTTTGATGTGGGCGTCGACGGTGCGGTCCATGCTCGATTCGGGCGCGTCCCAGACCATGTCCATGAGCTTCTCGCGGGAAAACACCCAGCCGGGTCGGCCGATCAGCACCGTCAGGATGCGGTATTCGTAGCGCGAGAGCTTGAGTTCCTCGCCGTGGTAGGCGATCGTGCAGCGATCCTCGTCGACCGCGAACGGCTTGGCGGCAACCGATCGCGCACTCGGCGCGGCTACTTGCTTCTTTTCCGTGCGGCGCAACACGACCTTGACCCTTGCCGCCAGTTCACGGGGGCTGAAGGGCTTGACCAGATAGTCGTCGGCGCCAATCTCGAGGCCTACGACCCGGTCTATTTCCTCCGCTCTCGCGGTCAGGAAAATGATGGGGACCTCATGGCTCTTGAGGATCGATTTGCAGAGCTCGAACCCAGAGCAGTCCGGCAGGCCCACGTCCAATACAATCAGATCGACCGACGTTCGGTTCAGTTCAGCCAACCCCTCGGCACCGGTCGTGCACCAGATACACTCGAATCCCTCCGTGGAGAGCTTGTAGGTGATGGTTTCGGCGATCGAGGGTTCGTCCTCGATCAGCAGGATTTTAGTGGACATAATCACCCCCCTAAGATGGCATCATCATGGGTGAAAACGGCTGAAAATGCAACCTATCGGGTGATGGGCAGGTCTGCCCAGGCGATCGGCCACCTGAAGGACTAAGCGCGTGACGCTTTATTGGTCTGTTTGAAATTTACAGTCACACGAACAATTTTAGCTGGTGTGCGCGCTCAAGTGATTTCTCTCACCATAGAATGATTATCTTGTGGCAAGGAATTTCGTATTCTATAGATCTGGGCTGGACCGCCCCGAACATCCCGATTAGAATGATGCCGAGGTTTTTGGACCTCACCCGACCCTTGTGACAGAGGAACAAATTGAACGAATGTCCTGTCAGGGTAGCAGCCATGACGACACCTCTCAAGACCCTGAGCGTTGACGCTTGTCTGAACGATCTTGGCCTTTCCTGGTGCCAACTGTCGACCCGAACCTGCGGAGAAGAAGTTCATCGCATCTTCGAGGCGAACCCTATGTTGCCGGGAATCACGCTGGTCGACGAGGGCGACTTCGTAGGCATGGTCTCGCGGAGTACGTTTCAGAAACAAATGGCGCTGCCCTACGGCACGGCGCTGTTCATGACCCGCCCCATCGTCGCCATGGATTTTCAAACGCCTGCCCAGCTCTTGCTGCTCCCTGGTGCAACGACGATCGCGGAAGCCAGCCAGCGGGCGATGGAGCGGGCACCTCAGGCTTACCACGACCCGATCGTGGTTGAGACCACGCCAGGCAGCTACGGCCTGCTCGACACCCAGGATTTGATGTCAGCGCAGGCGATCATTCATCAGAAGACGATCCAGCTCTACAAGGAAGCGAACGAGCGCTGGGTCGAGACGACCGAGCGCCTGCGCGAGACCCAGGAAAAATTGGTGGTGGCGGCCCATCAGGCGGGTATGACCGAGTTGGCGGCCGAAGTCCTTCACAATGTCGGCAACGCGCTCAACGGCATGAGTACCAGCTCGACGCTGCTGATGGGTCAATTGGACAAAATGCGGGTCGACCTCCTGCCCAAGCTGGCCGAGGCGCTCGAAGCGGGCGAGCTGGACAGCGAGCGGCGCCACCGGATCGCAAGCGGACTGCGCCGGGTACACAAGCACCTGGAGACCCAAAATCACCTCAGCAAGGAAGAGGGTCATGCCATGGCGCGCAAGCTCGATCAGGTGATCCGCATCCTCAAGGCCCAGGAGAACCACGTCAAGCTGGAGTCAGTGGCCGAGCGCTGCGACTTGGCCCGCATGGTCCCCGGCCTGGTCATCTCCCAGCAGGACAGTTTCCCCCAACTGGACGTGCATGTCGACTACCAGCTCCGTCACAGCCTGATCTGGGCACCCAAGCCGCGGGTCATCCAGGTCCTGCGCCATCTGCTGCGCAACAGTTTCGAGGCCATGAGCGAATTGGCCGGCACCCATTGTCTGACGATACGGGCCCAAATCGATGCCGGTCAGCTGTGCCTGGAGCTGGAAGATGATGGCGGCGGCATTCAGCCCGATAACTTGGCGCGCTTGTGCGCCTACGGTTTCACGACCAAGGGCGAGGGCCGCGGCTTCGGCCTGCACTACTGCGCCAATGCGGTGCGCGCCATGTCGGGCGATCTTCAGATCACTAGCCCAGGGCAAGGCTTGGGCGCTACCGCGGCGCTCCGCCTGCCGCCCTACAATGACTAGTGCAGGGCGGTTCCGACCCGGGTTCGCCTAGTGCCGTGCCAACTCGGTACGACCGGCTTGGGGGCGCTCGAGCTGGCGTCATGCCGCCTGGCGCAGCGACAGTTTCTTTCGCTTGCAGGGCAGATATGATATAAAAAAGAGCCCAAGGAAGGTTTTTTCATCCCTAAGGAGCGACAATGATTATCACGTGTCCCAATTGTTCCGCACGCTATAAAGTCAAGGACGAGCTGATCCAGGCCAAAGGCAAGCGGGTCAAGTGCAAAAAATGCGAGGCGGTATTCCTGACGTTTCCCGACCGCGACGCCGTGCTGGAAAGCGCGCCACAGGCCGCATCCACGCCCGCTGCGCCCAGTCCGGAAGCGCCGGCGCCGGTCGCCCAGGCCACGGTCAAAGTCGATCGCTCCCAGTTGGATAAATTCCTGCAGAACAACGCCATGGATGGCACGCAATCCACCGTCAAGGTCGATCCCGACCAGTTTAAAAGGTACCTGGACGACCAAAAGAGCTCCTCGGCCATGGCCGCCGGTGCCACGGTTCAGGTCGACCGCAGCCAGATCGATGCCTTCCTCAAAGACAACAGCGCTGCGCCCCCCAAGGCCGCGCCCTCCGCCTCTGAGACGGTCCAGTTGGACCCCTCCACCTTGTCCCATCTGGCCGCTGGCAACCCGGAATTCAGCTCCGCCCAGACCATCGCCATGGCGCGCCCCGCACTGGCAGAGCTGACTGCTGCCGCGCAGGCCAGTGCCACCGCGGCAACCGAAGTCGCCCCTCTGCCACCGACCGGCCCCCAGGTCCCCAAATTCAGCGCGCCAGCGGAGCCCCGTTTCCCCTCCGACGAGGAGTTGGGCATCGCCGAGGAAAAATTCGAGCCGCCCCCGGCACCCGCGCCGACTGCCTCCCACGCCGAGCCGCCTGATCATAAACCTGCCGCGCCGGCCCAGGTCGAGAAGATGTACCAAGCCGAGGTGGAAGGTCAGGTCTATCCCAACTTACCACTCGACGCCATCGCCCGCTGGGTTCGCGAAGGTCGCCTGCTGGAACAGGACCGCGTCGCCGTCAATGGCACCCAGGACTATCGCGAGGCCCAGACCTACCCTGAGATTCGCCGCTACTTCGAGGAGCTGAACGCCTCGCAGCCAGCCCAGCCACCCGTCAAAAAAGGCTTTTTCGCGAGGCTGTTCTCCTTCGGGAAATGATGCGGAGGTGACCTATGGCCCTAGGCCCGGAACTCTGTCTCCAGATCGAGCAAGACTTCAACGAGCTGCGCAAGCAGTACACGCTCTTCTTCAGCGACCAGGTCAAAGTCGAGCCTTACGAACTGCGCGAGGAAGTCTTGAACCGGCTCAAGCGCCTGCGCAATCTCTCCAACCTGCGCACCGAGGACCAGTTCCGCGCCAACAACCTGATTTCCAAGGTTCAGACCCATATCCAGCTGTGGGACCGTCAACTCGAAAATAAATATCGCGGCAAGGGCTACCAGCGCCCCAAAACAACCGCCAAGCCCACGCCCCAGCGGGAAGAGATGCCAGAATTCAAGAGTGTCGTGATCTCCAATGCCGGCCTCCAGCGCGATCGGGTAGAGGAGTTATACGACGAATACACCCGCCTCAACCTGCTGCTCGGGGCGCGCAAGATCATCAACTTCTCGAAGTTCCAGACCTTCATCCAGGACCAGACCGAAAAGGTTCAGGCCAAGGGTGTGGACAGCGTGCGCTATGAAGTTCTGGTTCAGGACCAGAAGGTGGTGATCAAGGCCAAGTCGGAGCGCTGAGGGCGCGGGCCCGATCTAGCAGCGTCCGCGCCAATGTCAAGCCGGTGGCGGTATGGCTGCAGTGCCAGCTCAGCGCCTCGCCGGAGGCCAGGACGAAGCGCTCGAGCGGCAGGCCCGTTTGGGCGGCCAGCTCCTGGCGGTGCTTCTCCTTGAAGGGAAAAGGCTCGGAGCTGAGGATCACCAGGTGCGGGTCGACCGTCGCCAACTGAGCGGCCTCAATGCGGGGATAGGCGCCCAGGTCGGCGAACACGTTGCGACCGCCGACCTCGGAGATCAGTCCGTCCACATAGGTGCCGGCACCGATCGCCATCCAGGGTTTGCGCCAGATCAGGTAGGCCCAACGCAATCCCTCGCGGTCAGCTCGCCCGGCCTTGGCCTGGGCCCTGGCCGACTCGATCGCGGCTACCAGCGGGCGGGCCGCGGCCTCGCGTCCGATCGCGGTTGCGATCGCTGCGAGGGCCGCGATGGCGCCCGTCACGTCAAGCGGATAAGTGCTGTGACATGGGATCCCGGCTGCGCTGAGCGCCTCGAAATCCTCGCGGCGATTCTCCTCCTGGTTGAACAGCACCAGATCGGGACGCAACTCGCGTATCCTCTGCACGTGTGGGTCCTTGGTGCCGCCCACTTTTTCTAGGCTCGCCACGCCGTCGCGGGGTTCGATACAGTACTTGGTCACGCCCACGAGCTCGGGACCGGCCCCCAGATCGAAGACCAGCTTGGTAATGCTCGGACACAGCGAAATCAGTCTCACGGCGCTCGCTCCTCTATCGCAACCCGCTGAATTCTAACTTAGTTGTCTGAAAATAGCCAGGACCGCGGAACATCGCTCGGGGACTTGCGCAAGCTGTAGGCTTTTTTTGAGACTTGATCTATGATGAGTGGGGTACCGGGGGGCACCGAGGAGGCAACACACCATGCTAGCGTCGAGCATCAGCGCGTTTCAGACCCTGAAAATGTCCGTAGGCCCCAGTTCGTCTCATACCCATGGCCCGATGTTAATCGGCAACCTGTTCCGCCGCTACGTCGCGGCCCGCCCCGAGCTCCACCTCTTCGCCCGGGTTCGCGCCACTCTGTGCTGGTCCCTGGCCCGTACGGGCAAGGGCCACAGCACCGACAACGCCATCGTCGCCGGACTGATGGGCCTGGATCCGGTCAAGGACGACCTGGAGCTGATCAACTCGGCGATGGAGCGGGCGACGGCCGCCGGCAGCTTGGATTTCGGCCTGCGGGTCGTACCCTTCGACCCCCATATCGATCTTGTCTGGAACCCCAACGAACAGCTGCCTGGTCACGAAAACGGATTGACCTTGGCGTTGATCGACCCGGCCGGCGCGGTCCTGTTCAGCCGCAATTACTACTCCGTCGGCGGTGGTCTGGTGCGGGACGAAGACTATCAAGAGGGCCAGCTCAGTGCCGTCGAACCCTTCCCTTATCAGTACTCGCGCAAGTGGATCGACTATGCCCACCACGACAAGGTCCCGCTTTCGGAGATCGTCAAGCGCAATACCATGGCCCTCGAGCACATGAGCGAGGAGCAGGTCGTCGAGCGCATGGGCCAGATCTGGGCGACGATGAAGCGCTGTATCGACCGCGGACTCAACCCCAAGGATGCGATTCTGCCGGGCTCCCTGAAGCTGCGCCGGCGCGCGCCGCACCTGCTGGAAGCGGCCCACAAGCCCAAGCGCCGCGGGATCTTCGCCTCTAACGACATCTGCCGCTATGCCACCGCTTTTGCCTATGCGGTCAGCGAGGAGAACGCCGCCTCCGGTCGAGTCGTGACGGCGCCGACCAATGGCGGGGCCGGCGTCTTGCCAGGGGTGCTGTACGCGGCCCAGTATCTGGACGACTTCAGCGATGAACAGGTCATCGAGGTCCTGTTCACGGCCGCCGGGATCGGTGGCTTGATCCAGGCCAATGCCTCGATCTCTGGCTCGGAGGTCGGCTGTCAGGGCGAAGTCGGCGCCGCCTGTTCGATGGCGGCGGCGGCGGTCTGTCAGCTGTTCCAGGGCTCCGTCTCGGACGTGGAATACGCCGCCGAGATCGCCATGGAACACTCGTTGGGCTTGGAGTGTACACCCATGCGCGGCTATGTGCAGATCCCCTGCATTGAGCGCAACGGCATCTATGCGCAGAAGGCCCTGGCAGCTGCACAACACGCCATCACTCTGCGCCATCACCGTATCAGTCTCGACCTCGTGATAAACCGCATGTACGAGAATGGCAAGCACATGGATCCCGATTTCAAGGAGACCAGCCGCAAGGGGTTTGGCCCCATCGAACCGGATTTGGAGCCGTTCCACGTCTGATGAACAGACCTACCGGTACGGTCGCCGCGCTGTCGATACGGCGACCGTCACTGGGTTCAGGAGCTGTCTGGACGCCGTTCAGGATCTTTGCTTGGCTTGCATTAACATTTTCTCTCCAGATTGGAAAAGTGCTATCATTCTGTCTGGAGTAGGCGTTTCGACAACGACGCCTCGACCAAATGTGGAATGCGTGACAAAGTCATTAACAGCGAATTTTTCGTAAACAGTGTAGGCCTTGGCGGAACTCTCGTCCCAATCGGAGACGAGCGCTTGCCAGCGTGCCCCCGCAACGGCCTTCGAAGTCGTTCCCTTACTCCGGCTCGCAGTCGTGCCGGAGCTGACTGTCGATCCGCTGTTGTCGCTGGAGCGCGGTTTACCCACCGAAGGAATGCCCCGATGGTTGTGTTCGGAGCTGCAGGTCAAGCAGCGAACCCGTTTCGGCTGGTCCTCGACCATCGCAGTGATCATGTGGTTCAAAACCATCTTGCACTTGCCGCAGTACGAGTCAACTTGACTGCCTACGGTAACCTTCCTGAACATTGGTCACTCCCTTTAGCGTGTTCCTCGCCCGATCTTCTGCCCATCGAGTCGCGGCAGATCAATTTTAGAGGCTATGCCCCGAATTAATGAAGGACTTTTTCAATGCCCAAATGCAAAATGCTTGTAAACGCCAACTTTGACCAGCTACGTGTAGCGATCATTGGCGAGAAAGGATTGCTGGAGCAGGTAGATTTCGAATCGCTCCACAATTCGAATAACCTGGGTAATATTTACAAGGCTACGATCACCGCGATCGAGCCGAGTCTCCAGGCGGCATTCGTGGATTACGGCGGCAACCGCCACGGTTTCCTGCCGTTCAACGAGATCCACCACCGCTATTTCGTCAACAACGACCGCCGCCTCTCGTCTAACGAGCGGCTCAAGGTTGGTCAACACGTGATCATCCAGGTCGCCCGCGAGGAAATCGGTCTCAAGGGCGCCTACATGACCACCTTCCTCAGCCTGCCGGGCCAATACCTGGTGATGATGCCGCTGACCTCGAAGGTCGGTATCTCGCGGAAAATCGAGAACCTCGACGACCGCCGCTCGGTGCGCGACCTGCTGGAGCAGATCTCCGTGCCCGACGGCATGGGCTACATCATCCGTACCGCCGGTCTGGGCAAAACCCGCGAGCAGCTACAGCGCGACCTCAACCTATTGACCACGACCTGGGGTGAGCTGGAGTCGCGCGCCGCCAACGTGCCCTCGCCGACCTTGTTGTACCAGGAAGACGACGTCGTCACTCGCACCATCCGCGATTACTACAACGAGGATGTGGGCGAGGTCCTGGTCGACGACGAGAACGTTTTTGCGACCGTCATGGCCTACTTCAAGAAGGTCATGCCCAACTACGCTCAGAACGTCAAGCTCTACCGCAGCCGCTCGCCGCTGTTCGCGCGCTTCCGCATCGATGATCAAGTGGAGAGCATTTTTGCCTCCAAGATCATCCTGCCCTCCGGCGGCTCGATCGTGATCGAGCAAACCGAGGCTCTGGTCGTCATCGACGTCAACAGCGGCAAAACGGCCGAGGGCAACCTCGAGGCCACCGCCCTCAAGTCCAATCTGGAGGCCGCCGAAGAGGTTGCCCGCCAGCTGCGCCTGCGCGACCTGGGTGGCCTGATCGTGATCGACTTCATCGACCTCAAGGAAAAGCGCCACTCCCTGGAAGTCGAGCAACGCCTGCGCGACTGCCTCAAGAAGGATAAGGCGCGCATCACCGTGACCGGCCTCAGCCGCTTCGGCCTGCTCGAGATGAGCCGCCAGCGCATCAACACCTCCAAGGAGATCCGGCACTACGTCGACTGCCCCCACTGCCTGGGTCATGGCCGCATCAAGTCCCTCGAGATGCAGGCCCTAGACTTGCTGCGCAAGGCGCGCGCGCTGCTCAGCTCCAAACCCGTCAAGGAGCTCAAGATTACCTGTGGTGACGAGCTTGGCATTCACCTGCTCAACGAACGTCGCGAAGAACTGTCTACTCTGGAACAACAAAACAAAGCAACCGTGCGCATCATCGTCAAGTCCGGCTTCACCGGCGCGCCCAGTTTCGATGCCACCAAGCGGTCCCTGCAAGAGGAGAAAAACGAAATGGTCATGCCACCGCCGCTCTCCTTGTCGACCATGGCTGCATCCATGAGCGACAAGGCCATCAACGAGCAGAAAGATTATCGCGAGGAAAAGCTCGAAGCACTGGACAAGATGACGTTCGAAGAACTCCGTGCCATCGAGATCGCTCCTCCCGTCAGTCTCTCGCCGTTTGACCGGTTCAATTTCTCGGTGCGGGTAACCATGATGAAACGCCACGGGCTCTACGAAGACCGTCTCGAGGAGTTCCGTGAAGCGGTGCGTGAGGGCATTCTCAAAGGTGGCCGCAAGATCAAGCTGGACAGCGATGCCGATGGCGATGGCGACGAGGGCGATGACCAGGACCTCGACGAGCACGACGAGCACGACGAGCACGGTCACGAGATCGGTGACGATTACGACGCCGACGATGAGTTTGAAGATATGGAAAACGACCAGGGGCTGCTGGCCGTCGCTCGCGCGGAGGTCGCCCAGCAGCGCCGTCGCGAGCAGAGTCAGAAATCTCGCGAAGCGCGCGAACAGCGGGAGTACGAACGCCGTGGCGAGTCCCGCGAGTTTGAACGCGGTCGCGACAATCGCGATGGCGAGCGCAGGGACTTCCGCGACAACGAGCGCGGTCGCGACAACCGCGAAGAGCGCAATCGCGATCAGCGCGACAACGAGCGCGGTCGCGACAACCGCGATGGCGAACGCCGCGGTGACTTTCGCGACAACGAGCGGGGCCGCGACCAACGCGACAATGAGCGAGGCCGCGACCAACGCGACAATGAGCGCAGCCGTGACAACCGCGACAATGAGCGCAGCCGCGACAACCGCGAAGGTGATCGCCGTGACAACGAGCGCGGCCGCGAAGAGCGTTATCGCGGCGGGCGTGAAGATCGCCGTGACAACGCAGCCCGCGACGGCGGCCCACGGGAAAACGGCCAGCGCGAACGCGGCTTCCGCGACGGCGGACCGCGCGACGGCGGACCGCGCGACGGCGGACCGCGCGACGGCGGACCGCGCGACGGCGGCAAACCTGACAACCAGCTGGAAGCGGCCGAAAATGGCGAGGCTCGCGAGGGCGTAGACCAGGAAGCCGGACAACGCGACGGCGGACGGGATCGCAAGGGCAATGGTCGGGGTCGTCGAGGCCGCGGCCGCGGCCGCCGTGGCGGGCGCCAACGCCGTGAGGGCCAGGGCGAAGAAGAGGGGGGACGCGTTTCTCGCGAAGTCCTTGAGGCTCGCTCCAAGAACGTCTAAATCCTGATGCGGCGGACATCCCTGCGCTGTCCGCCCTACCGGAGTCCTTGCCATGAGCCAGAAAAACCTCAGCTGGATGCGAACCGCTGCGATTGGTCCCCAGTTCGCATTCTGCATCATCATCGGCGGCCTGATCGGTTATTACCTTGATCAGCAGTTCGGCACGGGCCGCCTCCTGACACTGATCTGTTTGCTGTTCGGCGTGGCGGCCGGGTTCGTGTCCCTGTTCCGCGAGCTCGCCATCATCAATCGCGAGGAAGCTCAGTCCGAACAGCACGAACGCAATGGCCATGGCCCAGAGTAGCTTCCTTCGCGCCTATTATAAATGTTCGGCGGTGCTTGGTATCCTTGGCCTGGTGCTAGCGGCCGCGATCGCAGGTTGGCCGGCTCTGGTCGGCTTTGGCCTGGGTGCGGCCCTGACGGTGCTGGTTGTCTGGCAGTGGGACATGACCCTGCGTTTGTTTTTGGGACCCCACAAGACGAGCGTGGCTCTGGGAAGTTTGCTGGGTCTACTGCAATATGGGTTGCCTGCGCTGCTGATTTATGCGATTATTTCGTCGTTTGTCGTCAGCTGGCCCTGGGCACTTGCAGGGTTGGCGACCGTACTTCCCAGTCTCATGTTCGCGGCATTTTCCAGCACAGATGAGACTGGCGAATCCTGACGCGAAGGAATATCAAGGAAGGCTCATGGAAATCCATCCCTCTTTCTGGTCGAATCTGCTCAGCGGCGCGCTCCACTTCGACGCCCACAAATGGGACAATGTGGTGGCCGCGGGAATCGTTTTTCTCGTGATCCTGATCATGGGTCTGTTGGTCAAGTCCCGCGTAAGCCTGGTTCCTGGCCATTTGCAGCAAGTCAACGAAGTCGTCGTTTCCGGGATCCTGGGCCTGCTTGAGGACAACATCGGCGAGCACAGCCGCAAGTACCTGCCCCTGATCGGTTCGCTGGGCTTTTTCGTCTTCCTTTCCAACCTCTCGGGCATGATCCCTGGCTTCTCCTCGCCGACCAGCAATATCAACACGACCGTGGCCTGTGCCGTGATCGTGTTCCTTTACTACAACTTTCAGGGCCTCAAGGAACACGGCATCGGCTACCTCAAGCATTTTGTCGGTCCCATGCCGCTGATCGCGCCACTGATGATCCCCATCGAGATCATCTCCCATCTGGCCCGCCCCTTCTCGCTTTCCGTGCGCTTGTTTGGCAACATCAGCGGCGAGCACGTCGTCGCTGGCGTCTTCTACATGATCTGCACGCCGATCGTTCCGGCACTGGTCATGCCCTTCGGCCTCTTTGGCGCCTTCCTGCAAGCATTTGTCTTCGTGCTGCTCTCGACCATTTACATCGCTGGTTCGATCGCACACGACCATTGATTTTTCACAGTTTCCTTTCGGGCCCGACTCCGCATCGGGCTCGAGGATTGTCAGGGTTGAGCATCCGCGCTCATCCCACATCATCGGAGGTACGCAATGCGTAAGTTCTTGGTTCTCATGGGTATGTCTCTGGTTTCCGGTGTCCTGATGGCACAGGACCACGAAGGTGCGGTCGCTGCGACCAGCTTCTTCGGTCCCGCTATCTCTATGGCCGTTGCCGCTGGTCTGTGCGGTATCGGTCAGGGTAAAGCCATTTCCGCTGCTTGCGAAGGTATCGCTCGCAACCCCGCCGCTGCCGGCAACATCCGCACCACGCTGATCATCGGTCTGGCGCTGATCGAGTCTCTCGCGCTCTACACCCTGGTCGTTGTTTTCGCCAAGTAAGTTCCTTTACTTTACTTGCACGAACCAGAACGAAGCCGCTCCTCAGGGGGCGGCTTTTGTTTTTTTAGGGTGCTATTGACGGTAAGTCAAAGTGCCTTCTTGCTGGAATTGCTGGATTAATGTAAATTATTGTCAAGAGGTACGGTAAAATCATACTGCCATAACCCGCGTTTTGGAGCGTTCATGGAGAGCGTCACCTGCCTGGATTCACGACAGCTGCCCAAGGCAGTGACGGCGACGTCGGTCCTTTTGTGGTTGGTGACCGCACTGGCCATGGCCCGCCCTTCAGGCAACGTGGATGGCATTCAGATCGAGCCCTTCGCGGCGCTCTCGGAGTCCTACGAGTCGATCCTCGAAGATCGCTATGGCTTTCTCTGGCTGGCCACCCAGGACGGCCTGCATCGCTACGATGGTTTCACCTCGGAGATATTCAATCCGTCCAACAGCGATACGGAGTCCAACGCCACCATTCGCGACATGGTCGAGGACCGCCAAGGCAAGATTTGGATTGCTACGTTCGGGGGCGGACTTAGCGTCTTCGATCCAGCCACTGAGAAGTTCACGAGGTTCAACCACGAGGCAAACAACCCCAATTCGCTCAGTGACGACACGACTAATTGCCTTTTTGTCGACCGTGACGGCATGCTCTGGGTCGGTACGGAGGCCGGTGGTGTCTGCGCCTATGACGGCACCTCCTTTCGCCGCTACCAAAACGGCTCCGCTACCACCAGCCTCAGCCCAGGCAGGGTGCGAAGCATTGCCGATGGCGGACCTGGCAAACTTTGGGTGCTGACCCTCAGTGGTCTGGACCTGCTGGACACCGCGACCCACAGCTGCAGCCACTATCGCGCCAGTGTGGGCGGCCTGCCCCAAGACAACATCACTGCTATCCAGACCAGCGCCAACGGCGACCTCTGGGCCGGCTGCCAAGGCGTCGTCTACCGCCTTGAAGCCCAGACGGGTTCCTGGCACCGTCACGCTGCCTCCAGCGGCCCGCTCGGGCGCATCAACGATTTTCTCGAAGATGCCCGCGGCGTGTTGTGGATCGGCACGGATTCGGGCATTTTCGCAATTCCCGCCGGTGGCTCGGAACCGCTCGCAGTCACCGTCGACAAGCCTGGTTCGGAGCCGCCGGTCGTCAACAAAATCATGGAGGATCGGCGCAACTGCACCTGGTTTCTCACTTATGGCATGGGTCTGCTGCGCGCCAATCCGCACCGCGTTCGCTTCCAGAACCTGGCTTTGGACCCCAAGCGCGCCGACAGCCTGAGCAGTAACCTGATCACGAGCATTCTCGAGGACCAAGCCTGCAACCTCTGGGTTGGCACTTACGACCGCGGCCTCAACCTAATCCCGCGCGGCCAAAGCGGTTTCAAGCGGATCGTGCCAGGCGATGGGCACGGCTTGGAGCACGCCACCATTTACAGCATGCTCGAGAGCCGTGACGGGCTCTGGGTCTCTACGGACGGAGGCTTATATCACAGCACGCTCGAGGGCGGCCCCCACTTCGTCAACCTAGCCGACAAGATGCCGGGAATGTCCGACATCTCGACCATGCTCGAGCGTGAAGACGGCAGTTTCTGGCTAGGCTCTTACTCCAAAGGTGTGGCGCGCTACGATCGCGACGCCGGCAAGGTGGTCGAGCGCTTCCAACACGAGCCCCAGCGCAATGACAGCCTGTCGGAGAACCTGGTCCTGACCATGCTCTTAGACGATCGCCAACAACTGTGGGTCGGCACCTTCAATGGCCTCAATCGCGTTGGACGGGACAGCAAGATCTCGCGTTTCGGCACGGCCCAGGGCCTGACCAATCTGGTCGTCACCTGCTTGAACCTCGACCAACACGGACATCTCTGGCTAGGCACCAACGGCGGAGGCCTGAACGAATTCGATCCAGGTATCGGCAGAGTGGTCGGTGTCAAGGGCAGCGAGGATGGCTTGCCTAACCTGAACGTCATGGCCATGTCGCGCGACCGGGCAGAAAACCTTTGGATCAGCACTACCAAAGGCCTGGCTCGGGTGGATGCGACGACCGGCAATTGTCGCTATTTCGATCCCAGCGACGGTCTGCCGACCAGCGAGTTCATGGCGGGATCGGCGTTCCTGAACCGTGAGGGGCGAATGTTCTTCGGCTCGACTCGCGGCCTAGTCTCCTTTGTGCCGGAGGACCTGAAAACGAGCAACGAACCGCCGCGCGTGTTGTTGACGCGCCTGACTCTGGCCGACGGTCCTCTGCGCCTCCCATACGCAGACGGCGACAAGGCTCAGGAGGCCTTCGAGCTCAGCCATCGGGAAAAAATGTTCTCCGTCGAGATTTCGGTTCTGGATTTCCTGGACCCGTCCAAGAATCGATTTGCCTATCGGGTACTGGGATTCGACGAGCACTGGACCGAGGCCAATGCCTCGACCCGCTTTGCCACCTTTACGAATCTTGACCCTGGCCATTATGTGCTGCAAGTCAAGGCCATCAACGTCGAGGGCGTATGGAGCGATCGGCCGCAGGAGCTGAAGTTCCGCGTCAAGTCCCACCCGCTGTTTTCGCTGCCAGCCAAGTTGATCTATGCCCTGACGGTGCTGCTGGTGGTCGCCGGCTATGTGCGCTTGCAGCGCATCGCCCTGCGCAACGTGCGTGAACTGGCCAGCCGCGACCGCGCCATGGCCCTGCAGGAGCGCCACCACAAGGAGCGCCTTGAACTGGAGGTCCGCGAGCGCACCGGCGAGTTGGTCGAGGCCCAGAAACGTCTGATCACTCAGGAGAAATTAGCCTCGCTCGGGACGCTTGCCGCCGGGGTCGCCCATGAGATCCGCAACCCCCTGAACTTCGTCAACAATTTCGCGGCCGTGATCGACAGCTATATCCAGGAGATGCAGGAGCTGATCGGATCCTCGACCCCTGAGGCCCAGTTGCGCCGCGAGCTTTGCGAGATCCTATCGGACATGGACGAAAGCGCGCGTGGCATCGTGCGCCACGGTCGCCGCGCCGAAGATATCGTCAAAAGCATGATGGCCTTCGCCCAAAACCGCAAGATCGAGATTTCCGAGACCAAGATCAACGACCTGGTGCGCGAGTACGCCAACCTGGCTTTTCAGCGACCCCAGGCCACCAATCGCCCGATCGACCTCTACTTCGAACAGGATCCTGGCGTCGGCTCGATTCCTGTCGACGCCCACAGCCTGTCGCGGGTCATCCTTAACTTGGTCGGCAACGCAGTCGAGGCGGTGCACGAGCGCTTCGAGCGCGAGCAGGACCACCATGGCGAGATTTGGGTCCGCACCGCGCGCCAGGGTGACGAGGTCTACATCAAGGTGCGCGACAATGGCATGGGCGTTTCAGCGGAGAACCAGGTGCGCATGTTCCGGCCGTTCTTCACCACCAAGGACCGCGGCACGCAAAACCTCGGGCTGGGTCTCTCGATCAGCTACGACATCATCGTTGCCCAGCATGGCGGGCGCCTCGAAGTCGAGAGCGAGGTGGGCATTTTCACTGAAATGACCGTGGTTCTGCCACTTCAGCAACAAGTGGCTGCCAGCACGTGACGGCGGGCTACCTCAGACGCCGAAGAACTCTTCGATCGGCACGGGCCGCCCGATCATGTAGCCCTGGACGTAGTCGACGCCCAGCTTGTAGAGCTCCTGGCGGACTTCCTCGGATTCAACGAATTCGGCGATCGTCTTTTTGCCCATGATATGGCCGACCTCGTTGATCGATTTGACCATTGCCAGGTCGATCGGGGCGTGGGCGATGTCGCGGACAAAAGCACCGTCAATCTTGAGGAAGTCGACGGGTAGTGTTTTGAGATAGCCGAAACTGGCCAAACCAGAGCCGAAGTCGTCGAGCGCGAAACGGCAGCCCTCGCGACGCATGCGCTTGATGAAGCGATTGGCGTTGGAGAGGTCGCCGATCGCCGCGGTCTCGGTGATTTCGAAGCAGATCTTTTCCGGCGGGACCTGGTGGTTGCGAATCGACTCGCGCAGAAAGGTCTGGAACGCTTCGTCGCTGAGCGACGGGCCGGTCAGGTTGATCGAGCACATCGAGGTCCGGCTAAGTGCCGCGGGGTGTTTTTCGAGCCAGGTCAGGGTATGCTCCACGACCCAGCGGTCCATTTTGCTCATCAGATGGAAACGTTCAGCGGCTGGGATGAAGGTGCCCGGCATGAGAATCGTGCCGCGCTCGTCGAGCATACGCAGGAGCACCTCGAAATGACTGTGGCGCTCCTCGACCTCGGCGACCGCTTCGATCGGCTGGCAATAGAGGCGGAAACGGTCCTTTTCCAGGGCTTCGTTGATGCGCACGACCCATTCGACCTCGTGGTTGTGCCGCATGATCTCCTCGTCGCCGGGTCGCACCATTTTGACCCGGTTGCGGCCCTGCTCCTTGGCCTTGTAACAGGCCGTGTCGGCCACGCTGAGCTGTTTGGTGAAGCTGGCGCTGGTGCGCAGCGGCACCACGCCGATGCTGACAGTGAAGGCGAAGACGCGATTCTGCCAGCTGAAGCGGAACTCCTCGACCTGGTGGCGCAGCGTATCGGCACGCATCGTCACTTCGAGCTCGGGACAGTTGCGGAACAGGACCGCAAACTCGTCGCCGCCAAGGCGGGCGATGATATCGCCGGGCCGCAGGTTGCTTTCCAGTACGGTCGATATTTGGCGGATCAGGTTATCGCCGACGAGGTGACCGCAGGTGTCGTTGACGACTTTGAACTGGTCCAGGTCCAGATAGCCCATGGCCAACGGCTCGCCGGTGTGCTTGGACTCGGCCAGCACGGCGCTGGCGTGTTCCTCGAAGGCGTTGCGGTTGCGCAACCCCGTCAAACGATCGTGGTTGGCGCGGTAGATCAGCTTGGACTCGAAATACAGGCGTTCGAAATTGGCGGCGACGACCAGTTGTGGCAAGAGTGCCATCGTCGAAAGGAATAGCATGAGCACGGCCGTATCCGCGGGCGTCTGCGGAATGGGCAGGCCTGACCAGCCCAGGCCGGTGGTGATCAGCAGGCCTAGGAGCGTCACCGAAACGCTGACGTAGGTATAGACCGGCGAGAAGCGCAGGGCGCTCCAGAGAAAGAAGGCCATGGGGATATTGCTGAGCGCCAGCGCTTGATTGCTGATGCGCGACAACCACATCGCCAGACCGCCCAAGGCGGCAAAAAGCACGAACCACCACAGCACCTCGGGGTAGGGGGCTTGAATCACGCGGGCATTGCCTGCCCGATAGCGGCGGATGGTCATGATCAGGGAGATCATGGGCGGGGCGCAGACCAGGGTGCCAAAGAAGTCGCCGACCCACCACAGCATCCACGAGTTGGGGTATTGGTCCCAGAAAATCCGACCGCTGGCGACCAAGCCAAAGGTTCCGATACTGGCGCTGATGACGCCCAGCCAGAGACCCGCCAGCAGCAGGCCGAAGGTGTTGCGAACTCTGACCGCCAAGGGGTCGGTGCGCGCCAGGCGGCGCATGATTTGCGAGGCGACATAGGGGCCAACCGTGTTGGCCAGCAACGCGAAAACCAAAAACTCGAGGGGAATCGGCGAGATCAACAAATTGCCGAACAATGCCCCCAGGACAATGCCGTACAGCGCCCGTGGGCCATACAGCATCATGGCGGCGAAAGAGATACCGGCGGGTGGCCAAATTGGCACGACCTCTCCCGGAAGACTCAGGAAGATGTCGGAAATATAGACACCCAGCCCGTACAGGGCAGCAATCAGGATCGTCGTGGTGATTCTGTGCGTGGCTTGCTGAGGCATGGACAGCTCGAAGGAGAATTCTGCTGTTCTAATCCTATCACCGAAGCACGGCACTGCAAGTAGTAAATGGGTGATCTTTGAAAAAAACTGATGTGTGTGAGTTTGGCCAGCTAGGGAACTTCGTCCACGCGATGGGCGTGCGCCAAAACGGGCGAGGGGACGGGGTGAAAAGGCGGTTCTTTATAAACCAGGCCTCGAGGAAAAGTAGTGCTCGACTTTTTTAACGTGAATTCATATACTAACTCTAGTTGCCAACTTATTCTCAGGAGACAAGTATGAAACGTATCCGGCTTTCTTTCTTGATTGTCCTTGCTAGCGCCGTTACCGTTCTGACGCCGGTCAACGCCGACTGGCCCTGGTGCATGCCCTCTACACCCTTCGAGGCTTGCAATGACTGCATTCTGGCCAGGATGAACTGCTATGGTGACCCTTGCACTGGCTTCTGCGCATACGACTTCTACGAGGCGCACTTTTATTGCCAGGCGATAGGTACCTGCCCGTGAGCGTTGGAATAGGTGAACCCCGTCATGGGTTTTTCGAAAAGCGGGGAGAAACGAGGTTCACCTATGAGCGCTTGAAAAATGGGTACCGTCCGGGTTGATGAGTCGCTCCGGACGGTCCCCAAAGGTCGGGTGATCGATGCGCGTCGTGCGCTGAGTTCAAAAAGGGGGAACCGCCTCCGATGAGGAGTGGGAGGCGGTTCCTGCCCAGGCGGTTCGCAAAACCGAGCCGCCTGTGCCTGTCGTGCGCGTCCGGCGCCTTGTTCCAGAGGAGCCGAATCGAAACGACAGCAGAGTCCTTACAACGCCTTGAATGTTGCAGTTGGGGCCTTGAACACGATGGCTTCAACACCGTGAACGCACTAATAGCGCGAAGGGCGGGCAAACTGGCTCAAAGTTTTTTTAAAAAAATCACAAAGCCTTGAGTTCACTCGCTTTCGAGCTCAGAAAACAGAGCCGGTGCGCGTTCGCTGCCACGGCGCATGTGGAGAAACAGGCGCTGTTTGGCCAGGGTCCACTCGCGCTTGACCGTGGCCAGGGAAAGCTGGGTCAGCTCGGCGATTTCACTGTTGTTGAGCCCGGCAAAAATGCGCAGTTCCAGCACTTGGGCGGCCCGTGGGTGCTCCTTTTCGAGGGTGTCTAGGCCATCGCCCAAGGTGATCATAGTCGGTAGATCCATGGTCGGCAGGGCACCGGGCTCGTTGTGATCGTCGAGCGTCACTTGAAGCGCACCGCCGCGTTTGCGGGTCAGGCGTTTGCGGGCATGTTCGACCAGGATCCGGCGCATCATCCGCCCGGCGAGGCAAAAGAAATGCTCGCGATCGCGGAAAGCGATGCGTTCGCCTTCGGCCAAGCGCAGATAGACTTCGTTGACGAGCGCAGTAGCGCAGAGCGTTTGTTCCTTTTCCATCTGGAAATAGCGGCCGGCGATGGCGCGCAGTTCGCGATAAACCGCAGGCACCAGGCGGTCGAGGGCATCGACCTCGCCTCGCTCCCAGTCGTGGAGCAGCAGGGTGACCTCGGCCAAGACCTTTGATTCAAGGGTATCTGCGCTCAAGTCTCCTCCAAGGGTCGAACTGGGATCAGCATACCGCAGAGCGCGCCCGTTGTCACGCGCCGGCGCGAACCGGCAGGATTGGCACGCCCGCTGCAGCCGTACGCGCTTGAAGATGAGGCATCACTCCTGTATGATGTCCCCTCGGGGAACGCCTTCCCCGACTACTCATCACAACTCTCGCGCCCATGGCGACGGGGGTGGAGGCTGGATTTGGCGAATTTTGCGGTCGTAGGCGCCCAGTGGGGTGACGAAGGAAAGGGCAAGGTGGTCGACATCCTTGCGCCCAAATTCGACTTCGTGGTGCGCTATCAGGGTGGCCACAACGCAGGGCACACGGTTGTCTTCAACGGCGAACGCTTCGCGCTACATGTCTTGCCCAGCGGCATTTTTCACCGCGGCACAATCAACCTGATCGGCAATGGCGTCGTCGTCGAGCCGTTCTCGCTGATCAAGGAAATCGAGGGCATGCGCGCCCGCGGCATCGAGATCACGCCCGAAAACCTGCGCATCAGCGATCGCGCCCATCTGATCCTGCCCTACCACGGCATCATCGATCGCTACCGCGACAGCCGCTCCAACGAGCGCAAGATCGGCACCACCGGCCGCGGCATCGGCCCCGCCTACGAGTGGAAAGCGGCCCGGCGCGGCTTCCGCTTCGCCGATATCGCCCATCCCCATCACTTCCGTGAGACCTTGGTCGCCGAGATCGATGGCCTGCACCGACGCTATCACGACATCGACGAGTTGGCCCAGTGGTCTGCCGACGAAACCCTCAAGAAACTTGCCCCCGCGCTGGCGTTTCTGGCACCCTTCGTGGTTGACTCGGTTAGCCTCTTGGCGACCGCGCGTGCGGCACAAAAATCGATCCTGTTCGAGGGCGCCCAGGCGACCCTGCTTGACATCGACTTCGGCACTTACCCCTATGTCACTTCCTCCAACTCGTGCGCGGTCGGGATCAGCGCGGGTGCGGGCGTTCCGCCCTCCTCCGTGCACCACAGCATCGGCATCTTCAAGGCCTACACGACCCGCGTCGGCGAGGGCCCGTTCCCGACCGAACTGCTGAACGAGACGGGTGAAGCCCTGCGCAAAGCCGGCCACGAGTTCGGCACCACCACCGGCCGTCCGCGCCGCTGCGGTTGGTTGGATCTGGTCGCCCTGCGCTACGCGCAGAACCTCAATGGCTTCGACACCCTGGCGATGATGAAAATGGACGTGCTCGACCATTGCGCCGAAATCAAAATCGCGCGCGCCTACCTTCTCGACGGCCAGGAGTTGACCGCGTTTCCGGCCTCGCTGGTCGATCTTTCGCGGGTCGAGCCGATCTATGAAACCCTGCCAGGCTGGCTGACGACGACGAGTGAGATCTCCAGCTTCGAGCAGCTGCCCGCCGCAGCCCGCGACTATGTGGCCTATATCGAGCGCGCCGTCGGCGTCTCGATCGGCCTGATCAGCATCGGTCCCGACCGCGCCCAGACCATCCTTCGCGACGTGCGCCTGGGGGCATGAGGGACCGCGCCGCGAAGCGGCAAACGACGGCCCATGCCGTAAAGCGGCATGGGTCACCGTCCGGCGTGTGTTCCCGCTCGCCTATTTTTCGCCGAGCGGCGATCGACTGCGGGGCTTATCCCTTCCGCAAGGGGACAAAATGACATATGATGAACGACGGACCTCGCTGGCACGAGGGAGTATCACAGGTGCCGCGCGGTTCGCGAAACGAGGTGCTCATCACTTGTTTGGGCCCTTGCATGGCTTGGCGCGGCATCTCGTTTTAATCCAAGGGGGATAATTATGTGTGGCGTTGTGGGTTATGTTGGCTACCGCAAGGCTGCTCCGGTACTGATGAACGGTCTCAAACGACTGGAGTACCGAGGCTATGATTCCGCCGGTCTGGTGACCGTCGACAAGCGCGGCGCGCGCCGGTTTCGCGGTGTGGGAAGAGTCCAGAACGTAGACAAGTTGTTACAGGGCGTCGAATTGCCCATGACCTGCGGCATCGCCCATACCCGCTGGGCCACGCATGGCAAACCGACTGAAAGCAACGCACACCCGCATGCGGACGCCTCGAACCAGTTCTTTGTCGTGCACAACGGCATCATCGAGAACCACGAGAAGCTGCGCGCTCAGCTGGAGAACGAGGGCGTCGAGTTCACCTCGGACACCGATACCGAGGTCGTCATTCAGCTGATCGCACGCCTTTACAAAGACAACCTCGAGGCCGCCGTCGAGGCCGCGCTGCAGAGCGTCGAAGGCACCTACGGCATCGCCGTCGTCACCGTCCACGAGCCCGACAAGATCGTCACCGCCCGCCGCGGCAGCCCGATCGTCTTGGGTGTCGGCAAAAACGAGATGTTCATCGCCTCCGATATCGCCGCGCTGGTGTCCTACACCGACCAGGTGATCTACCTCGAGGACAGCGAGCTGGCGGTACTGACCCCCGACAGTTACCAGATTCTCTCCTTCGATCACGAGCCGATCGAGCGCGAAACCAGCCAGATCGACTGGAAAGTCGACGAAGAGGAAATGGGCGCTTTCCCCCATTACATGCTCAAGGAAATTTACGAGCAGACCAAGACCGTGGCCAATGCCATGCGTGGCCGGGTCATGCTCAACGAGGGCGTCGCCGTGCTCGGTGGCCTGCAGTCGCGCATCCGCGACATCCAGAAGCTGCGCCGCCTGATCATCGTCTCCTGCGGCACCTCCTACCATGCGGGTCTGATCGGACGGCATATTTTCGAGAACCTGACCGACCTGATGGTCGAGGTAGAACTCGCCTCCGAGTTCCGCTATCGGCGCCTGCGTCTGGACGAGACGACCGCGGTCCTGGCTCTCAGCCAGTCCGGCGAGACCATCGACACCCTAGCCGCGATCCGCGAGGCCAAGCGCAAGGGCGCCCTGACGATTGGCCTGGTCAACGTCGTCGGCTCGACCATCGCCCGCGAAACCGACTGCGGCGTCTACTGTCACGCCGGCCAGGAGATCGGCGTCGCCTCGACCAAGATCTTCGTCTCGCAACTGGCGATCCTCAGCTTGATGGGCCTGCTGATCGGGCGCTACCAGTCTGTCTCGCTTTCCGAGGGCATCAAACTGATCAAAGCGCTGCAGGCCCTGCCCGACCAGATCGACGACCTCCTCGGCCGCGCCCCCCAGATCGAAGAGCTGGCCCGCGCCTATCACAAGTACGACAATTTCCTGTTCATCGGCCGTCAAATCCATCACCCTGTCGCGCTCGAAGGCGCGCTCAAGTTGAAGGAAATCTCCTACATCCACGCCGAAGGCTATGCCGCTGGCGAGATGAAGCACGGGCCGATCTCCATGATCGACGAGAACTTCCCCACCGTCGCGCTCGTCTCCGGCGATGCCAGCTTCGAGAAGATGCTGTCCAACATCCAGGAGATCCGCGCGCGCAGCGGCAAGGTCTTGGCCATTTCCACGGCCAACGAGTTGATCGGCAACATCGCCGACGACGTGTTCTTCGTGCCGTCCACCCACGAGCTGGTTCAACCGATCCTCTCCGTCATTCCACTTCAGTTGTTCGCCTACTACTGTGCCCGCTTCCGCGGGTGTGAGATTGACAAGCCACGGAACTTGGCAAAAAGCGTAACTGTTGAGTAGCCAAAAACCCGTCTGATTGGTTAAACTTAAGCGATATCCAGCCCAAGGTGAAAAGTTCAGTGCTGAGAAAGCGGAAAACTAGACCTTTTTTAACCCTTCAACCAAGTTTCCCATTCTGTTTTGGGTGCAAACCAGCTATGATTTGCGGGTTTGCACTTTACCGGCCGCCGTTTGCGAGCGCGTTTGTAGGCCGGTACCAAACGTTTGGTTGACAAAAAGTTCGACGAGAGACCAGGTGATTCCCAGATGAAACACAAGATTTTGGTTGTTTCGAGCCTTTTGGCTCTGACGGGTATGATGGGGTTCATGGTATTCGGCGCAGGAGAAGGGGGCGCGGCCAGCATCCCCACCGAGAAGCCGCTCAATGCTTACGCCCCTACGCAACCCATTCCATACAGCCACAAGCTGCACGCGGGCGATTTGCAGATCGACTGCAAATTTTGCCACACCTATGCACGGCGCAGTCGTGCGGCAGGCATCCCCGCCCTCGAGCAGTGCATGGCCTGTCACCAGCTGATCAGTACCACCAAGGAAAACATCCAGAAGCTGACCAAGGCTTACGAGCGCAAGGATCCGATCGAGTGGGTCAAGGTCCACGACCTGCCCGATTTCGTTTTCTTTTCGCACAAGCGTCACGTGCAGCACTTCCAGTGCCAAGAGTGCCACGGCCCGGTCGAGACGATGGAAGTCGTCTACCGCCAAGCGCCCCTGACCATGGGCTGGTGCGTGAACTGCCACAAGGAAAATCGCGACAAAGGCGCCTCTCTGGATTGCTTGACCTGTCATAAGTGAGGTTTTCGATGGGACATAAGATCGACAGAAGAGATTTTCTCTCTCTGATGGGCCTTGGTGGTGCCGCGGCAGTTACCCTTAGTTGTGGGAACTCGCCGAACTTCGATGAGAAGTGGCATCCCTGGGTTGAGCCGGTGGAGGGAACGATACCCTACGTTCCCAATTTCTACGCCACCACCACGCACGAGTCCGATGGTCTGGGTCTGCGGATCCGCACCATCGAAGGCCGCGCCCAGTTGGCGCACGGCAATCCGGAACACCCCTTCAGCGCGGGCGACCAGGTGGGTTCGATCACGGCCCGCCAACAGTCCGTGATCGAGGGTCTGTATGGACCCGGCCGCGTGCGCAAGCCGCTGACCAAGAAAGGTGAGATCACCTGGCGGCAAGCTGGAGACCTGATCCAGCAGCAACTTCAAAAAGCCAAAGGCAATGGCGTTTACGCCCTGACGGGTGCCTTCACAGGTGCCACGGCGGAAATCTGGGACCGGTTCGTGGCCGAGATGGGCACCGGCAAGGTCGTGCGCTACAGTGCCTTCTCCAAGGCGCCCTTGGCTCTGGCGAGCGAGCTCGTCTTCGGCCAAAAGGCCGCCCCGCTGGTGTCGCTCGCGGGTGCCGACCTGGTCGTCTCCCTTGGCGCCCAGTTTCTCGAAACTTGGGGCGATGTCACCGCCCACTCGATCGCTTACGCCGAGATGCGCGATGTCGTTGACGGCAAGCGTGGCCGTCACATCCAGATCGAGGCGCGCTGCAGCGGCACCGGCGGCAACGCCGACCAGTGGCTGGCTGCCAAGCCCGGCTCCGAAACGCATCTGGCCCTGGGCCTGCTCAAAGCCGTGTCAAGTCAGAAAGCGCTCGATAGCGGCCTGGCCGCTCAGATCGACGCTCTGACCGCTGGTCACTCGCTCGAGTCCGCGGCCAGCGCCAGCGGCCTCAAGGCCGAAGTCCTGGAGCACCTGGCCAAAACGCTGGCAGGCGCCAGCGCACCCGTGGTCCTGCCGGCCGAAAACTTGGCTCTCGGCCAGCACGCCGTCGCTCACCACGCCGCGGTGCTGTTGCTCAACAAGGCGCTCGGCGCCATCGGTCGCGCCTACAACTACAGCGCCGCCATCCCTGGCGAGCGCATCGTCGACCACAAGGCGATCGTCGAGCTGACCCAAACCCTCAACAACGGCGGCGTCCAGCTGCTGCTGGTCAAAGGCGTCAACCCGGTCTACAGCCTGCCAGGCGCCCTGGGCTTCAAGGATGCCCTGGCCAAGACCTTCACCATCGCCTTCGCCGACTCCATCGACGAAACCACCGCCTGTGCCGACCTTGTTATCCCCGTCACCCACGACCTCGAGTCTTGGGGCGAGGTCAATACCTACGCCGGCCTCGACATGCTGATGCAGCCTGTCATGCGCCCCCGCTGGGAAGCCAAACAGGCCGAGGATCACCTCATCGAGTGGATGCTCGCCAATCGCGCCGATGCGGTCGCTCAGACCAACTTCCGCGACTTCCTGCAAGCCTCCTGGACCGGCCGCTTCGGCGCCGACTGGCGTGGCGCGCTCAAGAAGGGCGGCAGCTTCAATATCGCCGCGGGCACCGATCTGCCCCTGGCCTCGGTCAGTGCCGAGCTCTTCAACGGTTTGACCGCAGTCGAGGGCAAACGCCCCTTGTTGTTAGTCGAGTCCGCCCGCTTCGGCGACGGCAGCACTGCCGGCCGCGGCTGGATGCAGGAACTGCCGGACAGCATGACCGGCGTAACCTGGGACTCTTGGTTGGAAATGCACCCCAAAGTCGCGACCGAACTGGGCGTCACCTATGGCGACCTGGTCACCGTCAGCGTCGGCAGCCAGAAGGCCGATGTGCCCGCCTTCCTGATCGAGTCGATCGGTGAGCACGTCATCACCCTCGCCACCGGTCAAGGTCACACGGGTCTCAGCCCCGAGTACAACCGCGGCACCAACGCCTTCGACTTCCTCTCCACCAGCCTCAACGATGCCGGCCTGTTCAGCGCCGGCCCGCTGAACGCTTCTTTCACGAAAGGCAGCGGTTCCCGCAAACTGGCCACCCCGCAGCTGCCCGGCTGGGGCGACCGCATGGTCACCCCGCTCCACGAAATCGGTGCCGGTTTCGGCCCCGAGGACGAGCACTACGCCCGCCACCTGCACCGCAGCGTCGGCGTCGCCGAGCTCGAGCACGGCGGTCATCACGGCGGTCACTTCGACGAGGCCATGCTCAACGAGCAGAGCCGCTTCGCCCGTCCCAAGACACGCATGGCCGAAACCTACCTGGGCTACTACCCCAACCGCGACGACGACAAGGTCTACACCGACCGCGACGAGACGTTCTACGACCCCTACAAGTGGGAATTGGCCATCGACCTCAACCGCTGCACCGGTTGCGGTAGCTGCGTGACAGCCTGCTACGGCGAGAACAACCTGCCGATCGTCGGTCGTGAACAGGTCATTCGCGGTCGCGAGATGGCCTGGATCCGCATCAACCGCTACCTGGGCTTCACCAAAAGCGGCGAGGTCACGGTCAACAACCTGCCGATGATGTGTCAGCAGTGCGGCAACGCACCCTGCGAATCCGTTTGCCCCTCGCTGGCGACCTACCACACCAAGGAAGGTCTCAACGCGATGGTCTACAACCGCTGCGTCGGCACCCGTTACTGCTCCAACAACTGCTCCTACAAGGTGCGTCGCTTCAACTGGTTCACCTGGGAAGACCACGGTGGTTTCCCCGGCGACATGCGCTGGCAGATGAATCCTGCCGTCAGCGTGCGCCAGAAGGGCGTCATGGAGAAGTGTACCTTCTGTGCGCAGCGTCTGCGCGAGGCCAAGTCCATCGCCAGCGACCAGGGGCGACTCGTCCAAGAGGGCGATGTTCGCACCGCTTGCCAGGAAGCATGTCCTAGCCAGGCCATCAGCTTCGGCAACGTCAAGCAAGCCGAGAGCGCCATCGCCAAGGCGACCGTCGACGCTCGCGCTTACAAGGCCCTGGACGACCACCTCCACACCAAACCGGGTGTCACCTACCTGAAGCGCGTCACGCTAGACAGCGAACATCACGGGTAAGGAGCGGTAACCGTGAAAGAAATCAATTTCCCATTCAGAGACATCAATCGCGACATTCTGCGCACGCTGGAACGCCCTTCCCTGGGTTACTTCCTGATGGTACTCGCCATCATCGGCGGCGTCGGCGTGGGCGGGACCTGCTTCACGATCCAACTCCAACAGGGCATGGGCGTCGCCGGTCTGAACCATCCGGTCGGCTGGGGCGTGTACATCACGGACTTCGTGTTCTGGATCGGTATCGGCCACGCCGGTACCCTGATCTCCGCGATCCTCTTCCTGTTCCGGGCCAAATGGCGCAACGCCATCTTCCGCTCCGCGGAGGCGATGACGATCTTCGCCGTTATGACCGCCCTCTTGTTCCCCGTCATCCACATCGGCCGCGCCTGGCTGTTCTGGTGGCTGGTCCCTTACCCCAACCAGCGGATGCTGTGGGTTAACTTCCGCTCGCCCCTGCTCTGGGACGTGTTCGCGGTTTCTACCTACTTCTCCGTTTCCTCGCTGTTCTTCGCGCTCGGTCTGATCCCCGACATCGCGGCCATCCGCGACCGGGCAACGGGCCTGCGCAAGAAAATCTACACCATGCTCAGCCTCGGCTGGGACAGCTCCAGCTGGCAGTGGCGCCACTACATGGCCGGTTACGGCTTCTTCGCCGCTCTCGCCACCCCGCTGGTACTGTCCGTGCACTCCGTCGTATCCTGGGACTTCGCCGTCTCCGTCGTACCCGGTTGGCACTCCACCATCTTCGCGCCCTACTTCGTCGCCGGCGCCGTTTTCTCCGGTATGGCGATGGTTATGACCGTGTTGATCCCGATCCGCAAGATCTTCAAACTCGAGCGCTACCTGACCCTCTGGCACTTCGACATGATGAGCCGCCTCGTCCTGCTGACCAGCAGCATCGTCGGTTACTCCTATTTCACGGAGTACTTCATTGCCTGGTACAGCGACGACGCCGTCGAACAGTTCATCTTCTGGGAACGGGCTTTCGGCAAATACGCCATCCCGTTCTGGCTGATGATCTTCTGTAACGTCGTCGCCCCCCTGCCGCTGTGGAACAAGAAGATCCGCAACAATCTGGTCATCGTCTTCGTGATCACGATCTTCATCAACATCGGCATGTGGTTCGAGCGTTTCAACATCATCGTCAGCTCGCTGGCCCAGGAGTACGATCCCTTCGCATGGGGTTGGTACGTGCCCACTAAGATCGAGCTGGGCATCACCCTTGGCAGTTTCTGCTGGTTCTTCATGTGGTTCTTCATGTTCATCCGGTTCTTCCCGCTGCTGGCGCTGACCGAGATGAAGGAGATCGCTGAACCGCCTCGCAAGCATTCCGGTAAGGAGGCAGCGTAATGAGCAAAAATTCGATTCCCGGGGTGTTGGGCGTGTTCTCGCACATCGACACCACCATCGGCGGCATCAAAGAGCTGAAAGGCATGGGCCGCAATCAATTCAAGGTCTACTCGCCAGCACCTTTCCACGAGCTGGACGATGTCCTGGACGAACCGCCCAGCCCGGTCCGCCGCTTCACCCTGATCGGTGGCCTGCTGGGCTGCAGCTTCGGCTATCTGTTCACCTCCTTCACCTCTCTGGACTGGATCCTGCCAACCTCCGGCAAACCGGTGGTCTCGCCGATCGCCTTCACCGTCATCGCCTTCGAGCTGACGGTCCTGTTCGGCTCGATCTTCACCATGATCGGGATCTTCACCAACGCCAAACTGCTGACCCGGCGCAACACGCTCTATGACGAGCGTTTCACCGAGGACAAGTTCGGGATCTTCATTCCCTGTGCGGCGTCCGAACACGCGAGCATGAGTCAACTGTTGCAGCGCCACGGTGCCGAGGAGGTACGACATGCTGGCTAAGAAACGTCTCGTTCTCGGCCTCGTGCTGGTTTCCGGCCTCTTGCTGATGGCCGGTTACAACCGCCCCTACCACTGGTGGCCGGTCAACGACATGACCGAGCAGTCCTACATCAAGGCCTTCACGCCCGACTCCGGCCGCGCGCCGGCCGAGGGTTCGGTCGGTCTCAACGACTTCGACCACGCCCCCCTGGCCATGGATGTCATGGCCAACAGCGGCGATGTGCCCGACTTCGCTCGTCCCGAGGGCAACACCTCCTCGCCCGAGTCGATCGCGCACGGCAAAGAGTTGTTCACTATCTACTGCTTCCCCTGCCATGGCCAGGAGATGAGCGTGGACCCTGCCAAATTCTCGCCCCTCAAGAAGGGGACGATTGAAGGCAAATACCCCCTGCTCGCCCCCGGCATGGAGCGGATCGCCCTCGACCCCTACACCGACGAAATGATTTACGCCACCATTTCCAATGGCTCCATGTCCGGCCTGATGAAGCGCATGAACTATCATCTGAGCCCGGAAGAGCGCTGGAACGTGGTCGACTACGTCCGCTCGCTGGTGGACACTTACAAGCAGACGCAGAGGTAACACAGTGGCACATCACCATCACCACGATTACGTTGAAGTCATCAGTTCGAAGGGACCTCAGCAGCTTTCCAGCGGCAAAAGGACCCTCTTCGTGATCATGATCGTCGTGGGACTGCTGGCATTTCTGACTGCCCTGCTGGTACCTGCGATTCCCACGCGCATCGCCTGGATCGCGTTTCTTCACAACCTCTTCTACTTCACCGGTCTCTCCGCCGGTGGCATGGCCGTCGCCGCCATCATTCAGGTGGCGCGCGCCATGTGGGGCCGCCCCATCAAGCGCTACGCCGAGGCCATGAGCGCCTTCCTGCCCGTCACCCTGGCCGGCATCATCGTGCTCTGGGTCGGCGCCCTGATGGTCAAACCCGCCTACCACGAGGCCGAAGGCCATGGTGGTGCCATCGAGTGGCAACTCGACAGCGCCGAGATCAAAGCGCTCGAAGGCACCTACGCCCACCCCAACGAAACCATCTGGGAATGGGTTTCCATGCGCCCCGACGCTCACCACTACAAAAACAAGCACTGGTGGCTGCAGCCGAACTTCGTTTTTGGCCGCTTGACCTTCCTGGTCTGTTTGTTGATGTTCATCGCTTGGAAGTTCAAATCCAACTCCGATCGCCCTGACTTCGCTCTGGCCAACAAGCACAACAGTGCCTGGCCCGCGCCCGCTGGTTACGGCAATCACACCGAAGAGGTCGACCGCAGCCGCAAGAACCAGTCCTTCTGGGGCGTCATGTACTGCATCGCCTATCCGGTCACCTTCAGTATGATGGCCTATGACCTGATCATGAGCCTCGACTACCGCTGGATTTCCACCATGTTCGGTGGCTGGAACTTCACCTCCGGTTTGCTCCAATCCTGGGGGATGTTGGTCTTCATCACCTGGTGGATGGGCGGCCGTCACGGCGTCGAGCACTACTACAGCAAGAAGCTTTACCACGACCTCGGCAAGCTGACCTTCGGCTTCTCGATCGTCTGGGCCTACCTCTTCTTTGCTCAGCTGAACGTTATCTGGTACGGCAACCTCAGTCACGAAACCGGCTGGCTGATCACCCGCTTCCATCCCTGGAAGGGCGAGTTTGGCCCGCTTGGCGTGACCGTCTTCTGCATGATCTTCCTGTTCCCGTTCCTCTACGGTCTGGGCAAGAAGCGCAAGATGCATCCCGCCACCTTCGCGCCGATCGTCGTCTGTAGCGCCATCGGTCTGTGGCTCGAGCGCTTCCTGCTGATCACGCCGGCGGCCTGGTACTACGACCGCGCCAACAACACCTATGAAGGTGGACTCTGGACCCTGGCGTTCTTCGACTTCCTGGTCATGCTCGGTTTCTTGGGCGCCTTCTGTCTGTTGTTCACCCGCTACCTCTACAAACGCCCCGTCATGGTCATCAGTGACCCTCGCCTCGACGAAGGCATCAACCGCCATTGATCGCGGCACGCCGCAACTCGAAAGGCCACTCTCGCGGGTGGCCTTTTTTGTTTCCGTAGATGCCTGGCCAGGTGTATGCTTGAAATTGGAATTTACGGAGGTTCGTATGCGCATCTTGCTCTTGTTGCTCGTGCTGGCGCCGACCCTGATCGGCTGCGCCGCCGACGTCGCGATTAGCAGCGGCATTGCCGCGGAAGAAAAGAAACAGGAAGTGGAACAGGCCGAAGAACAGAAGCAGCAGATCCTCAAAGACTACGAGGACCAGCAAAAGCAGGAAGAGGCTCGGAAAAAGGAGCTCGAGGACATCTGAGTCCTGGCGCGGATCATGATAGAATCGTCGGGCTGCATCGCCGGCTCCGGTCGGTTTTCTGCGTCGTATAGGGGCCCGCATGGTCAGTTTCTCGCTGTTCCTGTTGGCCGGTGGTGGGTTGCTGTTCTCGAAACGGGTGCTTGGCGACTATTTCTCTCCGCCGGCAATCTATAACTTCTTCTGGTCGTTCTCGTTGGGCGCCTTAGCGCTTGGCTGGATCAACTATGACCCGCTCTACGACGAGTTGTTCCAAGCGGTTGCCATCAGCTACCTGGCCTTCATGGGCGGGTCCGCGATCGTGTTGGTCTATGCGATTGGCAAAAGCCAATGGCTCAACGCAGAGCCCTGCTGGCGTTACCTCGACCGTCGTCGCCTTGAACGCGCGCTGGCGGTCCTGTTCGCGTTAGGCATTCTCGGCTTCGTCATCCAACTCATTCATCTGCAGTCGGCACTCGGGCTGACGACCTTTATCGACTCCCCGAGTGAGGCCCGCGAATTGCACACGAACGTCAAGTATCTGGGCTTTTTCAACCTGCTCAACGTCGCCAACTTCGCCATCGCCCTGCTTTACCTGTGCCTCTACCGCCAGCCGCGCCGCTGGGTCGTGCTGATTATGGTCTGGGCCATGGCGACGACCTTCATCACCACCGACCGCACCCGCTTCTTTTATATGGTGATCTGGAGCTTCTACATCGTCGTTTACCTCTATCGGCGCATCCGCGTCAATCCCCGTCTGGCGATGTTGGTCCTTAGCGTGATGGCCTTGCTGCTCGGGTTTTTCTTGCTGATCGCCAAGGTCTATAAGAAGCAGGCCTTCGACGACAACCTCGAGTACGTCAACGTCGGCGACGAACTAGCGCCCCTGGTCGATCCCTACATTTACTTGACGGGCTCCTATCCGGTGCTGCAGGCATTCCTCGAGGACAACCACGAACCGGATTATGGCAAGAACACCTTTTCGCCCCTGGTCACGCTGATCCAACTGTTCTACCCAGAACTGGAACGGGCCGAGCTGGTTGGCAAGTTCTACCGCGTTCCGATCGAACTCAATGCCTGCACCTACTTGGAACCCTTCTACAAAGATTTCGGCACACTGGGCCTAGTGCTGGGGCCGCTGCTACTTGGGCTGTTATGTACCTGGGCCTACGTTTGGATGCGGCAGCGCAAGACTCTTTTCTCGGTCTATACCAGCGCCTTGCTGGGTTTTTGCGTGACGATTTCCATCTTCGTCAACCACTTCACCCAAATTGCCACCTGGTTCTTCATCGCAATTGGTTATTTTGTCTATCGCTTCTGCCACGTGACAGAAGCACAGCCGCGCGAGGAGCTGCGAGACTTTCTGTACGAGTGAGGTGCCCATGCGCGCCATGCTGCTACTGCTCTTGGCCCAGAACCCGTTGCTTCACAAGGACCCAGAACTTCATCAGGTGCGCTTCCCGGCCAAGATCTACCCCAGCCATTTCAACCGTGGCGAAGGGCTGGCCGACCACCACCTGATCGTCTGGAAGGAGGGCCGCGCCGCCGATCTGGCGCTGATCCAGGCCGAAGTGCCCGACCGTGAAATACTGGAGGCGCTGATCGCCGTGGGTGGCACGCCTGGCGACAACCTCGGCGCGGATGCCTGGTTGTTGCGCAACAACCCGTTGAGTACGGCGCCGGACCAGGCCGTGAAGGGCAGCCGCATCGAGCTCCGGATCCGCTTGGGGGCACGGGAACTAAAGGTCGAAGAGCTCCTTGAGGATCACGGCAACAAAGGCTACCTGTTCCGCCTTGGCGGCCATGCGGCCTTGATTCCCCTGTGGCGCTCGGGCTGCGTGGTCTGCCTCGAAAGCTGTCCAGGTGGGAGGGTCAGCAATTCGTGCTACACCATGCGCGATTTGGCGGCGGGCCGAGCCCGTTTCAAACTTCGCTCAGGCCTTCCGCCCGACGGCACGGCCGTCGAGGTGTTAATGACCGTTGTCAAGGAGCCCCTCACGAGCCGATGACGACCGCGATCTTGCTCAGCAGGCGATCGAAGTCGATCGGCTTGGTCTCGTAATCGGCGCAGCCGGCACTGATACTGCGACTGCGGTCAACCGCCAGGGTATGCGCCGAGAGCCCGATGATCGGCGTCGAGGCCGTTAGGGGATCGCTCTTGAGGATCCGGGTTGTCTCCCAGCCATCCTGGCCCGGTAAGTTCATGTCCATCAGGATCAAGTCTGGTGCCAGGGTTCTGGCCTTGATCAGACCGTCCTCGCCATCGATCGCCTCCTCGACGGCGTAACCGCGCTTGCGCAAACGGCGGGAAAGCATATCGCGATTCAAGTCGTGATCTTCCACCAACAGGATGCTGATCATGCCTTTCTCCGGTTTTTTGCGGCGGCTCCAAGCAGGGAACAGGGCGTTGTGTGGCGGGTTATCGAGGGGCGCGCAACGGCGACATAGGTTTTATCGGTCGTTGTTAGGTCGAGATAAACCCCTTTTCTCAAGGGAACCCTTGAAGTCAGGCCGCGCTTCGCATAATCTTTTAGCATTGGGAAGATCGCGATACTGCGAGGTCAGGCATGCACATTGGCCTATATCTCGACGAACCACTCGAGAATGCTCGTTTCGAAAACCTCACCAAGTTCCTGTTGTCCTCGGGTCTGGCAGCCGATGGCGGCACCTTTCACCTCAATGGACCCGCGCGCCTGAGCGAGCTCCCGCCCCACGAGCGTTTCCACGCCAGCGCTGAGCCCGCGGAATTGGAACTCGAGATCGCCTTTCTGAGCGACGAACCGGCGCGCAACGCCGCCCTTGCCAAAAACCACCACCTGCCAAAGCTGCTCGTGGGACCCGCTGGCTTGCCAAGTCGACCCAGCCAGGTCTATGTGCCTTTTGAGAACCGCCGTTTCGCATCGCGCTGGCTGCGACCCGTGCTTGAGACCACCCACGCTTATCAGTGGCCGACGCTGCTGGTTTACTGCGACCAATCCTTCGTTTCTAAAGAGATCATCAAGCTGGCCAAGTGGTTTCGAGTCGACTCAGTTCAGCAGGCCATGGCTAACTGGGCCAACGAGGACGCTGTTCAGGCCTTGGGTCGTCTGATCGCCGATTTTCCAGACGTCGAGGTCGAGGCCGGCGTCGGCGATTGGCAAAAGACATTGGCGTCCACTGAGGGCCCGCTGTTCCTGATGGGCCACCTAGGCAGCGGCTATCATCTGCCTGGCCGCCACCACGGCATTCATTATGCAAAGCTACTGACAGCCTGCGGTGGCTCGGGCTACTTCCTGGCCGATTGAGCAGGTGTGAACTTTTTGTGAACGGTTTAACATATGTTTCACCACGCAATCGCTGCAATTCAAGCCAAGTCCGTGTAAATTAGTCACATGGGGATACCTCCCCCAAGGGCTTGCCGAGCATGACATCCTTCATTTACACGTTGGGATTGAACTTCAAGACTGCTGAACTGGAGCGCGTGGCTCAGATCCAATGGCCCGATTCGGATGGGATCAGCCAGTTTCTCGGCGAGATTCGCGATCGTTACGAAATCGCCGAAGCCTTCTTCCTGCAGACCTGCAACCGCCGCGAGTTTTACTTTTACGCACCCGACCTGAACCTCGAGGTCGACGCCTTCGCCGCACGCTTCCTGAGCTGCCTCGAGCGCTCGCTCGGCACGGATTTGAGCCGCGAGCATTTTTACTTCCACCGCAACGACGAAGCAGCCCTGCACCTGTTCCGCGTCGCCTCCTCGCTCGACTCCATGGTTCTGGGCGAAACCGAGATCATGAAGCAGATCAAGGACCAGACCCAGCGCGGCCACAAGCACGGCCATGTGGGTCGCCGCCTGCGCACGCTGTTCGAGATCGCGCTCTGGTCGGCCCGCCAGGTCCGCACCAAGACCAGCATCACCAAGAACGTCGTCTCCATGGCCTCGTTGATTTATCGCAAGGTCAGCGAGCGCCCCGTGCGCACCCTGGCCGTTGTCGGTGCCGGCCATTTTGTGCGCTCCGTTCTGCCGACCTTCGCCAAGAACCCGAACCTGGAACTGGTCTTCGTCAATCGCACCCTGCCGACCGAGTTGGCGGCCCAGTTCGGGGCTCGCGCCATGAGCTTGAGCGCGTTCCTCGAGGCACCGCCCCCTTTCGATGCCCTGCTCTGCGCTACCGGGGCTCCGACCGCACTGTTCAGCAAGGCCTGGATCGAGGCCCGCCGTCAACCCATGCTGATCCTCGACGCCGCCCTGCCCCGCGACGTCGAAGCAGGCACCGAGGAACTGGCCCAGGTCACCTATATGGATTTGGCGGCAATGGAAGCGATCCTGGCCGAGAACCGCGCGGCGCGCGAAGCCGAGATCCCCAAGACCGAACCCCTGTTCGCCGAGGGTCTGAGCCGCCTGCGCACCGCCTGGCTGGAATGTGAACTGGCCGGCTATAGCCGCCAGATCTCCGATCACTACCAGGAAACCGGCGAGAAAGCACTCAACCACCTAATCCGCGAGCATCTGCCGGACCTGCCCCATGATCAGGCCGAGATCATCCGCGACTGGACCTTTGCCCTGGTCGGCAAACTGACCAATATCCCGATCCTCGGCCTCAAGGGCGTCGCCCGCGATATCGGCGACCACGCCGTGGACGCCTACTGCCGCCAAGTGGCCGAAAAATCGACCTTGTTCCGCGAGACCAGCGCCAGCTGACAAGCCCCGCTCAACTCGCATCCGACTGGCGCCGCAGCGCACGCGCCACCAAAGGGGCTTTTTTTTCGAGGCCTTCCAGGGTGAGTTCCTTTTCCTGATACATCCGCAGCCACTCGGCCCGGCACTTGATCAGGCGTTCATCGTCTACCAGGTTCAGGCGTTTTAGCGTGAATTCGGCTAAGTCCTTTTGATCAGGCGGGATTTTGTCTGAGAGCTTGAGCTGCAAGGAGGGAAATTGCAATTCGAACCATTCATCTTGAACCTTGAAGGGATCAAGGACGATGGCGGCGCGTTTCTTGGAGTTGATCCAACCTGTTGCGTAACGATAGTTTGACCAATCGTAGGGCTGACCAGAGGGAACAAAATGATCAACCGTTCCTGCGGGATCAAATAAAGCCGAATAGCCACAAAGATACCCAAACCCTTCGGCAAGCACTGTAATGAAAGCCGACCAGTAATCTCTGGGTCGTTGAGCATCGGGGTGGTCCTCAAGCCAGGCATCGGCTTCCTTTTTGACAGCAGCCCAACCCTCGGGCTCTTGGACAGCCTGGAAATGAATCATATGTGTTGTTCCCGTTTCACGATCCAACGCGGCCAGAAGGGATCGTGGCCCGGCAGGACTTTTAGCAACCGCTGATGAATATGCTCCGCACTAGCCCATTCGGGGTTGAGCGCCGACCCTGTGAGCATCCAATGATTCGCTGCTTGGATGGCCTGCTCTGCTTCCAGGGATCGCGCCTGCCTCAGGCCAAATAGATCCGAAACCAGCCAGGAGGACGCATCGCCTTGTGCGGCCCAGGGAAACTCTTCCAGACGTACGCCTTGATCCTCATCCACTTCGAGCAGGAGGACCTTGTCTTGAGCTCGGTCGAAGTAGGGTTCCACAGAAGCCAACACGAGTGGGGAATGGGTGGCAACCAGCAGCTGGACACGGGCTTCGCCCGTCAAAGAGTTCATGACATCGAGTAAGGCTGGCAGAAGCGTGCGTTGCCACTTGGGATGAAGATGACATTCCAGTTCGTCTATCAAAAAGATGACTTCTTGTACGGGCTTCTTGTTCATGAGCTGACCGGCCAATTGATGTTCACGCCAGCTCCAAACCAGTAAATAGGCCATAGCCACAATTCTTCGAATCGCGGCCGAGGCAAAAATCAGAGGCGTCTCCTCGCCCAGGAACTTCAGCGTGGGATGACTGCGCGAATCATCCCAACTGATGCGCCGCAACGGGCCGGGGACCAGCTTTTCCGATGCGGAAGGGGAGAGCTTATCCAACACCGCGGTAAGTTGTTTGAAGGCGATATCTTGATCTCTTTGCCAATCGCCCCAGTCGGAAATGAGACCCTTGCACGGTGTCTTTCCATCTTTCAGTGGGAACCCATCCCAGACTTGATCGGCCTTAAAAACATACGCAGGCAGGCGCTCCTGTACCACCGGATCATCGTTCCGCCAATAATTGCGGTGGGGATCCCAGACACTGAAGCCACCATCCACTTGGGCATAAAGAATCAAACCGGGTATGGGGGGGCGCCCCGGCGTCGAGCGCCATACCTGCGTCTCAGGCCTCCAATGCGCCGTAAACTCTTTGACGCCAGAGATCGCGTCAAACCTTGCTGTAATGCGGGGCGAGCGGTGCTCACCTAAGCGCGGCGCGGCCGATTGGCGGCACCAATTGCCCGTTAAGGTATACCAGGCTGCATTGAGCAAGAAGGTTTTGCCAAGCCCATTGTCACCAGTGATCACGTTCAGTCGCGGGGCAAAATCTGCGTCAAGCAATGCCGCGGGTCCAGTGTCTTTGAGCTGTATGTGAGTGAGCATCAAGCTTCCCTTGGTGTATCGATTCTGCTGAGCGTCATTCTAACCAGGAACGCTTCGGTTGGTCAACGAAGCCGATGCCGGTTAGAGCGGTGGTCGACTTGGCGGTTCTGGGTACGCCGTGCGTGATGGCCACCGTGAACTGCCACTTGAGAGGCCGACCGGCGGTTGGCCCCACCGGGGCCGTTGCTTGATTTGGGTCCCGTTGGACTGCCGCCTGAGAGGCCGACCGGCGGTCGGCCCCACCGGGCCGTCGCCAGATTTGGGTCCCGTTGGACTGCCAACTGAGAGGCCGACCGGCGGTCGGCCCCACTGGGTCGTCGCTTGATTTGGGTCCCGTTGGACTGCCAACTGAGAGGCCGACCGGCGGTCGGCCCCACCGGGGCCCCTGCTTTGGGTCCCGTTGGACTGCCAATTAAGAGGCCGACCGGCGGTCGGCCCCACTGGGGCCGTCGCTTGATTTGGGTCCCGTTGGACTGGCAACTGAGAGGCCGACCGGCGGTCGGCCCCACCGGCCGTCGCCTGATTTGGGTCCCGTTGGACTGCCAACTGAGAGGCCGACCGGCGGTCGGCCCCACCGGGCCGTCGCCAGATTTGGGTCCCGTTGGACTGCCAATTGAGAGGCCGACCGGCGGTCGGCCCCACCGGGGGTCCTACTTGTCGACCAGGCGCTTGTGGGCGTCGACCAGGTTGTCGACGACGGAGGGGTCGGCGAGGGTCGTGACATTGCCCATGTTGTCGTACTCGTGTTCCGAGATCTTGCGCAGGATGCGGCGCATGATCTTGCCCGATCGCGTTTTGGGTAGTCCGGTCGTCACCAGGATCATATCCGGCCGGGCGAACTTGCCGATATCCTGGGAAACCTGCTCGCGCACGCCTTCGAAGACTTCCTCGTCGGAGTGTCCGCGCGCATCCTTGTGGAGGATCACGTAGGCAAAGATGCCCGTGCCCTTGATGTCGTGGGGGAAACCGACGACGGCCGATTCCGCCACCCATTCGTGGTTGTTGATGGCGTTCTCGACCTCGGCGGTACCGATGCGGTGACCGGAGACGTTGAGCACGTCGTCGACCCGGCCGGTGATCCAATAATAGCCATCCTCGTCGCGGCGACAGCCGTCACCGGTGAAGTAGTAGCCCTTGTAGGTGCTGAAGTAGGTCTGGATGAAGCGCGCGTGGTCGCCGTAGAGCGTGCGCGCCATCCCAGGCCAGGCGGCCTCGAGGCAGAGGTGGCCGGACACGCCGTTGCCCTCCTGGACCTGGCCCTGCTCGTTGACGATCACCGGGCGCACGCCGAAGAACGGCCGCGTGGCCGAGCCGGGTTTGAGGTCGGTGCAGCCCGGCAGGGGCGTGATCATGATCCCGCCGGTTTCCGTCTGCCACCAAGTGTCGACGATGGGGCAGCGCTCCTCGCCGACAACCTTGTAGTACCAAGTCCAGGGCTCGGGGTTGATCGGCTCGCCGACGGTGCCGAGCAGGCGCAGACTGGAGCGATCGTAGCGCGTCACCCACTCGCTGCCCTCGGCCTCGAGGGCGCGGATCGCGGTCGGCGCGGTGTAGAAGATCGTGACCTTGTGGCGCTCGATCAGGTCCCAGTAGCGACCGGGATTGGGATAGAGCGGCGTGCTCTCGAACATGACCGTGGTCGCGCCGTTGGCCAGCGGCCCGTAAACGATATAACTGTGACCCGTGACCCAGCCGATGTCGGCGGCGCAGCAGTAGATATCGCCATCGCGGTGGTCGAAGACCAGCTCGTGGGTCAGGGAGGCGTAAACCAGATAGCCACCGGTGGTGTGCAATACGCCCTTGGGCTTGCCGGTCGAGCCGGAGGTGTAGAGGATGAACAGCGGCGCTTCGGCGTCCAGCACCGCGGCCGGGCAATAGGGCCGCTGGTTGCGCATGGCGACCCGCAGGTCGATATCGCGGCCGTCCCGCATCGGCACCTCTTTCTCGGTGCGCTTGGCGACCAGCACATGGGTGACGAAGTCCAGGCCCGCGACGGCCTGGTCGATGATCTGCTTGAGCGGGATCGTCTTGCCGCCGCGCAGGCCCTCGTTGGCCGTGACCACGACCTTGGCGGTGCAATCGATCAGGCGATCGCGCACGGAATCGGCGGAAAAGCCGGCAAAGACGATCGAGTGGACGGCGCCGATGCGCGCGCAGGCCAGCATGGTCGCGGCCAGCTCGGGGATCATCGGCAGGTAGATGCAGACCCGGTCGCCCTCGACCACGCCGCAGGCCTTGAGCACGTTGGCGATGCGGCAGTTATCCTCATGGAGCTGGCGATAGGTGATGTGCTCGTAGTCGCCGGGCTCGTCCTTCTCCCAGATAATCGCCACCTGATCGCCGCGCTGGGCCAAGTGGCGGTCGAGACAGTTGTGACTGACATTCAGTTTACCGCCGTGGAACCAGTTGATATTGGCATGGTGGAAGTCGTAGTACATGACCGAATGCCAGCGCTGGAACCAGTCGAGCCGCTCCGCCTGCTCGGCCCAAAAGGTCTCGGGCTGTTCGATCGAGGCCTGGTACATGCGCTCATAGGTGGCCTGATCGGCGATCCGGGCGTGGCGGCGAAAACCCTCGATCACGGGGACCCGGTGGGAAGATTCCTGACTCATAAGTACTCCTTGAAGGCCGCCGCTCCTCACTTGGGTGCCGGCGGAAAAAGACACAGAAGATAGCTCCATTGTCCGCTATCAGCGCCCGGCTTGGCAACCCTTCAGGGAACTTCCCTAACGCCCCAGTCCAGTGGTGAAGGGCCGCCGAGCAGCCTCGGCGGCCCTGTTGGGTCGGTTAGCTCAGGCTAGGCGCCAGGAACGGGTCCGTCACCTCCTCGCCCCGAGCGGGCGGCGCGGGGAGGTCGTCCTTGGCGGTGCGCCGAGCATTGACCCCGAAGCCATAGGTGCGCAGCAGCTGGCGCTGAACCACGGGCGCTTTGGCCTGCGTCGCCTCGTGGACCTTGAGCCGCAGCTCGCGCAGGCGAAAGGTGCAATCGCTCTCGGCGTCCTGGTTCTGCTTGCGGGCCTCGCCCAGCTCATTGAGCAGGCCGTCCAGTTCCGTCTGGATTGCGCGCACTTCGTCGAGCCGCTCGGCCAGCTCGGCGCTGTCCGGATTGGTGACGGGCGGGATGCCGTTCGCCTCGGCCAGATTGGCGCCTTCCAGCAGCTTTTCGGCATAGGCGGTCCAGGGGACCTTTTCGCCGTCCAGCTTTTTGGGCAGGGTGAAGTGACCGATCAGCTCGGGCGCGTTCTCGCGGTTCGCCCGACGCCGCAGAACGTTGACATAGTCGCGCAGGGTGCGGCGCATGCGATCCAGCGCCTGTTGTCGCCGCTGGGCCTTGCTGCGGCAGACCTTGTCGACCTGGCTGTAGCGTTCGGAGGTTTCGCGCAGGCGTGCCATGCAGGCCTCCATGCGCTGTTTGAAGGGTTCTTCGAGGAAGGCGCCGGTCGCCTCGCCGCGGGCCGCGATCAGCGCGCGTTCGAATTGTTCCTCGATCTTGAATCGTGCTTGAGAGATCTGTGCTTTCATGGTGTCCTCCTGGAAAGCGGTACGGAGCCCCGGGCGGGGCCCCGGTTGAAGGGTTGACGGTGAGACGGTTAGGTGTCCGCGAGCTTCAGCGCGCCCACGATCGAAGCGACGTTGACGGCATTGAGGTCCTGGAACCAAGTGCGCGTCTTGTCCTTGGTCTGGACGACCTCGGCAAGCCAAGCATCCTGGCAGGGCTCATAGGCCTGCATGTCGCGAGCGAAACCGTTGGCCTGGTAGATGCGATTGAGCCACTCGCGGGCGAGTTGCTTTTTGACCAGACCGGGGCCACCGGCGCGTTCGGCGATATCGACGGCCATCGCCAGCAGCGGGCGCAGGGCGATTTGCAGATAGGCGGATTTGACATGTGCGTTCTTCATGGGAAACTCCTTGAGAAGAAGGTGCCTCGAGCAGGGTCGAGGGTTGTGGGTTGCGGTTTGGTTCATCGCGCGTCTGGGAGAGACGGGGAACGGTGATGGCAGGAACGAGGTTGCGGTTTGGTTCATCGCGCGTCTGGTCGAGACGGGGAACGGGGATGGCGAGAGGGCTCAGGCGGCCGAGCGCTTGAGGGCGCCGACAATCGAGGCGACCGAAATCGCCTCCACATCGGCCAGCCAGGTGCCGGTCAGGGTTTTGGTGCGGACGGCCTCGTCGATCCAGGGGTCGAGCAGGTCGCCACAGCGCTCGACGACCTCGGCGAGGTCATTGATGCGCAGCAGGTCGACGAGCCAGGTCCGGGCGATCTGGTGCTTGTCCGCGGCAAGGCCGCCATGGCATTCGGCGATGTCGACGGCGAGAGCCAGGAAGGGGCGCAGGGTCAGGTGCAGATAGGCGGTCTGGAGCGTTTGCGAAATCATGGGTTACCTCCTTTGATTTGCGCGAGTTAGGGTGCAGGGCACCAGTTGCGGTGAGCTTCGATCAGGTCGATCCGAGGTGCGGACGCACGCCGGACAGGGAGATCCGAAGAACTTCGGACCAAGTAACCTGGCCGAGGGACGAGAGCCGGCCAAACCAGGGGTTCGGTGGCGAGGCGATCAGTAGACACACTTTGGGCCCTTGCGGGCCGTGTTTCTCACTTCACCCTCTATTAATATAAAGCCGAAGGAGACCTCGATTTTTGTCGGAGACTTTTTCGATTTTGAACGGAGGTCGGCTTTCAAATAGCTGGGATGAAAGGGATAAAAAATATTGTAAAATTTTTTTTGGCCCTTTTGGCCAAAGACCCGCGCGAATAAAAAACCCACTCAAAAAGGGCCCCGCACGGCCCAGGAGGCCCTTTTTCAAATGAGACAGGGGCCGATTCACCTTGTTGGCCCGCCAAAAAAGTTTGGAGGGCGCAACATTACCTGGTTTGGGGTGCCGCAACTTGCCTGGATCAGGCAGATTACCTGGAGAGGTCGATGAAAAAAGCGCCAGTGGCTAAGATGACCTCAATCGACGCCTGCCGATGATTCAGGTGACGTGAAATCATTCATTTTGGGGCTCTGATGAAATTCTATCTCGCAATATGATCTGAACACAGCGATCGGAAAGCGCCGATCGAACAAGATGACATGGTCAAGACCAAAATTTTTTTCGCGATCGGGCCAGATGATCTGGAGATACACCTCTGCCACGCTGCCAGGCGGCGAACGAGGTCATCTTGCCCTCGTTTTATTTGCGGAACGAGCCCCACGAATGCGATCATGCGCCTGTTGTTTGATCTGCCAGGGTATTTCTGATGAACACGCCAATGTCGACGTAGGCTCGATCTCGTTTTCCCGCTTTCATAAAAGCGAGCGGTTCCCTTGGGTCGAGCAGTGACTGATAGTGACTGAACTCCTGAGCCTTCCAGTCCGTGGGGCGGACAGGTATGGGAATGAGCCGCAGCTTGCCTCCTTGGCGTCGGTGAAGAACTCGCGCAGCGCCGGCAGAGGGGTTCGTCCGCCATGCCTCGGTGCCTGGACGAGGGCTTACTCTAAATTCTGCACCTGCTCGCGGATCTTCTCCATCTCCGTCTTGAGCCGTACGACGATGTCGGCGATCGACTTGTGCTTGATCTTGTTGCCGATCGTCGAGACCTCGCGCATCATCTCCTGGCCCATGAAGTCCAGCTCTTTGCCGAGCGGGCGACGGTCGCTGACCAGCAGGTCGCGGGTGGTCTCGATATGCGCCTTGAGCCGGGTGATCTCTTCGGTCACGTCCAGGCGGTCGGCGTAGAACACGACTTCCTGGTAGAGCCGATGATCGTCGACCTGCATCTCCTCCATCAGCAGCTTGACCCGCCCGGCGATCTGGTCCTTGAGTTCGCCAGCCCGTTCCTGGGCCTGGTTCTCGATGTCGGCGACCATCGCGGCAATTCTGGCCAAGCGCTCGAGCATGTCCTGCTGCAGCTTCTCGCCCTCCAGGGCGCGGCTCTGGCTGAGCGCCTCGACCGCACCCATCAGCGCGCGGCGGATGACGGCGTCCATGGCGTCCGGCAGACGGAAACCGACCCGCATGGTCACGGTCAGGTCCTGCAGTCGCACCAGGGTGTTGATGTCCAGCTCGCCGACGACGCCGAAGTCCTGGCGCAGCTGGGTCGCCATTTGTTGGAGCTGGGCCAGGCGGCCGAGGTTGAGCGGCGTGTCGGGTCGCACGCTGGGGTCGTTGATATCGATTTCGGCAAAGATATCGACCCGGCCGCGCAGGATCTTGTCGCTGAGCAGGGGGCGCAGTTCGTTCTCCAGGTACATCAGGTCGAAGGGCAGTTTCAAGTTGAAATCCAGGCCCTTGTTGTTGACGGACTTGACCCTGAACCCGGCGCGGATGCCCTCGGCTTCCTCGCTGTATTCTCCATAACCGGTCATGCTATACAGCATGGCGCTCCTCCTCTTGCATTTCGATTAACTTGCGGTAGATCCCGCCCCGCTGCATCAAGCTCGCATGATCGCCGCGCTCGACGACCCGACCACGGTCCAGCACGACGATGTGGTCGGCCCCACGAATGGTGGAGAGGCGATGGGCGATGACCAGGGTCGTGCGGGTCTTCATCAGGTTGTCCAGCGCCATTTGTACTTCTTTTTCCGACTCGGTGTCCAGCGCCGAAGTGGCCTCGTCTAAAATCAGCACGGGCGCGTTCTTGAGGATCGCCCGCGCGATCGAGAGGCGCTGGCGCTGACCGCCCGAGAGCTTGCCGCCATTCTCGCCGATGCGGGTCTGGTAGCCCTGCTCCAGCGCGCAAATGAACAGATGGGCAAAGGCCTGGCGCGCCGCCGCCTCGACCAGCGCGGGGTCGATGTCCTCACAGCCGTAGGCGATGTTGTTGAAGACCGTGTCGTCGAACAGCACGGTATCCTGGGTGACGATGGCGATCAGGTCCAGCAGGTCGGCCAGGGCCATCTCGCGGATGTCGAGGCCGTTGAAGCGCACCGCGCCGGCGCTGACGTCATAGAAGCGCGGCAGCAGATTGACGAGCGAGGACTTGCCGCTGCCCGAGGCACCGACCAGGGCCACGACCTGGCCGTGGTTCAGTTCCAGATCGACGTCCTCGAGCACGGCTGGTCCCGCCTCGCCGCGCGGTTGGTAGGCAAAGCCCACATGGTCGAAGTGGATGCGCTCGATCTGCGGGTAGCCGGGGAAGCGCTTGGGCTCGGCCGGCTCGACGATTTCGTTGTGCCAGCTCTTGAGTTCGGTGATCCGCGGCAGTACGCCGACGGCCTGCTGCAGCTCGCTGTTGGCGCGGGCGACGCGCTTGATCGGCTGGTAGAGCTGGTAGATGGCCAGCACGTAGAGGATGAAGTCACCCGAGGAAAGTGCGCCCGACTTGATGCGCAGGCTGCCGTAGGTGATGAAACTCAGCAGTACGACCATGCCGATGGCGCTCATGATCGGCCGGGTCAGGGCGATGACTTTCAGCTCGCGCATGGCGTAGTGCAGGAACGACTGATTGACGCCGGCCAGCTTCTCGGATTCGAAGCGCTCGCGCTGGAAGCCCTTGACGATGCGGATCCCGGTCAGGACCTCCTTGAAGCGGCTGCTGAGCACGCTGAGGGAGTCTTGGGAGCGGGATGCGTACTTGCGAATCTTGCGGGTGAAGATGTTGATCGGGATGCCGACCAGGGGTACCAGCAGGAACAGGGTCAGCGACAGGTAGAAATTCAGGTAGAAGGCGAGTAGGGCATACATGGCGATCAGCGTGACTTCCTTGCTCATTTCGCCCAGTTTGACACTGATCGCGGTTTGCAGGCGCATGACGTCCGAGTTCAAGCGGGTCAGGATATCGCCGCTGTTGACCTGGCCAAAAAAGCGCATGGAGAGGCCCATGACCCTGTCGATGATGTCCTGGCGGATGCTGACGACGACCAGCAGGCCGATCCGGCCAAGCATATAGGTGCCGAGGAAGTCGAAAAACGCCTCGCCGAGAAAAACGAACAGGGCGATCAGGGCCCAGGCCAGGGGACTCATGTTGCGGGCCGTGTTTTCGACGTCGCCTAGGTGCACGCCGTGCTCGTCGAGCCAGTGGGTCAGCTGAGCCATCTTCTCCTGGTAGCCGAAAATCTTGTCGCCCTTGCTGGTGACCTGGGTGTTGCCATCACTGAGAACCTGGTCGATCAAGGGCTGAGCCAGACCGGTCAGGGCGGCATTGAACAGCGAAGAACAGAACAGCGCCATGATCGCCAGGGCGAAGGTCAGGGCGTAGGGCCTCATCAAGGCGAGGATATCCCTCATGAGCGGGCGCCTCCGCGTTTGTGATCGAGGAAGCGGTCGATGACGGCAGCGGCCCGGGCGGCCGCGCCGCCGCCACCAAGCGCAATTTCCAGGCGGTCGAAGGCGGCGAGCATGGCCTGGCGCCGCGGACCGTCGGTGACGATTTCGTCCAGCTCGGCGACGATGCGCTCGGCGGTGAAATCGTTCTGAATCAGCTCGGGTACGACGCGCTCGCCGAGCACGATGTTGACGAGCGCGATATGGGGGACCTTGACGAGCAGGCGGGCCAGCCAGTAGGAAAGGGTTTTCATGCGGTAGCCGACGATCATGGGGGTGCGCAGCAGGCCCGTCTCGAGGGTGGCGGTCCCGGAGGCGACGATGGCGGCGTCGGCAAAGCGCATCAGCCTGCGCATCTCGCCGGCCAGAATCGGAAGCTGAAGGTCGCCCAGCAGGGCGCGGACCTCGGCCTCGGCGATCGTCGGCGCCAGGGCCAGGGCGAACTGGTAGCGGTCCTGGCGGGCGCGCACGACTTCGGCCATGACGGGCAGCAGGCGGGTGACCTCGCTCTTGCGACTGCCAGGCGCCAGGGCCACGAGCTTGCGCTCAGGGTCAAGACCGCGCTGGCGCAAGTAGGACGCCCGGTCGCCACCCTGGGCCAGGGCGTCGACCAGCGGGTGGCCGACCCAGGTGGTGGGCAGGCCGTGTTTTTCGTAGATCTCGACCTCGAAGGAGAACAGCACCATCATGTGGTCGACCGTGCGGGCGATTTGGGCGGCGCGGCCCTTGCGCCAGGCCCAGACCTGGGGCGAGACATAGTAGACGATCGGCGCGCTCAGGCCGCGCTGCTTGAGGGCCTTGGCGAAGCGCAGGTTGAAGTCGGGCGCATCGACGAGGACGACGACCTGGGGCTTGCGCTCGAGCACCTCTTCGACAAGGTGGGCGAACATCGATTTGAGGCGTTTGAGCTGAGACAGAACCTCGACCAGGCCCATGACATTGAAGTCGCTGACGTGGAAGGTGGGATGCATGCCCTCGGCCTCGAGTTGCGGACCGCCGACGCCGTGCACGCGCAGGTCGGGGTGGGATGCTTTGAGCTCATGCACCAGGCTGGCCCCCAAGAGGTCGCCGCTGGTCTCGGTGCAAACCAGGAATAATTCCACGCAGAAACTCCTCGCCCACCCCTCCGTTGCCGAAAACGATTGAGCCGCCACAGGATACCATGGCTCCGGGGGGGTTGACCACAACGCGACCGATCGAATGGTGAGCCCAGCCATCCTAGTACGACTTTGTCAGGTTGGTGATGACCCGCCGACATACCCTGGTCGCAGG
>CAYRFM010000036.1:0-69942 GCA_964423555.1 uncultured Holophagae bacterium | reverse complement strand
AAACCCCAGCTTCGCCCACGAGCGCTTCCGCCTCGAGCCCGAGCGCTTCGAGGCGCTGGCGCAGTTTGCCCGCGGCCACGGCCTGACCCTCAACAGCCTGGTCCAGACTGCTTGGGCCGCGACCCTGGGCCACCTCGAGCACAGCGACGATATCCTCTACGGCACCACCGTCTCCGGCCGACCGGCCGATTTGACCGGCGTCGAACACATCGTCGGCCCCTTCATCGACACGCTGCCCGTGCGCTGCCGCCTCCCGCGCGACCGCCCACTGACCGAATCGGCCCTGCGCCTGCAGGCCGACCTGCAGGAGCTCAACCACTGCGCCGGCCTGACCCTCGTCGAGCTGCGTCAACTCGCCCAACTGCCCGGCAGCGGCCCGCTTTTCGACAGTCTCGTCGTCTTTTACAACTACCCCGTCGACGGGGTTGTCCACCGCAACCGCGCCGCGCTGGCTGTCGCCGACCTCCAGTTCATTGAGGAAGATAACTTCCCCCTCGGTCTTTCCGCCCGGGTCGACGGCACCCTGTGCTTCGATCTGCGCTGGGACCGAGGCGTCACCAGCGCGACTTGGGTCCAGCGCGCCAGCGCGTTGCTGCTTCAGTTCTTCGCGCTTCTGCTCGAACGGCCCGACGCCGATCGCGCCCAGCTCGAGCAGCACTTCGACACCTGCCTCGCAGCCCTCGCGGCAGAGGAAAAGAGCAACTTCAAACAGCAGCGCTTCACGCGCCGCGCACCCTCGACCTAGGAGGCTGCCATGGAAAACCGCCCCAAATTCGAAGCCTTCGCCGCCCGCCGCGGCCGGCCCGCCCCCGTCGCCATCGACCAGCCCAGCCCCGACTGGGTCCAGCAGTCGTGCTTCGACCATGGGCCGCTACCGCTGGTCATCCGCCCGGCCTTCACCGGCGTCAACCTGGCCCATTGGTGCGCCGCCCATGGCGACTACCTCGACCAGTTGCTCTACCAGCATGGCGCCCTGCTGTTCCGCGGCTTCGGCCTTCAGGGTCAGGAGGCCTTCGTCGCCTTCATCGAGGCCCAGGCCTCGCCCGCCATGAAGTACCTCGAGAGCTCGACCCCGCGCTCAGAGGTTCAGACCAACATCTACACCTCGACCGAGTACCCGCCCGAACACACCATCGCCCTCCACAACGAGCTCTCCGCCGCCATCAGCTTCCCCCAGCGCGTGTGGTTCTACTGCAACATCGCGCCTGAGCACGGCGGCGAGACGCCACTGGCCGACAGCCGCCGCGTCTACGCACGCATCGATCCCGAAGTCCGCGCGCGCTTTCTCGAGAAGGGCTGGCGCCTCGTGCGCAATTACGGCCACGGCCTGGGCATCTCCTGGCGCCTGGCGTTCAAGACCGACCAACGCGCCGAGGTCGAGGCCTATTGCCACAGCCATGGGATCGCTTGGTCTTGGCATGGCGAGCACCTGCGCACCCTGCAGAACCGTCCCGCCACCATCGCTCACCCCGTCACCGGCGCGAGCTGTTGGTTCAACCACATGGCCTTCTGGCATGTCGCCAATCTCGAGCCCAGTGCCCGCCGCGAACTCGAGGCCCAGTTTGGCCGCGACGGCCTGCCCTACCACACCTACTACGGCGACGGCTCCCAGATCCCGGACGCGGTGGCCCACCACATCCGCGACGCCTACCTCCAGGAACGGGTGATGTTCAGCTGGCAGCGCGGCGACCTGCTCTTGCTCGACAACATTCTTTGCTGCCATGGCCGTCAGCCCTACCAGGGCGACCGCCAGATCCTGGTCGCCATGAACCGCCCCTACCAGCGCACCGACCTCCAGCCCCAAACCGACGAGGTCAGCGTATGACCCAGGGCTACCGTCTCGCCCCTCAGCAGCACCGCCTCTGGTCCTGGTACCAGCACCCGTCCGCAGCGGAGCGCCCGTTGGCCGTCGTCTTCGCGCTCCAGGGCCCCCTCGAGCTGGACCGTTGGCGCGCGGCCTTCGCACGGGTGCTGGCGCGGTACGAGATCCTGCGCACCGACCTGACCGTCACGCCTGGCCTTAGCGAGCCGTTCCAGGTCATTGCCGCGACACCCAGCTACCATTGGACGGAAGCCGAGGCTCCCGCGGCGGCGGCGGACCAGACCGCCTTCGCTCGGTCACTGCTGGCTGACATCGCGGGCTTGGCGCAGCCCGAGGTCGCCGTCTATCGCTGCGGTGCGCAGACCGCCCTGTGCCGGCTGCGCCTGGGGGTCCACCAGGCCGACGGGCCAACCGTGGCGCTGCTGCTGGCCGCCTGGGCCGAGGCTTACGCTGGCGCTGGCGACGACGAACCGGTCCAATTTGTCGAGGTTTCCGAATGGTTGCTCGAGCTGGCCGCCTCGGACGCCGCCCAGGCCGGCAAGGCCTTCTGGCGCGATCAAACCGCGGAACTCGCCAAACACGCCGGCCCGACCCACCCTGCTGTCGACGCGCGCGAACGGCTCGAACCCTTCGGGCTCGCGGGCCTGGAGGGCATGGCCGCGTCCGCGGTCCAGGCGCTGTGCCTAGGCGTCTGGTCGCTGCTGCAGGCACGCCTCGAAGATGCGTCCGTGGCCGCCACCTGCGTCTGGCACGACGGACGAGGCGACGAGGAGCTCGGCATCGTACTCGGGCCGCTGGCCCGCGACCTGCCGCTGGTGCTCGCGCTTGACCCGGAACTCAGCTTCGCCCAGTTGAGCGCGCACCTGGTCGATAAACTTGAAGAGATGAAGCTCTGGCAGGCCTGTTTCGCCTGGGACGCGTTGGCCCTGGAAGAACGCGGGCCCTGGCTGCCCTGGTCCTTCGCCCTGCTGGAGCCGCTCGCGCCGCGCGCGCTAGGGACCGCGCTCCAGCTCACGCCCCTGGCCGCAGATCTACTTCCCGAGCCCTGCGTCCTGCGCCTCGAGCTCTGCCGCGCAACTATCGGTTGGCAGGCCGCCGTGCGCTACGCCAGCGATCGCTTCAGCACAATCCAGGCCCAGCACATCGCCGACCGCTTCAAACACCTGCTGGCACAAGCCTTGGCCTGTCCGCACATGAGCCTTCGCCGTGCCGAACTCCTGCCGCCCGCCGAGCGCCTTGGCCTGCTGGCGCTCCTCTGCGGCAGCGCGCCGCAGCCGCCGCCCCAGGGCGACGTCGTCACGGCCTTTCTCGACCGGACGCGCCACCAACCCGAAGCGCCGGCGCTGGTCTTCCCCAGCGAGACCAGGGCCTACGGTCGCCTGGCAGCGGAGGCGCACAGCCTCGCCAGCGCCTTGCGCCAGCGTGGTCTGGGTGCCGAGGATCGCGTCGGTCTGCTGCTTGACCTCGCACCCGAGGCCTATGTCGCGCTGCTCGGCATCGCCATGGCCGGCGCCGTTTTCGTGCCCATGGACCCCGAACTCCCCGCCGAACGCCTGCGCTTCCTCGTCGCCGACGCCGGCCTGGCGCTGGTTCTGACCCAGGCCCACCTGGTCGCGCGGCTGGCGGACATTGGCGTCGCCACGGCCCTGATCGCCGACCTGCCACCGACACCTGCTGGGCCCCTGCCTCTGCGCCACCCCAGCCAGGGCGCCTACCTGATCTATACTTCCGGCTCGACCGGGCTGCCCAAGGGCATCCTCGTCGCCCACGGTCCCCTGCACGCGCATGTTGCCGCCGCCAGCCAACTGTTCCAGATCGCCTGCGGCGATCGCGTTCTGCAGATGACCCACCTCGGCTTTGACCCCGCCCAGGAGCAAATCTGGACCGCGTTGACCACAGGCGCCGCGCTCGTGCCCGCCAGGCCCAAGGACTGGGCGCCACACCAGCTGGTCGACCTCCTCGCGCGCCAGGCCGTGACCCACGCCAATTGGACGACCAGCTACTGGCACCACCTCGTCCAGGCTTGGACGCGCGACCCCGACCCACCCGCGTTGCCCTTGCGCCTGGCCCTTATCGGCGGCGAGGCCATGGACGCCGCCGTCGCCCAAGTGTGGCGGCGCCACTGGCCCCAGTGCCGGCTGCGCAACGCCTATGGTCCGACCGAGGCGATCGTCACCGCCAGTACCGCCCTGATCGACGCGGATCTACCGGACCCGCTACCCATCGGCAGGGCGCTGGGCGAACGCCGTACCTACCTGCTCGACCGCGCCGGCCATTGGGTCGCGCCCGGCACGCCGGGCCTGCTGGCCCTGGCCGGCCCGCTCTTGGCGCGCGGCTACCACGGCCGGCCGCGCTTGAGCGCCGCGGCTTTCAGGCCGGACCCCTGGTCCGACCAAGCCGGCGCGCGCCTCTACCTCAGCGGCGATCGCGCCGTCCTCGCCGACGGTCAGCTGCGCTTTCTCGGCCGCAGCGACCACCAGGTCAAAGTCCGCGGTTACCGGGTCGAGTTGGGCGAGGTCGAGCGCGGGCTCACACGCCTGGCCCAGGTCGAGGAGGCCGCGGTGATCACCCGCAAACGCGCCCAGGGCGACCTGGAACTGGTCGCTTTCGTCACCGCTCTGAACGGCGATCCGCTCGAGGCGGCGGCGCTACGGGCCGAGCTGGCGACCTCCCTGCCGGACTACATGCTGCCGGCGTCGATCCAACAGCTCGATCGGTTCCCGCGCACCAGCGGCGGCAAAATCGACCGCGGCGCCTTGGTCGGCCTGCCCCTGCGGACCCAGGCGCAGCCAGAGCGCCGCGCGCTGGGCGGGCCTCAGGCCGAGGTCCTGGCCGCGATCTGGCGCGAGCTGCTGGACCTGCGCGAGGTCCAGGCCGACGCGCACTTCTTCGAGCTGGGCGGTCACTCGCTGTTGGCAATCCAGCTGGTCTCGCGCATCCGCGCCGCGCTCGGGCTTCATTTCCCTCTCGAAAACGTCTTCACCAACCCACACTTCGCCGCCATGGCCGACGAACTCACCCGGCAGAGCATGCACGACCGCGGCCTGCACCGGCCGCCCCTGGTGGCCGGACCGCGCCCCGATTCGGTGCCGCTCAGCTTTGCTCAGCAACGGCTGTACTTGGCCATCGCCCTGCAACCGGCCAACGACGCCTACCACGTGCCCATGGCCCTGGCGATCCACGGCGCACTCGATGCCGCCGTGCTCGAACGCGCCTTTCAGGCGCTGCTTGAGCGCCACGAGAGCCTGCGCGCCCGCATCCTGCTCGAGGGCGACCTGCCGGTCCAGGTCTTCGCGCCGGTTGACTGGCAGCTGAACCTCGTCGACGGCGCTGGGCTCGACCCTCGCGACCAAGCCCGCCTGACCGACCGGATCAGCCGCGACGTGGCCCTGCGCAGCTTCGATCTGGCCCAAGGTCCCCTCTACCGCGCCCTGTTGCTGCGCACCAATCCTCGGGAGGCGGTCCTCTGTCTCACCCTCCACCACCTGACCTGTGACGGTTGGTCACTGGACGTCCTGAGCCACGACCTGGCCCGGCTCTATACCGACCTCCAGGGCGGTCGGCCCTCATCCCTGGCGCCGCTCGAGCTTCAGTACGCCGATTATGCGCTCTGGCAGCATCGCGGAAGCCATGACGCCGAGCTGGCCCAAATGCTCGCCTATTGGCGCGAGCAGCTGACCGACTTACCCGCACCGCTGCAGCTGCCGAACCGTGGCGGTACCGGTCCACGCGCCGGTCGCCTGGCGGTCGAGCTGAGCCTGGACTTGACGCACGAATGCAAGCGCCTGGCCCAAGGCCATGAAGTTACCCTGTTCATGGTGTTGCTCGCCGCCTTCGACGTCCTCATGCATCACCACTCCGGCCAAACCGACCTGATCGTCGGCACGGACGCCGCCAACCGCGACGCCCAACCGCTGGAGCCCCTGATCGGCTTCTTCATCAATCAACTCGTGTTGCGGGTCGACCTGGCCGGTGATCCCAGCTTTGCCGAACTCCTCGGGCGCGTGCGGACCACGACGTTGGGCGCCTACCAGCACAGCGAGCTGCCCTTCGACAAGCTGGTCGAGGACCTCAATCCCGTCCGCGACGCTCAGCTCAGCCCCTTCTTCCAGGTCAAGCTGGTGCTCGTCAACACCCCTCGCCGCACGCACAAGCTCCCTGGCCTGAGCTTCGAGGCCTTGCCCACCGCCGAACGGGACACGAAACTCGACCTCCAACTCAACCTCTGGGAGCAGGACGCCGTCCTGCGCGGCCAGCTGCGCTACAGGCGCGACAGGTTCGAGCCGAACTGGATCGAGGCACTGGTCGACGGCTTTAAGACCCTGCTGACGCTGATCGCCGCGCAGCCAGGCCTGCGCCTGTCAGAGCTTAGCAGCCAACTCGGCGCACGCGCTGCCGAGACGAGGGTCCTGCAACGCGCCCTGGCTCAGGGCAAGGTTAGAGGCAAATTCGCCTCGCTCAAACGCTGAGCAGCGTCTGATTTCAACAATTCCCCTTGTTGCGCGCTCAGTCGCTGACCGCGCGCGACCATAGCACAAGTTGCTCGGCGTGCTCACCGGTCCATTCCGGACAAGCATCCCTGTTCCACATAGGAAAACCTCCGGCGCAAGGGATGAGCCAGGTCTTCAACGCGCCTGAGTCAGACCGAGATGGGCAGTGAAGGGCCTGCGCCAGGTGTGCGACCGAGGCGCCAGCGGCTGCGCACTTTTGCGCGCTCCAAGACACCCTGGTACACGGGGCGCGCCCATTGTTTACCGCTCGCGCGCTACTGCATCACGGCCATGGCGCAGTGTGCGAGGCGCTCGCGCCTGTGCCGCGCAGACATTTCAACTTATTTCGCGGCCAAAACCCAAACTGTTAACAACTGAACACAAGTTGTTCGGCCCGCGCATGCAACAGTTTCTATAATTTTGACTTGAGTTTGGCTCGCGCACGACTCCCGCGCGAATACAAAACAAGTTGCAAGACGCACGCAGCAGTGCCGCGCGACAAAAAACATTTGTTAAAAGCTCGCGCACGGGTGCCGCGCGACATAAAACACTTGTTCAACGCCCGCACACGAGTGCCGCGCGAGCAAAACACAAATCAAAAAATTCACTTCACAACCGAGCAAATCAGGGCTGCACCGGCTAAAAAGCCGAGACGGAAGGCTCGTGACCTCTTTTAACCTCTTTATTTCAAGTTTATTAGAACAAACAACCAAAAACAACTAGACAACTGTCAATCAGTCATGCCAGAGAAATACAACAACAGGGCCTTTGAAAAAACCGCCCCCGTTGACCCACTATGGGCTTGCTTTGATGGCAAGCCAGGCAGCGTTGGATACCCGTCCTCTCGGCACCCGGGAAAAGGGGGAATTTTCCCAACACTGTCAAGTTAGTGGTGGACAGTAAAAATCTCCGCACTTGATGTTAGCTTCCGCCAGGCCCGTGATGTCTCACCGCGGTTAGTAGTTCATCGCTAGACCAAGCGCGACGCCCATTGGAACGCGGACATTCGACCTGGGACCTTTCGTGTCTTGCCGTTGGGCAAGCACGGTTAGTTACCGACAGAGCCGTGTTTTCTCACCGCGGGAAAGAACTCGCTTCGGAGAGCCAAATTCGCTATACTGGTTTGTGTCAGGAGAGAAGTTTGACTTAATCAGAAAGGGAGAAAGGGATAAATGACAGTACTTATTCCGAACTTTGCGATATCAGGGTACCGAAGCTTCGGGAAAACCCTTCAAAAATTTGAAAAATTTAGCAAGGTCAATCTTTTTATTGGCCAAAACAATAGCGGTAAATCAAATATCATTCGGTTCATTGATGAAGTATATTCACAGCTTGCTAACAATAGGGAACCAAGACCTTTCGGCAACTACAAACATATTCCAGGCTCACCCGAGATTCAACTTGGAATAGGAAATTACATTGAAAACGGAAGCGACAACCTAACAATCAAATCTCTTGAAAAATATTTTCAAAAACTCAACGTTTACAATAATCATATATTAAGAGATTTGGTATTGAAGATTCTTAAATTCATGTCAAATTCGGATGACTCAAATATGGCTTGGAGTATTTTTTGCTATCCCAGAAAGGAGCCAAACACAAACACGTTTATGGAAGAAAAGTGGATAAACGCATTGAAAGGAATTAACGATTACGAATTATCTAATTTGCGGACCCATCTCACTGGTTATTCAGGGGGCAACCGAAAAGGGGACTGGGAGCCAAGCGTCATTAAATACCTGAGTTCTTATCCAGAAAAAGTCTCTGTAGAAACTATTCCAGCAATTCGCAAAATCGGAGAAAAGGGAACCTCATCACAAGGATTTGATGGCACTGGAATTATCGAGCGTTTAGCTCAGCTCCAGAATCCAACACTAGGCAATCAGGATGACAAGAAACGGTTTCAGGATGTGACAAAATTTCTCCAAAGTGTGATCGATCGACCTGATGCTTACATAGAAATTCCTCACGATCGAGGCACAATACTTGTCTACATGGATGGAAAAGTTCTCCCTGTCGAGGCTTTGGGAACCGGAATTCATGAGGTTCTCATCCTTGCATCAGCGGCAACGGTACTCTCCAATAAAGTCGTTTGCATTGAGGAACCGGAGCTACACTTGAATCCGATTCTGCAACGGAAGCTTATTCGGTACTTAATTGAACATACAAACAACCAGTATTTCCTAACCACCCACTCTGCGGTGTTGATGGACAATCCTTCAGTTGAAATTTACCACGTCCAACTGGCAAACGGCGAGTCAGTCGTTGAGAGAGTCACCTCTGACAGGAAGCGATCGCACATATGTGAGGATCTTGGCTATCATCCTTCAGATCTTCTTCAAGCCAACTGCGTTATTTGGGTGGAAGGACCTTCCGACAGAATATACCTAAACCACTGGTTATCGTCCAAAGACAACAGCCTGGTTGAGGGCATTCATTATAGCATCATGTTCTTTGGGGGAAGGCTTATGTCTCATCTTTCTTTTGACACCTCAGAACAAGTGGATAATTTCATCTCTCTTCGGAGATTAAACAGACGAGGTGTCATCCTGATCGATAGAGACCGAAAAGACTCAAAGACCGAACTCAACGAAACGAAAGTACGCCTCCAGAAGGAGTTTGATTTGGGACCTGGCTTCGCTTGGGTTACCAAAGGCCGTGAAATCGAAAATTATATTCCCAAACGCCTTCTCGAAACGGCGATCAAGTTCCATCATCCCAACCTTTCGCCGGCGACCCAAATGGAACGATACGATAATTGTTTGAAAATGACAAGCTCCTCTGGAAAAGCGGTCACGGCAGATAAGGTCAAAGTCGCTCGTAAAGTTTGTGAGGAACCAACTGACTTTACAACACTGGACCTGGATCCTCAAGTCGATAGACTCGTTCAATTCATCTTAGATTCCAATCCAAAAAATTCAATATCGTGCGCAAAGTGATCTAAAAAAGTAGTCAAGCATATTGCTACGATAATGACATCATCGTCCCAAATCTCCAAAAAACACACCGGATACAACTTTCGCTTGTGTTTGCCCTCGGGAAAGAGGGAATGTGCTAGCAGCCTTCCACCATGAAGGCGAGGGCGACAGAACAAGCCACAATGCTAGAAGTCTTTGCCACAGAAAATATTGAGACAACAAAAGGAACCACCTGCTTTTCTGTGTGCTCCGCGTTTTCCGTGGTTAAAATCACGCTTTCTGTACGTGCACGGCGAGGTTCCATTTATTTTTTTTACCATTTTAACCACGGAAATCACTGAACACACGGAAGGGAACACAGAACACAGAAAGCGACGCGTTCGGTCTTCCCCTGTAGACCTTTGCCTGCAGAGATACCCTCAGTCATGGGTTTCGCTTAACTTAACAGGACTAGAACAAGCCACGGCAGTAAAAAAAAGCTTGTTGACTGATATTTATAGGGCTACACTAGCTCAGCGACAGGGGTGCTGAAGCCCTGCTTCCACTGCCGTATCAAATAGCGAGGCACCCGCCCTATAGATGCTAGGTCCAATAGGCCCCACAGCCAAAACCTTTCCTAATGACCAGGAGAAACGTAATGCCTACATCTCTTTTTAAATTTTGCCAAATTTCAGAGTATACACGGGATAACATTCGTGACTGTACGCTACTGTTCAAAGACCCAAGGAAATACAACGATCCATTTGAGATGCATTTCACCATTGTTGACAAAAGCCATTATTCTTCGCCAGATATCGGTCGAGACCTTAGCCTCCGTCAAGCAGAGAACAACAACCAGCTTGCAGACTTCTATCATGCATATTGTTTATGTGAATCTGAGCCCGATGATGAGAAATCACTTTTAATGTGGGCATACTATGCTGACGAACACAGAGGATTGGCAATTGAGTATGATTACAACGTCTTGACATCCGACTTCCAACTCCCCCCAATTAAGGTAACATATGAGAGCATTGTACCTAACCTTAAGGATGCGAACGATAAAAATCAGCCAGTAAAAATCGCTAGCACTAAATCTATCCATTGGAACCACGAGAATGAGCACAGATTTTTAATTCCAGATTGCATGTCAAACAACTTCCCCGGCAAAAACATCGCCGAAGGCAGATTGTTTTACCATGATCCCAGTGCTATAAAGGGGATATATTTTGGACTTAAAGCCAACACAGAGAGCCCCATTTCACTGGAAATTCGTGCTGAAGCAGCTCGCCGTAAAATACCAGTGTTTAATATGAATAAAAATATTATACACTATAAACTTTTTTTCAAAAGATTATAGTAGCCTTTTCTGGGAGGCACGCCGATGAGACCATATTGAAAATGCCCACACCGCATAATGGCATCCACATGCTGATTGGTGGACTTTTGTTGTTACGATGGGACCTTTCGATTGCCAAAACCAAAACAGCTTCGACCTGTGCGAACTGGTTTTGCTGGGTCCCGCTGGTTTCCGCTGGTTTGGCTGTCCAGGGATTTCCGCGCTCACCGCTATATTTGATCAGATTCGCAATAAGTGGGTATCCTGGGTGTCCTGGGTGTCATGGGTGTCCTCCTGGGTGTCCTGCGCCAACTCCAATATGGGGTGTCCTGGGCCAACTGGGTCAACCCAAGGCCCATGTTCAACGTGCCCCTGGTCGCCGCAGCGCTTGAATCGCTGCTTCAAACAAGCCCTAACTCTCCTTGGCTGTCGTCTATGACCACAGCTGCGGTGTGGATGTTGGGCTAAAATCGGAAAAACAGAATTGACCTTATCAGCAATCTTCCTGTATAATGATTTAGCACACTTGACCGTGCTGAAAATATTAGATAGCTTTAAAAGGAGAATATCTTGAAGAATAAGTTACAATTCGTATGTTTGGTTTTGCTTCTTTCCCCAATCGGCTGGGTCTTGGCGATGGACATCGATCCAGACAAACCTAATCCCAACCCCAGTGTATTTTGGATCCGGACAGATTCCTACTGCAATGGATATGGACCTTGCCAAATGACGGATTGCAAGACAGGCGGTAGTCAACAGTGTAATGCCACCACTTGCAATTATATCAATTGTGGTCCTCCTAACCCTTGATTACTTGATGGTATAGGGCTCATTTGGTTGTGGTCAACCAAATGAGCCCTGAATTGTTGTTTGAATTAAAATGTAACGCGTATCTTAAAAAGAGGGAGCCATGTTGTTTTTAGTTTCGCTTGTGCTATTAGGGAAAGACATATTTTTTGAGGAATCAACAAAGTATAAGATTGAGTTAAAGTTGTTCTCAGATTTTGCAATTGTAGACAGAGTGGTAAAACTTCAATCTGTTGAGGGTTGCTTAATTGGGCAGATAGATAAGGCGATCTATAACGACAAAACAAACACTGTTATTGTCGCAGACATTAAATCCACGCATGCTGTTTACACATTTGACGACAGAGGGAATTTCATTGGTAAATTGGCAGCTGAAGGTAACGGTCCTGGTGAGATTAATGGTGGGATCCGCGACATCGCATTATTGAAGAGTGGCAAGATTGCAGTACTATCTAGTACTTCAATTGGTATATATGGACAGGATGGTGAATTTATCAAGTCTGTCCACCTTGAGCCCTTTACAGGTTTTGAAATGGCCGCCGCTGGCGACTATTTCTATGTCGAAGCAACCAATGCGTTCAAATATTCTTCCATCGACGGGTTTAAAAAAACAAAAATGTCACGAGTCGCCCGATTCGACAGTCAAGGTAACCTTCTTAACCGATTTGGAAAGGATGATCCGCGGCGCGTTGTATACAACCTGGTGCCCCGCGAAACCTTGCAAGCATGGCGGGATGAAGTTTGGATCTTCAATCAGTATGAACCAATCATTAGCGTTTACGATCTTTCTGGAAGGTTGCGGCGCCGCTATATTTTTAAGCAATGGAACAAAGAAAAATTGGATGATCTATGGTCTCAGAAAAACTTTACAGAAAAGACTTTTAAAGAAATTCGTAACAATATGCATCGCTTTGAATTGATGTATCCCTTTGGCGACTGCATGCTAGTTTTTGATCAACAAATTCTACCACGTTTTAACATGAGGATGTTCACTTTTCATTCTGACGGCTCATTGCGGTATTACTCGGGCTATAATCCAATTAACCCTGCATTCAAAGATGAAACACTGGTTTTCACTTGGTTTGTAGGAAGTTATAACGATGGGATAATAGCTTCCATGGAGCCCGATGCCTTTCTCAATGCCGACAAAACGAATTATCCTAAACTGAAGTCCATTTCAGTGAAAGACGACGACAATCCTTTGCTAATATTCGTCAAGCCGAAAAGAGCGCGTCAAGTAAAGTGAAGGATATTACTTTGAGAAAAGATAACTGTACCTCGTAACTCTATCAATGTGCTAATACAAAAATCCTACTTGAAGCATAGAAGGTTGAAATGATCAAAATACCATCAAGAGTTCTTGCCCTCATTTTGTGTGCCTGCTTTTCCGTCGTAACTGTTTTTTTGATCGAAAATCACAGAAAGGGAAGTCAAATTGACCGCGGCGATGATACGTGTCAAAAGGTCGTTACCGCACTCAATATCAACCACGAGGCAGAGTTAAGTCTTACCGGTCGAAAGTTGGAATTTACGCCAGGTCTTGAACTAATCAATGAGCCCAGTGCCCAGGTAAACATCCCCCCTTCTGATGAATATTTGCTTTTATATATCGATGAAAAGAGCTGTAACGTTTGCGCAGATGAAGAGTCACGTAACCTACAGAGCATCGCAACCAGATTCGGGTTTGAAAAATGCATTGCTGTTGTTCACACTGCCACTAGGAGAAATGCGATTAATTATGTTCGTCTCAATAATCTTTCACTACCCGTTCTTTTAGATGGCGATAATTCCTTTTTCAGAGAAAATAATATCTCGGCCAGTCCTATAATATTGCTAGTCAAAGACGGAGTGATTCAAATGGCTCACATCCCACTAGCGGGACACATTGAGCTCTGCCAACCATTCCACACCTACACATTAAACTTGTTCAGCGCCAAAGCGCCTAATGACCAACCCTCATCAGAATAAATATCAATCTGTTCAAAGAGGCTGTTAACTTACCCAGGACACCCACCTTCACGGAAGAGCCAGGACGGCACGGGAGAGCCAGATCGGAGAGGCAGGAAAACTCCGTCGGTGACCGAGCCAGTGCTTTCGATTTTGGCAGATGAGGGCCGCGTCCAGCCGTTGCGGTCACGATTGTCCGAATTTAACAGTGCTATTTTTCTTCCTCTGACAAGGGCTGTCCTTTTGTGTTGGCTCTCACCCTTGGCCTTTCTGCTGGTCCTGCTCTGCTTGCTGGTCGGGGGCCTGATCTATGCCAAGGTCAGTACCCGCGCGTTTCAGGCCTGGGAACAGGCGCGCACGAGCCGTGAGGACTTTTTGCAACTGGTCGAACATTTGTTACATGGCTTCAAGGAACTCAAGATGAACTACGGCGCCGAGCTGGACGAAGCCGACCTGCTCCAATTGCTGAAGGTCCTGGAAATCGACCACAAGGTCTCTTTTCGCGATGGCGCCTGGACGACGCTCGATCTTTCCCAAGGCCAACGCAAACGGCTGGGGCTGCTACAGGCCGTTCTGGACCCAGCGCCGATCCTCGTGCTCGACGAATTCGCCGCCGACCAGGACCCCCAATTCCGCGCCAAGTTCTACCGGGAAATCTTGCCGATGCTGACCCGTCGCGGCAAGACTGTCGTCGCCATCACCCATGACGAGAACTACTTCTCCCAGGCCGACCGCATCGTCCACATGAGCGAAGGGCAAATCATCTGAAGCCCCCACCGATCATTTGTCACCCATCCTAGTACGACTTTGTCAGGTTGATTCCGGAGGCAGAGTTTGGCACCCAGGCGGACACGCCAGGTCGTAGTTGCGGGGAACGCATATATTTCGCGGAGCCAGGAAAAGTGAGGTAAAGCGGCTAGGCGCCCCCGCCGCTTTGCCTTGGTCGATGGGAACGCGAATGCTGGGCGGAGCCAGGGAAAAAGTGCACCCGTCGCCCGGCGCAAGATTGCATCTGCGCTACAGCAGCTACAGCGCCTGCGCGACCCATTCGGCTAGGCTCTGTCTTGACCACCAACCTGAAGACCTGGAACCTTCGTGTCCTCGTGTCTTCGTGTGATACAAAACAGGGCCCGTTGGGCGGGGCCTCAAAAACTTTATCGCGAATCGGAAACAAGCGGTTTTTGCGCCTCTGCGGGGAGCGACACAGCGGGGAATTCGTGTTTGTGGCATTCCACAAAGACGTTACTCCCGGAAAAGTGGGTCTTGCGGCGTGCCACAGGAACGTATCCCCAAGAGTGAGCGACCATTTGCTATGCTCAGCGACCCTCACTCCGAGAAATTTCCTGTCTGCGGTGATCAAAGAGAGCGCGACGCCCGGGAAAAGATGCTTGTATGTGAATATCTGCAAACTTTTATCCAGTGTTTCACGGTGCCCGGACATCCAGATGATCATCAGCGCGAGTGACAGCCCTGTTTCGGTACACAAAAATTGTCTTTCTCTTGGAATGGAAATATGTTTTCATGCCAACCTAAGCCGCCAAACGGGGAAATCGTTCCTATGGAATTCCGGAGCAACCCACTCACTTTGTGATTTGCTAGCTCCGGAATTCCAAAAGCACGTCACTCCTGCGCTCAGACGCCGCGCAAGACCTCGCCGAGCCTGCAAACTCGGCTCGAGCGACGTTCTTTATAGCCACCTTTCCCACGCACCCGCACAGCACCTTCGCGCGGAAGGCGAGCCACCTGTTTTTCTGACGGACGGACTCGCCACGCAACTCGCACACGCCGACCACGTCGCTCTCTCGGTCGCCGCGACTTACGCAAATACCCTCATTCTCTGGCTGAGGGAGCGATTTTGACCCTACAGGCAAACACTTTTTTCCATGCCGCAAGAACCCTCCTTCCAGACGAGACGGGGTGTTTCGACATAGATCCGGACGATTATACCAATTGACCCAGCAAGGAACACGCCTCCAGAAATGGCCTTAAGCCGCACTACCCAATCAAGTGTCGCCTAATTGAAGCATCTTTTTTGATACGTGAACGTTCCGCACTTTGATCTTTTCCTCATACTGCTGCCAAAAGCTGCGTTTCCGTGGGTGCTCTGCCATTATCTGGTTCATGAAGGCCTTGTGTGAGGGGTAACCGCGCAAGTCGAAAGGGTGCTCGGCCAATTGATCCAGCTTTAGCAAATAGTTAACTCCGTGGTGATAGGCCTTGGCATAACCTTGCTGAAGTACCGACGTCACCAGGCTGCGGAAAATCAGACTGGCGATCAGGGGTCGACAGGCAGACACCATTGCTTCGGCCAGGGGTACCAGGATGCCATAATAGCCCTGATCTAAGCGCGCGGCGTGTTTCAACACATAGGTTTCCGCCTCATCGACCCTGCCGACCGCGGTTAGGAACCTGGCCGTGGTGTCGCTGAACGTTGTTGCCAACATGATCTGCGCCAGTTCTTGTTCGAGGACTTCCTCACGGCGGTCAGGGCCAATTACCTCGAGAAGTTCCTGAAAAGTATCAAGGTTGTAAGTTGCTCTGAGTGACTGCTGTAAGAGACGTGCCAAGCGTTCCGTGTCGCCCTGCTTTCTGTAGATTTCAAGCATCAGCGCGTCGCGGGTAGATCCGTTCGACCCTTCAAGCTTCTCGATCCAGGTGAGCGCGGCGTCAACCTGATCGCATTCCAAATAAACTTTTGCAATGTCTTCGAAGGCGATGGTTGGCTTCCGTTCCCAGATCTCGAGACGGGTTTTTTCGAACAATACAGGATCATGGACCTGCTTGGCAAGTGAGAGGATCGCATTTTGAAGGCGTTCCTTGGTGTCTGGGTCTCCAGCTTCACGTACCCACCCTTCGAGGGTCTCAATCATCGCGCGGATGACCGGCTCTGGCAGATAGTCACTAGCACAATCCATCAAGGCCCTTCGGACACCATATCGATCTTTTGGAAGCAACTTCAAAACAGTGGCGGCTATTTGATTCTTTTCTGCGATGCGCGTGGCAAACTCTCTAAACACATCTCTGGCATCAATGGAGAAAATGAGCGCGATTTGGTCCTCATACCCATTACACATCTCGAAAATGGGACCGTCGCATTCATAAAAAGCGACGACATGCTCTAGCCCCGAGAGCGATTCCGTCATGCCTGCCTTAAGACCCATCAGCATGACCCTCAACTTGCGAGCAAAATCGTCGATTTCCCGGTAGCCCACATAACGGCTGCAGTTTTTCAGACGGTTCAATGTTCTTTTGAACCGTTTGAATACCTCCTCGGGTGGGCTGATCAGTTGGTTGACCAGTTGATTGACTTGCTTGGACTGTTCGGCCAGATCGAGGAGCGTTTGGGCTAGAAGGCTCGTGCCAAGATCCATGAGTTTTTGCTTTCGGTTATCCATGAGATCCACCTAAGACGCGGATGTTCCTTTGATGATGATGCCTATGCCCTGACAGCGCGCAGCACTCCTAATTACATTGGAGCATAGCCACCTTGTCTTCGATTCGAAACCTGATAATGGCCTCATGCCCCTAACGAGTTAGCGGTAAAAAGGAATAATCTCTGATGAACGCGCCCAGTGTCCTGACTGGGGCCCATCCTTCACCCGTGCCAATGGAGCATAGCGGAGCTTACCTCATTAACGCAACCTGACACTGGCCCAAAGTCCAGCCGATGTACGCAGGGTTGAAGAGAGGAGCCAACGCACGCGTCGCAGTTGGCTCCTCTTGCTCGTTAGGGTCGGGTTTTTTGGTCGTTGATAAAGATGCAGGGCGTCGTGACACTGCGCTGTGGTTCAAAGGCGAAGTCGAAAACTCTCTTTTTCAACAGCTCCAGATAGGTGCAATCGGAGGCGTCGAGGTTGTTGTCCGAGAGGTCGCACAGGGCGTTGGTCGACCAAGTTGGATTGGCGAGCGGCGCAATGTCGTAGAGGTAGTTGCCATGGAGGTCGAGGATGTCGAAGTTCATACCGGTCAGATTCGGCAGTTTCGAGAGGTAATTGCCATGGAGGTCGAGGATGTCGAAGTTGCCCCACTTAGGCGCTACTTTTTAAAAATCTTTGCCGGTTTTCACCAACGCACTCGAATAGCCCTGCGACGTCGTACCGAAGCGACGTGATCCATAGGGGGTAAGCATGCACTACTTGATCGAAGCGAAGGTCATGGAAGAATTGGAACGGGGCGCCTGTCGGCTCGAGTCGCTGGGCACCATCCTCAGTCATCTCTGCGATCCCGACGCCCATCGCACGCCCGACCTGGGCTCGCTGGCGGACCTGGGTTCGTTGATCTCGCGCCAGGCCATGGACCTGCTGGAACTGTTGGGCGAGAAGCGGCGCCTCCAGCCCAAGGGCGTGCCCGACTTCGCGACCGAACCACGTCGCGAACCCAGCACCCACTTGGCGGCCCTGTACTGCGGGGCCGAGATACCCTGTGACTGAGGCCGCGTCCTGCTTCCGTCTCGCGAGGACGGACCTATGAAACTCCTAGATGTGAGGGTCCAGGGCGAGGACATCCCCGGTGTACGTCGCCTGCGCTTGTTGCAGGGCACACCGGTCGCTGAACTCAAGGCCCTGGCCCGCCTGCTGCGCCGCCGCGACACCCGCGACCCGCTTTACCTGTTCGCCGAGGACGAGGAACAGCCACTCGGCGACGAGCGCGCCCTCGTCGGCACGGTTCTCAACGCCCACCTCCACCGCTGTCGCCACATCGCGGTCACCTGTCGCGGCCCCGACTGGGAACTGCTGCGCTGCCTGACACCCAGTACCCGCTTCGCCACCGTGGCGGAGCTCCTGGCTCAGGCCGGCCACCCGGCCAGCGCTTCCGGCGGACTCTACCTGGCCGGCACCCAAACCCTGGCCGAGCCGGCTCGTCACCTGGGTGGCTTTGTCCACTTTCCCTTCTGCCAACTCAATCTCGACCTCCGCAACTGAACTAGAAGCACCACCCAAAGGGCGGAGCCACAGCCTGCGCCCAAAGCGATCGATGTGAAATTGCCCCACATCGCCGGAGTGTGATAGGCTTGGGCAGGTCGCCGCCAGACCGGCAATCGCACTGGAGGTTCGTCTCATGGCCCTTCGCCCCGCTTTCGCAGCGCACCTGCGCATCGTCCTGTCACTCTGCGCACTGCTGGCAACCTGCTTGTCGAATGCCGGCGACTGGCCCCAGTTTCGCGCCAATGCCACCAATACCGGTAAAGTCGAGGGCGTCTTCCCCGCGCGCCCAACCGTGCTCTGGACCTTCAATGCCGCCATGGACATCGAGTCCACCGCCGCGATTGCCGCCGGCGTCGTCTACGTGGGCAGCCTCGACGGCCACCTCTACGCGCTCGACTTGATCACCGGCCAACTCAAATGGAAGTACAAGGCCACCGACGAGATCAAATCCTCCCCTTCCGTCTACCAAGGCCGTGTGTATTTCGGCGATGAACGGGGCACGTTTCAGGTGCTGGACGCCAAAAGCGGCGCCCTGCAGTGGAAGTTCGAGAGCGAAGGCTCGATCGTCTCCTGTGCCAACTTCAATGAGGACACCGTTTTCTTCGGCTGCTATGACAACAACATCTACGCGCTCAGTCTGGCTAATGGCTCGCTGAAGTGGAAGGTCGAGACCGATGGCTACGTCCACAGTACGCCCACCCTGGCCGGCAACCTCCTGATCGCGGCCGGTTGCGATGGCCAGCTGCGCTTGCTCGATGTCAAGACCGGCAAGGAGCAACACGCCGAACCTTTGGGCGGCTATGTCGCCGGCACTGTCGTCGTCGCCGCTGACCGCGCCTACCTAGGCACCTTCGAAAACCAGGTGCTGTGCTTCGACCTGAAAGCCCGCAAGAAAGTCTGGACCTACGAGGACGCCACGCGCAAGTTCCCGTTCTACTCCTCCGGCGCCTGGGCCGGCAACCTGTTTCTGATCGGCGGCCGCGACAAGGTCCTGCACGCCCTCGACGCCGCCAACGGCAAAGAACTGTGGCGCTTCAAGGTCGACGGCAAGATCGATAGCTCGCCGATTGTCGTCGGTCACCACGTGCTCTTCGGCGATACGACCGGCAAGCTGTTCGCGCTGCGCACCGACAACGGCAAGCAAGTCTGGAGCTATGAGAGCGGCTCGACACTGGTCGCCTCGCCGGCTTTCGCCGACGGCCGCATGGTCATCGGCTTCGCCAACGGCACGCTCATCTGCTTTGGCGAGAGCAAATAATTCAGATCGTGTACTGCGGGTCGTCAACCTCGATTCAGAACGTCGGCAAGGCCATCTGACGTGCAGACCATGCCTCGGAACGGTCGCTTCATCTCGATCCAGTCCTGCAGGTTGCTGACGCCTTCGGGACTGGGCGCCGGCCAGGGCGGCGGCGGCGCCAGCCAGCGGCCACGGTCCCGCATATGGTTGCGGTCCGAGCGAAATTCGGCCAGGAACAGCGCCGCCTCGACGACGCGGAAGCGCGGCGCCAGGGGCCCGCTGCCGAGGCGAAAACTCAGCGCCAGGTAGTCCTCAAGGGGCACGTCCAGCCCCAGCGTGCTATCCAGATCCCAGACGCGCCACTCGCCGCGCCAGACCAGCAGGAACACGTGATAATCCCACAGCACCGGCTCGTCGACCTCGCCCGCGCGCATGCACCAGACGGGGCAGCGCCGCGCGGCATTGGAGGCGAAGACCACGCGCAGGGGCACGCCGGCCAGCCGCTCGTGGACGCACAGCCGCCAGACGTTCTCCTCGCAGTAATAGGCCTGGTAGTCGTAAGTTTCCTGCATGCCATACCTCGTTTGCTCGATTCTAGCCGAGCTCCGCCCAGGTGTCTCGGCCGATCTTCGAAAATTACCCCAGCTCTTGGATGATTCACGCCATAACATGCTATAGAATACAATCAGCTTTTGGAGGATCCGTGTTTCCCTATCGCTTCCTTGTCATCGACGACAATCAGCAGATCCGCGACTTGCTCAAGATCAAGCTCGGCAAGGTCGGATTCGTCGTGTTCGAGGCCGAAAACGGGCGCCACGGCTATGAGCTGGTGCAGCGCGAGGAGATCCATTTCATCATCACCGACTGGATGATGCCGGACCTGACCGGCGTGCAGCTCTGTCGCCTGATCCGCGAGCATTACCACGATCACTACATATATATTATACTCATCACCGCTCGCTCCGCCATGGAAGACCTGGCCGAGGGACTCGCCGCCGGCGCCGACGATTTCATTGCCAAACCCTTCCATCTTTCCGAGCTCCAGGCCCGCGTCAATGCCGGTATCCGCATCCTCGAGCTCGAGCGCAAGATGCTGGTTCACCAACGCAAGCTCGACGAGGCCTACCAGCAGATTCAGGTCGATCTGGAGCACGCCGCTCGCCTGCAGCGCAGCCTCTTGCCCCAGCCCTGTGACGTACCCGGCAAGTACAAGATGGAGGCGCTGTTCCTGCCCTCCCGAGTCCTGGCCGGGGACATCTTCAACCTCATCGCCCTGGACGACAGCCACACCCTGGTCTATCTACTCGATGTCGCGGGCAAAGGTGTACCCGCGGCCCTGCTCTCGTTCACCATTACCAAGATGCTCAACACGCTCCACCACAATGCGCTCGTCTCGCTGGGCATCTCCCTGGCCTCGCCGGTCGACGCCGTCAGCGAGCTCAACCGCATCTTCCAATACAAGGGCAACCTCCACGAACTCCAGTATTTTACTCTGATTTATGCCGTCATCGACCACGAGCGCCATGAGCTGCGCATGGTCCAGGCGGGTCATCCGCCCCCCATCCATATGGCCGTCGAAGGTCGACCCATCTTGGTGCCCGGCGGCGGCACGCCCGTCGGTTTGTGGCCACCCGAAAAAGTCAAAATCACCGAAACCGTGTTGCACTTCACGCCAGGCGACCGCCTGTTCCTCTATTCGGACGGGGTTTCAGAAACGTTCAATTGCAGCCGCGAACCCTTTTCCGAGGAGCGCCTGCTGGAAACGCTCGCCGATTGCCGGCACCTAGCCCTGGACGCCACCCTCGAGCAGGTGCGCAAGACCTTGCTGCACTGGTCCGGCAAGGGTGAATTCGACGACGATGTCACCCTCTGTGCCCTGGAGTTCTACTAGGCATAAGAGCGCCCAGCACCTGCTGGGAGGCGACGATTCCCGACATGAATCCCGCGCCTCTCGACGACGCGATTAAATTTTATTCGCGAACAATGACAAACCCACGCACGAGCTTCTGTCATGACCACCCCTTCTCACGGCAACGAGCATCCACCCGCTGAGCCTCGCGCTCCCACCCGCGGACTCGCCCTTGTGCCGCTCTGTCTCTCACTGCTCGCCCTCGGGTGCCGGGTTCCTGGCGACGCTTGGTCGCAGCTTGCCGGCCCGCTTGCCTTGTTCGGTCTGCTGGCCGCACCGGCACTGGCACTCGCGCTGGGTTCGCTCCGTCGCCTGCGCGAACAGCTCGAACGGGCCAAGGCGCTGCGGGTCGGTCTTGAGACCCAGCTTGAGGAAAGCCTGGCCGTCAATGAAGCACTCGAACGCCAACGCCACCTGCTCGAGACCACACTCTCCCCGCTGGGCGAGGCCGTCTTGACCAGCGACGCCTGTGGCAGAGTGACGTTCCTCAACCTCGAGGCGGAACGCCTGACCGGCTGGACCCTTGCCGAGGCCAGCAACTGCCACCTGGACCAGGTCCTGCAATTGCTGGACGCTGAACCGCGCGAGGAGACTGCCAGAACCAACGACCTGACGGCCCAACCTGGCCGATCCTTGGGCGAGACCCGCCGCGCCCTGGTACGCGCGCGCTCTGGTCAGCGGACACCCGTCGAGAGCGCTTGCCTGCCCCTGCTCGCTCCGGATCACACCCTCGTCGGCAACGTCATCGTCCTGCGCGACCAGAGCGCCCAGCGCCGCTCGGCCCAGGAGCTCAGCGAGGCCCGCGAGCGCGCCCGCGCCGCTGAAAACTCCAAGACCGCCTTCTTGACCTCGATCAGCCACGAGATCCGCACGCCCATGAACGCTCTGCTCGGCATGGTCGACCTGCTGATGGAGACCCCCCTGAACGAGGAGCAGCTCAGATACCTGCGCACTTTTAAGGGTGCCTCCGAACGTTTGCTGCTCCTGATCAACGACCTGCTTGACGTCTCGGTGATGGAGACCGGCCAGATTAGACTGGATCTTCACCCCTTCGACCTGCGCGATCTGATCGAGGTCCAGGTGGAGCTGATTCGGGTCGAGGCCGAAAAGCAGGGTCTGACCCTGGCGGTCGCGCTCGATGAGCGCATCCCCCACCTGGTCCAGGGCGATCCCGTCCGCCTCGGCCAGATCCTCTACAACCTGCTCGGCAACGCCGTCAAGTTCACCCCCAGCGGCAAGATCAGCTTGAGCGTCAACCTCGATCCCGATGGCCGGATCCACTTTGCCATCAGCGATACCGGGATCGGCATCACCCGTGAAAAACAGCAGGAGATCTTCGAGATCTTCACCCAGGCCGACAGCTCGACGACAAGGCGCTACGGCGGCGCCGGTGTGGGCCTGGCGATTTGCCGCAATCTCGTCGACCGCATGGGAGGTCACCTCTGGGTGATGAGCGATTTGGGCCAGGGCAGCAGTTTCCACTTCACCGTCGTCTTGCCGGCCACCTGCAGCCCGGCACTGGACGAGAGCCTTGGCGGCGACGAGGCCGTGGAGGTCCTGTTGGCAGAGACCGGCCCGCTCTCGATTCTGTTGGTCGAGGACAGCCCCGACAACCGGCTGTTAATCGACTTTTACCTCAAGCACACGCCCTTCACGCTGATCGAGGCCGAGGATGGACAGCGAGCGGTCGAGGCCTTCGAGCAAGCCGGCGGCACGATCGACCTGGTGCTGATGGACATTCAGATGCCGGTCATGGACGGTTATACGGCGACGCGCCTGATTCGCCGGCTCGAGCGCGAGCGCGGCTGGCAGCCGTGCGTGATCACGGCGTTGACCGCCTCGGTCCTGGACGAGTCGATCCACAAGAGCTACGATGCCGGCTGTAGTGCCCACCTCAAAAAACCCATCAAGAAGGACACCTTGCTGCGGGCGATCCACCTCCAGACCCACCAGCGCCGCGAGCGCAGCAGCCTAGCGGGAAGGGCACAGCGCGACCTGGGCCTGGCCCGCGCCTCGGACTTGGCGGAGATGATCCCCGGTTATCTGCAGAATCGCGGCCAGGATCTGGTGCGCTTGCGACGGGCACTGGCGGAGGCGGACTGGGAAACGCTGAGGCGCTTGGGCCATCGCATGAAAGGCTCGGGCGCGAGTTATGGGTTTGCCCTGATCACGGAGCTGGGCCATGAGCTGGAACTGGCGGCGCGGGCCCGCCAAGGAAACGAGGTGGCGAGCGTGCTGGAACGACTCAGCACCTATTTGGATCATTTAAGCCGGGCACTGGAGGGCCAGGCCTGAACGGCGGGGAGCGGGAAAAAAATACCGCATTTTGCCATACCGGCCAGGTAGCGGCGGCGAATTTCCCAAGGCGAGGGCTTGAAATTTTTTTCCAGGACCCAGACTTTTACAGGATCGCAAAGCTTATTCGACCTTCAAACATGTGTCTCGCTATAATTAATAAATTTTCGCTGTATCAGCTGCGTGAAGGAGTGTATTAAAGTCGAAACGACAGTGGCGTAGAGGAAAAACCATCACAGAAATTGACATATAAAGCTGGGAAAACGAACCGCGGCTGGAGTGCGAAAAAGATTGCGCCGCCCAGGCGAGAGGCCTTGACGGGCAAGGCCAGCCGCAGCAAACGATGTATTTTTTTCTAACACTTGGTCCTTGTTCTGTTGACACGGGCCTGATATACTGGCGCCGGTGAGGCATCTCTCAATAGAAATGACCGTGAATTCTGGTCCAAGATGTTTAGTTCTCTGCATAAATCACGTAGTCGCTGAATGAAAACTGACTGGCTTCTGGCGTAAAAACAGCTACACCGGAACCAACGAGCGCTTGGGACCTCGCACTCTGCAAAACCGCTTCAACCCGGAGGGTAAAATTTCTTCCCTGGATGGTACTATGACGAAAAATGGAAAAAACGGTCTTAGAGGTCAAATCCTGCGTGCTGCTCGAAAACTGTTGATCAAGGACGGCATCCAACACGTTTCCATGCGTAAGATCGCCGCCGAAATCGGCTGCAAAGCACCCAGTATCTACTACCACTTTCGCAACAAGGATCAACTCATCCACACCCTGATCGACGAGGGTCATCAACGCCTGTTCCAGTTCCTCTCGGAACTCCAACAGCAACAGGGCGATGACGCTCCCGTTCTGGCCAAAATCGAGACCCATCTCCGCGGTTTCATTCGCTTCGGGCTGGAAAACCCCGAGTTCTATGAAATCATGTACCTCAGCTACTCCGAGGAGATCGCCCGTTATCCGAAGGAAAGTTTCCGCAAAACCCAACAGACACTCGAGCTCGGCGCCGCGCTTTACCAGGCGGCCATGAACGCGGGTCTGATCGAGGAAACGGACCCCATCATGCTGGCGACGACCGCGCATACCATGCTCAACGGTTTTATCGCCACGATCTTGATGCATCGCCTCGACCACCGCTTCGAGGCCGAGCAACTCAAGAACGATCTCGTCTTCCGCATCCTCAAGGGAATGGGCGCCCAGGTTTCCGCAGAAACCCCTGTGGCGGTATAACCCGACCCTAGCTCGACACACTTGAAGAGACATCCACCCGTGAGCCCTGCGTCCCATGATTCTTTACAGTGCCATGGACCCTGGCTTTCGCACTGATCACCCAATATCACGGGCGGCTCGCTCGAGCCGCCCCTCACCCGCGCCTCACACAGCACTGACCAAGATCGCCAAAATCCCTGATGGCACCATCACCTCAGCTCGCTAAACTCGGCCCTGTCTGGAATGAACTTCTGGGAGGGTCCCATGGTCCATCTGCTTTTTCTCTTGGCTTGGCTCGGTCCCAGCTTGACCTTGGATGACGTCAAGTTGAATGTCTCCGATGCCGACGTTCACGAGATCATCGCCAGCATCGTCAGTCGCAATCCTATCAACCGCGAAGTCCTGTTCATCGACATGCTCTATGGCTCCAAGGCTAGCCTCTGCACGGACGACAACGTCCTGCGGGAAATGGCGCGGTCCCTGACCGACCTCAAGGATCAGCGCTTTGCCGAAGACTTCGCGACGAATCCCAAGTACCGCCTCTGGCTCCTTGATGCGGTCCACGAGTTGCGCTTCAACTACGCCTCCAAGGAGCAGGATCTGCAGCTCCTGGCGCAGCACTTCGAGAGTACCAGTCAGACGATCGGGCTCTCGCTCAACAACGTTTCCCAGTATAAACTGCTGTACCTGATCCGCTACCTCGGCACCATGCGCGGCCGCGCGATCATTGTCCCCACCAAGGGCAAGGGCGTCAGCGCCACCCAGCTGCTGGTCCTGCTCCAGGAGGAGCACAACAGTCGCCTCGACCGCCAATCTGCCCATCAACCGTGAAGCTCGTCACATTAGCGCTTGTGGCTATTGAAGCCCCGGCACTAAGGACCTAAAATGGGCTCGCGATGTTCCTACTGCCGAATGCCAGGAAGCGAGTGAGGACGGCGCCTGCCGCCTCACAGGATGGTTCGTTCTCACCTCGTGTCATCGACACAGAGGCTGCCTTCGAAAGGCGGCGAGCACTCGCCGCCTTTTTTTTGGGTCAAGACGTCTTGATCCCTAGGTTGTGAACGAAGTCGCCAGGCACGCAGAAATAGGTCATGCTGATCGAGGGATTGCGCGCATGGCCGCGGCGAAACGGGAAGATCGTGCGCGTCCGCGTCGAATAGTCCGGGTGGACCAGGTACCCGGCCTCCGCCGCACAGCGGGACCAGCTCCAGCGTCCAGCGGCCTCCTCGACCTCGGCCGGCCGCAGGCCCTGACCGGACAGTTCGTGCACATAGCGAAAGCCCGCATGGTAGGTATTCCAGGCGGTGTGCACCAAATCCTGGTCGGAGAGGCCCGACTCCTCGGTGAAGATCAGGAAAATGCCCGCCTTCTGATAGCCCTCGAAGACGGCCTTCATCTTTTCGTTGGTTTGCTGCCGGATCTCGTGAAAGCCGTTGCCGACGATCATCACGGCACCGTAGGTCGGCACGCCCCAAGCCTCGAGCTGGCTGGTAACCCGCTCGGGCACGCCGATATCTGCACCGCGAATGAAGCGCATATTGCGCGGCAACGAGCCCTGCGCTTGCTGCTTGACGGCTTCGTCGATGGCGGCGTCCTCCAAATCGGCGCCAAAGTAGAGGATCTCCTCCTCGCCGTTGCGCTGATAGCGCTGACGGGTCGCCTCGCCCTTGCCGACGGCGTGCTCGATGTAGACCGAGTACTCGAACGGGAAATCGCGGCAAAAGCGGTCCAGCGCGTCGTTGCCGTCCTTAAAGGTCTTGCGGTTGGCATCCTGGCTGGCAGCCACGTTCTCGCCGCGGCTGACCCAGGAGTCGACCGGGTTGCCCTGCAAGATGTCTTCGGCGCGGTTGAGGTAGGCGTCATAGGCGCCGACGATCCCGAAAGGACCGGGTCCGCGCTCGAACACACGGGCGCCCAACTGGCTGACCAGGCCTTGATCGTCCAACATGCCAGACAGCCGCAACAGCCGCAGCATCGGTGGCCGCAGGGTCGGCACCAGCTGCTCGGCGCTCGCGCCCTGAGTTAGCTGACCCGTCAACTCGGCAGCACGCAAGCCCAGCACCAGCGGCAACAGGCGGTAGCCCAGCTCGATCTGGAACCAATCGGCGATCCAGCAGGTGCGGGCCGACGGTTCGGGGTCGGGCATCTCGAGGAATTGGTCCAGGAAGCGGGCGCGCTGGCACTCGCCGTCGCGGAAGTAGCCGACGAAGGCGGCGATCATGCTGGTGCGCCAGGCCTTGGGCAGCGCCTTCGCCGCCTCCAGTACCGCGCGCTGCGCAGGGTTGACCATGAAGCGTCCTTCCTCGACCAGCAAATAGCCGCGTGCAACCAGAAAATGCCAATCGCGCAGCAGCGCCTCCAGCACCACGCCATGCTCCCGCGCGAAGCACGCGGCCTCCTGCGCAGCCGCCAGCAGCGGCCCCAAGAGCTCCAGCTGGCGATGCACGCCGAGGACTTGGCGCAGCAACCACAGGTCCGAGGGCGCCGTAACGCCGGCGGTGTGGACCATGGTGCGCAGCACCTTGCGGGTGCGCTGGAGCGACTCCAGGTCGTCGGCGTCCAGGTCCGTGCGCGCATCGATCACCTCGTCGAGGCGATCGACCCATTCCAAAATGCGCTCGCCGTCCGTGAACAGATGAGGCACCTTGCTGACAAAGGCCATGAAACTGTCTTCGACAATGTAGGGATAGCCCGAAGAGCTCAGAGCCGAGCCACCCACGGCCACCGTCACCAACGTCTCCGCACCGGGAAAATCGCGAAGTCGCGGCTCACCCAGCAACTCCTGTTTCAACCACATCGCGTGCAAGGGTTTGCCCTGGGCCATGAATCATCCTCTCGTTCCCGAATTTTTCGGCGTCCCGCGCCTGGGTCCTCATTTTAGCCAAAGCAGTCCCCTTGACGATACCTGCCTGTGTTAAAGTAGCAAAAAATCTTGAGGAGCGCCCCATGAGCTATGTGATCCAAGCCGCCGAACTCCACCGTCAACTCGCGGACCCCAGCCTGCGCCTGGTCGATTGCCGCTTTTCCCTGGCCGACATCGAGCGCGGTCGCCGCGCCTACGCCGAAGCCCATCTACCGGGCGCGAGCTACGTTCACCTCGAACACGATCTTTCGGGTCCGATCATCCCAGGCAAGACGGGTCGCCATCCCCTGCCGCCCCCCGACCAATTCCGCGACCTGTTAGGCCGCCTGGGCATTGGCGACGACAGTCTCGTCGTCCTTTACGACGACGCCAATGGTGCCCATGCCTCGAGAATGTGGTTCATGCTGCGCTGGCTGGGCCACGATCGGGTCAAGGTCTTGAGTGGCGGCATCAAGACCTGGCTCGAGGCCGGGTACCCGACCACGGCGGAGGTTCCGGAGCCGCAGCCCTGCCGCTTCAACGGCCGCCTGCGCGCCGAGCTGCTCTGGGATGCCGATACCCTCTGGCGCGAAGCACAGGCGGGCCGTGCAAGGATCGTCGATGCCCGCGAACGGGCGCGCTTTTTGGGCGAGCACGAGCCGATCGACAAGATCGCAGGTCGCATCCCCGGCGCCCTGTCGCGACCTTTCGGCGAGAACCTCGACGACAGCGGCCGCTTCCTACCGCGCGAACAGCTGGCCGCTCGCTTCGCCGACCTCCATCCGCAACCGGGCAGCGAGGTCGTCGTCTACTGCGGATCCGGCGTGACCGCCGCCCACAATGTGCTGGCGATGGCCGAGGCCGGCATCGAAGGCGTCAAGCTTTACGGCGGCAGCTGGAGCGATTGGATCGCCAGCGGCACGCGGCCACGTGCCTCCGGACCCGCATGAATTCAGGCCGAAACCGGTACGGGCGGTGCCGAAATCACCGCCTGGTAAAACATGCGCTGCTGCTCCCGCCCGATCGGCACCAGGAACAAATAGAGTTGGCCCAACTGTTCGTGGCCCATGCTGTAGGTGCCCTGACTGAGCGGGAAGCTGTCGGGAGCGGAGAAAAACAGAGAGTAATTTTCCAGACCCTGGCCGTCCAAGTCACAGCGCTCGTCCAACTTGTCCAGGGTCAGCACGAGCGTCGTGCCATTGTCGAAGGGCATAGCAAACTCGCTGCCCACGTTGGTTTGAAAGGCCTGCTTGCCGGGAAGCTGCATGGAAGCACCTCGCTTGAAAATCGGAACGCCCCAACATATCAATTCCCCTTCGCACATGCAAGTGCTAAGGCATCGCGGCCAGCGGTTGGGCAGGCACCGTGAACCGCGTTCAGAAAACCTGCATCCCAATTCGCGCTCGCCACGACTGCTGGTGGTGAGCAGCCCAAGGTCGGGCTGGAACTACGCCGGTCTGGCTTGTGCGTGAGGACGAAATCATGAGAGTATGTGCCCTGCTGCTGCTGACCTTTTCGAGCTGGATGACGACCATCGCCCAAAATGATACGATCCCAAAACGACCCGAAACCCGCGCTGAGGAGATTGTCGAGAACCTGCACGGAACCCAGGTCGCCGATCCCTACCGCTGGCTGGAGAACCAGGAGGCCCCCGAGGTCCGCGCCTGGATCGAAGCTCAGAACCAGTACACCCAGGCCAGGATCGGCAACCTGCCGCAGCGCGAGGGCGTGCGTCAGGAGATGATGGAGCTGACCGACATGGACAGCTACGAGATGCCGCTCTTTGCCGGCAATCGCTACTTTTTCCAGATGCGCCGCGCCAAGGACGACCTTTCGATGATTTGCAGCCGCAAGGGCCTGCACGAGCCGGATGAGGTCCTGATCGACCCCCATGGCATGAGCGCGGATCACTCCCTTTCGATCGACCTGCAGGACGTCGCCCACGACGGCCGCCACCTGATCTACGGCATCCGCAAGGGCGGCGAGGATCAGCTCGCCCTGAAAATCTTCGACGTGGCCAACAAGCGCGAGCTCGCCGATGACTTCCCCCGCGCCTTCTATTTCGGCGCGTCCTTCCATCCCGACGGCAAGGGCATTGTCTACATCGACCGCCGCCCCGAGGGTCCGCGCATGTTCTACCACGCCCTCGGCGCCCCCCGCAGCGAGGACAAGCTGTTGTTCGGCGAGGGCATTTCGCCCGACAAGATCCTGTGGTCCAGTTTTAGTCACAATGGCCGCCATCAACTGATCACCGTCTCCGAAGGCTCCTCGGGTAACCGCGACATCTACTATCGCGCGACTGCGCCCGGCAGCCCGATTCAGAAAGTCGCCAGCGCCGCGGATGGCTGGTTCCAGGCGCTGTTTGCCGGCGACCACCTGCTGTTGCAGAGCAATCGCAATGCCCCCAATCTGTGTGTGCTGGAAGCGCCGCTGGACGCGCTCAGCCAAGGCCCCGACCATTGGCGCCTGGTCGTGCCCGAAAATGCCAAGGCCAATATCACCGACCTGGCCGCGGTCGGCGGCAAGCTCTTCATTACCTATATGGAGAACGTCTCCAACCACTTGGACATCTTCGACCTCAGCGGCAAAGCCCTGGGTCGGGTGGCGATCCCTGGCATTGGCACACTTTCCGGCATGTATGGCGACTGGGACCGCAACGAAGGCTTCTACACCTACCAGGGCCTGCATGTGCCCCCGACAATTTTCAGCTTCAATGTCTCGGGCGGTGAAAGCAAGGTCTGGCATCAGCCCCCGCTGCCGCCCGACATCAGCGACCTAGCGACCTCACAGGTCTGGTTCAGTTCCAAGGACGGCACGCGAGTGCCGATGTTCCTCGTGCACCGCAAGGGCATGGCCCTGGACGGCAGCAACCCCACCATGCTCTACGGCTACGGCGGCTTCCGCGCCAGCATCAGCCCCACCTTCAGCACCCGCGGTCTGATCTGGGCCCGCCACGGCGGCATCTACGCCATGGTCAACTTGCGTGGCGGCGCCGAGTTCGGCGAGAGCTGGCACCAGGCCGGCATGATGGACAAGAAGCAGAACACCTTCGACGACCTCTACGGCGCGGCCGAGTACCTGATCGCGCAGAAATACACCAGCAAGGAGAAGCTCTGCGTCGTCGGCGGCAGCAACGGCGGTCTCCTGGTCGGTGCCGCGATCACCCAGCGGCCTGAGCTTTGGAAGGCCGCGGCATGTCTTTACCCCCTGCTGGACATGGTGCGTTTCCACAAGTTCATGATGGGCAGCTACTGGACGACGGAGTACGGCAGCGCCGACGAGGCCAGCCAGTTCCCCTTCATCTACGCCTATTCGCCCTACCACCACGTCGTCGCCGGCACCCACTACCCAGCCACGATCTTCGTGACCGGCGACGCCGACACCCGCGTGGCGCCGCTCCACGCCCGCAAGATGGCCGCGATCATGCAGGCCCGCCAGGGCGGTTCGGCCCCGATCCTGCTCGACTACGACACCAAGGCCGGTCACGTCGGTGGCGGCTCGCGCGACCACGCCATCGCCAATGCCAGCTTGTGGATGGGTTTCCTGATGGACCAACTGGGCATGAAATGAGTACCTGACCGCACCCGCGAAGCGCGGGTGCGGCGGTCCACGCGAATATGGTACACTTGAGGCGCTTTGAAAATCTTTCTTCGAGGACGCTAGATGACCATTCGCCTGCAGCCCAACCTGCTCGACCCCGCCCTGGACACGATGAATTTTCTCAACCAAGTGGTGATGGCATACCCGGCGGCGATCTCCTTCGCCCCAGGCCGTCCGGTAGAGAGCTTTTTCGATGTCGAGCGCGAACTAGGCGAGGTCTCGCGCTTCGTCAGCCACTACCAGAATGTCGCCAACAAGGACCGCACCGCAACCTTTAACCTGCTCGGCCAATATGGCCGAACCAATGGCATCATCCATGATTTGGTAGCCCGTCACCTCAGCCTCGACGAGGGCATCGAGGTCGACCCCAAGGCGATCTCCGTGACCTGTGGCTGCCAGGAGGCCATGGCGATGCTGCTGATGGCGCTGTTCCGACCCGGTGAGGATGTGCTGCTGGTCAGCGATCCCTCCTATGTGGGCATCACCGGCACGGCGCGCATCCTCGGCGTCGAACTCCAACCCGTGCCGATGCGCGATGGCGATCTTTTTCCAGAGGACGTGGCCGAGGCCATCGCCCGCGTGCGCGACCGCGGCAAGACGCCCCGCGCCTTTTACCACATCCCGGACTTCAACAATCCCTTGGGCTCCTCGATGAGCCTGCCCAATCGCCACGCACTTCTGGAGATGATCAAGGACGAGCACGAGGACTTTCTGATCTTCGAGGACAACCCCTACGGCATGTTCGTCTACGACGGCGATCCCGCGCCCACGCTGAAGTCGCTGGACGACCACGGCCGCGTGATTTACATGGGCACTTTTGCCAAAACCCTGTTCCCCGGCCTGCGCCTCGGCTACGTGGTCGCCGACCAGGAAGTCATGGGCGTCAACGGGCCCAGCCTGCTGGCCGAAGAGCTCAGCAAGGTCAAGTCGTTCCTGACCGTCAATACCTCGCAGATCCTGCAGGCCGTCGCCGGTGGCATCCTGCTGCAACAGGGCGGCAGCCTGCGCCGCCTGATCCAGCCCAAGGTCGAGTTCTACAAAACCAACCGCGATACCATGATCGCCTGCCTCGAACGCGAAATCCAGGCCATGGGCCTGCCAGAAGGCGTCGTCAGCTGGAACCGTCCCAAGGGCGGGTTCTTCCTGACCGTCAACCTGCCCTTCCTTTTCGACGAGAACGATACGCGCGTCTGTGCCAGCGAGTTCGGCGCAATCGTCTGCCCAATGTCGATCTTCTCGCTGCGGCCCGGCCATGAACGCCAGGTGCGTCTCTCGTTCAGCTACGTCAACCCCGAGAGGATCGAAAAAGGCATCGGGCAGTTTGCCCGCTATATCGCCTGGCGCATGAGCACTTGACAAAAAAAAAGGTGCTCGCGCGTACCATCGTGGGATCGTTTGCGCAAGCACCATAGGCTCCGCCGGCTTGCGCCGGCCAACATTTGCGTTCACGGGTACAGTCTCGAAACGACCGCGCCAGGTTCAAATTTTTTTTTCGGAATCCCGAAAGCGAACCTGGCGCTGTATCGTCCGTGCTTGCCTGTCGCTCAGTTCTCGCTGAATCCGTAGACCATGCCGGCACTGCTGATGACCAGCACGCCGTCGGAGAGGGCGGGACTGGCCATGCAGGTGCCGTTGACCTGGTTGACCGCCAACTCCTTGTACTCCGGCCCGGCCTGAACCACGTAGACCTGGCCCTCTTCGGTGGTGAAGTACAGGCGGCCGTCGGCTGCGATCGGCGAAGCGGTGATCGACTGGGAACTGCCACCGATACGGGCGCGGTAGACCTGCTCGCCGGTCAGGGCATTGTAGCAGGTCACGCGACCGTCGTTGGCGCAGGTATAGAACAGGTCGCGGTAGGCGATCGGCGTCGGCATATAGGTGCCGCCGTTGTTCTTGCTCCAGAGGACGCTGTCGCTGTGGTCCGCGTCGGTTGGCAGGGTCAGGTCACCCTCCGCGCCGGCCTTGACGACATATACCGGGCGGACAGGCGGGTAACCGGCGGTGAAGTAGAAGCGATCCTGGTAAACGACCGGCGTGGCGACGGTCACTTCCGAGTTCGGGCCCAGGTGCCAGAGTTCCTTGCCAGTGTCTGGATCGTAGCCCGCGATCGTCTTGCCGTTGGTGATGATCTCGTCGCGCACGCCCAGGTAAACCGTCGGGCTGCCCCAGGCGGGTGGACCGACCCGCGGCGTTTTCCAGAGCTGTTTGCCATCGGCCAGCCCGTAGGCGGCGATAAAGGGCGTCTCCTGGACATCGGCCTGCAGGATCACCCGGTCCTTGTAAATCACCGGCGAGGCGGCGTGGCCCCATTGGTAGGACTTGTCGAAGAACCAACCAGCATCCAGGATGCCGGTATCGGTGCGCCAGAGTTCCTTGCCATCGACGTCATAGCACAGCAGCAGGCCGATCGAGCCGAAGCAGACCACCAGATGCTTGCCGTCCGTGACCGGCGAGGAGTTGGCCTGGGTCGACTTCAAATGGCGCTTGACGGCGGGAACCTGTTCGGCGGCGGTTTTTTCCCAGAGGATGGCCCCCGTGTCCTTGGCCAAGCAATAGACCTTGAACTTGTGGACGGAGTCGTCGTTGACCGAGTCGACATCGCCGTACAGGCCGGTGCGCAGGGTATTGTCGTTTTTGCCGCTGATCGCGGTCACCAGAAAGACCTTGTCGCCCCAGATGACCGGGCTGGCGGTGGCGATACCCGGCATCGGCGTTTTCCATTTGACGCCGGCGCCACTGGCGAGGTCCCAGCGCAGCGGCGCGCCTTGGCCGTCGGCAATGCCGGATGCGTTGGGGCCGCGGAAGCTGGGCCACTGAACCTGAGCGGTGCGCGTCACTGGCGCCGCAACCGGGCTGGGCTCAGATTTTGCGGCGCTGACAGCTTCGGCTGGGGGCGGCGCCGAGCCGGTACCAGGCTTCAGCGGAAAGGTGCGCTCGCCCTGGGTGACGTTGAGGTTGGTAACTTTGCCGGCGGTATCGACCACGAAGTCGAAGGACAGCTCTGGCGGACCATGCATGACCAGGCGTGTCGGCGACAAAACCGTCAGCGGCTGTTTGGGGCCGCTGCCAAAACCGACCATCAGGCCGTTCTCAAAGGTCAACTCCAACTGGATGCCCATTTCCGTGTTGTGATAGGCGCCGACATAGCTCTGAAGAATCTCGGCGGCGACTTGGACCTCTGGCATGACCGGCGGCTTGACAGGGCAGGCCTCGAGCTTGGCCAGCAGGGCTTTGTCGTCTTTGGCCTTGGCCTTGGCGAGCGCGGCGGCGACATCGTCGGGTTTGAGGCCCTTGGCGGCCAGGGCCGCGTCGATCAGCGCCGGTTGTCCCGCGTCGATGGCCTCGCTCAGTGCTACACCAACCTCCTCGGCACCGCGCTCGAGCAGCAGGGCGGCGATGTCCCAGTGCTTGCCGTAGAGCGCCCAAGAAAGCGGGCTGGTCTCGTAGAACTTATCCTTGGTATTGAGCGCGGCACCCTTGTCGAGCAAGTAGCGCACCAGCTCGAGGTGGCCCCAATTACAGGCATAGCCCAGCGCGGTGTTGCCATATTGGGTAGGGGCATTGATGTCGACCCCTGCCTCGAGGGCCTGCTTGACCGCGGCCAGGTCACCCTTGGTGGCCGCATCCCACAATTTCTGTTCGTCACCGGCGGAGGCGGTCAGTGCCAGTAACACCCATCCGAACAACAGCACGTGTTTCATGGTTCTCCTCTTGCGATTCTGAAATTGAGCCCTGGCGGGGTCGCCGCCACCGCGAAAGTGGGCCGGAGGTTCCGGCCCGCGGATTGGGTCAGGGTCGGGTATGGGGGTCCTCGCCCTCGAGTTGGTCGAGGTCGATGCTTTGCTCATCGGCCATGTCCCCGCTCGGGTCCGTTGCTTGATCCTGAGTCGTTGCGGAGGCCGACCCCGATGCATGGGTCTCCGCCGACGGGTCGGCGGTTTGCGTTTCCGGCAACTCGGGCGCCAGACAGGCTGGCGGCGGTTGCAGACTCGTGGTAAAGCTCAGCTGCGCGGCGTAGATGCCGATGCGCAGGCCATAACGCGCCAAGATCGCCACCTGGGTGATCAGGAACAGCGTCACCGGCTCCTCGAGCGCCGTGCGCAGATAGAGGTTGGCCCAGAGCAACAAAACGCCAGGCAGACTGAAGGCGAGACCGATGCCAATCGTTTTGCCCAGGTGCTTGAAGGTCAACTTGAGGCCGCGCCAGAAGCCCAGGCGAGCATTGCGCAGATCGCCGAGGACCATCAGATTGCGACCGTACTCCAGCACGCGCAGGTAGAAAAACAGGCCGACGACGACCAAGGCGATTTTGGTCCAGAGTAGGAAGTACGCGGTGCTGCCAAGCATGGCCTCGCCCCAGACCTGTTCGCCAATCACGCCGACCAGGGCGACAGCAGCACCGATCAAGGCCAGCAGTGGCAGCGACCACAGGAGCTGGCGCAGGAACGGCAGAAACCAGCTGCCGACGCCACCCCAAAAGGTGCGCGAGCAGTAGCCTTGGCCGCGTTTGAGCACCGCCAGGCTGCCGCCGGCCAGCGCCATCGAGATGAACAGGTTGACCCCCAGCCCGATCAGGGGGAAGGTGAGGACTGCGCCAAAGCCACCCTCACGATGCCGCAACAGGTCGGCGATGGCGATGACGGTCTCCAGACCACCCTTCATCTCGCCGATCATGCTGTCGCCAAAGAACTCCTTGATCAAGAGCGCGAAGGGAATGAGCAAGAACGCGCTGAACAGCAGGTTCCAGAGGTAATAGACGAGGACCAAGCGTTTGTGATCCGCAATGCGAGCGTAACCTTGACTGATGTGGTTCATGTCTTTTTCCCCTTATAGCCCGATCAGTTCCATGAGTGTTTGCAGCCGTCCCAGCATGTTGCCGAAGGCCGCCCAAAAGGATTTGGGCTTCGGTTCGCTCGTGTAGCTGTTGTTGACCCAATTGACGTCTAGCAACAATTTGTGGTCCGGATCGACCTGGGCGGAGATGAGCTCCTTGTCGTTCTTGAACTCATAGCGCTTCCAAAGTTCCTTGCCGTCCCATTGCTCGCGGCGCTTCTCGCCGTCGGCAAAGGCGAACTCGATTTCTACGGGGCAAACGAACTCGCCCAGGCGGCGAACCTTGACCACGCTGGTATAGGTCTTGTTCTTGTCGTCGCTGTCGTCGTCCTCGTCTTCGTCGTCGTCCTTGGAATCGGCCGTGGCACTGACGTCGTCAATGTCCAAAGTCAGGTCAAAGCCTTTGAGTTTCTTGTCCTTATGGCTACTGACCGAAGTCACGGCGTAATCGAGTTGATGGCGGGTGAAGAGCGCCTGTTCAAAATACCAGTCGTAGTTTTGGCCGGTGACTTCGTTGACGACCTGCATGAAGTCGCGGGAAGTGGGGTGCTTGAAGCGCCAGCGCGCCACGTAAGCGCGCATGATCTCGTCCATCTTTTCCTGACCCACGATGTTTTGGAAGCTGGTCAACAGACAGCCGGGCTTGGAGTAGGAATTGTTGGAGTAGGAATTGTTGCTGTAGTACTCCCAGCCATTGCGCACGGTGGGATCGTAACTGGCGCCGCCGGAATAGCTGAGGCGCTGGATGTTTTTATCGCTGACTTTAAAGCCAAAGATGTCCAGAAAACTACCCTGGCCGAACCAGTCTTCCATAATGCGCATCTCGGTATAGGTGTTGATGCCTTCATCCAGCCAACTCTCTTCCCACTCGTTCGAGCCCAGCAAATGGTACCAGTAGTTGTGACCGAACTCGTGCAGCGTAACCAACTCCAGCGTGCGCACGCCTTTGGGCAGGTTGTAACTGGTGCCGGCGGTGATCAGGGTCGGATACTCCATGCCGCCTGCACCGTCGGCGCCATGGCGGGGGTCGACGACGGTCAGGTTCGGGAACGGATAATCGCCGTAGAGGTTCTGGAAGTACTCGACAGATTTCTTGGCGGCCTCCAGCATGCGCGCCATTTGCGCCTTGTGATCGCGCTGGCAAAGCACGCGGATGGCGACGTCCTGGGCCTGAATCTTGCCCTCGATAAAGGCGGGGCTACAGGTCCAGGCGAAGTCGTGGACGTCCTCGGCGTGGTAGCGGTGGATTTTTTGGCCGGCTGGGCCATCCTCGACCGCGACTTCCAGGCCGGTCGCACCCAGAATGTAGTCGGCGGGTACGGTCATGGCCACGTCATAGACGCCATAATCGGCAAAGAATTCGGTATTGAGGTGGAACTGGTGATCCGTCCAGCGACCGCCATCTTTATAGACGGCAATCTTGGGGAACCATTGGCCGAGGAAGAAGAACTCCTCTTTGGCGCCGGTGCGCGAGAACGGCGGCTGCGGCAACTGAGCGCGCCACTCGATCCTGATCCAGACGCTGCCACCGGGCGGCAGGGGCTCGTCGAGGGGCACGCGGAAGTAGGTGCGGTCATCAGTGTTGCCGTCGTCGGGGGCGATGAACTCGATTTGGGCCGTTTTGTCCGCCATAGCGTCGACCTGAGGATGGGCGGCCAAGTCGCCGATCACCGGCGCCGTGCCACTGGTATCGGCGAGGACCTGGAGCTTGCCGATCTGACTGAAGCCATACCCCTTCTTGTCCATTTCATTGCCGCGGTGAGAGCCGCCCGACTCTTTCAGGAAGGACATCTTTTCGTTGCGAAAGCCGTTGAGATAAAGGTGGAAGCGCAGGTCTTGGGCCGGGCTGTCGGTTTTGTTGTGCCAGAGAATCATCTCGCTGCCGGTGATCCGCTTGGTCTTGGTATCGAGGCTGACATCGATGCGGTAATTGGCAATGCGTGGACTCAAGGGTTCTTCGAAAATGGGGTTCTGAGACCAGGCGAGGGTCGCGGCGCACAGCAACAATCCTCCTAAGCTCAGCCCGATCGGCCTTTTCATTACTGTCCTCCATGGGGGGTTGGGAATCCGGCTGCTGCCGTCCCTGTTGGGGTATGAGTGTAACGGTACGGCAGCACAGTGGTTTAGTTGCTCGTCCAGGGCCCGCTCAAAAGGCGCCGTCGCGCCCATCACAACAACATGCCAAGCCTTGGCAAGCGCTAGATTGCGAGCGGGTGACAGGTGAAGTACGAACAAAAGTCTCGAGCACTATACCACAGCTGGGCCAGAAATGACCGAGCTGGGACGGGGCAGCCGGAGAGGCGCGCACGGGCGATCAGAACATATAAGATGCCGACACAGGCAGACGCGTAATAAAATTATGTGATGACACGCATTCCAGAATTTTATTTTGACACAGTGCCAGGTCACAGGTAATATGGAATCTACTGGAGGCGCCATGAGCGGCAGCGACGACAAAATCAAACTGGATGAAATCGACCTTCAGATTCTGGAGATTCTCCAGAACAAGGGCCGCCTGACCAACGCCAAGCTGGCCGAGATGGTGGGGCTGTCGGCACCACCGATGCTCGAGCGGGTCAAGAAACTTGAACGCAGCGGCGTGATCAAGGGCTACCGCGCGATTCTGGATGCGACCAAAGTGGGCCGCTCCTTTTTCGTGTTTGCAGCCATCAACCTCGACGTCAAGGCCCTGGCCGGGGTGACCGAGTTCGAGCGCGCGGTCGATACCATGCCCGAAGTGCTCGAGTGTCACCATATCGCGGGCGATATCGATTTTCTGCTCAAGGTCCATGTCAGCGATCAGGAAGATTACAAGCGCTTCGTCACGGAAAGCCTGGCCCAGATCGACGGCATCAAGGGCATCCGCTCCTGGGTCGTGCTCTCCACCTTCAAGGACAGCAACGAGATTCATCTACCCCGTAAGTCAGGGTCCAAGCGGCCCGAAGAAAGCTACGCATAAGGAGGCGTGTGTGAGTTATTTCGTCGACAGTTTAGAGATTGAGGGCTGTGCGGTCGAACCCGTCGCCGTAGCGCCTGGACAGGCCGACACTTTTTCCTCCAATCAGATCCGCGGATTCGATTACGTCCACCATTACGTCGGCAACGCACGTCATTCTGCCATGTATTACGCCAGCCTATTTGGTTTCCGCATCGTCGGGTACTTGGGTCCCGAAACCGGGATTCGTGACCGCGTCTCCTACCTGCTCAAGCAGAACGATCTGGTCTTCGCCATCACGGCCGCACTCCAGCCGGGTCATCCGATCCAGAAATGGGTCGACCTCCACGGTGACGGCGTCGGCGAGATTTCGGTGCGAGTGGCCGACCCCGCCATGGCACTGACCCATGCCTTACGCGCAGGCGCCGAAAAGGTCAGCGAGGCGGTGACCGTCAGCGACGAATACGGCAGTTTCGTCAAAGCCACTGTCGGCATTTACGGCGATACCACATTCTCCTTCATCAACCGCGACAACTACCGCGGCGTCCTGCCGGGCTACAAAGCCTACGAGGGCCCCCAATTCGCCAAACAGGAATGCGGTCTCAAGGCCGTCGACCACATCGTCGGCAACGTCCATGAAGGCGAGATGAACCGCTGGGCCAGCTTTTTCGAGCAGACCATGGACCTGGAAACCTTCGTCCACTTCGACAAGGGCGATATCAGCACCCAGTTCAGCGCACTGGTTTCCAAAGTCGTGCGCTCCAAGAACAGCAGTGTCAAGTTCCCCATCAACGAACCTGCCGAGGGCCTCAAAAAGTCCCAGATTGAGGAGTACCTCGAGGTCAACTACGGAGCCGGTGTCCAACACGTCGCCATCGCCACGGACAACATCATCGAGACGATTGCCCGTCTGCGCGAGAACGGAGTGCAGTTCATCGAAACGCCCGCCTCCTACTACGAGGTCGTGGCCGAGCGCGCCAAGGTCATGGAAGAGAACATCGAGGACATCCGCCGCCTCAACCTGCTGTTCGACGACGAAGGCGACGGCTACCTGCTGCAGCTGTTCACCCAGCCGCTCAACGACCGCCCTACCCTGTTCTTCGAGTTTATTCAGCGCAAGGGCAGCGAGGGGTTCGGCCAGAACAACTTCCAATCGCTGTTCGAGTCGATCGAGCGCGAGCAGGCCAAGCGCGGCAATCTTTGAGGAAAGGGTCGCCGTTCGCGGCGACCTCTACCCCACCCTCTCACACGTCTTCCAGCAGCTTAGGGAGTTCACATGCCTATCTACCACCGCCTCGGTCGCCTGCCCGCCAAAAAACATATTACCTTTCACAAAGAGGACGGCAGCCTTTACCGCGAGGAACTGTTTAGCACCTTAGGTTTTTCCGGCATTTACAGCACGCTTTACCACCTCCACATGCCGACCGAAGTTCGCGCGGTCCAGCCCATCGACCACGTGTCCTACGAGGCCTGGGTCGACGCACCCAAGCAGCCCTATCACTATTTCACCCATCGCCTGGCCCATGGCGGCGACATGCTGAGCGCGCGCAAGGTCACCCTGTTCAACGCCGATATCGCCCTCGCCTCCGCCAGCTTCACCGAACCGGACCGCCGCTTCTACCGCAACGCCCGCGCCGACGAAGTGCTGTTCGTCCATCACGGCACGGGTGAGCTCCACAGCGAATACGGCACGCTCGCCTTCGGGCCTGGCGACTACCTGGTCGTGCCGCGCGGGGTAATCTACCGCTTCGAGCAGCTCAGCGCCGACAACCGCTTCTTCATTATCGAGTCCTACAGTCCGGTCGAAACGCCCGCCCGCTATCGCAACGAGTTTGGCCAGCTCCTGGAGCACGCGCCCTTCTGCGAGCGCGACATGCGCCTGCCGGAGTACCGCGAGCCTGTCGACAGCCGCGAGCCCGAGACCCTGATCGTCAAGTCCGGCGATCGCTACCATGCCTATACACTCGACCACCACCCCTTCGACGTCGTCGGCTGGGACGGCTACCTCTTCCCCTGGGCCTTCAATATCCGCGACTTCCAGCCGATTGTCGGCCAGATCCATCTGCCGCCGCCGATCCACCAGGTCTTCCAGACGGCGGGCGCCGTCATCTGCAATTTCTGCCCGCGCCTGTTCGACTTCCACCCGCAAGCCATACCCGCGCCTTACGCCCACCAGAATGTCGACAGCGACGAGGTGCTCTACTACGTCGAGGGCGACTTCATGAGCCGCAAGGGCATCGAGTCCGGCTCGATTACCCTGCACCCCGGCGATGTCCCCCACGGTCCCCAGCCAGGCAAAACCGAGGCATCCGTCGGCAAAGCCGACTGCTACGAGTACGCTGTCATGGTCGACACCTTCAAGCCCCTGCAGCTGACCACCCTCGTGCGCGACTGTATGGATCCCGACTACGTGCGCTCTTGGCTGGTCTGAGTTTCCGGCGGGCAGGACTGCCCCGCTGAAACCCCGCGCGCCGGATCGGCGTAAGTGGTTTCATCGGGGATTTTGCACGCCAGGAGGCAATCCATGGAAATGATCTTGAGTGTCTGCATGGGTTTGGGACTGTCCGCTGCTTGCGGGTTCCGCGTTTTTGTGCCGATGTTGGTGCTCTCCCTCGCCGGTCAGTCCGGCCACGTCCATTTGAGCGAGGGCTTTCTCTGGTTGGCTACGCCGACCGCGACGATCACCCTTGCCGTGGCGACAGTGCTGGAGATCGGCGCCTACTACGTCCCCTGGCTCGACCACGTCCTCGATGTCGTCTCCGCGCCTGCGGCAGTCCTCGCGGGGATCCTGGCCACCGGGGCCATGATCCAAGACGCTTCGCCGCTGTTTACCTGGACCATGGCAGCCATCGCCGGCGGCGGCAGCGCGGCAGTGATTCATGTCGGCACCGGGCTCGTGCGTTCTGCCAGTCTCCTGACCACCGGCGGGTTGGGCAATCCGATCGTATCGACCGCTGAGTGGTTCTTCGCTGGTCTGACCGCCCTATTGGCGCTGTTGCTGCCGTTCTTGGCATTGGCCATGGTGGTCGCCATGTTCTACCTCTGCTACCGACTCTATTGCAAGGCACGGCGGCCCAAACTGGCGACCTGATCAGGGATTGCGGGTGATGACCAACTTTGGCCGGCCCTCGTCTTCGATCTTGGTCCAGCTAAAGCCGTTCATCACCGCCAAGCAGTCGAGCGTCTCTTCCCAGCTCTGATTTTCGGCCTCGATATCGACGCGGGTGTCCAACAAGTCGGCCGCGGTTGCTTCGGTCACGAGTTCCAGATCGAAACGCTCGGACAACCAGTGCAGAAGGCTCTGGAGGTTCTGGCCGCGGCGACTAAAGGTCTCGCGCTTGGTGACCGTAGCGGCCACAGCCTCGGATTTGGTCGTGAAGATGACGTTATCGCCGCGGCGCGTCCACAGTACGCCCGTCCCACGACAGACCAGATCCAGTAGCGACAGCCAGTCGGTGATCGGATAGCTGCCGTTGAGGCTGCGGGTCAGGTCGGAAGGCAGGAAGCTGTTCAAGCGCGCATTGCGGGCCACAAAGGTCAACACCTCGGCCAGGGGCGCGCCCTGGAATTGTGCTTGGTTGGCCGCCAGCGGCTCGGCTGCCTCAAGTCGCGCAATTTCCTGTTGAAAGCCGTCGCGGTTCTGCAGCACGATGCGATCGGGCTCAATCGCCACCAGGAAATTGCTGCCCAGCCAGTCGCCCAGCTCGAGCCAGCGCGTGCCGACCAGCAGGTAACCCATGCCCTGGTTGTTGACCAATGCCGTGGGTCGCGCCAAACCTGCGATCAGGGCATCGGCGTCGACCGGACGAGGCTGGCGGAACTTGACCATCGCCAGCGCCCAGGCGATTTGGCGGACGCGTTCGTTTGTGGCCCCCGGCAGCATCTGGCGCAGGGCGTCCAGGGACTCGGCTTCGCGACCAAAGACCTCGGCCTGGTAGACCAGCTCGCGCAGGCCAGGATCCGGCCCCTCGCCGCCCAACATCAGGAGTAATACAAACAGGCCGACCGTCATTGTCCTCCCCCTAGCGCAGAACCATTTTGTAACCGATGCCGCGCTGGCTGAGAATGTAGGTCGGCCGCTCGGGGTTGCTCTCGATCTTTTTGCGCAACATGGCGATATGGGTGTCGACCGTGCGCGTGCCGGCCTCGGAATTCATGCCCCAGACCTCGTCGAGGATATCGTTGCGGCTGACCGGTTTACCGGCGTGATTGTGCAGGAACTTGATCAGGTCGATCTCGCGGGTGGTCAAGTGCAGGGGCTCACCATTGCGGTAGGCCTCGTAGCGCTCCAAGTCGATGGTGACCTCACCCAGCACGATCTCGTTGACCCGACCCCGGGCGCGGCGCAGCAGGGCGCTGGCCCGTGCCAGCAGGATCCGCGGCGAGAAGGGCTTGGTCACATAGTCGAATGCGCCCAGTCGAAAGCCCAGGACCACGTCGGACTCAGAGGCCCGTGCGGTTAAAACCATCACCGGCACCTCGGGCATATGGACATGACAGTGTTCGAGGACCTGAGTCCCATCGATATCGGGCAGTCCAAGGTCCAGCAGGATCAAATCGAAACTTCGACCCTCCTCCAGCTCCAGCAGCGCGGCCCGCCCGCTGGAGCAAACGGTGGTGGCGAATCCGGCCTCCTCGAACAGATCGTTGAGCCCCAACTGCAGGCCAGGCTCGTCCTCGACAATAAGTACGTTCAACATTTACTTTATCTCCTTCACTGCCGTTCGCAGCGGTTCCGGCTCAGCCGGCAGTTCGATCGTCACACACAATCCAGGCGCGGCATCGGCGAACTTGAGCGTGCCACGATGCAGGGCCAGAATGCGCTGGCTGAGGAACAGTCCCAGGCCCAGCCCCCGTCGCCCCCGCGACTTGAAGGCGCGAATCACAGCCAAATCAGCCAGATCGGGGGCCTGACCGAAGTCGCGGCAGTCCATGACGATCCAGGCGTCGCGCTCACGCACGGTCACCTCGAGGTCGGTGCCTGCATGGACCCGAGCGTTTTCCATGATGTTGGTCAGGACCTGGGCCATCAAGGTACGATCCCAGTGAACGACCAATTCGGGGCAATTCAAGCGGATCTGGTGTTCCGAGAGCCGGGCCGCGCTCTCGCGCAGCTCCTCCAGCCAGGGGGCCAGCTCGATCGCTTCGAAATTGGCCTCCATCTTGAGATTCTCGAAGCGCGACGCGCTCAACAGGTTCTCGACCAAAAACTGCATCTTGAGGCTCTCGCGCAAGATATGACGATGGTAATTGCCAATGCGTTCGGGCACTTGGTTCTGACGGTCCACCAGCATTTCGGCAAATTGGCGGATCACGGCGAGCGGCGTGCGCAGCTCGTGACTGGTCGTGGCCAGCAGGCGTTTCTGGGTCTGGTGAACCTTCTCGTAGCGGGTCAGGACCAGGTAAACCAGGGCAATCACCAACTCGAGGCCCAGGCCCGAGGTGAGGTAGCGGATAGCGATACTCTCCTGTGGCCGGGCCGGATCGCTGAGTTGCACGGTGAAGGTCGCGGCCACCGGCTCGAAGCGCTCCCAATGTTTTCCGGGAATCAAGTGCAGCCCAGGGCTAAACGCCGCCAGTCGTTCGTTGAGCTCGCTCAGCTCGCCCCCCTGCAGGGCCAGCAGATAGGCGCGGCCGGCGACCTCGAGACGAACCAGATCACCAAGCGCGCCGCTGGGTAGTTCCAGACCCAGAAAAGCGAGCTGGCCCTCGAAGCGACAGCGGGTATCGGGGGGTAATTTCTCGATCAGAAAGGCAAAGGTGGCGTCGTCCAGGTCCTCGCCCCGCCAAAAGGAGGTCGCCACGTGATAAAAGCGGGCCAGATCCTGGGCCGAGAGCGTCACCGCACCCGCGCGGATCAGCTCGACCAGGCCGGCAAAGCGTTTCGGCAGGCCGGAGGGAAAGGCCTCGTCGTCGTGCAGGAGTTTGAGCAAATGGGGATCGGCCGTGCTGGTTTCACCGGCTCGCAGGCGCGTCCAGCCAAGGAACTGCTCGGGCGGCGGAAGTTCGGCCAGCCCCTCGAAGGGACCGGCTGGCAGCTCGCGGCGCAGATGAGCCCGAGCCAGGTGCGGCGCTTCGGAGAAATAGCGCTGCGCCAGGTCGCCGACGATGCGATGGCGCTCACCGGCGTGAGAGGCGATGATCTCCGCACGGTAACGCAGAAACTCCCGTTCGCGCAGGTAGCTCTGGAAGGTCAGAATCGGGCTGGCCAGTGCGAGAAGAAACAGAATCAGTTTGACAAAGGCGGTCAATCGTCGCGTCATGTCCCGATTGTAGTCGCAATGGCGGGGCCTGGGTTAAAGGTTTGTCAAAAGTGATGCTCATCAGCCAAAAACAGTGCCAGTCAACCTCGAGATCACGATCAGCGGTTGCTCTGGCGTCACGAGGCGGGGCTCGAGGTTGAGCGCATCGGGCGGTCCGCTCCAAGGCTCGACACACAATGCGTGCGCGGGCTGGTCGTAAATCACCCAATGGTCCGTGTCCGAATCGAGCTGCAGCCGCAGCGCACCTGGCCACTCCAACACGATGGGTCGGGCGACCCCCAGAAAGCAATCATCCCAGGGGCCAGCCGCTGGCGCAGTCAGGCCGCCATCCAATTGATGGTCGTGACCGCGTCGGTACATGGAGGTCGCCTGGAACCCCAGCTGAGCGCTTGCGCCCCGGTGCAACCGGCGCATGAACCAGGGGTGCCAGCCGAGGCTGGCGGGGAAGGCCAGGCCATGACTATGGACCTCGAGCCTCAGCGCCAGGCCGGCGCCCTCGGCGCGGAGCTCGAAGCGAGCGATCCCTGGGAAGGGCCAGTCTTCGCCCAAGGCGACCTCGTAGCAAGGGTCGTCGCCGCGACGGCACCAGGGCCGGTCAAGCACCGTGCCGTGCAGCGCGTGCGGCGGTCTGTTGCGTTTGAGCTCGTATGTTTCACCCGCGTGGCAAAAGCGGGCGTCGCGAATGCGGCCTGCCCAGGGCGCCATGGGGTAACAACCCCAGCCGAAGGGATCCTCGTTGCGGGGCACGAGCACCTGTAGATCGCCAAACCAGAGTTCCGCCAGCCGCGCCCCATGTGCGGGGTCGACCACTGCGCGCATTTCACCAAATTGCCAGGTATCCATCAGCGCCACCTCGTTGGCAGCGAGTCTATCACGAGGGCCGTGGCACGGTGCCTGAAAGTTAACTCGGCAATCTGCTACGATCTTGGTCCGGTTCCCCAGAGGCTAACCGCTCAAGCGCCGCGGCAACCACAGCAGCTTGCTTGTGCTCCAGCATTTCATAGAGGGCGAGAGCCTTGTGGTACCAGCCCTTGGCGCGGGGATTGCCGCACTGCTCGGCGGCCTGGCCTAGCAGTTCGAGCAGTTCAGCCTCCATCGCCACGTGGCGATCGCGCACGCGCTCATAGCCGTGCTTGAGCTTATCGTAGGCCTCCGACCACTTCCCTTCTTTGCCGAGTAGCCTAGCGGAGAGCATAGCCAGCTCGGCCTCGAGAAAGCGATACCCGGCGTGTTCGGCGACAGTGGTTGCTTGTTGCACCATCTCCCAGGCCATGGCGGGTCGGTCGGTATCGCAATAGATGAAGCCCAGGACGACCTGCAGCATGACGCACTCGTGGGCCGGGAAGTGCTGCCAGTTCGCCAAGCAAGTCAGGCACTCAGCTTCGACTTCCTCGGCTGGTTTGGTGTGGCGTTCAATTTTCAGCAGCAATGTCTTGACATAGCGGTTGAAAAACTCATTTTCCTGCTTGGATAGGCGCTCCTGAGCTTGAAGTGCTACAATCTCCGCAGGCACAAATTCACGCTTATTGTACAAAATCATCGCCAATAATTCTTTTGTTTCGGAGTCTTCAGATTCTTCGACCAGCAGCTGATTAATCAGCACCGCCCACTCACCCATATAGACCATCTTAAGCTTAACATAAATACTACCCGAATCACCTTCGGCGACTTCGACAAACTCCCCAAAGCATTTCAACACTAAAGCCCCAACTGTAACAACAGATCCTTTAGCCTTACTTATACTTTGCGAGGGTTGCAGAGATTTCAGCCAATCAATACAACCTCCCGGTTCACCTACCAGAATATCAAGCATAGATTTTACAATATTATACCGCAACATACCAACCTCGTCAAACACACTGGAATCCGACACATTTTGGATCCAGACTCTGGCTTCACAAGGGCTGCATTGGTAAATCTTTATTAGCGCATGATAAAGACAAGAGGCAAAAAACAAATCATTTCGAACACCCAAAAGATTTAAAATCCTCGAAGAATAAATTTCCGCCTGACGAAACAATTTTTGTTTCACGAACATATTTGTGATTTCCCTATACGCTTCTACAAGACCAGCTTCGAATTTTTTCTTCTGATAAAACTTCACTGCCTTATCTAGGTGCTGTTTTGCAATCTTCATTTCACTAGCAGACATATTCCATTTGGCCAGCTCTAAATGCGTATTGGCCTTATGGATCCAGTCTCGGCTATGATAGAGCTGTTTCTCAAGAAATCTGCCCCGCTCCAGCGTGACCAAGTCGAGCTTCCGTGGCCTTGGCAAGGGCGACAGTAAGTCGGCCTGGAAATGGATCGAGTAGGTGCGGAAATGGTAGAAATCCGGTGCCAACAGGGCGATGGTGTTCTCCACGTGCTGGGGAAGGATAAAGATTACATGGAGGTTGTGCCGGGGTAGCAGGTCGCGCTCGATATTCAAGGTAGCGGCCAGTTTTCGGTTATCTTCAGCTAACTTAGGGTCCCCGGCAATCAATCGGTCATAGGGGTAACCCGTATAGACATGTAGGTCAGGTGACAAAGGGTCATACACCGGTAACACACCCAGATAGGGCTGATTTTGCCTGATGACGTGTTCTCTCACGCAGAAATCAGCTTCTAATAGTTTCTTTAATCCCTCTAATATTTCCGCCTGTAGTTCACCACGGTCACAGGTCGTGAAAGCCAGACAACCGGTGCCCTTGCGAGGTAAGATCCGCTGGGCCAATTCTTTGAATTTAAGGCAATCCTTCTTGAGAATTAGGTTGCTCATTACGATCCAGCGTTTCGTTGGCGCTCAGCATTTTCAATCTTTCGGAAGCGCGCCAATCCGTCAGTCAAAAGCGGGTTAAGCGCATACCAGCCTTCGCCATTGTCATATTCGAGGGCATAAAGGCCTTGTAGGATTTCCATTGCATTTGGGTCATTGTCATCGTGTAGAATACCTTCCCGATCTATCACATCTAAAATGAGCCAGTGTTTGCGCCTCATAGGCCGAGCCTTGTTGATCCTGAACACTCTCAGAGCTTCATCCATTTCCTCAAGGCCAATTTGATCAACCTTATTCGCCGAGGCAATAACACCTGCCTCACTCAAAAGGTCGAGAAGGGTGCGAAATACACCGCCGGAATAGGTAATTGCTTTATCAAGAGCCGCATCCTCAATCAGCGCAGCGTCAATACGCAGCAGCACAAAATTTCGTAAATACTGCCGGTTTTTGTTCGCAGCTTGGTCGACATCTCCAGTTCGATTGTGAAGTCTTAGATTCTTGAAGACATGAATATCCCCCAATTGCAACTGGATTTGCGCAGAAACAGGTGAGTGGATGACCGAGATCGGCACTGTTAACAGAATTGAGGCATTGCGAATCTGAGCCAGTATTTGGCTATCATGAGCGAAAAGTTGTTGCGCGCTTGGCACCCCCATACGATCCAGGCCATCAATTACCATCAGCGGCAATTTACTACCAGGAGAGTTAAGTAGCACTGAGTACAAATCATCAAGCAAATCGATTAGATCGTTGAGACGTGGCCTGAAAGTTTGGCGAACCGAGTGACGATACTCTAATTGGGTTTTGATCTTGGCTAATAGTTTCGCCTTAAGCTTAACGAAAAAACCTGGAAAACCGGCTTCTGCTTCAGTGCCAAACTCGGCAGATATATCTCTTCCACTTAGCCGATGATCCTCAATAACTAGCTCGCCCTTAAACACACCCTCCAGCTCCAGGAAACGCTGACGTAGGTGTTCGTCGATCACGACACCATGCGCATCAGCGAAAGCCAGCGTTTCCACGGTCATCAGCAACAAGAGCTCGACGATTTCCAAGTCCATGGGGTTCAAGCTTTCGGCCACATCTGCTGATATAACCCAAAAACGCTCTTGAATCCGTTCGCTACCCTTAAACCGATTCAACTCAGTTGTTTTGCCGTTGCCGGAGTGCCCACCAAACAATGCCTTGTAGCCCAAGCCTTTGAGCATGAATACTTCTATCAAGAGGTCGACTTCGGGCCTGTTGGTCTCTGTATAAAAAGCTTTCCATTCCGGGCTAAGGTACTCCAAGGGGCGTTTGCCGTCCAGGATCCGCACTGCCTGTGCCAAAGTGTTGGCTCTTAAACCCTCAGCTGCCATAATTTGCCTGCCTCCTATTCATAAGTCCCATTCTCCCACGATGCTGCGCAATGCGCAATTGGAGCGCCTTCGTGGAAATCCAGCCTCGCACTGGAGACTGGGCACGAAGTCTATCTGTGTAGTCCTTGGTGGCTGAGCTCCCCAATTGCCAGCTTTAACCGTTCCATGGATCGATACCAGCCAACCAGGTCGATGACAGGAAACACGTCGCACTTACTTCGAACCCAGCGCGTAGAGTTTGGTGTTGGTTGAGACGTAGAGCACGCCGTTGGCGGCCGTGGGGGTGGTGTAGATGCTGTCGCCCATGTTGATCTCGGCGATGATCTTTTTCTCGCGACCGAGGGCCATGATGCAGATGTCGCCGTCCTCGTCGCCGATGTAGAGCTTGCCGTCGGCGATCAGCGCGCTGCCCCAGACGGCCGCGAAGAGGTCGTGTTTCCAGACGATCTTGCCGGTCTCGGCATCGACGCAGTAGAAGATGCCGTCCAGGTCGGGGACGTAGACTAGGCCGTCGTGGACGACGACGGTCGAGAGCGTGCGGTGGTAGTCCTCGTCGCCCAGGCGCCATTTGCGGCCGCTGGTCGAGACGTCGCCGCCAGCGCTGGGGTCGATGCGGAACAGGCCGCCCGGCCCACTGCCAAAGTCGGGGTCGTCGCCGACGCCGATGTAGACCTGGCCGTTCTGGACCACCGGCGTGGCGATGATGCTGCTGCGTTTGCCCGTGCCGCCCGGCTCCCAGGTCGAGCCCTTCTCGCTGCAGTCGAAGTGCCATAGCTGCTTGCCCTCGGGACTGAAGCCGTAGACCTGGCCGTCGCCGCCGGGGAAGACGATCTGGGTCTTGCCGCCAATCTCGCCGGCCGCGGGCGAGGCCCACTGGCCGTGCACGACCGGGAGCTCGGTGTTGGCCTTCCAGGCCAGCTTGCCGGTTTTCTTGTCAAGGGCCAGGAACGCCGGCGCGTCGGGCGAGGGCAGCTTGCGGTGGCTGTCGTCGACGCCGTTGCCGGTGATGACGTAGACCAGCTCGCCGACCACGAGCGGCGAGCAGTTGGCGAGGTTGTGCGGGAAGACCTTGTGCTCGCCGATCATGTCGTAGGTCCAGAGGATGTCGGCGTGTTGAGGGCCCTTGTGGACCTCGCCCTGGAAGCCGTCGTTCTTGCCGTCGGCGAATCCGTTGAGGTCGACGCAGACGACCTCGCAGCGGTTGGAGACATAGTAGGCGCGATCGCCGTCGACCCAGGGCGTGGCCGCCACGCCCTGTTGGGGCCAGTCGTTCTGCCCGCCGGTGGCCAACTTGTCGTGGATCGCCTGCCAGAGAAAGCTGCCATCCTTTTCAGAAAAACACATGACGATGCCCTTGTCGTCGGCCACGGCGGCGTCGCGTTTGCCGGCATTGTTGGTGCCGACCAGCACCTTGCCGGCCGCGACGACGGGGTTGCCGTAGGTCTGGCTGCCAAGGTTGGCGACCCAGCGGACATTTTCGCCCGATGCGGTGTCCCAACTGATCGGCAGGCTCTTGGCGTCGCTGACCCGGTTGCGGGTCACGGCGGCATCCTCCCCAGCCAGGCAGGTAAGTGCCAGCAGGGTCCAGGTGGCTTTGGTCAGGCGATTCATCGGCGAGCTCCATCGGGTCGAGGTTAGTTCTGGGGGAAACCCCTGATTCCGCAGAGGGTTTCTGTCTCCCCCCTTCCTACGCAGGCCAGCGGAGCGCGGTTTCTCCAAGTTGGCGCAAGAACGCAATTCAAGCGCAAGTATATACGCAGCGAAGCGGACCCGCAACGCGCAGGTCATTCCCGCTTGACGAAGTCCGTGCGCCTTTTCTAAGATGGCTGATGGGGATCATTCACCGAGCGATTCGGTACCACTGCGTTTTTCCGGTGCCCCCTCAGCTGTTGGGAGCCCATCATGTCATCCGCCGCACCGACCTTTTTCTTCGAGAGCTCACAGCTCGAACCCCTAGCTGCCGCTAACCGCGAGCGCTATCAGAAGGCCCACCCCTTTCCCCATATCTACTTCGACGACTTCCTGCCAAGCTGGGTCGTCGACGGTGTGCTCGACGAATTCCCCGACAAGACGGACCCGCGCTGGCAGGCCTTCAAGGATGCGCGCGAGACGAAGCGCGCCAACAACCAGGACGAGCTGATGCCGCCGCGCATTCGCCACCTGCTGGCGCAGTTCAACTCCGCGGCGATGTGCCGCTTCCTCGAGACGTTGACGGGCATCGCCGGCATCATTCCCGACCCCTACTTCTGGGGCGGCGGCCAGCATCAAATCGAGCGCGGCGGCTTCCTCAAGGTCCATGCCGACTTCAACAAGCACACCAAGCTGAATCTGGACCGCCGCATCAACCTCTTGCTCTACCTCAACAAGGACTGGGACGAATCCTATGGCGGCTATCTGGAGCTCTGGGACGAGCGCATGGAGCGCTGCGAGCAGCGCATCCTGCCGCTGTTCAACAGGGTGGCGATCTTCAGCACGACCTCGACCAGCTACCACGGTCACCCCGATCCCCTGACCTGCCCCGAGGGCCGCTTCCGCAAATCGCTGGCGCTCTATTACTACACGAACGGCCGCCCCGAGGAAGAGCGCAACGAAAAGCACACGACCCTGTTCCGCGCCCGGCCAGGCGAGGAGTTCGAGACGGCACAGGCCGCCAAACCCAGCCTGCTGCGCCGCTGTCTACCACCGATCCTGGTGGATGCGGCGCGGGCACTGAAAAAGCGCGGTTGAGCCCAGCCCAAGAGCGCGTCCGTCCTAGGTTACTGGATAGCTTACGCCTCGTCGGCGGGTGCCAGGGGCAGCTGAATCACGAAGACAGCGCCCCGTTCGGCGGTGCCCAGGCTGAGGTGACCGCCGTGCTCCTCGAGGATCCGCTGAGCCAGGTGTAGACCCATGCACGGGGTACCGTCGGCGCGCTGGTTGGCGCCAGATCTGAACAAGAGGTCGCGCCGGTCCAGCGAGATGCCGTCACCGTCGTCGCGGACCTGAATGCGCACGACCTCGCTGCTGTGACTGAGGGTGCAGCGCACCTCGCCAGGGGTGCGATCAGCGCTCCCCTCTTGGCGGCGAATGATAGCCTGGACCGCGTTGAGGATCAGGTTGAGGAACACTTGATTGAGATCCGCCGCGCTGCCCAGCACCTTCAAGCCGGTTTCGCCGTCCAGCACGAATTGGGCTTGGCGCTTATAGCGGGTGCGGGCCAGGCCGAAGATGTTCTCGATCAGGTGGGCGACAATCAGTTTGCGCGATTTGCCGGGGGTGGCGCGGGCGAAGGCCTGGAGCTCGCGGGTGATGTCGCGGATGCGGGTACAGCCGCCGAGAATGATGTCCAAATGACCGACCATGGGCTCGAGTTTGCCGGCAAAGGCCTCGAGGACTTCGGCGTCTTCGTCGGCCAACATGTGCCCCAAAAACTCGCGGTATTTTTCGAGATCGGCCTGCAAGTTCTCGGTGCCAACTGTAACAAATCCGATAGGATTGGCAACTTCGTGGGCAACGCCGGCACAGAGCAGGTTCATGACTTCGTTGCGTTCCCGCAGGATCAAAAGGTCGCGCTGGCGCTCGAGTTCCGCAAGCAGCGGGGCCAGGCAGTCGGGCTTGACGGCAATCAGCTCGGCACCGCTCTGAGGCCAGGCATCGACAGCTTCAGCCAGGCTCGATACCTGACCCACCGCCTCCAGCCCCTCGCCTGGCGCGGCGTCGCCCAGCCAGAGCACACGCGGGCACGGACTGAGTTGGGCCGGAGCGGCACTGGCGGACCAGCGGCCGACGAAAAAGGCGATCGCCATCAACACGAGCAACGCGACCACAGAGGTCAACAGACCCGGGCCGGACGCACCGGACGAGGCGTACAGACAGAAGGGAAAAGCCACGAGAACAAAGGCAAAAGCAACACTTGTACCAAACCTAACGGTCATCGATTCACCATCATGCTACGGTTGAAGACTGCCTTGATTCGCTATTATGGCATCACTCAGCTTGTCGACGAAACGCTAATTTGCATGAGTCGAGGGATTGAGCGGTAACCAAACCGTGAAGGTGCTGCCCCGGCCGGGAATAGAATCGACCTCGATCCGGCCCTGATGGGCACGGGTGATGCCGTAGGCGATGGAGAGACCCAAGCCGGTTCCTTCACCCACGCCCTTGGTGGAGAAAAAAGGCTCGAACAGGCGTTCACGGTGGTCGGGGCGGATGCCCAACCCATTGTCGTTGATGGCAATCTGGACCTGGTCGCCCACGCACAGCGCCTTGATCAGGACGCGAGGGCAGGCGTCCTGAGTATTGCCGCAAGCCTCGCAGGCGTTGGTCAGCAGGTGCAGAAAGACCTGGTTGAGCTCGTTGGGTCGGCAGGTTAGCGCCAGGTCGTCGGGCACTTCCAGCTCGAACTGGACGCGCTCGCCAAAGCGCGGGCGCACCAGCGCCAGGGCGGCTTTCAGGCATTTGGCCAGCAGGACTTGCTCGAGGCGATCATCGCGCAAACTGGTGAAGGCGTAGAGGTCGCGGACGATGCCGGTGGTGCGGCGAAGGCCTTGCTCGATCTTGCCCAAGTCGTCCTTGATGGCGTCGAGTTGCTCGCGAAAGCTGCGCATGATCTCGGGATCGGCCTCGTCGGCGGCGGCCTCGAACAGGAAGCGCTCCAGGCGGCCAAGCCGGGAGCTCAAGTTCTGGGTGCTGCCGGTGCTGAGGTTCATGGCGTTGTTAACCTCGTGGGCCACGCCGGCGGTGAGCGTGCGCAGAGACGACATCTTCTCCTCTTCTAGGAGGAAGAGGCGCTCCGACTTCTCGCAGATGATGCGGTTGCGCTCCTCGATATCGCGGTTGGCCTGAACGAGATCGAGGTGGAGCGAGACCTTGGCCATCAGCTCGTCCTTGATTACCGGCTTGGTCAGATAGTCGTTGCCGCCAAGCGTGAAGGCCTTGGCCAGATCGACGACTCGGTTGCGGGCTGAGAAGAAGATGATGGGCAAGCGATGGAGCGGGAAGCGCACGCGGATCTCGCGACAGACTTCGAAGCCCGATAAGCGCGGCATCATGATGTCCAGCAGGACCAAATCGACGCCGCCCCGGTCGATCAGCTCGAGTGCCTGGGCACCGCTGGCGGCCTGGCTGATCCGCTGATAGGTCATGGCCAGGTAATTGAAGACGACCTGGCGGTTGACGGCCTCGTCGTCGACGATCAGGATGTGGAACGGCGAGCTCCCCTGGGCCTCGATAAGCTCGGTTGGGGTAGGCGTCTCGCCCTCGGCGGCGATCGGGTTGAGCTCGGGCCGCGGCTTGCTGCGCAGGTCGCCCATCTCGGCAACGGGCAGGGTAAAGCTGAAGACGGAACCAACACCCTCCCCGGAGACGACCCAGATCCTGCCGCCGTGCAACTCGACGAGTTTGCGGGTGACGGCCAGGCCCAGACCGGTGCCACCTTGGGCGCGATCGCTGCGACCGTCGAGCTGCACGAACGACTGGAAGATGTCCTCGAGGCGATCGGCAGGAATGCCGGCACCGGTGTCGGCCACGGAAATGACCAGCTGGTGGTCCTGATAGGCGGCGCTGAGGCTGATCCGTCCGCGTTCGGTGAACTTGATGGCATTGCCGATCAGGTTGTAGAAGATTTGCTGGAGGCGGTCCTCATCGGCCAGGGCCGGCGGCAGGGCGGCACTGATATCGTTGACCAGTTCCAGTTCCTTGCCCTGCAAGAAGGGGCGCGAGAGGGTCAGGACGACCTCGGCAGCGCTGTGAAGGTCGACGGGGTGCGTATGCAGCGGCAAGTCGCGGTCGCGCATGCGGGAAAAGTCGAGGATATCGTTGACCAGATTGGCCAGGCGACGACCGCTGGAGACCAGCATCGAGAGGTGGCGCACGGTTTCGGGCGGGAGCTGGCCGGTGGCACCATCCATCAGCGATTCGGCCAGGCCAATCATACCGCCAAGAGGCGTGCGCAGCTCGTGCGAGGTATTGGCCAGGAACTCGTCCTTGAGGCGGTCGACGACCTGTAAGCGCTCGTTGAGCTCCCGGGCGCGCCGGAGCTTGGCCTGCTGCAGCTTCCACCAGGTGAAGGCGGAGCCGACGATCACCAGCGCATAGAACGACAGCGCCCACCAGGTGCGCCAGGGCGGTGACTCGATCACCAGCTCGATGCGGGCCTCCTGCTCGGACCAGGGTCCACGGGCAGGAGCACCCTTGACGCGGAAGGTATAGTGGCCGGGCGCGACGTTGGCGTACGCGGCATAGCGGCGGTCGACGGGGGCGTCGATCCAGTCCTTGTCCAGGCCCTCCAGCTTGTAAGCGGTGCGGTTGCGTTCGGGATTGGCGTAGTGGTGGGCGGCAAACTCGAACGAAAAAACATAGTCGCGGTGGTCGAGCACCAGGCGGTCGAGGTAGTTGGGCGCGGCCCGCATGACGGAGCCGGCCTTGCCCTCGGGGGTGATGGGCAGCGGGCGGTTGAACAGCAGCACGCGGTCGATGACGACATCGGCGCCGCCACTGCTGGCGAACAGATCCTCGGGTTGAAAGTGGGAGACACCCTTGATGCCGCCAAAGTACATGCGACCCTCGTGGTCGCGGAAGAAGGCGCCGGCATTGAACTCATCGCTCTGCAAGCCGTCACGGGCATCGTAGTTGGTGAAGGTCAGGGTCTTGGGGTCCAGGCAGGCGATGCCCTTGTTGGTGCTGATCCACAGGCGCCCGAGATGGTCCTCGAGGATGCCGTAGGTGCTGTCGTTGGGCAGGCCCTCGGCTTGGCGGAAGGCCCGAAACCGACCAGGATCGCGGGCATCGCCTAGATTCAAGCCACCGCCATAGGTGGCGACCCAGAGCCGCTTGGCACTGTCAACGAAAATGCAGAAGACGGAGTCGTTGCTGAGACTCGTGGGGTTGTCGCTGGCGTTGCGGAAGTTGGTGAAGCCGGCGCCGGGCCGACCGGGCTGGTAGAGGTCGAGGCCGTGGTCGTGGGTGCCAATCCAGAGATTGCCGTCCTCGTCCTCGGTCATCGCCATGACCCAGTTGTCGGAGGGGCCGCGATTGGAGCCTGGCTGGTGGGGCAGGCGCTCGAAGCGGTCCGGGTGGCTGGGATCCGGAAAGTGGCTGATGCCTTGGCCGTTGCCGGTGACCCAGATCGAGCCATCACGGGTCTGGTTGATGGACCAAATGCGGTCGCTGGCAGGTCCAAGCGGGTCGTTGGGGTCGATGGCCAGGCGGGAGATGCGGTCGCGGGCGCGGTCAAGAATGCAGATCCCTGCCTCTGTACCGATCCACAGCACCCCTGGCGCGGGTTCGCACAGGGCCTTGACGATGGGGTGATTGAGGGAGCCTTGATCGCCGGGCTGGTGGCGGTAGTGCACGAACCGCTGCGCGCCGGGATCGAGGCGGTTGAGACCGCCCTCGTTGCCGATCCAGAGCACGCCGTCGCGGGTTCGGGTGATGCACCAGACCTGCTCGTGGGAAAGACCGCCCTTGCCCATCTGATAGGTGGCGATACTCTCAGAGAGCGGTTCGACCTGGCAGATGCCGGCGCCATAAGTGCCGACCCAAAGGGTGCCATAGCGGTCGGACAACAAGGCCAGGATGTCGTTGTGGACCAAGCCGCCAGGCTGGTCGGGTTGAGCGGCCAGGATCAGCCGTGCGGTAGGCGCTTCGGGGTTGAAGCGGCACAGGCCATCGCGGGTGCCAGCCCAAAGGGTGCCGCGATGGTCCTGGGCCAGGGCTCGCACATAATTGACGCCGTTGAGGCTCGCGTCCTCGCCCAGCTTCCAGAAGGAGAAATGGCCCTCGCCCTCGTAGCGACCGTAGCCGGCGCGGGTACCGATCCAAAGCCGGTCCTTGCGGTCGACCAAGAGCGCGGAGACGACATCGTCGGCAAGGGTGCCGGGCACCCCAGGCTGCATGCGGAAACGCTCGAAATTGCCGGGTTTGGCCAGGGACATCGCAGCGAGTCCAGCGCCCGCCGTTCCGATCCAGAGGTGTTGCCGATCCTCGACGAGGGTCAGAATCTGATCGCTGGGCAAGCTGTCCATGCGGTCCGGCTCGCGGCGGTGATGCACGAAGGAGGCGCGCTCGGGGTCGGCGTGTTCGGGTTGCTCGAGCATCGCCAACCCGCCGCCACCCAAGCCGCACCACAGCCGTCCCTGTTTGTCGAGCACCAGCGCCTGGACGGGATGCCCAGATTCGCCGCCGGAAACCGGGCCACTGGCGCGAAACGGGCTGAAGCGTTCCGTGCGGGGGTCGAAGCGAGCCAAGCCGCTGCGGGTGCCAACCCAGAGATTGCCGGCGCGATCTTCGGCAAAGCAGTTGATCCAGTTGTCCGGCAAGGAGTCGGCTCGGGCAGGATCGTGTTTAAAAACGCGAAAGTTATAGCCGTCGAAGCGGTTGATGCCGTCCTGGGTGCCGAGCCATAGAAAGCCCTGATGGTCCTGGAGCAGCGCGCAAACGGAACTCTGAGAGAGACCCTTGGCGACACCGAAGGCGCGGAAGCGAATATCCTGAGCCGTCGCCTGCAAGGCGGCGCAGGTGGCGAGGATGGCGATGGCAAAGGTAGCGGATCTCTTCATCGCTGGGCGCTCCCCCTCGGAGGTTCAAGCGGCTCGATTAGAGGAAGCCACAAGTCGGTCGAAACGGATGAAAAACGAAATGGCCTTAATCCCTTGTAGGTTGGGAGAGGTGTCATTCTGGCGTGTCGCCCAGAAAGACCCACGCCCCTGAGGAGGCCAGCAAGGCCAGGTTGCGGGCTCGCTCCGCGGAAGCCTCTTGGGTGGGGGTGTTGCTCGCAGGATCCGGTGTCCAGGCCAGGGTGACGCCGACTGCGGGGTCGTAAATCAGCTGTTGTCTGCGATCTTCGGAATTGGGCGTGTTATCCACTTGGGCCGCCTCCGCTTTGATCATCGATTCACTTAACTCAAGATACAAGAGAGTGGGCGCCGAAACAAGAGACGAAATAATTGAGGTGGTTGCGACAAGCCCAGTTCATGGGATGAGATCGGCCTCTTCGCGATCGAGCGCCAGCACGATCGTGAAGGTTGTGCCCTCGCCTAAACGCGACACCATCTCCAGGCGTCCCTTGTGATTTTCGATGATGGTCTTGCTGATCGCCAGTCCCTGACCGGTCCCTTGCCCGCGTGGCTTGGTCGTGAAAAAGGCGTCGAAGATGCGCTTTTGATCGCTCTCGGCGATGCCACAGCCATTGTCGGTGAATTCGATCAGCCCCTTCCCCTCGACGGCGCGGGTGCGAATCAGCAACAGTCCCTTTTCTTGGGGATGGGTGCCGTAGCGACTCTGAATGGCGTGGCAGGCGTTGACGATCAAATTCATGAAGACTTGGTTCATCTCGGCGGGCCGGCACAGCAACTCGAGGGCGTCCTCGAAATGGCATTCGAAGGCGACGCTCTCGTGGAAATTGGCCTTGACCAGGTTGAGCGTGGTGCGGATACAGTCGACGAGCGGGACCCGCTCCATCATGCCGCGCTCGGCCCGGGCAAAGTGGTTGAGATCCATGACGATGCCGCGGATGCGGGTCGTGCCCTCGCGGGCCAAGTGGACGTGGCGGAAGATCGGTTCCAGGCGGCGCTCGAAGGAAGCGAGGATCTCGGGATCGGCGTCGTCGCCGGCAATGTCGAAGAAGTAGTCGCGAAAGCTGTTGAGCTCGGCCTCGAGGTTCTGCATGCTGCCATGGGCGTAGGAGGCCGGATTGTTGATCTCGTGGGAGACGCCCGCGGTCAACATGCCCAGGGAAACGAGCTTTTCGTTGAGCACCAGTTGCTGCTGGGCATTGACGAGGGCGTGGTTGACACGGGCAAGTTCGGCCCGTTGGGCCTCCAGCTGCCGGTTGGCCTCGACCAGAGCCAGGTGGTGGGCGAGCCGGACCATGAGCTCCTCACGGGAGAAGGGTTTGGAGAGGTAGTCGTTACCGCCGGCGTGGAAGCCAGCGGCCAGGTCCTTGGTCTGGTTGCGGGCCGAGAGAAAGATGATCGGCAATTCGCTGGCGGGCCGGGTGCGGCGCACATAGCGGCAGACCTCGTAGCCCGAGAGGCGCGGCATCATAATGTCGAGCAAGATCAGGTCGATCGAGGCATCGTTTTCGAGCGCGGCTAGAGCATCGGCACCGTTGGCCGCCTCGGTTAGGCGGTAGTCGAATTGGGTCAGATGGTTGTGGAGGACGAGGCGGTTGACGGCCTCGTCATCGACGACCAGGATGTGCCAGGCGCTGGCGACCTCGGCACCGGACAGGGTTTTCTCGGGCGGGGCCGGTGGCAGGGTGATCTCGCCCGGTTCGCGCGAGACGGCGGCGATGACCTCGGCCACGGCCTGTTGCGAGAGCGAGTTCTCGCTGTGTATGCCATGGGCGATTTCCAGATCGAAGGAGAAGATGGAACCGCGGCCGGGTTCGCTCTCGACTCTGACCTCGCCGCCGTGCAGGCCGACGAGTTGGCGCGTGATCGCCAGACCCAGGCCCGTGCCGCCAAAACGCCGTGCGGCTGCGCCATCGGCCTGGACGAAGGAATCGAAAATGCGCTCGAGCTGCTCGCGCTCGATGCCGATGCCGGTATCGCTCACCGACACGCGCACCCGCTCGCCCTCGACGACGGCGCCAATGGTGACGCTGCCGCGCTCCGTGAACTTGACGGCGTTGCCGACCAGATTGTGAATGATCTGCTGAAGACGGTTCTCGTCGGCGAGCACCAGGGGGATCTCGCTGTGGACCTCGTTTTGCAGGCGAAGTTCCTTGTCGCGCAGGAGTGGCCGGGTCAAGGAGAGCACGACATCGACGAGGGCGTGGAGATCCAGCGGTTGCAAATTCAATTCGAGGTTGCGGTTGCGCAACTTGGAAAAGTCCAGAATGTCGTTGACCAGCGCCGCCAGCCGGCGGCCGCTGAGCACGATCATCGAGAGGCTGTTGCGGGTTTCCTCCGAAAGCTGATCGGGCGCGCCCTGCAGCAGCGACTCGGCCAGACCGATCATGCCGTTGAGTGGCGTGCGCAACTCGTGGCTGGTATTGGCCAGAAACTCGTCCTTGAGGCGGTCGACCTGCTTGAGCGTGTCGACGATCGAGCGCTCGTGGTGCAGCTGTTGGCGCTGGCCGCGCACGAACAGGAATACGACGGCGACGACCAGCAGCGCATAACCGACGTAGGCCCACCAGGTGCGCCAGTAGGGCGGCAGAATCACCAGTTCCAGCCGCCGCTCCGGCTCGCTCCACAACCCCTCCTTGTTGGCGGCCTTGACCCTGAACACATAGGCGCCCGGTGCGAGGTTGGTGTAGGTGGCCGAACGGTTGTTGGCGTCGGTGTGGATCCACTGGCTGTTGAGGTTCTCGAGCATGTAGGCATAGTCGTTGCGGGCGGGACTGGCATAGTGGAGCCCAGCAAACTTGAGGGTTATGGTGTCGTCGTGGCGCAGGACAACCTTGCTGGCGGTGGTGATGCTCTCCCGCAGTGGCGAGGGCCGCTCCTCGTCGCTGGCGGTGGCGAAGGGCTGATCGATCTTGACGGTTTTATTGAACAGCAGCAATTCGGTGAGGGCGATGCGCGGCGCCACCGCGTTGGCCTTGACCCGGTCGCCGAAGAAGCAGACCAGACCGTTCATGCCACCGAAATAGAGCTTGCCGTCGCGGCTGCTGCGATAGGAGGCGCCGGCGTTGAATTCGTTGCCAGGCAGACCGTCGTAGATGTCGTAGGACTTGACCGAATGGGTCCAGGGATCGAAGCGGGCCAAGCCATTGTTGGTGGCGAGCCAGAGAAAGTTGGCCTCGTCGCGCTGGATGGCATAAACGACATTGTTGGGCAGGCCTTCGCGAAAAACCTGGAAGCGGCCCTGCAGCGGCTGGAAGAGGTTGAGACCGTCGGGCGTACCCAACCAGATCTGACCCGAGACGCCCATGCAGATCGAGGTGATGACATTGTGGCCGGGTCCTAGGTCGCTGCCCTTTTGGTTGCTGTAGGTCTTGAAACGGACTGGGTGTTCGGCGTCGATCAGGCCGTCCTTGCCGGCCAGGGTCAGGCGGCACAGACCGCCGCCCTGGGTGCCGACCCAAAAAACCTGGCCTGGCTCCTGGGCGTCCTCGACGATGACCCGCACGCTGTCGTGACAGAGACTCTCGCGATTGTCGGGATCGTGGCGGAAATGCTGGAAGCGCGCCCGGCCGGCGAGGGCGTCCTCGGGACTGAGGCGATTGATGCCGCCGCCGTAGGTGCCGATCCAAAGGTAGCCGCGCGTGTCGATCGTCAGACTGCGCACGATCTCGTGAGACAGGGCCTCTGGGTTGGCGGGATCGGGCGCAAAATGGAGGAATTTACCGGGTTGGTCCAAGCGCATGCGGTCCAAGCCGCTGCCCTCGGTGCCAACCCAGAGAAAACCGCGGGGATCCGCGATCAAGGCGCGGATGTTGTCGTTGGCCAAACTGTCGGGACGATCGCGCTCGTTCACGAAGTGGCGAAAACTGTCGGGATTGGCACGGCTGGTGAGATTGAGGCCGCCATAGCGGGTGCCGATCCAGAGACCGTCGCCGTCGTCCTCGGTGACGGAAACGACCAGGCTGTGGCTGAGTGAGTCAGGATTCTCGATTTGGTTGGTATAGACCTCGAAAAAAGAGCCGCTGAGGTCGGTGTGGCAGAGACTGCTGCCGGTGCCGACCCAGAGCGCACCGCTGCGATCGCCGGCCAGGCTGTGGACCCGGTTGTCGGCCAGGCTGGCGGGATCGGCCAGGCGATTGCGATGCCAGGTGATCTGCTCGGGATGGCGCAGCGGGAAACTGAACATCCCCTTGCCGTTGGTGCCGCCCCAGAGCTGGCCGGCGGCATCGCTGTATAGGGAGAGCACCTCAGCGCCGAGTTGGGTCCGGTCCAGATCCTTCACGGGCCGGATGGCGGTCTCGTCGCGGGGCACCGTGAACAGGCCCTGATCGGCGCCGATCCACAGATTGCCGTGGCTGTCGCCACACAGGGCGTTGATCCTGCCAAGGTTCGCGTCCGCACGCGTCACAGCCGCGAAGCCCGTTGCAGTGCGCCGGTACAGGGCGTCGCCCTCGACCGCCAGCCACAGGGTGCCGGCAGCGTCCTCGAAGATGCAGGAGATGCGGGCATGTGGCACCGCTAGCGGCTGCGCCAAGGGCTCAAGGCGCTCGCGCTTGGGCCGCAGCAAGAAGACGCCGTCCTGGGTGCCGACCCAGAGCACGCCGTCCTTGTCCTCGCACAGCGCGGTGACATCGCGCATGGCAGACGTGTGTTCGCCATTGCCATGAAAGCGGGTGAAGTTCTCGAGATTTCGGTTATAGCGGTTCAAACCCGCCCCGCGGGTGCCGATGAACAGCTGGCCTTGGCGGTCGACGTACAGACAGTGAATGAAATTGTCGGCCAAGGAGTTGAGATCCCCCTCGACCGGGCGGAAGACGACGATCGAATAGCCGTCATAGCGGTTCAGGCCATCCTGGGTCGCCACCCAGATGAAGCCGTCATGGTCTTGAACGATGCCCTGAACCGTGCTCTGCGACAAGCCCGCCTCGACGGGCACGCGCACGAAGCGAGGCGTGACTCCGGCACGGGCGGCTACCCCACACAGCGCCAACAGCAAGACCACTGAGAAGTGCCGGGCACAAGGCGACCCGACCAAAGACAACCGCATGCAGAGCCCTCCCCATCCATGCGAGCTGAAAAACCTCAGCACGAAAACTGCCATCTATTATGGCAAAAATGGGGCGGTCGCGTTCGGAAAATCGCGGAGGTCCGCTAAAATCAGCGACACGAGACGGATCAGGCGTGGCCCAGTCGCTCCAGGCGGTAGCTGCCGCTGAGGATGTGCTCGCACCAGTCGAGGTGGTCGAGGTACCACTGCACGGTTTTGCGGATGCCGCTCTCGAAGGTCTCGGCGGGTTGCCAGCCCAACTCGCGGCGAATCTTGCCGGCGTCGATGGCGTAGCGGCGGTCGTGACCGGGTCGATCCTTGACGAAGGTGATCAGTTCGGCGCGGGGCCGTTCCGAGGGCCGCAACTCGTCCAGCAGAGCGCAGATCTGACGGCAGACCTCGAGGTTGGTCTTCTCGTTGTTGCCGCCGATATTGTAGGTCTCACCCGGTCGACCGGTCGCCAGGGTCGTCAAAATCGCCTGGCAATGGTCGGTGACATAGAGCCAGTCGCGCACATTGCCGCCGTCGCCGTAGATCGGAATCGGCTGGCCCCGCAGCGCTTTGAGCAGGACGACGGGAATCAATTTTTCCGGGAACTGGAAGGGTCCGTAGTTGTTGGAACAGTTGGTGGTCACGGTCGGCAGGCCGTAGGTGTGGTGGTAGGCGCGCACCAGGTGGTCGGAGCCGGCCTTGGAGGCCGAGTAGGGCGAGTTGGGCGCATAAGGCGTGTCCTCGGTAAAGAAGCCCGTTTCGCCCAGGGAACCGTAGACCTCGTCGGTGGAGACGTGGAGGAAGCGGAAGTCGGCATCGGCGCCGCGCGGGCCCTTCCAATAGCGCAAGGCTTGCTCCAGCAAATTGAAGGTGCCGCAGAGGTTGGTCTGGATGAAGATCGAGGGGCCATCGATCGAGCGGTCGACATGGCTCTCGGCGGCGAAGTGGACGACGGCGTCGACCTGATGGCGCACCAGCAGCTCGGCCACCAGCGCGCCATCGTTGATATCGCCCTGCTGGAAGTGATAGTAAGCGTGGCGTTCGACCTCGGCCAGGTTGGCGGGGTTGCCGGCGTAAGTCAAGGCGTCGAGGTTGACCACCCGATGGCCAGCAGCCAGTGCCTCGAAGACAAAATTGGAACCGATGAAGCCGGCACCGCCGGTAACCAGAAAAGTTTTCGACACCCTATGCCCCCGTAATTCAGATGACCGCGAGGATCGGGGCGACATCGCCCTTGCCTTCCCGCAAGATCTTGATTTCCTCGTTCTCGTCGAACGCGACGACGGTCGAGACTTCCGGATAAATATAGCCACCATCAATGGCCAGGTCCAACACGTGGCCGAAGCGGTCCTTGATCTCGAAGACATCGGCGCAGGCCAGTTCGTCGCCCTCCTCCTGGCAGGTGGTGGAGATGATCGGGTGGCCGAGCTGGCGCACGATTTCCAGGACGATCTTGTGGTCGGGCACGCGAATGCCCACCTCTTTGCGCTTGGACTGCAGCAGGCGCGGCACCTCTTTGGTGGCCGGCAGAATAAAGGTATAGGGTCCAGGCAAGAGCCGGCGCATCAGCTTGTAAGCTTTGTTGGAGACAATGGCGAATTGGCTGATGTTCTTGAGATCGCTGCAGATAAAGCTCAGGGGCTTGTCGTCGCGCATGCGCTTGATGCGGTAGATGGCGTCGATCGACTTCTTCTCGAAGATGCTGCAGCCCAAGCCATAACAGGTGTCCGTCGGGTAGGCGATAACCCCGCTCCGGGTCAGCTCGTTGACGACCATGTCGAGGTAGCGCTGCTGGGGCGTTTCCGGATGGATAGTGAGGATTTTCATGAGGCTTACCCGCGATTGACCAATTTTTGGGTCAAAAAACCCAAAAAGCGTTATATACTACCACCGGCGTCACCAGGGACAAACTAGAAATCCCCCGGGGGACAGCGAGATCCATAGGGAGTGCTCGATTCTTATGCATTGGTTGCTGCTTTTCGCGCTTTGTCTGAATCCGGATTCCTTCGACCTGCATGCTGATTCGCCCGAAGTCGAGCGCTGGAAACACTTCCTTTTGGAAGTCCGCAAGAAGCAGACCAAGATCGCGCTGGAAAACGCCCGCACTTATGTGCCGCTGTTGCGGCCGATCTTCCAGGAAGAGGGCGTGCCCGACGATCTGCTCTGGCTGGCAATGATCGAGTCCAGCTTCCGGCCCGACGCCCATAGCCCGACCGGCGCTGGCGGCATGTTTCAGTTCAAGGCGGCAACGGCGCGGATCCTCGGTCTCCAGGTCAAGCACGACCGCGACGAGCGCATGGTGCCCGAGAAGGCCGCGCGGGCCGCGGCCAAGTACCTCAGCTATTTACGCCGCCGCTTCGAGAGTTGGGATCTGGTGCTGGCCGCCTACAATCTCGGCGAGGGCGATCTGCGTCGCGCCATGCGGGCGCACGGCGCCGACGAATGGGATGAGATTCGTCCCTTCATTCGCGAGGAAACCCAGAATTACGTCGGCAAGGTCAAGGCCGCCGCGCTGATCGGCAACAGCCATCTGGAAGGCTTGATCGATGAGGAAGTGCCGGTCCCCATCGAGACCGACCTCGCGATCGATGTTGTTAGCGCTGGTGACGGTGTCGCGCCCGCGCCGACCCAGCTGACTGAACCTCTCGACCCGCCTGCCGTCGAGAGCGACACCTATACCGTCCAGAAGGGCGACACCCTGTGGTCGATTGCCCGCAGCCACGGCCTCACCTTGCAGCAATTGAAGCAGCGCAACCGCATGCACAACCACCATATCCACACCGGTCAAGTGCTGCGCCTGCGCTGAGTCGGGCACATCACACAATCCCGATCTGCAATGGGTGCACCGTCTTCATTTTTCGGTGAGGCAGGCCCTTTTGGCTTGGTATCACGCGGCATATGGTGTAGCATCGTGCTTCATGAAGAGGGGACCATCCGCCCAACCCCCCGAGGGCGCCTCACCATCTCTTGGCAGAAACATCAGGAGGATGTGATGGAAAAAGAACCGAAACAGCAAGACGCATTCAAGATCGATCAGCAAGGCAACAGAAACCGCCAACGTCGCTTCCAGGCGCCTCGTCGCGATGCCGACGAAGACCCCGGCAAGGACATCTGGTACATGGGTTTCTGAGGAGGTGTGCTTTCTATAGCGACTATATAAACCAAGACGAGACCCACTTTCAAGGCTCCTGAACGGCACCCAGATGGTCCGGCCCGTTCAGGGGCTTTTGTGTTTTAGCGGCCACCATCTCGCAGCACCAACCCAGCGGCCCGCTCCGATGTGAGCAGTCCCACCTTTTCGGCATTTTGTGGGCGATCGGCGCAATGAAACCTTTGCCAGTCCATGGCCTCATGTTAGCATGTGGACCCTTTACGGAAGACGCGGATTTGCGAGCATTGCTCCCTGATCAACGCTCGCTAAATTAGCGTTGACCATTGTTACAGACTCGTTTATGATTGAGCTTGCTATTCCACGATCGCGCGCCCTTTCCTCGGCCGCCAACTTGACCGGAGGACGTCATCGACTTCGCAGAAATCAAAAACAAGATCCGTGAAATTGTTTTTAAAACGACCAATATCGGCCCTGACAAACTCCAGGACGATACCCAATTCGTGGAAGATCTACAACTCGACTCGCTGACCCTCATGGAAATCGCCGTCAACGTCGACCAGGCGTTCCAGATCGACCTCCCCGAGGACGACATGCAGCAGATCACATCCGTTCAGGCGGCCGCCGAACTGGTCGCTGCATCCCTGAAACTGAAAGCAACCGTCTGAACGCGGTCGACGAGGTCATTCGTGAGGCGAGGATATGCGTAGGGTCGTTGTCACGGGACTGGGCGTCGTGTCCTCGCTTGGCGTTGGCACCGCCGCCTTCTGGTCTGATCTCCTGGAGGGTCGTCACGGTTTCAAACCCGTTCAATCCTTCGACGCCAGTGCCTACCGCGTTCGGGTAGGCGCCGAAATTCAGGGTTTCCGCTTCGAGGCCTACGAGTCGGAAATCGCCCCACCCCGCGGCCGGGCGGCGCAGTTTGCCGTCCTGGCCGCCAAGCAGGCGCTGGCCGACGGCGGTCTGCTGGACAGCCGCGAGGCGCACCGCGCCGGGGTCGTCATGGGCACGACCTCAGGCGAGCCCAACCTGGTCGAGCGCTATAACGACGCCATGCTGGCCGAAACGCCCGAGCTGGTCGACGGCTCCTTCATGGACGCCTATCCCTGTAACCGCCTGCCCGAAGAGGTGGCGCAGCGCTTCCTGTTGACGGGCACGGCACCGGTGATGATCCCCGCCGCCTGCGCCGCCGGCAATTACGCCATCGCCCATGCCGCTGACCTGCTGCGATCCGGCCAGGTCGACTACATGCTGGCCGGTGGCTCGGACGCCTTTTCGCGCATCACCTACACCGGCTTCCACCGCCTGGGCGCGATCGCGCCGGACCTGTGCAGGCCGTTTGACCGCAACCGCCAGGGCATGATCCCCGGCGAGGGCGCGGCCTTCCTGCTGCTCGAGGACGAGCAGCGCGCCCGCAAGCGCGGCGCCCACATTTACGCCGAACTGGCGGGTTATGGCCTCTCCTGCGACGCCTACCACATGACCGGCGGCCACCCCGAGGCCCATGGCGCGGTGGCGGCCATGGCGCGGGCCCTGGCGGAGGCGGGCATCGAGGCCAGCGCCGTCGATTATGTCAGCGCCCATGGCACGGGTACGCCCAGCAACGACCGCAACGAGGTCCATGCGGTCGAACGCGTGTTCGGCGCCGACACCCGCGTTCCCCTCAGTTCGATCAAATCCATGCTCGGCCACACCATGGGGGCCGCCTCGGCGATCGAAGCCCTGGTCTGCGCCCTGGCCGTGGAACGGAACCTGATCCCGCCCACCATACACTTCGAGGCGCCCGACCCCGGCTGCACCCTCGACTTCGTGCCCGGCGCCGCGCGCCAGCACCGGGTCGAGGTCGCCATGAGCAATGCCTACGCCTTCGGCGGCGCCAACGCCTCGATCATCCTCAAGAAATACGGCGGTGCCGCATGAGTACCGTGATTTCTTCCGTCGGCCTGATCGCGCCCCAAGCGGATTCGCCGGAGCGCTACGCCAGCGCCTTGTTACAACCACAAGCGGCCGCGCCGCCCAGCTTGTTCGAGACCGGCACACTGCAGGGCGGACCGGTTCACGAGGTCCTGGGTTTCGAGCCCATGACTTACTTGGGCGACCAAAATTTCCGCCCCCTCAATCGTCCTGCGCTGTTGGCCATCACCGCGGCGGCCCAGGCCCTGGCGCGGGGCGGCTGGGACGCCGAGGCCATCGCCCGCGAGGAGGTCGGCCTGGTGCTGGGCACGATGTTCGGCAGTATTCAGACGATCGCGGAATTCGACTTCAACGCCCAGAAGGTCGGCCCCAAATACGCCAAGCCCCTGGACTTCGCCAACACCGTGATCAACGCCGTGGCGGGCCAAACCGCGATCTGGTTCCGTTTGACCGGCATCAACTCGACGATTGCATCCGGCTCGACCTCGGGCCTCCACGCACTGGGCTACGCCAGTGGCCTGATCGAGAGCGGCCGCACCCGCGCGCTGCTGGCCGGGGGAGTCGAGGAGCTCTCCCTGCCCACCTGGCTGGGCTTCGCCCGACGCGGCCTGATGGGCACCAGCGATTCGGCCGGTGGCCGACTCCCCAACGACGGCTTTCTACTGGGCGAGGGCGCGGCCCTGCTGATGCTCGAGGAACAGCAGCACGCACAGGCGCGCGGAGCCAAGGCCCTGGCCAGGATCAGCGGCTTTGCCAGTGCCTTCGATCCCAGCCGCGGCAGCGATCCAGAGCGGACCGCGGCGGCTCTGACGCGCGCCATCGAGACCGCGCGCCAAGGGGCGGAGTTGGAAGCCGCCGAGATCGACGGCTGCCTGGCCTCGCTGAACGGACTGGCGACTCTGGACCGCGGCGAGGCGCTGGCACTTGACAGAGCGTTTGCCGCGCGCCCGATTCCCGTCGCCGCGCTCAAGGGCCGCACCGGCGAAGCGCTGGGTGCCAGCGGCGCCTTGGCCGCCTGCGCGGCGGTTTCGGTCTTGGCCCATGGCGCGTTGCCGGCGTTCGTCGGCACCAGCCGCGAGTTGGTCTGCTCGGGTCCCCAACCCCTGGCGAACCACCCGATCGCAGCCCGGCACCTGCTACTGACCGCCGTCGGCCTGGACGGCGGCTGCTGCGCCCTGATCGTCTCGGCAACCTAAGCCTGCTTGGCGCGAGGAACGCCTCATGATTGTCACCGACCCACAGCGCTACCTGCCCCAGCAACCGCCGATCCTCATGCTTGACCAGGTGATCGATCTGGAGCCTGGGCTGCGCGGTACCGGCGTCAAGCACTTCCGCGCCGATGACCCCTACTTCCACGGCCATTTTCCCGACAAACCGATCCTGCCAGGAATCTACCTGATCGAGTCGTTTGCCCAAACCGCCCTGGTCGTCATGGCCAGCCAGAAACCCGCGCGCGATGACGGGCCGGCCGAGCTCGGCTACCTGGCCAAGGTCGTCGAGGCCGCCTTTTACCAGCTCGTCGTACCAGGCGACTTGATCCTGTTCGAGGTGGCGATCGGCAAACGCCTGCGCCAGTTCCAATGCGTCAGCTGCAGCGCTCGGCTCGGCGAGAAACGGGTCGCCCGTGCCGAATTGACCCTCGCGCTGCCTAGTACGACTTTGCCAGGTTGATGCCGGAGGCAGAGTCTGGCACCCAGGCGGACCCGCCCGGTCGTCGTTGTGGGGAACACATATAGTTCGCGAAGAGTGGAGAGTGTTCGTCACAGATGCACAGGCCCGTTTAAGCCTGTCACAAGCTCTGGCGCACCTTGCTTAAGGGTTCCGATGGGCGTCTGGGCGATCGGCACACATTGAATC
>CAYRFM010000035.1:50358-71686 GCA_964423555.1 uncultured Holophagae bacterium | reverse complement strand
GCCTTGGTCGCTGGGAACGCGTATCGCCCGCGGAGCCAGCGGAGAGCCATTGCACAGCCTACCTGACAAAGTCGTACTAGGCGGGGCCGCCTAGGCGTAGCCGTCGCTTTGTCTTAACCAGGGGCGTGCGTGTTGTTCATATAGCTGGGAGGACAAAAGGGGATAAAGAAAGGCGAACACGCTTAAAATATTCCAAGTAATTTTTTGTTGAACCTAGATCCCGCTGCTTACGGTATCCTGCTCGAAATAGCCTGCCAAATGGGTTGTCACTAAACGGATTGTCTCGCCCTTGGTTGAAGAGGTGAGTCATTGGAGCACCAAATGAGAGGATTGCTGAGGGCTTGATCATGGCGTTGTGTTTTCTGTTACTGGTGTCCTTGTTCGACGATGGGAAGTCGGTTCGCCCAGTCCAGGCTGATGACTTGGCCGCCGACTTCCTCGCTTCCGTGGCATATCACGGCAACGTGACCATGTTTTACACCATGTACCGCTGAAAAGGTTCTCCCACCCCAGACATCGATCTTTATGCCGTCGATACCCAAACCATGAAGATCGTCCAACTTGAGGACGGTCGTTTCCCCAACGTGGGTAACGTCGCCTGGCTGGGTGGCCATTTCATCGTGTACGGGAAACCCAAGGACAAGGTGATTGTCCTTGATCCAGAACGCCGCTTTAAGCGTCAAACCACATTCAAAGAAATATTGGGTGAAAATGATTCCGACCTGGTGAACATCTCGCCCTACCGAGGCGATCAGTCGCTGCTCACCTTCTACAAGAACAAACGTAAGCGTCATATAAACCCCATCTTTCGCCGTTGAGAAGGGTCGGCGACAATGACGCTATAGGGCTGACACCCTAGCCTAATTGGCGCACGCTGGCTTAAGGGTCGGAAGGAGCGCTCTTACTTCTTGCTCGCTGGTGGCCTTCGGCAGATGTTCAAAGACATGGTGCAAATATTGGAACGGTTCCCAGCCGCTGCCTTGGCGGTCGTGATCATGCTGTACAAGATTGCGTTAGCCTTGGCACCCTCTGGACTGCCCGAGAACAGCCAGGCTTTACGGCCTATCACAAAAGGCCGAATGGCGTTCTCTACGTCGTTGGTATCCAGTTTCACGAAGCCATGGTCCAAAAAGACATTGAGCTTCGGCCATTGGTTCAGGGTGTATTTAATAGCGTCACCCAATTGTGTCTTGGGCGGAACACGGCCGACCAGCGACTTCAAAATCTCTTCGAGGTTCTTCATCAGCGGCGCGGAGAGCTGTTTTCGCCTTTCCAGGCGTTTGTTCTCGTCCAAACCGTCTTTGGTAGCATCCGCCTCCACCTTGTACAGTTTTCCGATCAACGTGATGATCTCATCGGCATAGCCGGGCTTGTGCGCCTTTCCAGCGCATTTAATGACGTCTACGAATTTACGTCGTGCATGGGCGAGACAGCCGGCATGAGTGCATTTCGATTCCTTGCCATCCAAGAAGGAATAACCATCTTAACCATCGGTTTGAGCGACACCGCCACGGACCCGGGTCAAAGTCGACCCGATGTCCATGGTAGTTGCTTCTAATGGCAAGCAAAGCCTCGTATTCTTTGTGCATGAGAAGTACTTCGAGCTTCGCTGAACGGTACCAGATTGCCAAAATAGGCGGTTAACAAGCGGAACGATTAAGAGGAATACCACAGTCATTCTTCATTGCTGGTTACCTATGGATACTTTGGTTGTTGGGGTTTGGTGGAATACCCCAGTGTATTTCGCTTGCTAAAGAGTTTGCATAAGCATTCACTTTTTTGTCGACTTCTTCAGAAACTCTAGAGAAATTTTTGTTTGTTAACCAGTCAGCAATTTCTGTCGCAATATCCTCTAATTTTTCGTGCACGGTACAGCCATCTTTGTGCTGGTAGTGTTTTGTCCAAAAATTGTACCTTACCAGGTTTTTATACTCAGCTTCTCCCATTTTTGATTTTGCAATTTGAAGTAGAATTGTTTCAAGGGAATTTAGTATTACGTGTTTCATTCTTGGTTCCTCCTGTGCTGATTTCGTGAGCAGTGTTTGAAGTTCTCGTGTTGAAGCTCGTAGTGTGGCATTGTTTGGGTTTGTGTTTTTTTGAGCAGGCAGTTCCATTTTTGCTAATGGTACGGCTCAGAGTGAACACATTTTTGGCGTGAGTTGAGGCTATTTGACCGACTGTTGACACGCCATGAAAAAACTCTCCTAATGATTCATGCGAAATTTTTCTAAGCACTAGCTCAAAAAAAGTCAGGTGAGCAATATTTTTTCTAGCACCTCCCGGAACCCCAGCGTAACCCAGGACACCCACCAATTTGCGGCGGAGCGTAACCCAGGGGTAACCCAGGGGGTAACCCAGGACACCCACCAATTGGGAGAGGTAACCCAGGTAACCCAGGACACCGAACTTTGTAGGCGCGAGTCCAGCGGCAACCCAGATCGGTAACAAAAGGAGCCATCCCCCGATCATTTGTCACCCAACCTAGAGCGCTTGGATATCAAGTCCCATGAATGGCTGGTATGCAGCACTCAATTCGGGTCAATCTTCTACCGCGTCGCAGGACGTGCTGACCCATGGCCCAAAAAGCGGACAAGCTGACGGATCGTGACTTTGAGCACCGCAGGCAGTGGCTCAAAAACCGGTTGATTGAGTTGGCAGGTATTTTTTGGATCGATGTTTGCGGGTTTGCGGTGATGGAAAATCACTTGCATATGATTCTGCGGAACCGACCGGATCTGGCCCAGCTCGAAACAGACGAGTCCGTGGCTAGACGTTGGTGGCGGCTTTTTCCAAAACGTCGAACAGCCGAAAATCTGGTGGCGGAACCAACCGAACCAGAACTTTGGTCAATCATCACCGGTGAAGATCGAATGGCGCTTTTGCGTTCCTGATTAGCGAATATCTCCTGGTTCATGCGCTGCCTCATGGAGTATATTGCCAAGCACCATGAGGTAACCCAGGACACCCACAAATTGGGGGGGGGGGAGGTAGCCCAGGAGACCCACCAATTTGAACTGAGGGTAACTCAGGAGCGAGGGGAAACCCAAGGTGCTGATGGTAACCCAGGAGACCCACCTCAAAGCTGAAAACTTGCGGCTGAACCAACCGAACCAGAGCTTTGGTGGATCATCACCGGTCAACCCAGGGATGTAACCCAGGGCACCCACCAATTGGAAAGGTGGATCCTTTCCTGGTTCATGCTTCAGACTTACCGAAGCTGGTACTGCCTTTTCAATGGTGTAGCCCAGGACGGGGGATTCTTTTCCGGTTCATGCTTCAGCCTTACCGAAGCTGGTACTGGATGGAAAGCCTGCCAGGCGTGGTCGTGACCGCTCCGGATGGTCCCAAAGAGTATGGTCGGCTCCAGCCTTCTGGCTTACACCATGACCGCCAAGTTCGTCGACGGCTTGCCCTTCTACCACGTCGAGAGCCAGCTTGCCAGCGAAGGCTTCCAGCCACCTTTCGCGCCAGACCGTGAGCCGCTTGGCACGGATGGTGGGCGAGAAAATGGAACCGCATGGGACATGCTTCGAGAAAAATAATTCAGAGCAAATACCTTAGGCTGACGAAATAGCCGTTCAGGTCATTCGCGAAGACGAGCGGAAAATACGTCGAATTCGTACACATTGTAAATATGCGGCGGTCCCCCGCCTGCTGGCCACATATGGCCTGCGACCCGAGGTCCTGCAGCTACAGCCAGGGCGAGTTCATGGCGGCCGTCAGCTTCGGCCATATATTGGAAGATGAGTAGGAAGTATCTTCCCACTCACCAACCTTTCTAAGTGATTATGGTTTGTTTAGTTTGTTATTAAAGAGTTACCAAGTTTTAGGGACTTCGGTGCTTCCTTCTCTTTTTGTTGAATTTACCGCTTCTCGGTGCGTGCCAATGTAACCTCTTTCTACCCCATCCAGCCCTGTTATTGTTGTGTTCCCGTTGATGTCCGTCTTGATGGTTGAACTCGATCCATTAGAATGATCAACTCTTGTTTCCTGCATTGTCTTACCTCCAATTAACAAGTAGTTTAAAAGGGTTTTGCTGGGTGGAATAGGTCCCCTACTAGCTATTGCGATTTTTTAATAAAAAAAGGATCAAAAAGTTTTCTTAAACCTCAACCTGTCTCGCATTTGTTTCCTACAGGAAGCCAGGACATCCACCAATGTGGGCAAGCCCAGCAAGCCCAGCACGCAAGCCCAGGACACCCTCAAACCAGAATTGAGCCCAGCAAGCCGAGGACACCCACAAACCAGCGACAGGAAAGCCAGGACACCCACCAATTGGCTTGCGGGAAAGCCAGAAAGCCAGGACACCTGCGGGAAAGCCAGGGGCTAGGAACGCTTGACGACCCTCCGTGCAAGCGGTCCCCGCGCAAGAAAAATCTTGCGCTACTGTTTGCAGGTGTGGGCGTTACACCAGCAAGCGGGAGCGCAAAATCCTCTTTGCGCTCTCGGCAGCAAGCTGGATGGCCATCCTTTTCGGATAAGCTCTGGCTAAAATACCTTAACAACAGAACCCTTTGGGCCTTTTTTCGCGTGGTCTGGGCCGGTCCAACTGATGAAGCGCTTCCCGACTTGGGTCGGCCAAAAAGAAGTGGAATAAGGTCAGCTTCTTGTGGCTCAAGTCATGATGACTCTCAAAACACCACTCAAAGATCTCGGAGTTGTGCAAGCCAGGAGGGTGACAGCTCAAGGCTGCCGCATTTTCGGTGATGCGCTTGTCGATACTGGTGAACGCTTTGCCACAGTTGCCATCAATGACATAGGCAATCATCCCGCTCTGCTTCGCTGCACCGGCGTAGCGACCATCCACGAACCGCTTCATCCCCTCGGAAATGTATTTGGAAATGTTGGCGTTTTGGGGGGTTTGCAGCTTCTTACACTCAAAGACGAAATAATTGCGTTCATCGTACTCAGACAGATATAAATCAAACCTATTCCGCTTGAGGTTATCTTCGGGCCCCTCGCATTGCTCCGCAAAGACGACGAAGGGCAGGAACCTAGTAGAGCGGCGCTTCATTTCTTGCATCGCGTCGGCCAAGCGTCGATTGATCTTCTCTTCATGCCAATCACCACAGGGTCCGAACTTTTTCCAGGCGCCCACAACCAATTCGAAAATATCTGGCAGAAAACAGTCTGGAAATACGTCGCTCCAGGGATTCTCAGGCCGACTCATGGGTGTCACCTCCAAGGAGGATGTCCCTGACCGCGGCATCCGAATCGTTCATTGCTGCGGTCCGTGTCCAGCGGGCCAGCTCTAGGGGTAGAAGCATAGTCAATGTTTGATCGTCAAAATAATAGGCGCTCTTCCCATAGAGAAGGTGCGTCTGGCGCTTGTTCGAATGTTCTTGAAGCCGAACAAAGGCTGTAATCAGGTCTGATTCGTCCACCAACTCGCGATAGGGCAGTTTTTGAGGGCCGCGATGGATCTTTACGAGCGCCAGATTCTGTTTCGGAGCGAGGATGCACTCGCCGCTAAAGCGATAATGGCCGCCCCGCACCATTTCAGCAAAGGAGTCACAAAAGGTTTCCACATAGACCCGACGCTCATCACTTTTGGGAGCTCGCAAGGAAGGAATGTCTTTCAATAAATGAGGCGGTGTGGCGCTGGGGTAGTAAATATTGGAGACATCCTCGATCAGGGCAATGTGGCGGGGTTGCAGATCAAAGTAGGCATAGACCTCTTTTTCCAAAGCGGCGAAGCTACGCTCTGTTTGGATCTTGCGTCCAGAAAAGATTGGGTTAAGCTCGGACCGGATTTGGGGCAACAGCGCATAGGCGCGATCGATGATCGCCGCTTGCTCTGCACACCGTTCGGAGTTCTCCGGCAAGAAGAAAGGTGTATTCATCGCTTCATTCAGATGGACTTTTTTTCGCTCCACACCAAGGTTGGACGCTAGGTGAAAGTGATAATATCTTGCCAATTTTGAACCTAACACGACCATGGCCCAAAACAGATACTTGGCATCCTGCTCCGGCCCGGCAACATATTGTAGTGAATCTTGGAAGAGGACAGGCTGATCACAAAAAGCAAATTTGGAAAATCCCTGGTTGAAGATGAACATACAATGATCAAAATCATGCCGCTGGGAACTTCGCGCCCTTTCCACATGGGTACCAAACCGGCTTCCAACCGGTTCGAGGAGGTCCGGGGCAAGCAGATATTTGAAAGGTTTGTTGGCGTCTAGGAAAAGCCGATCCCCAGACCACCACACAGGATCCTTTTGAGCGGCGGGATTTTTGCCGCGGATGATGCCCTGCCCCACCTGCCATCGGCCCGAAGAGATGAGATTGGCAAGCTTCGGCAGGCCCAAAAGAAAGTCAAGCACCTCCTGGTCCCGCGAAGTCCCGCGCATTCGCTTTTTCCAGTAAAGATTTGCCTGCCCCTGATCAGCCATGGCCTGAAGTTGTTGACGCCGCAAGGATTTGATATCTCTCGCGTCAATGTGTACGACACCACGGGTAACCCAGGACACCCACCAATTGGGTGCGTAACCCAGGACACCCACCAATTTGCGGCGGAGCGTAACCCAGGGGTAACACCCACCATTTGTGGGGTGGGGGAGGTAACCCAGGTAACCCAGGACACCGAACTTTGCGGGCGCGAATCCAGCGGCAACCCAGAGCGGTAACAAAAGGAGCCATCCCCCGATCATTTGTCACCCAACCTAGAGCGCTTGGAAATCAAGTCCCATGAATGGCTGGTAAGCAGCACTCAATTCGGGTCAATCTTCTACCGCGTCGCAGGACGTGCTGACCACATGGCCCAAAAAGCGTTAGAATTAGGCCAACGTTGGCTAATACGACTTTGTCAGGTTGGCTGTGCTTTGGCTCTCCGCTGGCTCCGCGGACGATACGCGTTCCCAGCAACCAAGGCAAAGCTGGCGCTTTACCTCACTTTTCCCGGCTCCGCGGACCATACGCGTTCCCCGCAACTACGACGTGGCTGGACGCCTGAGCGCTTGGCACTCCAACCTGACCTTCCTGAGCGAGCGGAATCAATAATGACCTACCCATATTCTGACAAGACTTTCTCCTTGTCAAGATAGAATTGACCCAGCCAGGATCACGTTTCCCGAAATGGATGGAAAACTACTTGCATGTGATTCGTGATTCTGGACAACCGACCGGATCTGGCCCAGCTCGACAGCTCGAATCCGACGACTCCGTGGCTAGACGCTAAATTTGATCAGATTCGCAATAAATGGGTGTCCTTTATTTGCTGGGTTCGGCTGGCAATAAGTGGGTTTGCCTCGATCATCGCCAACTTATAGGAAAAGCGCGCGTTAATAGATCCGTACCTTGATCTGTCGTGATGGATCCCAGCGCACACATGTCCAAAAGAACAGTGTTTTCAATGGTTGGATTTTTGGAGAAGTCTGGCTGTACCTCGTCAGGCATTTCAACGCCCATTGCCTGGCAAGAAAAGTTAAAGATGTACCACCGCCCCCGCCGTTGAATGAGAGACAGTTGATTAAGGTCGTGCTCCTGGTCCAAGACCAGTTGATTAGGCCAATCCAAATAGCAGAGTCGAGGTATATTGACAGTTATTTTCTTGTGGTCTGCATATTCGTCCAAGTTTAAGCCTCGAAGATATTCAATATAATGAAGCATGTACCAGCGATAAGGTGCAATGTTTTTTCTCAATAAATCTCTATAGGCGTCCAACGTTATTTCGTTTTGCTCCTGCAAGCTCGATTCAAGCAAGGACAGGTGATCATGATAAGAAAGCTTCAATGCTTCGGCATTGTTGACGCTAACTGCCATCAAGTCCATCCCACCACATACGCCCTCTTGATAGAAAAGGAGCTCGCGGAGTGAATGATAGTCAAGGTGATCTAGTGCGTCCGCAAAACGCGTCAATGCCTGGGTGGGTCCCTCTTCCCCAGTGCCGAGGAAATGACTGCTGTGGCTCCTAAGTTTCCAGAAGACAGCGAAAGAAAGTGCGAGTGTTCCGATTAAAGCAAGACGTATAACCACTTTTTTCATGGCTGAAAATATTGCAAAATTTCTTGTTTGCTCTTTCCCTTTAGATATTTTAAGTCCTCAGTAAGTGATGATAAGGCGTTATCTAGCTGTGGGTTAATTCCTTTGTGTTCCAAAATAAGAAAATGGATGGTGTCGAAAGTTTTACTGTCGAGAATCACTTCATTTTCGTGTCCACTTTCTAGCAGGGTCGAAAGTTTGGTGTTGATGGATCTTGATAGGTCCAAGTATTTTGTGATTCTGGCCAGTGATCCAGTTAAATCATTGCTGTCAATAAGTCGTAAGTTGTTGCTGAAGGAATACCACAGGCGGATGTAGTTTTTTCCTCGTTCTGACTTACTTAAAAAATCATCGCGGAATGAATAGAAGTTTTTAAGGGATGAAGGAACTAAGCTTTCAATGCCAAGGCTTTTTGCAGCTTTAATTGTGGTAGAGAAGCTACAGCCACTACCTCCATTATGGCAAACCCCGTTTGTACCGTTACAAGCTTCAAACGAAGGGTCTGGTGGACAGAAATGAATTGCTTGGCCACAATATGTTTCATATCTTTCGCTACCTTCAACTCCTTGGCCGTCGCGATTTAGAAGGTAGCCGAATGAATACTGGCTTCCTTGAAAAAAAACGCTCGCAAGCCGGCCTGTGTTGTTTTGAGTATCTAGGTATAATTCAATCGGCTTTTGGTCGACCGTTAAAAATTGTTGATTAACTTCCATGGAGTTGGAGATAAATCCATAAATTGCAGTATCATCTGGCAGGTATATTTCGGATTCCGAGACGCATGCGAAATGGTAGCCACGCAGCAAGTCGGTGTCATAATACATATTGTTTACCGCAAAGCTTTGCTTTTGTTGAATGATGAATTGCTCTTCTTGATCGTGACGCTTTGCAAAATATTGCCGCGTGCCAGTCGTGTCCTGAAAAATCATCAGGTATCCATAAACATCTGCATTGGACAGTGTAAATAAATCGCTTTGAGGTTTGGTGAAAACCCAGATAAATATTGGCTGACTTTGTGGTATTTGACTCCCCATTATGGTGCGCGATTTGAGCGAGTTGGACAATATGGATATTGATTGACCATTGATTTCAGATCTTATCATGAATAAGTTGTTGACTAGTATTGCATTTGAAAAGTCTTCGCTAATGTTTGATATGAGTGGGGGCGAGATTGTTTCAATGCTAGTGTTTCCAATTTTTATGAGGGAGATGTTCGTCATCAATAAACAAATCAATGCGAAGTTCATATGAAGCCTCTTTTGTGAAGTCTAATCTGGAATTTTGCTGTTTCGGATTTCCGATCATTATCGTACCTTGAGGGTCGATCGCTGTCAAATCATTTTTTTGTTGCAAGAATTGTTGTCGACCTTGGGTAACCCAGGTTAACTCAGGTTAGCCCAGGACACCCGCCTCATTTGCCGGCCGAGAGCCAGAGCGTTGGTCGATTTTTGCAGATGAGGGCCGCGTCCAGCCGTTGCGGTCACGATTGTCCGAATTACACAGTGCTATTTTTCTTCCTCTGACATGGGCTGTGCGCTCTCGCTGCTAAATCCTCGGCGAGGGTTGCGATACCCTATCTCCTTTTTCCATCCAACCCAATTCAATATATAATCGCTACCCGCCAGGAGGACTGGAGACACCATGCGACTTTTCCAATTTATGCGCGCTCGACTAGGCCGCCGAATCTATCTGGCCGGTTTCTTCAGCCTCTTGACGGGCGTCTGCAACACGACCCTGATCGGCAGCTTCAACGGCGTGATCCAGCACGGCGCCAACCTCGAACTGATCGGCCTGTTCCTTGGCGCGATCGCCGTCTACCTGTACGCCACCCGCAGCTTCGGCCAGATCATGCTGGTCGCCACCCAGGGCGCGGTCCGGGAGATTCGGGCCGACCTGCTGACGCGGGCCATGGCCTGCGAGCTAGCCCGGTTCGAACAGATCCCCCATGCGGCCATCCAGACCGCCATCAACGAGGATACCACCGAACTGTCCCGCTCGCCCGAGATTCTGTCTATGGTGCTGACCTCCTGTTTCACCGTCCTCACCTGCTTCATATACTTGTGTTGGCTCTCGCCCTTGGCCTTTCTGCTGGTCCTGCTCTGCTTGCTGGTCGGGGGCCTGATCTATGCCAAGGTCAGTACCCGCGCGTTCCAGGCCTGGGAACAGGCGCGCACGAGCCGCGAGGACTTTCTGCAACTGGTCGAACATTTGTTACATGGCTTCAAGGAACTCAAGATGAATGCCGCTCGCCAGCACGCCTTTCTCCAGGGGGATCTGCTGCGCCGCGGTCAGGACAACTACACCCTGGAAGTCGAGGGTGGCAAGCAGTTCATCGGCGCGGTCATGCTGGGCGGGATTTTGATCTACGGCGCCATCGGCCTGTTTAGTTTCACCGGCCAATCCTGGCTGGGCCTGGAAGCCGAGCCCTTTGCCGCGACTATTCTGGTGTTGCTCTACCTGACGCCCACGTTTCAACAAGTGCTCGATCTGATCCCACTGCTCGGCCAAATGGATATCGCCCTAAGCAGGGTCGAGGCCCTAGGCGAGCGTCTGAGCGCGGCGGCATCGGCGCGGCCCGAGCGGACCGCCGAGGGCGCTGGCGCCCCGATCACGTCGACATGGCGCCAGTTCTCGCTCGAGGGGATCAGCTACAGCTATCCCGCAGCGGAGGGGGTTGAGCCATTCCGCATCGGGCCACTAGACCTGACCCTGACCCGCGGAGAGGTCGTGTTCATCATCGGCGGCAATGGCTCGGGCAAGACGACGCTGTTGAAATTGTTGGTCGGGCTCTACCAACCGCAGCACGGCAGTCTGGCCATCGACGGCCAGCGCTGGCAACCGGGCGAGCTGGCGCATCGCCAGTGTTTTGCGCCACTGTTTGCGGACTTTCATCTCTTCGATCGCCACTACGGCGCCGAGCTGGACGAAGCCGACCTGCTCCAATTGCTCAAGGTCCTGGAAATCGACCACAAGGTCTCTTTTCGCGATGGCGCCTGGACGACGCTCGATCTTTCCCAAGGCCAACGCAAACGGCTGGGGCTGCTACAGGCCGTTCTGGACCCAGCGCCGATCCTCGTGCTCGACGAATTCGCCGCCGACCAGGACCCCCAATTCCGCGCCAAGTTCTACCGGGAAATCTTGCCGATGCTGACCCGTCGCGGCAAGACTGTCGTCGCCATCACCCATGACGAGAACTACTTCTCCCAGGCCGACCGCATCGTCCACATGAGCGAAGGGCAAATCATCTGAAGCCCCCACCATCCCCGATCATTTGTCACCCGCCCTAGTCCTTGGTCGCAGGGAATGCGCTTGTACACCCGCCGCCCGGCGCAAGATTGCATCTTGTGCTACAGCAGCTACAGCGCCTGCGCGACCCATTCGGCTAGGCTCTGTCTTGACCACCAACCTGAAGACCTGGAACCTTCGTGTCCTCGTGTCTTCGTGTGATACAAAACAGGGCCCGTTGGGCGGGGCCTCAAAAACTTTATCGCGAATCGGAAACAAGCGGTTTTTGCGCCTCTGCGGGGAGCGACACAGCGGGGAATTCGTGTTTGTGGCATTCCACAAAGACGTTACTCCCGGAAAAGTGGGTCTTGCGGCGTGCCACAGGAACGTATCCCCAAGAGTGAGCGACCATTTGCTATGCTCAGCGACCCTCACTCCGAGAAATTTCCTGTCTGCGGTGATCAAAGAGAGCGCGACGCCCGGGAAAAGATGCTTGTATGTGAATATCTGCAAACTTTTATCCAGTGTTTCACGGTGCCCGGACATCCAGATGATCATCAGCGCGAGTGACAGCCCTGTTTCGGTACACAAAAATTGTCTTTCTCTTGGAATGGAAATATGTTTTCATGCCAACCTAAGCCGCCAAACGGGGAAATCGTTCCTATGGAATTCCGGAGCAACCCACTCACTTTGTGATTTGCTAGCTCCGGAATTCCAAAAACACGTCACTCCCGCGCACAGACGCCGCGCAAGACCCCGCCGAGCCTGCAAACTCGGCTCGAGCGACGTTCTTTATAGCCATCTTACCCACGCACCGGCACAGCGCCTTCGGGCGGAAGGCGAGCCACCTGTTTTTCTGACGGACGGACTCGCCACGCGACTCGCACACGCCGACCACGTCGCTCTCTCGGTCGCCGCGACTTGCGCAAATACCCTCTTTCTCTGGCTGAGGGAGAGATTTTGAGCCAAAAGGCAAACACTTTTTTCCATGCCGCAAGAACCCTCCTTCCAGACGAGACGGGGTGTTTCGACATAGATCCGGACGATTATACCAATTGACCCAGCAAGGAACACGCCTCCAGAAATGGCCTTAAGCCGCACTACCCAATCAAGTGTCGCCTAATTGAAGCATCTTTTTTGATACGTGAACGTTCCGCACTTTGATCTTTTCCTCATACTGCTGCCAAAAGCTGCGTTTCCGTGGGTGCTCTGCCATTATCTGGTTCATGAAGGCCTTGTGTGAGGGGTAACCGCGCAAGTCGAAAGGGTGCTCGGCCAATTGATCCAGCTTTAGCAAATAGTTAACTCCGTGGTGATAGGCCTTGGCATAACCTTGCTGAAGTACCGACGTCACCAGGCTGCGGAAAATCAGACTGGCGATCAGGGGTCGACAGGCAGACACCATTGCTTCGGCCAGGGGTACCAGGATGCCATAATAGCCCTGATCTAAGCGCGCGGCGTGTTTCAACACATAGGTTTCCGCCTCATCGACCCTGCCGACCGCGGTTAGGAACCTGGCCGTGGTGTCGCTGAACGTTGTTGCCAACATGATCTGCGCCAGTTCTTGTTCGAGGACTTCCTCACGGCGGTCAGGGCCAATTACCTCGAGAAGTTCCTGAAAAGTATCAAGGTTGTAAGTTGCTCTGAGTGACTGCTGTAAGAGACGTGCCAAGCGTTCCGTGTCGCCCTGCTTTCTGTAGATTTCAAGCATCAGCGCGTCGCGGGTAGATCCGTTCGACCCTTCAAGCTTCTCGATCCAGGTGAGCGCGGCGTCAACCTGATCGCATTCCAAATAAACTTTTGCAATGTCTTCGAAGGCGATGGTTGGCTTCCGTTCCCAGATCTCGAGACGGGTTTTTTCGAACAATACAGGATCATGGACCTGCTTGGCAAGTGAGAGGATCGCATTTTGAAGGCGTTCCTTGGTGTCTGGGTCTCCAGCTTCACGTACCCACCCTTCGAGGGTCTCAATCATCGCGCGGATGACCGGCTCTGGCAGATAGTCACTAGCACAATCCATCAAGGCCCTTCGGACACCATATCGATCTTTTGGAAGCAACTTCAAAACAGTGGCGGCTATTTGATTCTTTTCTGCGATGCGCGTGGCAAACTCTCTAAACACATCTCTGGCATCAATGGAGAAAATGAGCGCGATTTGGTCCTCATACCCATTACACATCTCGAAAATGGGACCGTCGCATTCATAAAAAGCGACGACATGCTCTAGCCCCGAGAGCGATTCCGTCATGCCTGCCTTAAGACCCATCAGCATGACCCTCAACTTGCGAGCAAAATCGTCGATTTCCCGGTAGCCCACATAACGGGTGCAGTTTTTCAGGCGGTTCAATGTCCTTTTGAACCGTTTGAATACCTCCTCGGGTGGGCTGATCAGTTGGTTGACTAGTTGATTGACTTGCTTGGACTGTTCGGCCAGATCGAGGAGCGTTTGGGCCAGAAGGCTCGTGCCAAGATCCATGAGCTTTTGCTTTCGGTTCTCCATGAGCTCCACCTAAGACGCGGATGTTCCTCTGATGATGATGCCTATGCCCTGAAAGCGCGCAGCACTCCTAATTACATTGGAGCATAGCCACCTTGTCTTCGATTCGCTACCTGATAATGACCTCATGCCCCTAACGAGTCAGCGGTAAAAAGGAATAATCTCTGATGAAGGCGCCCAGTGTCCTGACTGGGGCCCATCCTTCACCCGTGCCAATGGAGCATAGCGGAGCATGCCTCTTTAATGCAACCTGACACTGGCCCAAAGTCCAGCCGATGTGCGCAGGGATGAGGAGAGGAGCCAACGCACGGGTCGCAGTTGGCTCCTCTTGCTTGTTAGGGTCGGGTTTTTTGGTCGTTGGCAAAGATGCAAGGCGTCGTGACACTGCGCTGTGGTTCAAAGGCGAAGTCGGAAACTCTCTTTTTCAACAGCTCCAGGTAGGCGCAATCGGAGGCGTCGAGGTTGTTGTCCGAGAGGTCGCACAGAGCGTTGGTCGACCAAGTTGGATTGGCGAGCGGCGCAATGTCGTAGAGGTAGTTGCCATGGAGGTCGAGGAGGTCGATTGTAGCTGGAGAGAGCGAGGCGGGAACCTAGGGGTGGGTTGGAAAGAGCAGTAGAAATAAAATAGCGTGCATGAGATGCACCGGCAGGCCAGCCTGTGGTTGAGGAAAGATTTTTAATGGTGGTTCTGTAGGGTGCTGGATCGCCACCAGGTACGATTCTTAGCGGCGCAGAAGCCGCTGTGGAAATAACTGTTAAGTTAGGATTCCGAACTGTGATGCTAAATGACGTAAGGCAGTTGTTTGACTCTGAGTTTTCAATAACAGCGTTGGTCGTGTCTGCCTTTACCACGGCGTATAGGCTAACATCACCCGGTTGAGAATAAATGATGAAGCTCCCTGAAATTTGTTGGCCCCGCTTCAGTTCGCAACCCGGAGGTACAGCTTTGTTGACGGTTGCTGTAGCCCACGACCCAAAAATTAAAGGCGGTTTGATTGCCAATATTGCGAATAATAAAATTCACCTGTAGGCTTCCATCGGGAGCTGGTGGGATGTTGGTTGACGCTGGTTGAACGGTTGAAACCCATAAGTCAGCATTCGCCAATGCTGCCATTGAGTAAAATACAAAGAATAATAGCTTTTTCATATCTTTGCTCTCCTGAAATAGTGGAAACAAATCACGGTAAAACACAAGACAAGAAACGTTAACATGGGTGGATGTAGGGTTGGGACGGTTGCAGCATAATCGCCGTTCGCGCTTTCGTCGCAATAGGCATGGAGGGTGAATAGGGTGTCGGCACCGATCACGGGCACGGGCATTTCAAAATGACCGTTCGCGTCAGTGGTAAAGGGCCCTGTACAGACACCGTTTCGCTTCAGATAAAAGGGTGTGTGGGCGTCACCGATCACAGAAATTTGGGTGTCACCCAAATGTGGCTTTGGGTCAAAACGTAGGGAAAATAGATCGCCCTTCAGTTCGGGGGCGACACTGACGCCCCAATTGATGCCCTGAAGTGGGTAGGGGGTTCCGGGGATTGGGATCAGGCGGTGATCTGGTGTGATGTCGAAAGCGACGACAAAAGTATTGCCCCCAAACAGGATGCGATCCCCGCGGGGAGAGAAGGCCGCATAGATATTGTTGGCACTGTGGACGGGGACTGGGGAACCGGGCGCAAGTGTTAAGCTGCCGTCGCCCTGAATGGTGCATAAGGCGACTGATTGGCTTTCATCACCACCGACCGCCAGCATTGTCCCTTGGGTCCAAAGGAAAACTGGGTCCAAGGGAACGATGAAGGGCGAGGTTGGTAACTCCATCAAATGATCGCCCTTGACCGCGTATCCATGGATTTCACCAGGGGTGAAGTTCGTAATGTAGAGGAATCGTCCATCATCGGTCAGGGTCATGCCGTGCGGAGGCACAGCCGTATTCGCCTCTCTTCTAAAAGAAAGCATCACGCCGGTCTTGGGGTCCATGGTAATCGTAGAAATACCTGTAAAGGTCAAGGCCGGATCATTATTCACAGGGGCTGCCTCATAACTCGTCAGAAAGCCAAAGCGGCCATCGGGACTGATCGACATGCTGTGCAAGCCGATGATGGTCGGATAAACTGCCAGCGGACTACCCGGCAATTCGGACAAAATGCCGCTGGTCTCGACACGAAATGCGCGGACTCGATCCCAGGCGTAGTCGACCGTATACAAAACCGGGAGATAGGGGTGTTTCAAAATGGACCATATTCCTGCTTGGGCCGTGCCAGGAGGATTCAGAAAGGTAAGAGGGAAACCCGGAAGAAGCGTCAGCTGGCCGTCTATTTCGCGCCTGTAGCCGTAAATTTGCACAGGCTCATGGCGGTAAACATACAGGAAGGGTCCCGGATCCGAAAAGGTGACCGAGCCATGGTAAAGCCTGTATCCGTCATCCTCGGTGCGCTCCAGGGGGTAGGGGCTGGAGGGCAGCTCGCGGAAGGTTTGCGAGTTGACGGCCAGTCCGGTAACTTGTCGGCCGACATCGGGCGAGGAGACCAAATAAAAATAATCGGTCTGTGCTTGCAAAGCTGTTGCGGTCAACAGGCATCCAAGCGCCATGCGAATCACAGCTCACGTCTCCACAAGCTTCTTTATTTGACCTGCCTCAACATAGGTCAGGTCACGAGCACTGTCAATCGAAACCTGTTCAAATATGCTTAAACCTTTCCGGGTAATAGAAACAAATCGCGGTATAACACAAGACAAGTTAGCATGGGTGGATGGAGGGTTGGTATGGTTGCTACATATAGAGCCTAGCCGAAAAAGTCATCCCCATTCGACGGTTGGCAGATAAAAGAGTCCTTTTATGGGGACGCTCCCGGAAGTGCGCCCTATTTACAAAGCCGCTTTCACTCTCACCCTTCGTCCGGCGCAAGATTGCATCTTGCGCTACAGCAGCTACAGCGCCCATGGGACCTTTTCGGCTAGGCTCTACCTTATCGGTGTTCGCGGCCTCAACCGACGATTGGCCAACTGCAGAATCATTTCGTGGGGACGCTCCCGGATTTTCGAGCAATTTCCAAGACCGCTTTCACATTCACGCGCCGTCCGGCGCAAGATTGCATCTTGCGCTACAATAGCTACAGCGCCAGCGGACCTTTTCGGCTTGGATCGAGATTCTGGAGGACCTCGCCAATCAGCGCGGACTTATCCACGTAGTATTGGCCCGAGTGTCGCATCGTACGAAAATCTGATTGACCCAAGACGATTGGATGGTCCACGTATGCCTCCCTGCTTGTGCATCCCAGTGTAGCATAGGTGATCCAGGCCCGAGCCCGTCGTTCGTTGGCCTTCGATCTGGACGGCCACAGTGTCGGCCGCCCGGTGACTGGGCTGACCCTCAATTCGCAAACCTTCCGCGAGCTGCCCTCCAGCCCCTGTTTGTTCCAAGCTTACTTCTCGCCCGATAGGACGTAGCGGCACAGCCACACGAGCGTCAGGCTGGGGATAATGTCGGTGAACGGCAGCATCTCCTCGGCGGCGGCAAATGCGCCCCCGATCAGGCCCAACCTGCCGCGGTACATCAGGAAACAAGCGGCCCCGCTGATCGGGCCCCAGACGAGATCAGCCAATTCGCCTTGCCCTGGGAACAGATAAGAGGCCATGCCGAGCGCATCGATGACCAGGCTGATCGCCAGTTTCAAGTACTTGACCTTTTGGGGGCGGGTGGCGTCGGTTGGAAGCTCGGTCATCCTTTCACTCCTTGGGCGCTGTTCCGGTCAGCTGCTTGGCCGAGAGTTCGGCGCGCGGAATCGGGGTCCCGCCGATGATCACGGTCGCGATGGCGCGGTAGGCCTCGACCGACTGCAGGGGGTCGCGCTCGAGCAGCAGCAGGTTGGCGCGTTTGCCGACCGCCACGCTGCCGACCTGGCCGTCGAGGTCGTAGGCCTGGGCGCTTTCGCGGGTCAGCAGGGCCAGTAACCGCGGTAGCGGCAGGCCGTTTGCCGCCAGTCGCTCGAGCTCAAGCGTGCCGTTGTAGCCCGGCGGGTTGGTGTAGATCGGCGAGGACGGCGTATCGCTGCCGAAGACCAGGCGGCCGCCGTGCTGGATCAGGTAGCGGGTGACGCGATCGCCCTGTTCCTCGATCTGGCGGTAGCGCGCGGCGATCTGGGCCGCGGGCAAATTGCCAAAGGCCTCGCTTTGGGCGCGGGTGAACCATTGGCCCTCTTCGCTCTTGTACCAGGCCAGTAACGCGGCCGGCAGGACGTCGGCCAGCTGCGGGTTGTCCAGGAAGCTGGGGTCGAACAGCTCGCCCAGGCCGGCAATGACCCTGGCGGTGGGCGAGAAACCGATTTGTTGGGCAATGTGGGTGTCGAGCACGGCCTGGATATCGGTCGGTAGCTCGCCTTCGGCGTAAGGCCGGTCCCAGTTCCAGAGGCCGTGGACGATGACGTCGACGCCCACTTGGTCGGCAAAGCGATGGCCCTGGAGGCCATTGGCATGGAGGGCCAGGGTCAGGCCCGCCGCGCGGCTTTGCGCGCGCACCTCTTTCATCAGCTCCAGCTGCGGCAGCGGCAGCTGGTCGCCGTCGAAGCCCGGCTCGTAGAAGGATTTCACGCAGATGCCCTTGGCCTGTTTGACCCGCGCGATCGCGGCGGCCGGCGTGTGCTGCTCGGGCTGGACGATCGGCGGCAGGTTCTCCAGGTGGTCGGGGTCGACCAGGAAGTTGCGGTAGGCCAGGTAGCGGAACGGCACGGGGAGGTAGTGCATGGGGTAGCCGTTGATGATCGGCAGCGCGCAGTCGCAGTCGTAGACGTCCGGGTGCAGCGGGGCGCGCTTGAAGGCGTCGATGCTTCCGCGTGCCACGACGTTGAGGTCGATCAGGGTCGTGAAGCCGTGGTAGAGGTAGCTGCGCGGGAGCTGTTGCTTGTAAGCCTTGACAAGGTCTGGATGCTTCTGACTCTGCGGGTAGGACATGCCAGGGATCGAGTCCAGGTGCACATGGGTGTCGACCAGGCCTGGGATCAGGTAGCGGCCCGTGCCGTCGAGCGTCTGGCAGTCTTCTGCCGCGATCGTGCCGTGTGGGCCGATTTGGCTGATCGTGTCTGCCGTGATCTGCACGTCCATGTGGGGTTGCGCGCCTTCCGGTGTCACCAGGGTGACATCGCTGATCAGGAGCCCGTTTCCGAAAGTCGCGAGGGTCAGAAGGAAGAGATAGATGGTCATGGCACCCCTGGTTTAATCGCCAATTCGTTCTCACTCTCCCTACGTTGGTGGGGTCGGCTTTGTTATGGGTCAGAATCGTACTCAGGCTGGCGAGTTGGAAGTGGCGCTTGATTGCTCGATCGATTTTAGAGGCGTGGGTGCGGCTGGCGCCACGAGGCTCATCATTCCATGTCGGCATCCTCTTCGTCGTCTTCGTCAAGGTCGTCCTGAGGTAGTGGCAGGAGCAGGTGGGCCAGGTCGACCAGGTCCAGGAACTCGCTGCGGTGGCCGTAGCTGTCCAAGCCCTGGGCCGATGCGCCTAGGCTGTGGATGTCTTCGAGGTTGAAGTCACCCAAGAACGGCGACTCTGTCAGCCACATGCCAAAGGCCGCGACGGCGGCGGCGAAGCGGAAGTCGTCGCTGGTTTGCCACAGGTCTGCTTGCCTCGTGCCATGGCTGTGGGTGAACAGTTGGCTCCGGTCGGCGTCGGGCTGCTTGTAGCGCACGTCCACCTTGAACCAGGTCTCCTTGGTCGGGTTTGGGGTGGGCTCGATTTCGTAGAGCGCCACAACCTGGTGACCGGCGCCCATCTCGCCGGCGTCCACCTTATCGTCCTTGAAGTCCTCCTCCGCCAGCAGGCGGTTTTCGTAGCCGATCAGGCGGTAGGCCGCGACCTGTTTGGGGTCGAAGCTCACCTGGAGTTTCACATCCTTGGCCACGGTCACCAGCGTGCCGTCGATCTGATCGACCAAGACCTTGCGGCCCTCCTCCAGATCGTCGAGGTAGGCATAATTGCCATTGCCTCGATCGGCCAGCGTCTCGGCCAGGTGGTCGTTGGCGTCCCCACCAACGCCTAATACGGTCAGGAACACACCCGTCGCGGCCTTCTCGGCAATGAAATGGGTCAAGTCACTCGGATTGGCTATGCCGAGGTTGAAGTCGCCGTCGGTGGCGAGGATTACCCGGTTGATGCCACCCGTGATGAATTGCGACTTTGCCAGCTGGTAGGCTAGCTCGATCCCGGCCGAGCCGTCAGTGCCGCCCTCGGGTTCCATATCGTTCAGGGCCTCGACGATGGTGGAGAAATCGTCGCCGCGCGTGGGCGCCAGCACCACGCCCGCCGAGCCCGCATAGGTCACGATGGCAACGCGATCACGCTCGGTCAGGTTCTGCACCAGCAGCGAGAGGCTATCGACGATCAGACCCAATTTATCTGCATCATTCATGGAGCCGGAGGTATCGATCAGAAAGATCAAGTTGGCGGGTGGGCGCTTGGCACTGGGGATGCTCTTCGCCCTGAGGCCGATGCGCGCCAGTAGGGCGTCTCGGCGCCAGGGCGAGGGACCCAGTTCGGTGGTGATCCCTATCGGGTCGGGTCCCGTGGGTTCGGCCTGGTCGTAGCGGAAGTAATTGATCATTTCCTCAATGCGCAGGTCCTCGGGGTTCGGTCGCTGCTCGTCGAGCAAATGTGCGCGCAGGTTGCTGTAGGCTGCCGTGTCCACATCCACGGAGAAGGTCGAGACAGGCGTCTGCGCGGTGTCGATGAATGTGTTCTCGGCGCGTGCTATTTCAGGTGCCCATTTTGCGGGTAAGTAAGGGCGGCTCATTGCCGGTGGTGAGTACGCGCCTACACGCGCGGGCATTCCCCTGACAGAACTGTCGATGACGGGCAGACTTGCGGTAACGATCAGTTCGTCCGCGATCGATCCTTGCACTTCAATCTCGAGCGTGAGGTCCTCCGGCACGTCGGGCTTGAGGACGATGGACTTGTTCAGGTTTTTAAAGCCACTGAAGGCGACGCTGATCCTGGTTTCGCCAACCGGCAAGGCCTCTAGGGCGACGCCATCCTGTCCCGAGACCAGGTAGCGAGGCGTTGGTTGGGCGTTACTTACGATGACGATGGTCGCGCCGGGGAGGTTATCGCCGTTGTCATCGGTGACTTTGATATGAATGGGTCCGCTCATCGGGCTAGCGGCTGTTTTGATTGTCTTTTTGGTGCATGCTGGGCTGAACAGGCATAGCAGGGCGACGAGGATCGTTAAGATTCGCATTGGGCGCCTCCTGGGTAAAAATAGCGGATGGGCGAGGGCTGTGGTCAAGCGTGGTATAGGTAGGCGGCATGGCGCCGCGTTGGAGTTCGTATGACATCATTAGAAACGCGCCAGAGGGCTTTTGCACCTACTTGCCGTCTTCTTTCATGGGTCCTGTTGAATTTTCAGGGGTACAGGCCGACCGGCGGTCGGCCCCACCTGGGGCCGTCTCCTTTCATGGGTCCCGTTGAACTTTCAGGGGTACAGGCCGACCGGCGGTCGGCCCCACCTGGGGCCGTCTCCTTTCATGGGTCCCGTTGGACTTGCAGGGGTACAGGCCGACCGGCGGTCGGCCCCACCTGGGGGCACCTGGGGCCGTGTCCTTTCATGGGTCCCGTTGGACTTGCAGGGGTACAGGCCGACCGGC
>CAYRFM010000035.1:44829-50258 GCA_964423555.1 uncultured Holophagae bacterium | reverse complement strand
GGACTTGCAGGGGTACAGGCCGACCGGCGGTCGGCCCCACCTGGGGGCACCTGGGTCCGTCTCCTTTCATGGGTCCCGTTGAATTTTCAGGGGTACAGGCCGACCGGCGGTCGGCCCCACATGGGGGCACCTGGGCCGTGTCCTTTCATGGGTCCCGTTGGACTTGCAGGGGTACAGGCCGACCGGCGGTCGGCCCCACATCCTTGCAGGGGTACAGGCCGACCGGCGGTCGGCCCCACCTGGGGGCACGCCCGTATTCTTTTATTCGAGCGCTTGGGCGAGTAGGGCCTTGATCTGTTCGTACTCGGGGTCTTCTGCCTCGTCGATCGATGCGGCGGGTGGTGTCTCGGTCCGGATTTGATCGCGCAGGTGTTGGTGGAGTGCCTGGAGCGTGGGGTGGTCGAAGGCCAGGGTCGCCGGCAGTTCGAGTTGCAGGTCGTTCTGCAGGCGCTCGCGCAGCTGTTGGGTCATGACGGAGTCCATGCCCATTTCGAAGAAGCCGAAGTCGTCGGCCAGCTCGCCGCTGAAGTGGCCGATCTCGGCGATCAGCGCGGCCAGGTAGCTGCGTAGCTCGCGATCGCGGCTGGTTGGGTCCAGGCCCGCGAGGCGGGCCGCTATCGCGCCGGTCGTCGGCGCTTTGGCGGTGCCGCGCAGGGCGTCGAAGAGGCTGCGGCGGCCGCCCTGTTCCAGGGCCAGGCTGAGGCGCGGCCAGTCGATGTCGGCACAGACCAGGCCGCTGGCCTCGTCGGTGCCGGCGAAGGCGCGCTCGAACAGGGTCTCGGCCTGGCTCGGGTCGAACATGCGGATTCCGTTGCGCTGGAGCAAGGCCTCGCTGTCGGCGACGTCGGCGAAGACGCCACTGCCGCGGAAGGGGCCCCAGGCGACGCTGATGGCAACGGCGCCACGTGCGCGGCGTGCGGCCATCAAGGCGTCCAAGTAGGCGTTGGCGGCGCTGTAGGAGGTCAGGTCCTGGCCTCCCCAGACCCCGGCGATCGAGGCGTAGGCGACGAAGAAGTCGAGCGGGTCGGCGGCGCTCAGGCGGTCGAGCAGGGCGGCGCCCAGAACCTTAGCGGCGCAGACCCTCAGGCAAGTAGGCCAGTCGAGGTGGGCCAGCGGTGCCGTCGTCAGGGTGCCGGCGGCGTGGACGATGCCGCGGATGGGGGCCTCATCGCGCAGCTGGCTCAGGCAGGCGGCCAGCTGCTCGCCGTCGGTGATGTCGAGGGCCGGTGTCGCCAGCCGCACGCCCCCGTGTTCCAGGGCTTCGAGGGCCTGGTGGACTTTGGCATGGGCAGGCGTGCGCTCGGCATCGGCGGTGCTGGGTCGGCCGCTGCGACCGAGCAGGGCCAGGTGGGTCGCGCCGCGGCGGGCCAGCCAGGCGGCGGTGGCCAGACCCAGGCTGCCCAGTCCGCCGCTGATGACGTACCAGGCGCCCGGCTTGACGACACAGGGTGTGGTCGGCGTGGTGGCCGGCTCCAGTCTAGGCGCGAAGGCCTGGCCGTCGCGAAGGGCGAACTCGGCGAAGCCGTGCCCCGATCGCGCCAGCAGCGCCTGCAGGGAGGGCGTGTCGTTGGGACCCGCATGGGCCGGCAGGTCGATCAGGGTCAGCTGCCATTGGGGATGTTCGAGGGCGGCGGCGCGCAGCAGGCCCCAGGCGAGGGCTTGAGCCGGGTGGTCTGGGCGGTCGCTGGGTTGCGCGGGCATCAGGCCGCGGGTCAGGACGGTGAGTGCGGGTGCCTGGTGAGCGCGAGCCAGGGCTTGGCAGAGGCGCTGCAGTTGCGCCAGCGGGCCGCGTTCGTTCAGCGGGTCCTCGTCGGTCTGGCCTAGGGCCAGGACCAGGTGCTCACGGCTCGCGATGGCCGCGGCCAGGCGGGCGAGGCCCGACTCGTGGTCGGGCCAGGGGCCGAGCTGAGCGGTGAGGTCCGGGTCATGGGCCAGCGCGGCGAGCGGTTCGGGCTGGCCGATCAGGGGCGGCAGTGGGCCCGCTGCGGCGGCCGGCAGGGGACAGGGTCGCCAGTGCACGGTCAGGCAGGCGTGTTCGGCGGCGGCGGTCAGGACGGGATCGCGGTAGCCGTCGAACCAGTGGCGGCGCTCCTGAAACGCGTAGAACGGCAGGTCGACGAAATTCGCGGGCGGGAAGACCTGTTCCCAGGCGATCGGGGCGTCGATGGTGAAGAGGCGGCCGAGCGCGCGGTTGAGGGTGCGGCGATCGGGTTCCTTTTTGCCGAGGCTGGGCAGCAGCAGTGGGCGTGGAGCCTCGACCTCAATGGCGCGGGCCATTTGGCCGAGCATACCGGAGCCCATTTCGATGAATAGGGTGGTGCCGTTGGCGCAGGCCTGCTCGAAGCCGCGTTGGAAGTGGACGGGCTCGCGGATCTGCTCGACCCAGTAGCGCGCGGTCGCCATGGCTGGGCCGAGGTCGCGGCCGTCGCGGTTGCTGAAGATCTGCAGCGTCGGCGCCTGATAGGTGATTTGTGCGGCGGTTTTGCCGAACTCGGCCAGGATCTCGTCCATCAGGGGCGAGTGGAAGGCCTGGGATACGCGCACGACCGCGGTGCGATGGCCGGCGGCGCGCAGGTCGGCGACGGCCGCTGCGACGGCCTCCGCGGGACCGGAAATGACGTGGTTGCGCGGGCCGTTGTAAGCGGCGATGACGACCTCGGGATGCTGGCGCAGGACAGAGGCGACGGCGGTCTCGTCGGCCAGGACCGCCTCCATGCGGCCCGGTGTGGCCACGGACCCCATCAGGCGCGCCCGTTCGGCGACGAGGCGCACGCCGTCCTCGAGGCTGAAGATGCCGGCGATGACGGCGGCGTTGAGCTCGCCGATGCTGTGGCCCAGCAGACCGTTGGGCTTGAGGCCCCAGTCCAGCCAGAGTTGGGCCAGGGCGTGGGCAGTGGCGAACAGGCAGGGCTGGGTCCAGCGGGTCTGCTCGATCAGGTCGCCGCGCTCGCCGAAAAGGACGGGCAGCAGCGGTTCGGGCAGGTGCGCGTCAAACAGCTGGGCGCAGTGGTCCAGCGCCGCGCGGAAGCGGGGCTCGCCTAGATAGAGTTGCTGGGCCATGCCGGCGTACTGGGCGCCCTGGCCGGGGAAGAGGAAGACCAGACCGCCATCGCGACTGCCGGCCTGGTCGATGAGCAGGTCCTGATGCGTCGCGCCGGCACTGGCGCGCTCGAGCAGGTCGCGCAGGGCGTCGGCGCTGTCGCCGACGACAGCCAGGCGCTGGGCCAGGCGCTCGCGGCCGTGTAGGGTGGTATGGGCGATGTCGTGGAGATTGGCCTGGCCGGTGAGGCAGGTGGCGAGGCGGGTGCTCTGGGCGAGCAGGGCCTCGGGCCGGGTGGCGGAGAGGACCAGGAGCACCTCGGACGACGCGGGCGTGGGGCGGCGCTCGGCCAGGGGCGGTTCCTCAAGGATCAGGTGGGCGTTGGCGCCGCTGAAGCTAAAGCCGCTGAGGCCGGCCAAGCGGGGGCGTTCGCCGCGCGGCCAGGGGGTGAGTTGGCGGACCAGGGCGATGGGGTAGTCAGACCAGGCGACCCGGCTGTTGGGCTGGTCGCAGTGAAGGTTGGCGGGGAGGGCCTGGTGGCGGAAGGCGAGCAGGACCTTGAGCAGGCCGGTCATGCCCGCGGCGGCCTCGGCGTGGCCGACCTGGGACTTGACGGCGCCTAGCAGCAGCGGGCGATCGGCCGGCCGGTTGCCGTGAATTGCGGCCAGGGCGTCGACCTCGATCGGGTCGCCCAGGCGCGTGCCGGTGCCGTGGGTTTCGATGTAGTCGATGTCTTCGGCCTTGCAGCCGGCGCGGGCCATGGCCAGGCGCACGACCTGGCTCTGGGCGGAGCCGCGCGGCGCGGTCAGGCCGTTGCTGCGACCGTCCTGGTTGAGCGCCGAGCCGCGGATGCTGCCATGGATGCGGCGGCCGTCGCGGACGGCGTCGCTCAGGCGCTGCAGGATGACGACGCCGCAGCCCTCGCTGCGGGAATAGCCGTTGGCCTGGTCGGAGAAGGACATGCAGTGGCCGTCGGGGGAGAGCGCGCCGAGCTTGCTGAAGCCGATGTGGCAGGCGGGCGAGAGGATCAGGTTGACGGCGCCGACAATGGCGGCGTCGCACTCGCCGGCGTGTAGGGCCAGGCCGGCCTGGTGGAGCGCGACCTGGGTCGAGGAACAGGCGGTGTCGACGGTGAAGTTGGGACCCTCGCAGCCGAGGAAATAGGCCAAGCGCCCGCTGGCGGTGCTGAAGGCATTGCCGGTCACACTGTGGCCGCTGATCGTGCGGGGGTCGCCGGAGCGCCAATCCAATTGGCTGTAGTCGAAATTGCAGAGGCCGACGATGACGGCGGTATTGCTGCCGTCGAGGGTCGAGGGGCGGATGAAGGCGTCTTCGAGGGCCTCCCAACACACGGTCAGCAGCATGCGTTGCTGGGGGTCCATGCGCTCGGCCTCGAGCGGGGTGACCTTGAAGAAGGTCTCGTCGAAGCGGTCGATCGGCTCGGCGATGAAGCCGCCCTTGGAGACGTAGGTCTTGCCGGGCGCGCTGGGATCGGGGTCGTGGTAGAGATGGGCCAGCCAGCGCGAAGGCGGGACCTCGCAGATGGCGTCGCGGCCCTCGGCGAGCAGGTCCCAGAAGGCAGCCGGTGTGTCGGCGCCGCCGGGAAAGCGGCAGGCCATGCCGACGATGGCGATTGGCTCGGCCAGGCGCTGTTCCAGTTGCTTGCGGCGTTCCTCGCTCTTCTTGAGCATGAGGAAGACCTTCTTGAGGGTTTCCTCTTGTGTCTCTGCCATGGGGCGCTCCTAGTTCAAATCGAGTGACATCTGGGCGATTTCCTGCTGGATAAAACGCTCCAGTTCGTCGGCGCTGAGCTCGTCGAGACTCAGCTCGGGCGCCGCGGGCGCAACCGCGGCGGGCGCCTCCTCTTCGGCGAGCTTATAGACGTCGTCGAAGAGGTAGCCTACGAGTTTGTTCAGGGTGGGGTAGGAGAACAGGGTCGCGGTACTGATGCGAAGACCAAGCAGTTGGTTGAGCTGGCCCTGGAGGTTGACCATCATCAGGGAATCGAAACCCTGTTCCATGAAGGGTGTGTTGGGCTTGAGTGCGGCGCCGAAGCTGGTCCGGGCCAGATCGCCGAGCGCTTGGGCGAGGGTCTCGCGGCGCTTGGCGGGGGCGACGGCCTCGAGGGTGGTGCGGAAGTCGGAGCCAGTGGGTTTGCTGGCTGCGGGCGGGCCGGCGAGTTCCACGAGCAGGCTTGGGAGCTGGGCGACGGCTTGGCGATAGCGCGGCCAATCGCACTGGACGGCGGCCAGGTGGGGTGCGCCGCTGGCAAGGGCCAGATCGAGCAGGGCGAGGCCGGCATCAGGCGTGAGAAAGCCGAAACCTTGGCGTGTCAGGGCGGCTTGAGCGCTGTGGCCGGCCGCCATGCCGCCCTGCCAGGGTCCCCAGC